>NZ_FOTS01000046.1 GCF_900114615.1 Pelosinus propionicus DSM 13327 | reverse complement strand
CCGGCTGATTTTTGGATTGCTGGCCAACCATCAGCTTTACTCTCCAAGTAGAGTAAGCCAAAGTTAATAGATCCCATTTATTTACTTTTTCTTCGGCTTGAAGAAGAGGCTTGTTTAGTGCACCCATTTTTTGCGGATTACTTACAAAACTTATTTTTTATGGGCTTGACATATTACCAGATTGCTCTAAGCACTGTTGAATGAAATTCATTACTTCATCACTGATGATTGTCGATTGGCGATTGTAGGCCTTTTTGTTCCACGGAGCAGTGTCACCTTGGCAGTATTTATCTACTGTATTTCTTGATATGCCAAGTCTTTTGGCGATTGCGCGTTTGCTGGTACCAAAATTAAATAGTTTGCGTATTTCAGCATAGTCTTCCAATGTGATGACCACCTTTTATCCCTCCAAAACAGACTTCCTTACGTCTATTTTAAAGGTTATTTTTATTTAAGGTGGCTCATTTTTTCGTGAGCGTTTTCTGCTTAAGTGGCTCACTTATATATTAGCGTTTATACACAGGGAAGCAATACGGCAGCTCTCCTGGAAAAATACAATCAGGGACATGATAAAAAGATTAATATTGTATATACCTCCAGCGGAGCCAGCGTGGTGTATGATGACATTGTCAACGGGCGATTGGATGCCGGCGTTATGACAAAGAAAACATTCAACCGTAACAATGAAGCCTTTGGCGGTGGATTGGGAATTATCGAGGATGGTTTGTTCAGCCAATCACAGGCATATTTTATTCTCAGCAAAAATGAGGTTCAATTGAGGGATGATATTGATAGGGTCTTAAAAGAAATGAAGGCAGATGGAACGCTGTCTAAGTTGTCTTTTGAATATACAAATACGGATTATAATGTGGAATAAGGATATGGTCCTCAATGGAAAATCGATTCGTAATGAGTATCGATATTTTGAAAAATACGAAAGAAGGGGGATGAGGAAGTGGGAAGTCTATTTGACATAAAGCTGGTTTTTGAATATTTCCCTGCTATTATATCCCGCTTTCATATAACATTACTGATCGTAGTATTTTCTATTACAGTAGGCATGCTATTAGGATTGCTAATTGCAGCAATCCGCATTTACAAGATACCTGTACTCAACCATATTGCCGTAGTCTATGTATCTTTTATCCGTGGAACGCCGATAATCATCCAATTATTTATTGTCTATTATGGGCTGCCGCTTTTGCTGGATGCAATGGGAATCGATATTAATCAGTGGGAAAAATTGTACTTTGTTTTAGCCGCTTACGGATTCAATAATGCGGCGTTTATTTCAGAGATTATTCGTTCGGCTATTTTAAGTGTACCCCAGGGACAGCGCGAGGCGGCTTATTCTATCGGATTAAGTCGCTGGCAAGCACTTCGTCGCGTTATATTGCCTCAGGCATTTCTAATTGCATTTCCTGTTTTTGGAACTCGAGTTGTAAATACGTTTGAATCTACGTCTCTTGCTTTTACTCTTGGTATCTTAGATATGATCGGTCAGGCCCAGGCCATTGGGAATCGTACCTATCATGAATTGGAAGGGTATGCTGTAATTGCAGTTGTTTTTATCGTAGTAAGTCTGCTATTGGAAAAAATGTTTTTGCATGCTGAAAAAAGGTTGATTTTGAATAGGAGGTGATGGCATGATTTTTGATTTTCAATATGTTGCTGCTTCCCTCAAAGTTGCTGTGAAATACATTCCGACGACACTAATGCTGTCAGTGCTTCCCCTTTTCATCGGGATCGTTTTTGGAACATGGATTGCTATATGTAGGAGATTTCGTATCAGAATCATAGCAAAACTGGCAGATATTTTGATTCCAGTAACCAAGGGGATTCCGCTGGTGCTGCATCTGTTTATTATGAATTTTCTAATACTCAAACCTCTTGATTTCTTGTCCCAATGGTACGGATGGGCAGATGCTTTGCGGTTTATGGATAAAACATATATTGGTATTGTTGCCATTTCCATCTATGCAGTAGTAGTTATATCGGAAACGATGCGTAGTGCCCTTATTTCGGTGGATGATGGGCAGTATGAAGCTGGGTATTCTGTTGGACTTACCAGATGGCAGACGTTACGGCGCGTGGTTCTGCCCCAGGCGTTTCCTTTTGCAGTTCCTGTTTTGTGCAATAACTTTATCGGACTCATTAAAGGATCTTCTATTGTATATCTAATCACGGTTGTCGATGTGATGAATGGGGCTTTAACTTCTGCCCAAATCAATTATCGTTTCTTGGAAGCGTATATCGCTGCAGCAATGATTTATTGGATGATGTGTCTGACCGTTGAAAGGGTGTCCATTATTTTGGAGAAGCATTTGAAGAAATATCAGTATAGAGTGCAGGAAAATAATCTAAGAAGAGAGGTGTTATAGGTTGATTCAGTTAAAGGGGGTTCGCAAGTCTTTTGGGAAAAATGAAGTGCTTAAGGGTGTTGATTTGAGTGTAAAGACGGGGGAGGTTGTTGTCGTCTTAGGCCCAAGCGGCTCTGGGAAGACTACATTATTACGCTGCATTAATTTTTTGGAGGCGGCAGATGACGGTGAATTGACAATTGGTGATACGAAAATAAGTTTTAAACATGCTACCAGTAAGGAAATTTTAAATGTCCGCAGACAAACAGCCATGGTCTTTCAAAATTATAATCTTTTTAGCAATATGACTGCCTTAGAAAATGTGATGGAAGGACTTGTGACTGCCAGAAACGTTCCAGTTGCCCAAGCAAAAGAAATTGCTCAAAAAGCACTTGATAAGGTAGGGCTTACTGATAAATATGATTCTTTTCCATTGCAGCTTTCCGGTGGGCAGCAGCAGCGCGTTGGCATTGCCCGTGCAGTTGCGTTGAATCCGGAAGTGATTTTGTTTGATGAGCCGACTTCTGCCTTGGACCCGGAACTGGTTGGCGAAGTGCTTGCCGTTATGCGGAAGGTTGCACAAGATGGAATTACCATGGTGGTGGTAACCCACGAAATGTCTTTTGCAAACGATATCGCTAATCACATTGTCTTTATGGATGAAGGAGTAATTGTGGAGGAAGGAAGTCCAAAGGAGATCTTTTCCAATCCAAAAGAGGAGCGTACAAAACAATTCTTGGAAAGAATTCTGCCCAGATGGAGCTTTTCAATTTAAAATCCGAGTGGTACTAATCGGAGAAATCAGGTGCATAATGGAAAATGTTAATCAGATCAAAAAAAATCTTTATAAACTGGCAAAAGTGCAATTGGGATTTTATCCGACTCCTTGTCATCGCTTAGATAGACTTTCCAAGCGGTTGGGGGTTGAAATCTATCTTAAAAGAGAAGATTTATCGGGGTTTACCCCTTTTGGCGGCAATAAAATTAGAAAGCTGGAATATCTGCTGGGGGATGCACTGGAACAGGGATGTGATCATGTGGTTACCTTCGGGGCTACCCAGTCCAATCATGCAATGCAAACCGTTGCAGCCTGCAGAAAATACGGTTTAATTCCCATCTTATTTCTAAACCGTGTTGTTCATGGAGATAACGAATTGCGGGCTAATCTATTGCTAGACAATATCATGGGGGCTGAAATTCATATTACAGATAGTCGTGAAGAATCAGAAGTAGCGGCAAAGATTAGGGGACAGGAATTAGAAGCGGCAGGGCATACATGTTATAGTATCCCCAGCGGCGGTGCAAGCCCGGTTGGCTCAACGGGGTTTGTGAATGCTTTTTTAGAGCTTTCTGAGCAGCTGCTGCAAAATAACATCAAAGCCGACTATCTGTTTCATGCCACCGGGTCTGGAGGAACACTTTCCGGGCTGCTTGCGGGGAAAAAGGTATTGGGTGCTTCTACAAAGATTGTTTCTGTTGCAGTTGGAAGTAAGGATGCCGAGTATCCGCCTAAAATATTGCAGCTGTCCACGGATACGCTGAAAAGAATTGGGTCTGATATTCCATTAACTGAAGACGATCTTACGATTGATCATGGATTTTTTTTACCTGGATATGAAATTCCGAATGAAGAATCTTCGGCAGCGATTCGATTGCTGGCAGAGACAGAAGGTATTTTATTGGATCCGGTTTACACAGGCAAGGCCTTTTCCGGATTGTTGCATGGTATCCAAAGTGGGGAAATACCAAAAGGCAGTACAGTTATATTTTTGCATACAGGAGGTTCCTTAGCCTTGTTTGCCGAAAAAGAGATCCTGGGCAAGTGGCTGACCTGAACTTCTGGATTTCCATTTGCTTTTGCTGTTTCAATCATGTAAAAAAACTAAGGAGACCGAGTCATTTTATGACTCGGTCTCCTTAGCTTTTTTTAATCAATCAAATGCATATATATGAGGCTTTTATTTGTAATATTGTTGTTATTTATCTGTAGGACCTTTCTTTATGCCATATTTGTAAAGAATAAATTCTCTAGCTAAATCTAGCTCTTTCTGTACATGATCAGGAAGTGTATCTATTTCAGTATCATCTTGTTTGGCAACTATCACTTCTTCTTCTGCAAAAAAGTCTGAAGCACTTTGGTAGAATTGCTAACCGTTGATTGAAATCAGCCTATGTTTCAAAATCTAACAGTCGCTTCCTTAGGATTAGCAAAAAACAAAATATCAGAAAAAATGAAAAAATATTTACAAATCGACGATAATTTATTATCATAGTAGATGAAATGATAAAATATTATCATAAATATGAAAAAAAAATATCAAAGGAGATTTGTAAATGCAAAACAAGGTTATTATGACTAAAGATGCTCCAACTGCGATTGGGCCATATTCACAGGGTATTATAGCAGGGAATATGATTTTTGTATCCGGCCAGCTTGGGATAAACCCTAAGATGGGAGAAATGAAAAATGGCTTTCAAGAACAAGCTACTCAGTCTTTATTAAACCTGAAAGCAATTCTTGAAAAAGCAGGAGCCGGTATGCAAGATGTAGTAAAGACGACTGTTTTCTTAAAGGATATGAACGACTTTTCTGCTATGAATGAGATTTACAAGCAGTACTTTACTACTTCATTTCCAGCGCGAAGTGCTATTGAAATTTCCAAATTACCGAAGGACGGACTCGTCGAAGTCGAGGCAATTGCAATGATTGCAAAATAGGATAATCTTTGATGCTAAGCAATTTAGCTTTTCTTACCATGTTTACTGATTTTGTTAATATACCGATAAATTGTTACCTCAGATGTGGCAAGTTGAGTAGCTACTTCGCTGATTGCGCCTTTTACCAGGAATAGCCCTTTTTTACTAAGGTGATCTACTATTTTTATTTTTTCCGCAATGGAAAGACGCTTAGATGGAGTTATTGTTTCGTCACCTAATACTTCCTTGATGGCATCGCTAACCAGATCAGAAACGGAATTAGGAAAATTTTCGTGCAGATCGTGTAAGGGTTTTTTAATAGTATGCAATTCAGGTATAAAGGATAACTTTTTAAGCGTTTCTTCTGCTCGGATATAATCTGAGATATCAATATTGATACATAGCATACCGATCGGGCGGTCTTGTGTGTCCCGAATTATAAAACTGGAAGAGCGCAAGGGGACGCCCTTGCGCGATGTTCCCTTATAGTTCAGAATGCTAGATTGATCGGTATGCTCCATTTCCTTAAGTTTATTAAGGGCGAACATGGTAATGGGAGCACCAATGGTTCTATCGGTAACATGACTATTTTCGATTGCGATTATAGAATGTTCATTATCAGTTAGATCATGCAAGACAATTTCAGCATTGTCACCAAGGCATTTACCTAAAAACTTTACAAGATCAATATAGTTTTTCCATTGTACTAATTCTTTCATGATTTGCCTCCCAGCCTAATACGAAGTGTTATAACTTTGTAATATTATAACATAACTCGAGGACATGCATGAGTAGCTTTAATTATCAAAATTATTTGACTTTTTCTTACCTTTTATCTTCTTGACCACTTATGACGAATAAAAAATATTGGAGGGCTTTATAAAATGGACTCACTTGCTAGGAAATACGAGGCTTCTGTAGGACAAGCTCATATGACGGAAAAAGAATGGAAAGAGGCCACTCGGTTTGATGCCACTGACTGGGGCTGGATTATTATGAGCATTGGTATGGCTATTGGTGCAGGAATTGTTTTTTTGCCTGTACAGGTTGGGTTAATGGGGCTATGGGTATTCTTACTTTCCTCTGTTATTGGTTATCCTGCCATGTATTTATTTCAAAAGCTATTTATTAACACGTTAGCTGCTTCGCCGGAGTGCAAAGACTATCCCAGTGTGATTGCAGGGTATCTGGGGAAAAATTGGGGGATGTTTTTAGGAGCGTTATATTTTATCATGCTGGTGATTTGGGTGTTTGTATATTCTACAGCCATTACAAATGATAGTGCTTCTTTTCTACAATCCTTTGGATTGACAAAATCCTTGCTGTCGACCAATCCCTTTTATGGTCTAATTTTGATTTGCTGTTTGGTGGCGTTAGCTTCGCGAGGAGAAAAGGTATTGTTTAAGATTTCTACGGGGATGGTACTGACAAAGCTGTTTGTGGTGGCTTTTCTTGGACTGGCTATGGTAAGTCGCTGGGATTTGGTCAATATCGGCTCCTTTCCATCATTAGGGAGCTTAATCAAGGACGCAGTGGTTATGCTTCCCTTTACGTTGACTTCTATTTTATTTATTCAAAGTTTGAGTCCGATGGTGATTTCCTACCGATCTCATGAAAAATCTATTGAAGTAGCAAGGTATAAAGCAATGCGTGCCATGAATATTGCTTTTGGTGTTTTATTTGTTACTGTGTTCTTTTATGCCGTATCCTTTACCTTAGCTATGGGCCATGAACAGGCTGTCCATGCTTCTCAGCAAAATATCTCGGCCTTGGCGATGGTGGCACAAGGGAGTGGTACCAGCAATCAGCAAATAGTGAAGATTTTTAGTTTGATTTTGAATATTTTTGCAGTAATGACAGCTTATTTTGGCGTATATCTAGGTTTTAGAGAAGCGTGCCAAGGTTTGGTTATGAATGTGCTGCGGCGTATCATGCCGGAAGAGCGGATTCATAAGGGATTCGTCGGCTATGGCATTATGGTATTTACGGTATTGTTGTCTTGGGGAGCCATTGTGCTAAATGCGCCTGTTTTGAGTTTTACATCCATTTGCAGTCCTATTTTTGGTTTGGTGGGTTGTTTAATCCCAGCTTATCTAGTGTATCAAGTACCATTTCTTCAGCAATATAAAGGAATTTCACTCAAAATAATCATTGCGACGGGTATTTTACTTTGTATATCTCCATTTTTAGCTTTTGCGTAATATTTGTGTCTCTTTGAGAATTAAAAAATGAGGAGAATTTGATATGAAGAAGATCGATTCTAAAATAAATTCTTTATGGCTGGAAATGATCAAGGTTGTAAAAAGAGAGGTAGTGCCAGCATTGGGATGCACTGAGCCTGTCTCTTTAGCGCTGGCTGCAGCGATTGCAGCGCAAAGGCTAGGTAAGTCAGTTGAAAGAATTGAAGCTAAGGTCTCAGCCAACTTGATGAAAAATGGTATGGGAGTTACCGTACCAGGAACAGGTACGACGGGGCTTTTTATTGCTGCTGCTGTAGGAGCGATTGGCGGTGATCCGTGGGGGAAGCTGGAAGTTCTGAAGAATCTCACTCCTGCGCAGGTCAGAAAAGCACAGCAAATGGTTGCCCAGGGGCGGGTTCAGGTTATGGTAGCTGATGTACCCCATGTTTTATATTCGGAAGCAAAAGTAATGCATGGTAAAGAGTGGGTAACGGTTGCCATTGCCGATACTCATACCCAAGTGGTACGCATTGAGGAAAATGGCAAAGTGGTATTTGAAATGGAGCTTGAGGATTATGTCGCAAATGCTGTAGAAGATAAATCCACCATAGCTGGTATTCAGGCTCGGGATGTTTTTGATTTTGCCATGGGAGTGCCATTAGAGATGATTCGTTTTATTCATGAAGCTGCTGAACTAAATTCCTCTTTATCCCATGAAGGTATGAGTGGGCAGTATGGTTTACATATTGGGAATGCTATGGATCGTCAGAGGCAGCAAGGGCTCTTAACAGATGGTCTACTCACTCAAATATTGATGCGTACGACCGCTGCGTCTGATGCAAGAATGGGAGGGGCAGCATTGCCGGCGATGACCAATTCCGGCTCTGGCAATCAGGGAATAGCGGCAACCATGCCTGTCGTCGTGGTTGCTGAATATGTAAAAGCGAATGAAGAATCGCTGATTCGAGCGTTAATGCTGTCGCACATGATGGCCATCTATATCCATGATAAGCTCCCGAAGTTATCGGCATTGTGCGCCGTTACGACGGCTTCTATGGGAGCTGCTGCAGGAATGGCTTGGCTTCTGAAAAAGGACTTTAGGGTGGCCAGTATGGCCATTTCTAACATGATTGGCGATTTGGCGGGGCTTATCTGTGACGGTGCGTCTAATAGCTGCGCAATGAAGGTGTCTACTTCTGTTATGTCTGGGTATAAGGCAGTATTGCTGGCTCTTGAGGGAATTCGAGTTACAGGGAATGACGGAATTGTGGCGGAGGATGTGGATCAATCCATTGCGAATTTAGGAGTACTGGCCTGCCAAGGAATGACCCAAATGGATGAGCAGATTTTACAGATTATGTTGAACAAAAAATAGGAAAATTTATTGGCTGTCGATAAGATGCCTATTTATCACTTAGATAAGTAGGCATCTATTATTGTGAATGCCACAGACACACCTAGTCACTTCGTGCCATCCTTCTTTAGAGGGGGTTAAGAGAATTTTTTACAGCTGTGGCTTTTGGCTATGGCTGTTTTATTTTTCAGCTTACTATTCTAAGGCGTAGGGTTCTTTTTGACACTGTAATTATGTTATGCTACACTAATCACAATGGCATATATTATGGAAAGGACGGGTAAGACACATGATTGTTCCATACATACGTCTGTCTACTTCTCATCCAGTATTACGTCGACAAGAATGGCGTCCTTGGAAAAAGCTTGGTTATCGAGTATTAGATGAAGATGGTTTCACGGTTTACCATGAGCAGGAAGCAATTAAGAGGACTATTCTTAATGCTTTTATTCATACTGATGCTGATATCTTCTTATTCGGATCTCGGGCGACAGGAATGGCACATGAAAAGTCTGATTATGATCTAGGATATTATGCAGAGGATGGATTATCCGTGGATCTTTTGGCAGAGTTACAGGAAACGTTAGAAGAGTTTCCTATTCCTGCGCGAGTAGATTTGGTTGATTTTGCGGTTCTTTCACCAGAATTTATCAAAATTGCTGTGAAAGGTGGGGTGGAAATATGGAAACAAAAAAGGAAGAACTCGTTTTTCACCTAAGTCGGTTAAAAAAAGCTTTGTCTACGTTGGATGAAGTATTGGAACATTCTTTTTCTGAGATTGTCAGGGATGCAACAATACAACGGTTTGAATATTGTTTTGAATTGGCATGGAAAGTGTTAAAAAAAGCACTGAAAATAGAGGGAATAGAAGTAGTTTTACCAAGACAGGCAATCCGGAGTGCTTTTGAGGCAGGATATCTTCAGAATGTTGATATTTGGTTTGAAATGCTAGAAGATAGGAATATGACTTCACATACATATGATCCGGATATAGCGAATAGGGTTTATGAAAGCGCAAAGCGACTACCTGAGGAAGTTCGCAAGATTATTGCTGCCATTGAGAATAATGAGGGCGGAAACACTTTGAATGAAGAGAAGAACTGATGAAACAAGGGGAAGAAGTCATTGTGACTTTTTTCCCTTGTTTTTATCGGAATTGTTTGCCAGTTGGGACGTTTGTTGACAGAGGGGACTTTCATCTAGTGTTTTGAAGGTATTATTGGTATAATAACAAATATAGGGTCGAGTGGATGTGAGGCGGTGTAAATTATGACAAAGAAAAAGCTTGAAATGGATTTGATTCAAAAGTTAAGAGATTTCTTTGCGGAGCGCCAGGATATTATGTTTGCTTGGTTGTTCGGTTCTTATGCTACTGGTTTTACTACTCGTTTCAGTGATATGGACATTGCTGTTTATGTTGAGGATCATACGGTATTGACAGATATGGATTGGTATTTGCAATTAAAGGCAGATCTTATGGAGCTGGTGAACAAAGAAATTGATTTAGTGGTGCTAAATAATGCGAAGCCCTTGATTAAACATACAGCAAATATGCAAAAAAAGATACTTTTATCGCGCAATGCATTGTTTGAAGCAGAATACTCCCTGCGGGTTGTTAAGGAATACAATGATGTGAGATATTGGGCGCGCTATTCTAGGCAGCATTTATTGAGAGGGAACAAGAATGGTTAAACGGGACGTCTTAGAGCGAAAATTATATCAAATTGAAAAGTCACTACGAAAAATACAGGTTTATACTTCAATGAATTATGATGAATTTATCAGTCATCCAGTTGCCAGAGATGTAGTAGAATATAACCTCTTCATCATTATCAATTGTATGATTGATATTGTAAATCATATCGTAGCTGATGAAGAATTAGGGGAAATTGATGTGCTATCCGATGGTTTTCGAATTTTGTCGGATCATGGATATTGGACAAAGCCGCATGCTGCTATCTATATTAAAATGGTAGCATTTCGTAATATGATAGCTCATCAATATATTGATGTAGATGCAAATGTGGTATATATGATTTTACAGGAAAAATTAAAAGATGTTGAAACGTTCAAACAGCAAGTTATCGATAAAATTTAATATCTCTAAGGAGCATCGTTGATTTTTAGCTTCTGATATTGGTGGTAAGGTTTCTGATGTTCTCGAACTTCTTGTACTTCATCAAATATGATCAGTGTATTTTTCGCTTCAATCATAATACCTGCTTCAATTTGCAGGGCAGTAATGATTCTTTTTATAGTAGAGCCGTTGCAGCCTACAGAAAATACAGTTTACTTACCAGCTTATTTCTGAACGGTGTTGTTCATGTAGATAACGAATTGCGGGTTAGTTTATATTCAACCAGAAAAAAGCACTCATTTGCTTGCATTCTCTCCCCAATACGATATAATTAGAAATAGGTGGAAATTAAAAAGTCGCCGTGACCTGTAAGTGTTGGCGCACTCACAGGCACGAGCAGGTGGTAACATCACCTACACGTAACAGCTAAACTGTCCACGACGACAGATTTATTATACCGTGATCTTTTCCTCTTTACAAGCAAAGGTATGTTCGGGGTATAGTAGAGGCTGGAGTTTTGGCAGAGGCTAGCGGCTGCATTGAGCAATCGATTGTTATATCCAGTAACAAGGCTGTAAGGAAGCAGAAACCTTTATTTACAAAGGGGACATTCTGTCTGTACGGTGTTTCCCCAATAAGCCATGTTACAGGATATTGATACAAACGACGAAGCAATAGCGCATGTGTAGGTTATAAAACCTGGCATGCGTTTTTTTAATTTCCCCATTTAAAAAAGGCTGTTGCTGGACTACCCCACTAACATGGGTTTTACTCCTTAGGCAGCCGGAATGGGGGAATATAAATTGAGAATTTTTGAAACGACCATGCGAGAGCTAAGGCTCATGCACGATTTTGAGAATCTAAGGGATCTAGGGGATGTTTCGGAACGATATTGCCGGGCAGAAGGAGAAGCGGATCACTTAGAAAAAACGTTAGCGGCAACCTTAACTACTGAAAACATGGAAATCATCTACAAAATGCATGATAACTTTACAACGCTGGAAACCATCGCAGGGGAGATTTATTATAAGCAAGGTTTTTCCGATGCGATCAAGTTGATGATGCAGTCATTAGTGTGGGAGTCTGCTAAAAAATAGGATGAGAGGTTGAGTGGTTGGTAGAGATGATGCGACTTCTATATATTCTACAAGTTCAACTGGTGATGGTGGGGCTCATAACAACATGCCGCCTTATATTGTGCTTAATTATTGTATTAAGTATTAAACCAATTGGCAAGCGCTTGTCATTTTAAAACGTCCTAAGGATAACACCGTTAAAAGTATAAAATTACACACAATTTAAAGCTGCCTTTAGGTGCCAGAGTGTTGGGCGAAACTGGAGATAGCTACTTATCAGAGTTTGTGGAAATTTTAAATATGCTTTCTGAAAGCCATAATGTAGCAGCGATAGAGAGATTCAGAAGGTTTCATATGGAATTTAGCCAAGAGGCATGTATGGACGTTATGGAAGAGCATAAATCGGATGATAATCACGAAGCACAGATTCAAGAGTTTTTGCAAATTAAGGGAATTGCATTAGTGGTTATTTTGAAATCAGAATATATATATACTCGTAAAGAATTGGTTATTTGGCTGTCGAGAATATATTGGTGTTATTACGGGACTACTCAAGTTTATTCGATGGTAAAAATTGATATCATTTGCATTACAACAGTTTCCAGGAGGAGCGCTCGCTTTTTGAGCTTAACATTGCGTTGTTCCATTCGAGTCTTATAGCCTAGTCTGAAATGTGAGTAAAAAAGGGTTGGAATGTATTTTTTGCCTTGTGGCTGCTTTTTTCTCGCTTGGCTGCATATTCACTCTATACACTTACCAATACAAGGTGGTCGAATTGACCACTTGCCTTTATTCACGGATCCCTGCCATAATTTCACGGATACGGTTACAAATATCATCGAACGCAATGCCTTGGGCATAGCTAAATTCTTTTTGATATTTCCCCCAAAATCCTTGCAAAGTATCACTGCTTTGAATGGCGTCTAAAATGATTTCGTGTTCTTCTAAAGTATGCAGACTGCCCCGCCTTTCCGCCGTGTTTGTCAATGCCGCTTTTAATACGCTAGGATTGCATTCCTCTTTTCTTAATGTATAGAGAATGTAAATATCATAGAAATCTCTCGGTCTTGTATTGGCGATGCTTCGTGAAAGCACGGTTTCTATCTTTTCAGCCAAAACCGTTTCTAAATTGTAGGCTAAAATGTTAATAGTACGCTCATCAAACATTAGCTGGAAGGTGTATTCCACTTCGTGCGGCGTGATTTTATCATTGGTCGTAACATCAACGGATAACGGAACATCTAGAGGTGGGTATTTAGCTTTTAATCCCACGCGAATACCTGGATACACATCGCCTTCCCTGATTTCGGTCAAGCCTGCAATCTCAAAAGAAACATCATCATCGATCGGAATGCTCCCAATTTCCTCAAAAATGGTCCGCAAGGATTCTTCCGTCAATGCCATACCCTTAATCGTCGTATCCAAATCCATGGTGGCCCGCGTATCCAGCCCAACAATTGCGGCGATTAAAAAGCCGCCTTTCAATATAAAATTGGAACGGTATTTAGACAAAGATATGCGTTCCAGTAATCGCTCCAACATATAATTCTGCATGACAAGCTGCGCGGTAATATTTTTTTCTTCCGCCTCTCTTTTGATCAATGCCTTTAGCTGCATTGGGTTCCTTGTTCTCATAAAAGCACCTCCATATACTGCGCGATCTTGGCTTTTACTCTTAACTTCTCCGCATAACGATATAGCTTGTCGATGTTTTTATCTTTGGATTTTACGTAGCTTTTCATGGCCGCATTCACCACTTGCACATCAACGGCATTTTTCCCTCTCACAATATCGCATAAAGTACGTTCCTGATCATACACTCTGATTTTATTGTTATGGGGGGAGTTCATTTCCATTACCCCCAAGGTATAATGTTTCACGGTAACAATTTTAGCATCTATGCCGTTATTTTGCGCAGCGGATATATTATAGCCCTGGGGAAATGTCATGGTATAGCGAAGTGGCGTTCTATCAGTTAAGCCATGTAAATAGAGTGCTGTTCCAAAGGAAAAAATACCTTTGGGGTATTTATACTGAAAAATGAGCATCTCATCTTCCCATATATCCGGCAGTACATAAACCCCACGGTCTACTTTGAATAAAACGTTTTTCTTTACGCATTCCGTCAAACAGCGTCTTGGTATTTGCGCCTCCGTAACTTGTGTTGCTGTTACCATCCCGTTATGGTTCTTGGCTATATTTATAATCTGTTCGGTATAAGTCATATCTAACACCACCCGTACAAAAATGAAACTTTGTGTTAACATTATTGACACATAAGTACGCTGACAAACTGTACTTATATGTTAATTATTATATTATATGTTTTCGTTTAAGTACATTTTTCTTTTGATAAGTCAGAAAAGAACGAAGGCTATATGCCACGAGGAATGGCAGACCGTGTGAAAAGTAACCTTCACAATTTGCTGTCAACAGTCCTAATTCTAACCTGTACAAAAACACAGGGATGCTGTTTCAGAAAAGGAGAGATGATAAAATCTAACATGGGCTCTACTGCCTTAGGCAGTCGGAATGGGGGAATATAAATTGAGAATTTTTGAAACGACCATGCGAGAGCTAAGGCTCATGCACGATTAGGAGAATCTAAGGGATCTAGGGGACGTTTCGGAACGATATTGCCGGGCAGAAGGAGAAGCGGATCACTTAGAAAAAACGTTAGCGGCAACCTTAACCACAGAAAATATGGAAATCATCTACAAAATGCATGACAACTTTACAACACTGGAAACCATTGCAGGGGAGATTTATTATAAGCAAGGTTTTTCCGATGCGATAAAGTTGATGATGCAGTCATTAGTGTGGGAGTCTGCTAAAAAATAGGATGAGAGGTCGAGTGGTTGGTATGATTCTGGTTCTGATGGTGAAGATATAGCATATGTTTTTGATATACGAGGTGGAAATTTTTTAAAATAGTAAGTGTTAAAAAGTGAAAAGAAGGGATACTGCTATGGCAAATGTAGGATTGCGTATTATCAAGACGATCCATCGCCCTCCAAAGGCAGTCATCGAAGCATTCAAAGGACTGCCAGTGGCTGCTATTGCGGATAACATGAATCGTATGTCGTGTATTCATGCGCGTCTTCGCCCCATGAATGAAGTGCCTCTGCTAGGAACAGCCTTTACCATTAAATCCCGTCCTGGGGATAATCTTCTGCTTCATAAAGCGCTGGATCTAGCTGAGCCTGGCGACATTTTGGTGGTAGATGCGCAAGGTGATCTCAGCAACTCGATTATGGGTGAATTAATGGTGCGGTGGGCGAAGAAAAGGGGAATTGCAGGTTTTGTAATTGATGGTGCCATTCGAGATGTGAGAGCGTTAAAAAATCTCGGTATTCCTATTTATGCGGCTGGAGTCACTCCGGCTGGTCCGTATAAAGATGGCCCTGGAGAAATCAATGTACCCGTTTCTTGTGGTGGCGCAGTCATTCATCCTGGTGATATTTTGGTTGGTGATGAGGATGGTCTTGTAGTCATAAAGCCGCAAGATGCGCTAGAGTTATTGAAAAAAACCAAAGCAAAAAATTTGGCAGAGCAAAAGAGTATGGAAGAAATTGAAGGTATGTCATGGGATCGGACCTGGGTCGACAAAGCTCTTGCTGCGCGCGGCTGTGAAATCATAGAATGAAAATTGCGCTTATAGGACAATAGTACCCGATGATAAGATAAGCCTGGATCATCAAGACATGTCTTGGTGATCCAGGCTTATCTTATCATTAAAATCCCTTGTCCTACTTAGGCTGTTTATCCCTAGTCAATCTCATTTTTAGCATCAGTGGAATGTTGTAAAATGGTTTTGATAGCTCCGATCATGACAGGTTGAACCGCAGGAGGAAGAGTATCAAAAATCTGAAGCAGCTCATTGCGTAGGAGGTTTTCTGCTCCGCTCTTAGTACTTGGATTACGTTGTGATTGCTTTCCTAACAGAATCCAATCCAATGATGTATCAAAAGCGACCGCAATCCCAATCAGAAACTCAAGGCTCGGTTTTGAACCATGCTCCACATTATTTACATAGGATTTAGATACATTAAATTGAACACCAAAATCTTTTTGGCTGATCTTACCACGGATATGCCTTAATCGTAAGCCTATATCTACATAATTCATATACGGTAACACCTCTAAACACATATAAGTGTTCTATTTTGTTATAAAATACACTTATATGTGTATTTTTGTATTGACCGTACACTTATAAGTGTACTATAATTAAAACAGGGGAAAATTTCCTCATCCCAATTAGAGAGTGCCGTTCTAGAGAAACGGTACAGGGAGTATATGCAGCAAAAAGCGAGGTGAATTTTTAGTACAAGTGGTAATTAATCCAAATATCGTACTAAGGTAAAAGGTCCGGTATGAAGCATCCAAGCCGCCAAGCAAAGTGCTGCTTCATAAAAGAAATGAATATGTGCCTAAAAAGCTTAAAAATCATGGTTTTTAAAACTATACAATTTTATTATAACGCATCGAACAGGACACGTAAATGTTAATCGTAGCAAGAGTAGACGGATTCCATGAATTTTAAGCAATGGGCGTAGTCTTTTATTTCATCCATCATCAAAGAGGAGTGTAGAAACATGTCAAATGTAGGATTGCGTATTTACAAGACAATTAACCGCCCTTCAAAAGCAATAATCGAAAGTTTTACAGGACTGCCAGTGGCTAATATTGCGGATAACATGAATCGCATGTCGTGTATCCATGCACGTCTTCGTCCTATGAATAATGTGCCCTTGTTAGGGACAGCTTTTACCATTAAGTCACGTCCTGGCGATAATCTTCTGCTTCACAAAGCCTTAGATATGGCTCTGCCTGGTGATGTGCTGGTAGTGGATGCACAAGGAGATGTCAGTAACTCCATTATGGGTGAATTGATGGTATTGTGGGCGAAGAAAAGGGGAATTGCAGGTTTTGTGATTGATGGCGCTATTCGAGATAGTGGCGCTTTAAAAAATCTCGGTGTCCCGATTTATGCAGCAGGGGTAACTCCGGCTGGTCCTTATAAAGATGGTCCTGGGGAAATCAATGTTCCTGTTTCTTGTGGTGGGGCAGTCATTGAACCTGGTGATATTCTGGTTGGTGATGAGGATGGTCTGGTAGTCATAAAGCCGCAAGATGCATTCGAGTTATTGCAAAAAACTAAGGCAAAAAACCAGGCGGAACAAAAGACTATGGAAGATATTAAAAATATGAAATGGGATCGGAGCTGGGTTGATAAGGCACTTGCTGAGCGAGGCTGCGAAATCATAGATTAATTGATAAAAAGAAATATATGGTAAAGGTAGTGCATATAATGCAAGGGATAGTAGCAGAAAAAACAAAGTTTCGTTGGGTAGTTCTGACGATGATCTTTGTCGTATACATGATCGCTGGCGCTGACCGAGCTAATATTGGCGTTGTGATTCCTTTTATCAAAGATAGTTTCAAGATGAGCAATACGGATATTGGGGCTATGACCAGCCTGTTTTATATTGGTTATGCTTTTATTCAAGTTCCTGCTGGTCACATATTTGGCAAGCAGGGAGTACGTGGCATTTTTTCTATTTCAATCATATTGACCTCAATGGCAACTTACTTTATTGGAATGGCCTCTTCTGTTTTTCACCTGAAAGCGGCTCGGGTGTTATTGGGACTTGCTGAAGGGCCCATCAACATTGGGATTGTTACTACTATTAATCGCTGGTTTCCACCTCAGGAAAAAGGGATCGCAACAGGTGTCTTTATTTCCGCGATTAAATTCGCTCCGGCAGTTGTCCCACCTATCTGTGCATTTATCATCCTTGTTGCTGGCTGGCGAGAGGTATTTTATCTATTTGCTCTTCCTGGTTTCATCACGGCCATCTTGTGGTTTTGGTTGGTCAAAGACAGTCCGCAGGAAAGTCCCTTCTGCTCCCAGGGGGAAGTGAGCTATATTCAGTCTACTCGGTTGGTACATGCAGCAAGTGCAGAAAGTCAGGAGAAGAAGAGCATAGAGTCGCTAGAGTGGCTAGATCGAATGATTCGCACTACAATCGTTCAGCCACTTGATACAAATCGCAAAGTACTCCTTTCCTGGGATCTTTGGGGATGCACAATCGGATACTTTTTGATGGTCGGTATTACCTATGCCATCATGACATGGGTACCTACCTATTTGGTGACCGTTAAGAAATTTTCGATTATGAAAATGGGGTTCGTTGCAGCAGCCCCTTGGCTTGGTGCCATGCTAGGGAATATCATTGGGGGATGGTTGTCTGATAAAGTTTTTGCCCAGCGTCGAAAGCCTGTAATGCTTTTAACCACGGCGTCGACCGTATTTATGATGTATTCTTTGGTATATTCTCCGAATGATCCGGTGGTATTAGCTTTGGTTCTCCTTCTGGCCGGTATTCTCTTGAATCTTGGTTACTCTACGTTTTTGGTCTATCCCATGGCGATTGCATCAAAAGAAAGATATCCTTTTGCCGCCTCCATTGTTAACACAGGCGGGTCGCTTGGCGGTGCTTTTGCACCGCTAGTGGTTGGAATGATCTTGGACGGGTCTAGCTGGGATATGGTGTTTACTTTTTTGGCAGGCAGTTCTCTGCTTACTTTCTTGCTCCTTTTAACAATGATTGAACCGATGCAAGTAGGTCAAATAAATAGGAGGAATGGCGAATGAACAGCAAAACAATTAAAACGGAGAATTTGTTCATGTATTGCAAAACGTTATTTGAAAAAGTGGGTGTACCCGAAGAGGAAGCCTCGATCAGTGCTGATAACTTGGTGGATGCGGATTTAATGGGTGTGGAATCTCATGGAGTTTCGAGAATTCCAATCTATTTAAAAAGAATTCGCCTGGGGGCGGTCCATCCTTGTTCTGCACTTCGCGTAGTATCCGATTCGCCTGGGACGGCTGTAATCGATGCTTGCAATAGTCTGGGAGCCGTTGCAGCGGTAAAAGCGATGGAACTGGCATTGCAAAAAGCGAAAAGGACGGGTATATCTTTTGTTGTCGTGAAAAATTCGAATCATTATGGTACCGCGGCCTATCATGCCCGGCTTGCCCTGCAGCAGGATATGATTGGCTTTACGGCTACCAATGGGGCAGCTAGGATGGCGCCGTGGGGTGGCAAAACCCCTTTCTTTGGCACAAATCCCTTTGCCGTTGCTGTGCCGGCAGACAAGCAGCGGCCGATTATTGCTGATATGGCGACAAGCGTTGTTGCACTGGGGAAGGTTATATTGGCGGCCAAGAATAACCTGCCCATTCCCTTAGGGTGGGCTCTGAATCAATTCGGGGCGGCTACGACGGTAGCAAAAGAGGTATACGACGGCAAGGTAATTGGCACACCCCTTCCCTTTGGAGGTGCCAAGGGATCTGCTATAGCATTATTAATTGATGTTTTATCAGGCGTTTTGGCAGGCGGAACCTTTGGTCCACATATCAAGGATATGTATGCAGATTTTGAAGAACCAACGGGCATCAGTCACTTATTTGGTGCGATTCATATTGAAAGTTTCCTTCCGATTGATCAGTTTAAGGCTGGGATTGATAAACTCATAGGGGAAATTAAACAAACTTCACCTGCAGATGGGGTTGATGAAATCTTTCTTCCTGGCGAAATTGAGCAGCGAAAAAAGGAGCAACGGTTACGGGAAGGAGTTACTATTTCGGAAGCCGTCTTGAAAGAATTGCGGCAAGAAGGTGAGCGGTGTGGTATTCCCTATATTTTAGAGGGGGAAAAATGATAAAGTAAAGTGGTGCTAATAAGGGGCAAAGTCATTTTACGACTTTGCCCCTTATTCTTCATTTTCTATTGAACATAATAAAATAATAACTGTTTGTTCGATTTTATTGAAATTATTCTCAGAAGAGCTAGGTAAAGGGTGACGTTACTTCGCTTCTTTTAAATCTAGAATCTCATTCCAATTCTTAACGGTTACGGCTTCAATCGTTCGGATATCGCGACGAATGTTTTTGATTTCAGATTCTACACGATCCATTTTTTTATCCGTTAATTCCAAGATTTTCATAACATCTTGCTGCTGTTCACGAATGGCATGCGTAAATTCATCTTTGGTTACCATAGTGGCTTTGATGTCTGAAACATCGCTTTTTAATGTAGAGACATCGATTTTTAATGTAGAGACATCGCTTTTTAGTGTAGAGACATCGATTTTTAATGTAGAGACATCGCTTTTTAGTGTAGAGACATCGCTTTTTAGTGTAGAGACATCGCTTTTTAGTGTAGAGACATCGCTTTTTAGTGCAGAGACATCGTCTTTTAATGTAGAAACATCAATTTTTACGGACTTAATTTCGGTAAGGATTTCTCGTAATAATTCTTCACTAGGCATTTGTTGAGCTCCTTTCTTAGTAATTTACAATCCGTAGGTGATCGTTTTCATAAGGGGTATTGGGGTGTCTATTCTTAAGCACAGTGTAACATAAAAGTGCGAAAATATCCAATGAAAGATGTATATGAGAGTGAAGGTGTCACACTATTTTTTGTTTCTGGCTCTTCACTGGTTAGCAGCAGGATTAGATTTACAAGTTGTCGAAGTTATTAGCATATATTACTTTCCTTGGGAATATAATGAAGGGTTGAATATAGAGAAGGAGGGCTTTTTAATGACACAAGATATTGTTGTTAAAAGAGATGCCTTTAAGGCCTATGATATTCGGGGCAGGGTACCTGATGAATTGAATGAGGAAGTAACCTATCGTATCGGATGGGCTTTTGTAGAGTTGTTTCAGGCAAAGACAGTGGTAGTGGGGCGAGATGTACGGCTGTCCAGCGAGAGCTTGACGAAAGCATTAATAAGGGGCTTCACGGATCGGGGCTGCCATGTAATTGACATTGGTTTATGCGGTACCGAAATGATATATTTTGCCACATCCCATCTAGGAGTCGATGGGGGGATCATGGTAACAGCCAGCCATAATCCGATGGACTATAATGGACTCAAGTTGGTACGCAAAGAATCAAGGCCGATTAGCGGTGATACAGGGCTGCGAGAGTTAGAGGATCAGGTAGTTACTGGGGATTTTTCACAGGATAAGATTGCTGGTATTGTCAAAGGGACAGTAGAGCAGTATGATATCATGAAAGAGTATGTACAGCATTTGCTTACTTATGTAGATGTAGCGCTATTAAAACCGTTGAAAATTGTCGTCAATGCAGGCAATGGCTGCGCAGGACCGACTCTTGATGCATTGGAAAAGGTATTGCCTTTTGAGTTTATTAAAGTATATCATACGCCGGATGGGACGTTTCCACATGGAATTCCCAATCCTTTGCTAGTTGAGAATCGAGAGGCAACAGCCATGGTAGTCCGAGAAAGCGGTGCTGATTTTGGGATTGCTTGGGATGGCGATTTCGACCGCTGCTTCTTATTTGATGAGCAAGGCCAATTTATTGAAGGGTATTATATTGTTGGATGTTTAGCAGAAGCCTTTTTGCGGCGTCATAGCGGGGCAAAAATTATTCATGATCCGCGTTTAACATGGAATACGATTGAATTGGTACAGGAAGCTGGCGGTATACCTATCTTGTGTAAAACCGGTCATGCCTTTATTAAAGAACGCATGCGGCAGGAAGATGCGATTTATGGCGGAGAGATGTCAGCCCATCATTATTTTAGAGATTTTGCCTATTGTGATAGCGGTATGATCCCCTGGCTTTTGGTAGCGGAGAATATGAGTGTTTCAGGTACATCGTTGTCTCAATTGGTTGGAGC
The DNA here is from genome assembly GCF_900114615.1 of Pelosinus propionicus DSM 13327. GTDB lineage: Bacteria > Bacillota > Negativicutes > DSM-13327 > DSM-13327 > Pelosinus > Pelosinus propionicus. The sequence continues at coordinate 17,588 of NZ_FOTS01000046.1, read as the reverse complement.
ACGAATGAAGAAGTTTCCTGTAAGCGGAGAAATCAATCGACGCGTCAAGGATGCCCAGATGGTGGTGGCAGAAATAGAAAAGCAGTTTGTAGCCTCAGGGGCTGTTGTTGATTATACAGACGGATTGAGTGTAGAGTATGATGACTGGCGGTTTAATCTGCGAATGTCCAATACAGAGCCATTAATTCGTCTGAATGTGGAGAGCCGAGGCGATACTTCTTTGATGGAGAAAAAAACGGGTGAGTTATTAGCCGCCATTGAAAAGTTGGGGTAACGAGGGAATGGCGTAATGTCATTATCAAGAAAAGCCCCTTAAAAAGGGCATAGAAAAATGCGTGGAAAAAAGATAACCGAACCACAGAGGCGCAGAGAACACAGAGAAAAGATAGATAGGATTAAAAATCCCCCTCAGCGTCCTCTGCGTCTCTGCGGTAAAATCGTTCTATTTGCTCTGTTTGCAATGACAAAAGAGCACAAAAATAATAATCACAGCTAAGGATGGTGCTAAGATGAAAAAAGGACTGGGAAAAGTTCGCAAGGCGGTGATTCCTGCGGCAGGGATGGGGACAAGATTCTTACCTGCGACGAAGGCGCAGCCTAAAGAGATGCTGCCGATTGTGGATAAGCCGGCAATTCAATATATCATTGAAGAAGCAGTTCAGTCAGGCATTGAAGAAATTCTTATTATTACAGGGCGAAATAAGCGTTCCATTGAGGATCATTTCGATCGGTCAGTAGAGCTGGAGATGCTGCTTAAAGAGCAGGGCAAGTACGATTTATTAAATCTGGTAGAGGAAATTGCTGATGTTACAATTCATTATGTAAGGCAGAAGGAAGCAAAGGGATTGGGACATGCCGTGTTGTGTGCCAAACAGTTTGTGGGGAATGAACCCTTTGCTGTTCTGTTAGGTGATGATATTATTGATGCTGGTGTACCTTGCTTAAAGCAAATGATGAGTGTCTTTGATGACTGTTATGGTACGATTCTAGGAACGCAGGAGGTTCCCAAGGATAAGGTTTGCAACTATGGGATTGTAAAACCTGTGAAGATGAAGCAGAATGTGTGGCAGGCTGTAGATCTTGTGGAAAAACCAGCTATATCAGAAGCTCCTTCTCGTATGGCCGTGATGGGACGCTATATTCTTCAGCCTGAGATTTTTGCGATCTTGGAGGATACGCTGCCAGGGAAAGGCGGGGAGATACAGCTGACGGATGCAATACGTACCTTGGCTATGGAGCAGCATTCGGTGTATGCCTATAATTTTGAAGGCCGACGTTATGATGTGGGCGATAAGCAGGGATATTTAGAAGCGACTATTGAATTTGCCTTAAAGCGTCCTGACTTGCGGGATGATTTTTTACGATATTTGATCAGGACGGTTGGTCCTCTGGTGGTAGGCAAGAATGGAAAGGAAGAGTGTAGTAAATAGTGGTTAAGCACACTCCGACACTACGTGCCATCTTTCTTTAAGAAAGGCAATGGCGGATCGTGTTGCCAGAGATATGTGTAAAAATATAGGGAGGTTGTTGTCTAATGAATAGTAAGCAAGACAATTGTTTAACATTAGCCTCGGGTTTTTCCTTTGACTATGGTAATTTGTATGGAGCTGGTAAAGTCACAGCTGGTGATGTAGAGGAGCTGGCAGAAAAACTGGCTGCTGCCCAAAAGGCTATTGAGACCATGCGGGCGACAGGAGAAGTTCGAGGACATTTGTCCAAGGATGGTACGCCGGAAAGAGTATTATTTTCCCAATTGCCTTATGTCAAGGAAGGGAACTTAAACTCTCCAGCATCCATTACAAGATTGAAGGAATTTGGCAGTTCGCTGCAAAACAATGTGGATGCCGTAGTGACGTTTGGCATCGGAGGTTCTTACTTAGGGAACAAGGTCTTGTTTGATATTCATTGCGGTGAGTTTTGGAATGCAAAAAGTGTTAAAGAACGCAATGGGTTTCCGAAGCTGTACTTTAATGGCAATAACATTGATGCCAGACGAACGGCTGACATGGTTGAGCATCTGCTTGCAGATGCACGGCTGAAAGCTGTTCACGGGCAGCCTAATACATATAAAGTCGTTTTAGTGGTGATTTCAAAATCGGGCGGCACTTTAGATACGATGTCGACTTTCATGGTGATGTATGATGCTTTGAAGCAGCAAGCTCCATTGCTGAACATTGAAGTCGTGGCAGTAACAGACCCTGCGAGAGGTGAAAAGGCTACTTTATTGGGGAATTTAGCCATGGAGCAAGGCTGGCCTACTTTTAGCGTTCCAGATGGCGTGGGTGGCAGATTTAGTATTTTCTCAGAAGTCGGTTTAGTGACAGCTGCTTGCATTGGTATGGATATTGACAGCTTCTTGGCTGGCGCGAAAGCTATGGATCAGGCATGTCAGACTTCGGATATTTATAAGAATCCAGCGAAATTAAATGCAGCCTTGAAATTCATTGCCGCAGAAAAATATGGTCGTGACATTGAAGTATTCATGCCTTACGCTGATTACTTAAAATCAGTGGCAGAATGGTATGTACAGCTGTTAGCTGAGTCTTTAGGCAAACGAACGGATCGTGAAGGCGCAGAAGTGTTTTATGGTCGTACTCCCATAGTAGCCGTTGGGACAACGGACATGCACGCTCAGACACAGCAGCATCAAGATGGCAAAAAAGATAAAGTGGTTCAGTTTGTAAAGGTGGTTCAGTGGGAACAGGATGCCATTATTCCTGATGTTTTCCCAACTGTCACTAAGCTTTCTGAGATATCTTCTATTTATTTGAGCCAGGCATTGGATGTAGCACGAGAGGCTAATGCAGAGGCTTTGATCAACGATGAACGCTTTAACGCAACGTTGATATTGCCTACTTTGAATGCGTATCATTTAGGTGAGTTATTATATATGCTGGCATTATCTGTTGCTTATGAAGGAGAATTGGCAAATGTCGATGCCTTTGATCAACCGGGGGTAGAAGCATATAAGCGTCTAATGGGACCTAGACTAAAGGCCTTAAAAAAATAAAGAAGATATTCCCAAAAAAATCCTGTTACTTGTAACAGGATTTTTACTGTTTTTGGAGAATTTTATTACTGAAAGGTAGGTGGCTGCTATGGCGATTAAGATAGTGATTGCGGATGATCACGCCCTATTGCGGCAAGGCATCATAAATGTGCTGAAACTAGAAGATGATTTTCAAGTAATTGGTGAAGCCTGTGATGGGGCAGAAGCGGTAGACAAAGCCATTGCTTTAACTCCCGACGTTCTTCTGCTGGATATAAATATGCCCCGTATGAACGGTTTGGAAGTTATAAAAAAAATTAATGAGCAAGAGAAAGCGGTTAAAGTGATTGTTTTAACCATGCATGATGATGAAAGTTATGTAATGGAAGTAATAAAAGCTGGCGCTGTTGGGTATTTGTTAAAGGATATTGACCCAGGTATGCTAGTGACGGCCATTCGTACGGTATATGCTGGCGAATCCTATATTTATCCAACCTTGGCAAAGCGAATCTTCAATGAGTTTAGTCGTACTAATCAGAATAAGGAAAAAGCGAAGGTCTGTGAAGTAGTCCGGACGATCAATCGTAGGGAAGAAGGCTTGACATATAGGGAATATGAGGTATTGCAGGGGGTATGCCGGGGACTGAGCAATCAGGAGCTTGCCAAAAGCCTGTTCTTAAGTGAAAAAACAGTTAAGAATCATCTGACCAATATATTCCGAAAAATTAGTGTAAATGACCGTACTCAAGCTGTATTGTATGCGATCAAGCATAAACTTGTAATATTAGAGTAAATGCACCTTTCCGTGTAATTTGCATATCATATCCTATCCCATGATAAAGGGGGTAGGATCTTTTGTTTTTTTCCTATACAGCGAGTGTGATTTTATTGTCTCTGGCTATGTACGGAATGTGGTATTGTATTCGTGACCTTTGGAAATGGTGGCTGGAGCCTCGTTTAGTATCTGTACCAAGCTGTAGTTTCTTAATTGTGGTAAGAAATTTAGATTACAGAGTAGAAGATTTGCTGCGTTATTTGGCTCATGAGATTGAAAGGGCAGAGGTGGATTGTGATATTGTTGTGGTGGATGTAAGTTCCGACGATTTTACTGCAATGATTTTAGAACGATTGGTTGGAGATATTCCCATTATGAAAGTAGTTATGTTTTCAGAAGAGATACGGCCTGTAAGTGATGCTATCGCCCTGTGCCGCGGCAGTATTGTTCATGTTATGGATTTGGCGCATCGCATGAGCATTGATGACTTTATGGTTGCAGTATGCGGTCTATTGCGCCAGGATTATCAAGACGTCATGCTCAAAAGAGCAGCCAGGTGAAGATGGGATTCACTGTAGACGATGGTTTAACCGCAGAGAACACAGAAAAGAAATTTTATTTAGTATATTACATATCCCCCTCAGTGCCCTCTGTGTTCTCTGCGGTTAAAAAGCTCTTCGCGTTTAAACGTCCTTTTCATTCTTTTCCATGTTTTAACACCAAAATATCATAAATAATCTCCACTAGTTTTTGGGCAATGGGCATGAGATTGGGATGAGAATCCGATGACTGGGCGGTACAAGACATTGCTAGTTTGGCGGATTGCAAATGTTTTTTTACCGTAGCTGTAGTCCAATAAATAGGAATGTCTGTTTCCCCGGTTAGTGTTATAACTGCTTGATAGGTATTACAATTATTTTCAGCCACACCCATTACGGCATGATAATTAATATATCCTGTACTTGTATCGCCAGCTATTTTCGGTATCCTTGTTTTCATAGGGCATAGGACAAGCCCAGGAGCAATGGGCAGTGGCTGCAGAATTCTTTGACCAGTAGCAAGGTTCGTATGCTGTCTTAAAGCTGTGAGATCCATAGCGCGGCTATGGGCTAAGCGCCGCAAAACGGTACGAATGGAAGTCGGTGTGGAAGTCTGTTTGCCGTCTGTTGTGATAATCGTCGTAGTGTCACCTTCCGTAGTATAGTGAGGAAGAATAGCAGCAATATGATTAAAAATAGGTAATTTTTTTAACATTGATAGCTCCTTATTATCGAACATATGTTCGATTTTTATTTTTATAATAACAAAATTTGGGTAAAATAACAAGAGCTTTGGAGCAATGTTTTTTTGTATAGACGGTCCTATTATTTCACATACTTTAATAATACCAAGGAAATAAGGGGGAAATCCAATTGCTAAATGAGCGGGTTGATCATGGCGAAAGCAGTTATAAATGCACCCGATGCGGAGGGGTGTTTGGCTCTCATGATGAAAACATTGTACGCTGCCCTTTTTGTGATATGGTGTGCGATGAGGTAAAATGCCGCATAATTGAAAGTAGTTATGAAGAATATTAAGAAAAGCAAAAAAGAATACAAGGAAAATCATGGGGCATGTCGAAAGGATAATCAAACGGAGCCTTTGCTTGCAATGCCGCTTTTGTATTTGCAGCGTGGGGTCTAGTGTTAATTTTGGATAAGGAGTTGATGAATTATGGCTTATAGCAAAACTGAAACCAAAGGTGAAGATGTAAAAGATGCTGGCTTAGAGCAGGTAATTATTTGGCTGCGTGAAGATTTAATCGGAGAATTGGAAGCAATTAATCAGTATCAGGCTCACATTGATAGGATTGATAATGAAGAAGTTAGAGAATTGCTGGAGCATATTCGGGATGATGAAAAAGAACATGTCGCAGAGATCACGCATCTCTTAGCTCGAATTGATGTCATTCAGCGAGAGAAATTCGCTGAAGACCACACGATGGCGCAAGAAGATCGCGTAGTAAGTGGAGCTTCAAACGATGCGGATGAGAAAGTTGCAACTGTTGGTAATCTATTTGGTAAAAAGTAAATTAAAAAGGGAGGAGAGATAGTATGGATATTTTAGATCGGGATTCAGCACCTTTGACAGAAACGGAATGGGCAAAGGTTGATGAGGCAGTTGTGAATACAGCTCGTCGTATGTTGGTAGGCAGAAGAGTAATTGAAGTGTTAGGACCTATGGGTCCTGGAGTATATACGATTCCATATTCGATTTTTAGCGGAACTTCGTCTACAGGTATAGATATGGTTGGAGAACAGGAAGATTTTATTGTAGCGCCTAGTTCTCGTGCGACGACGAGTGTACCAATGCTTTACAAAGATTTTAGAATTATGTGGCGGGATGTAGAAGCCGATCGTCATATGGGATTGCCTCTTGATGTCAGTACTGCTGCGGTAGCTGCGAACTATGTAGCCGTTCAGGAAGATAATCTAATTTTCAATGGCAACAAAGAACTCGGCCAAGTTGGATTGCTGAATGTACAAGGACGCAAGACTGTAAAAATCAGCAATTGGGATGAGCCAGGCAGTGCTTTGGCTGATGCAGTAAAAGCCGTTAGTGCTTTGAGCGAAGCTGGACATTATGGTCCTTATGCCATGGTAGTGAGCCCTCTTCTCTTTGGCCGCATGGTACGGGTGTATGGTAATACTGGAATGTTGGAATTGGATCAGGTGAAAGCCTTAATTACTGGTGGAGTATATTATTCCAACACCATTAGCGGCAACAAGGCAGTCGTATTAGCCACTGGTGGTCACAATGTGAACTTGGCAGTTGGTCAGGATATGACTACTTCTTATATGGGAGCTGCCAATATGAATCATACCTTTAGAGTATTAGAGACAGCGGCTCTATTAGTACGCCGTCCCGATGCAATTTGTACAATTGAGTAGGGAAGCAGCAGTTTATCACTGTAGATGCACAAAGGACACAGAGGGGTGTACCCTCTGTGTCTCTTTTTTTATGAAGCTTTTTCTCCATTTGTCTGTCATTGCGAGCATAGCGAAGCAATCCCTGCTCTTGGTTTCTTTCTTCCCTTGCGGGCTATTCTTTTGCCGGGTATAATGTTATAAGAAGTACAGCCTTGCGAGGTTTGGTTGAGGTGGAGCGATGGGAATATTACGAGTAGAAAATTTACATAAATCTTTTGGTATTGAGACCCTATTTACCAATGTGTCATTTGAATTAGATCGCGGAGATACCATTGGGCTAATTGGTGCCAATGGCACAGGTAAGACGACGCTCATGCGCTGTTTGCTGGGGCTGGAAGCTGTTGACGGAGGGCGTGTGGCAGTACCGATCGGTGAGAACATTGGTTATGTCCAGCAGGATTCTACCTTGCATCAGGGAACGCTTTATGAGGAATTATGCTCTGCATACACCGACATATTGGTTTGTCAGGATAAAATGCATGAATTAGAACAGGCGATTGCAGTCGAAAAAGAGGAAAGCCTTCTAGATGGACTAATGAAAGAATATGCAAAAGTGGTGGACAAATTTGAGCGGGGCGGGGGCTACGAATATGAGAATAATATTCGACGTGTTGCTTTTGGTCTAGGCTTTACTACAGAGGATTTTTCACGGAAAATTGAAACCTTTTCGGGCGGGCAAAAAACCAGGATTTGCTTGGCGAGAGCCTTAATTCGTCAGCCTGATTTTTTATTTTTAGATGAACCTACCAATCATTTGGACATTGGGATGGTAGAGTGGCTGGAAGAATTTCTGATTGGGTACCCTGGCGGCGTACTAATCATTTCGCATGATCGTTATTTCTTGGATAAGGTGGTCAATCGGATCATTGAACTGGAAAATAAAGCTTTGACTGCTTATAAAGGCAACTATACCTCCTATATGCAGCAAAAAGCTGAAAATATGGCAGCTTTGGAAAACGCTTATGAGAAGCAGCAGGATCACATTGCCAAAACCGAAGCGTACATTCGAATGTACAAGGCGGGGATTAAGTCTAAGCAAGCACGGGGACGGGAAAAACAGCTGCAGCGTTTAGAGCGGATTGTTCAGCCGGCTAATATTGCTCGTTTTGATTTTTTCGGATTTAATCCTCCTAGTGAGTGTGCAGAACGGGTAGCTGAGCTGGAAGAGGCCTCGGCTGCCTATGGGGAGCGCAAGATTTTTGAAAAAGTATCCCTCTTAATTCGTAAGGGGGATGGCGTAGCCTTAGTAGGCCCCAATGGAGCAGGGAAGACTACATTATTGAAACTACTGACAGGTGAGTTAACGCCTGTTGGCGGTAGAGTGAAACTTGGCAGTAGAGTGAAGATTGGTTATTTCTCACAGGAACATGAAGGATTGAACGGCAAAAATCGAATTGTCGATGAAATCATGCAGGAATATGGTTTTAGCGAAGAAAGAGCAAGACACTATCTGGGAGCCTTTTTGTTCCGAGGAGATGATGTTTTCAAGATTGTGGGTGAATTGAGCGGTGGTGAGAAATCAAGGCTGGCGATGCTTAAGCTCATGCTAACAGGAGCTAACTTTTTGATTCTGGATGAACCAACCAATCATTTGGATATACCTGCAAAAGAAGCGGTAGAAGAAGCAATTTTAAGCTTTCCAGGTACCTTTCTAACCGTTTCTCATGATCGATATTTTCTGGATAAAGTAGCAAATTGTATGGTGGAATTGGCGGATGGGAAATTAGAGGAGTATGCCGGAAACTATAGCTACTATCGGGAGAAGAAGTTAATCCAGCAGAAAGAAGCAGCTACAGCTCAAGTAGTAGTTGCCAAGCAGGAATCGATTGTCAAAAAGAGTGGGCGGCCGCGTCAGCGTCAGACAGATCAAGCGAAGAGTTTAAAGAACCAGCAGAAGCTGGAAGGTGAAATTGCCATGCTGGAATTAGAGATTAAAACCTTAGAGCACCGTCTCAACGATCCTGCCAGTCACGAAGATCAAAATGCCAGTCAGCAATTGGCAGATGAATACAGTAAAGCTCAAACGGCGCTAGCAGAAAAATATGATGCTTGGGTAGAGATGACAGAGGAATAGAATAGAGAAAAAGACAAAACATTTGAACCGCAGAGGCACAGAGTGCGCAGAGAGGATTTTTCTAACCCTCTCTATTTTTTTCTCTGTGTTCTCTGCGTCTCTGCGGTTCATAAGACTGCAAAGCATTTTTCCTAATTATTTTAAGGCCGACTTGTATGTCAAGTGACATGCAGGTCGGCTTTTGTTTGTTTGCAATTAAAGTGATAGATTGAACTCAGCGCTAATATCAGAGAAACCGGTTTCTCGCCATAAGGTGAGAAAAATGGAATTACATCAGTTGGTTAGAAATGCTCAAAGGGGTGACAAAGAAGCTTTTCAGGAAATTTGCACTTGCTTTACCGGGTTGGTTAAGAAGTATGCACATCAGGCCCATTTGCGAACGATAACAGAAGAAGCAGAAGCCCAAGCCTGGTTAGCTGTGGTTCAAGCTGTGAAGTCATATGATGGAAATAGCGGTGTACATTTTGCAGGCTATGTGAAGAGTAAGGTTAAATTTGCAATTTGGAATTTGTTTAAAAAAGAACGTCGCATTTGGCAGGAAGAGCAGCTGGAAGGTGGTCAGGAAGGAGAAGAGGTTGATTTTTTTGACTACTTACCGGACAATGCGGATGTGCCTGGAGAAGTAGAAGAACGTTTGCTGTCTCATGAGCTTAGGAGTTTCATTGATACACTGCCTGAAAAACAACGGCAAGTAATTTTAAGAACGGTAATTGGACAAGAAAAATTGACAAACGTAGCAGCAGCCATGGGAATCACGACACAAGCAGTATACAACCTGCGGCAGCGAGGATTTGCACGTTTAAAGATCCTATGCGCTGGAATGTATAGCAGTGAAAGGGGGTGAGACAAATGGCAGTGAATAAAGTACCGCAAGCCAGTAAAATGGTAATTACGATTGAAAATGGTGTAAATGCTAAGGGGCAGCCGGTGCAGCGTCAAAGAAGCTATAAAAACGTGAAAGTCAGTGCTGCGGATACAGATGTATACGCAGTAGCGCAGGCAATTGCCAATTTGCAGACCCATGCAGTAATCGGTATTAGCAGACAAGACGACGGCAATTTAGTCAATGCTTAAGTGATCTTAAAAAAATCTGCTAGTAAGGAGGTGAGTGGCAATGGCAAAAACATTGGATATGGTTTTTCGCAGTGATGGCGGCAAAGAAGTCACACTAAGCATTGCAGATCCGAAAGAAAACCTGACTCTGGCAGAAGTAAAAACGGTCATGGAGGATATTATTGCTAAAAAAGTCTTTGAAAGTAAAACCGGAGATTTATCTCAAATCGTAGAAGCACGCATTAATAGCAAGGATACCGCAGTATTGGCGTAACTAATGAAGAGGTGGCATGTATTGAGTTAGCAGCAATAAATAGCAGCTAATTTATAAGGTGCAATGCAATAACCCCCAGTAGATCGATCTAATCGATGTACTGGGGGTTATTGCAATTTGCGCTTTCCGTCTTACTGCTTTTCGAGCTGTTTCAATATTGCATGAACCAATTGATCCGTACAGGAAGTTGTCTTCTGCCCGCAAGTAATGCCTTTTAATTTTTTGATAACGTCTTCAGCGGGCATCCCTTCTACCAATATACTTATCGCCTGTAGATTACCAGGACAGCCACCGTTAAATCGTACATTGGTTACAATTCCATCTTTCAATTCAAAATCTATTTCTTTGGCACATACGCCAGCTGTGTTATAAGTCGTCATTGTAAAAACCCCTTTATATTTTTTTCTTGATGGGATATTCCTCTAAGATACACCGAATTTCAATGACTGTCTAGTCCTGCTAATGTACAATATCTGGTTATTTTCCTCTCCTGGCAGGATTTAGGCAGAAACTTGCGAATAAAAAAAGAATTGATAATTATTTTAAAGTGGAGTAACGCTGTGGAACATTTAGAAGGTACCGTAGAAAATATAATATTTCATAATACCGATAATGGTTTTGTCGTATTTAAGTTAAAACCAGCTAATGAGAATGGCACTGTCGCTGTGGTCGGCAACATGCTGGTGCCTTTAGTGGGTGAACAGCTGGAGCTGACAGGAGAATGGGCGGAGCATGCTCGTTTTGGCCGTCAATTTAAAGCAGCAAGCTTCAAAAAAGTGGCGCCAGCCAGTGTGAAAGGCATCGAACGTTTTTTGGCCTCTGGTGCTATTAAAGGGATTGGTCCAGCCATGGCGGCACGTTTAGTAAAGCAATTCGGCTTAGATACATTGAAAATCATCGAAGAAAAGCCTAAGCGCTTACAAGAAATAGAAGGGATAGGCAAAAAGAAAGCGGAGGCAATTCACGAGGCTTACTCTCAGCAATCGGAGATGCATGAAGTCATGTTATTCTTAGAAATGAATGGAGTAACGGGAGCCTATGCCGGTAAGATTTTTACCCAGTACGGATTTTTGGCAATTAGTGTTTTGCAAGAAAACCCCTATCGATTAGCGCAAGAAGTACAAGGCATTGGATTTCGCACGGCAGATCAAATTGCCATGTCTTTGGGATTAGAACGCAATCACGAGGAACGGATCACTGCAGGAATTGATTTCGCATTGCTGCAAATTTCTCAAGCAGGTCATTGCTGTGTACCTGAAGAGACTCTGGTACAGGAAGCTGCCAAGCTGCTGCTGGTTGATCCCATAGATGTAGCTAGACATCTATCTTTTTTGATTCAAGAAAGTCGTTTATGTGTGGAAGATTTTCATGGGATGACTCTAATCTATCCCCGCCATTTATACTATGCAGAAAAAAGGGTAGCGGAGCGATTATTGCGTTTAAAAGACAGGGCTACACAGGCTCCTGATGATGATTTACCGGCAATTGTGGACGGCTGGGAAAAACAATCAGGAATCACATTGGCAGCTGCCCAGCGTGAAGCTGTATTATCATCATTACTGCATGGTGTTTTAGTCTTAACGGGTGGGCCTGGTACGGGTAAAACTACGGTTGTGCGAGGTATGCTGGATGTTCTAGAAAATCAAGGATTTAAGCTGCTCTTAGGCGCACCTACCGGGCGGGCGGCAAAACGCTTAAGTGAGGCTACCGACCGGGAAGCAATGACTGTTCATCGGCTATTGGAATCTACGGGGGGAGTCGAGGGAGCCCCTTTGTTTATGCGTAATGAGAATGAGCCATTAGATGCAGAGGTGGTCATCATTGATGAAGTTTCGATGATGGATATTTCCCTGATGAATTCATTTCTTCAGGCGATACCAGATGGCTGCCGAGTCATCTTAGTCGGGGACGTAGACCAACTGCCTGCGGTTGGTCCCGGATCGGTATTGAAAGATATCATTCGTTCAACGACTGTGCCAGTGGTGCGTTTGACAGAGGTGTTTCGTCAGGCTGGTGAAAGTATGATCGTTATGAATGCTCATCAGATTAATCGGGGAATGCTGCCTGATTTTAAAAGCAGTAAGGACTTTCAATTTCTTGAAATTAGTGACAGTGATGCAGTTGCCGATGCCATTGTAGAGTTGTGCCATGAGCAGCTTCCTAAAGAAGGTTTTAATGTTTCTTATGATGTACAAGTCTTGGCGCCTATGCATCGATTGGTGTGCGGTGTGGAGAATTTAAATAAGCTGCTCCAACAAGCCTTAAATCCAGAAAGAGAAGGGAAAGCTTCTATCTCTGGCGCCAATCAGGTATTGCGGGAAGGCGATAAGATCATGCAAATGAAAAATAATTATACCAAAGGGGTATATAACGGAGATATTGGCTTCATTACAGGCATTCAAAACGGCAGAGTTGCCGTTCGTTATCCCGAGCAGAATGTGATCTATGAACGCGGAGAAATTGATGAACTGCATCTTGCTTACGCCATGAGTGTCCACAAAAGTCAGGGCAGCGAATATCCCGTTGTCATTATGCCCCTAATTTCAGGACATCACATTATGCTGCAGCGCAATTTGCTGTATACCGCCGTAACAAGAGCGAAAGAAAGAGTGGTTCTCTTAGGCAGCAAGGCTGCACTTAACACTGCCTTATCTAATGACCGCACCAAAAGGCGCTATTCCCTACTGGCAGAACGGCTGCGGGGAGAAGAGTTGTAATGTGGAATACTTTTTTGAATATCCTTTATCCTCCCAAATGTCCTTACTGTAAAACCTTAGTGCAGGAGCATGGGGCATGGTGCTCTATCTGTTTATCCGCTATTTTGGCGGTTCGAGAAATTAATCTTCTGGAGCATCGATTAAAATCCTTAGACTCCTGTCGCGTGGTATGCGAATATACAGGTGGTCTAAAGCGGATTATTCACGATATGAAATTTCGTCAACAAAAGAAATATGGCATTCATCTGAATTGGCTATTAATCAACAGTAAATTAGCGCACTTATTTTCAACGATTGAGTATGTAATCCCTGTACCATTACATACGGATCGTCTGCGAGAGAGGGGTTATAATCAGACAGAGGTTATCTTTAAGGAATGGTCAAAGAAAGAAAAACTTCAGTGGATGCCAGAACTATTAGTACGGGGCAGGCGTACCATTCCTCAATGGGAGCTGACTCTAGCAAAACGAAAAGAAAATATAAAGGGCGCGTTTAGCATTACGCGCCCTGAAGTGGTAAAAGAAAAGCATATATTGTTGGTAGATGATATTATAACCACGGGTATTACGATGGATGAATAATAAAACATATAATAGGCATTAAAGAAAGGTAATATTAATTGAAATTTCTGCATCGCTTCTAAAAACATGATCAATTCTTTCTGCTTTTATATCTTCTATTAAGTCGTTTATCACCTGCTTTTGCTCTATTGTTGTGATGTTTTGAATATCATAGCTTTTAAATATAGAAATAATTTCACTTACTGTACGCTTGTTTCGAATAGTAGGTTTAATTTTTTTTCTGGAATTATTTATAGAGTCAAGTTGCTTTTTTATCTCATGTAACTTTTTCTCAGCATCTTCATCACTAAGCAATTGCTGAGAAAACCATCTCATAACGGTGTCTCGTTGTTTAATCAATTTTTTTTCTTGGCTATTCAAGTTATCCAATACTTTTTTAATATTATTATCTTGAGTTGCGTTTTCGTCGTGCTGCTTTATATATTTTTTGAGACTTGTTTCATCTGAACAAATATTTTGCAAGGTACTCCATATAGCAATTTCTAATTGGTCAACTTGAATGAGTCGAGCACCGCAATTCCCATTTCCAGAGACGCCTCTCTTTGAGCGACACCCATAATATGTAGGGGAGTTGCTACTAGAATGAAAGATAGACATTTTGCGTCCACAATTGCCACACGTAAGTAAATTCTGTAATAAATATATGCGTATAGTTTTTCGAGAGCTGTTAGTTCTATTTTCGGATAGCTGCTTTTGAGCATCATCCCAAATAGATTTTTCTATAATAGCCGGAACAGAAACTTGCACCCATTCGTTTTCATCACGTAATTTTCGCTTTTTTTTGCCTAGTTCTGAAAAATAATTACAATATTTTAAACCTATATGATTACCAGCGTACTTCTCATTTGTTAATATCCTATATACTGACGTATAATGCCAAGGGAATCCTTTCAATGTTCTTAATCCTTGATCATTTAATATATGAGCAATGCGCAAACATCCGATTTTTTGTTCAAGTAATATTTTATAAATTAATCTAACCGTTTCAGCCTCTTTTTCATTAATTATATAATTAGATTTTTCCTCGTCCCAATCATAACCAAACAAATTGCTGTCTTGTAGTAATTTCCCGGTCTTTAATTTTCCTTTCTTTCCGCGTAATGAACGTTCAAGAATTTTGGCTTTTTCAAATTCTGCCACAGCTCCACGTAGAGAATAAAATAATTTTCCTTCTGCAGATCTCTCAAAAGTCACAGAAACAAATTTAAGTTGCGCTCCTGATTTTTCTATTTCATCTGTAATAATGAGCTGGTGAGCAAGATTACGAGCTAAGCGATCAGGATCATATACCATTACTAGATTTATTTTCTTTTCACTAACTTCAGAACGGAGATTATTCATAGCAGGTCTATCTAAGTATTCACCAGAATATCCATCGTCTATAAATTCGATTATTTCTGTTGCGCCAAATTCGTTTGCTTTAACACGGCAGGCTTCAAGTTGAGTTTTAAGAGAGTAACCATGTTCAGCCTGTTGATCTGTCGAAACTCGAACATAAATTGCGGTTATCATAAAAATCACTCCTATATTATAAGATTAGCCAGCATCCTATAAAATTAATAGGATGCTGGCTTTATTTGAATTGACTCTTAAGTTTTATTAGTTTACCAGGTATCCCTACAGTTTTTCCTATATTAAACAGGCTGCAGTCAGCATGTTCCTGCAATAATGTGTCTGGAAGTAATAGCTCTACGGCAAAAGTATTAGCTTCACGTTCGACCTTGTCAATTGAAAATAGTGTGTGGCGTTTTAAGAATGGTGTACTAACATCATGGTGTTGAACAGCATGTCCAAGTTCATGGGCGCATGTAAAAGTGCTTTCCCTTTTATCAAGAGATTGGTTAATATGAATAAATTTAAATCTAAAGTCTTTACTAAAGTAACCCATAGTGCCGCCCAAATCTTCATATAGAACAATGATGTTCAATTTCTTGGCTAATGTAAAAGGGCAATTTGTTTTATATTTTTTTATTAAATTTTCTACAACATCTTTTATCATTTATGAAATCCTCCCTTGAGGCTATTTCTTAAATTTATTAGGAGTAAATTTTTGTTTTGCCATTTGTTTTGCTAATCTCATAGTATTTTCAAGGGAGATGCGGAGAAGTTCCTTATCCTCATCGCTCATTGGCTCATCACCGTCATAATAGGCTAGAGCGTTTTCTGGCATAAGGTCATTTAGAACAGATTCTAATTTTTTCTTTATACTGCGCTCGTCTCTAGGATTTAATGCAGGGAGAGAATTAGCAAGTTTACTCTGAAAAACTGTATTTACTCTTCCATTATCATGCATCTGATATATATTATCTAAACCATTATCTTCAATTATATTGCTTTTTTGTAATCCAAAGTGATCAGCAATTTTCTGAATTACACCCATACGTGGTTCTTTTGCTCCACTTTCCCATGTAGACACGGCCTTATCGCTTACGCCTGCAATTAAAGCCAAGTCTTTTTGAGATAAGTCATGAAATTTTCTTAGTTTTTTTATATTATCTCCAATAGCCATGGTAACCACCTTTATTAATATGATTTAGTTAGATAGTATACTAAAAGTAGAAAAAAATCAACATAAATTTTAAAAAAATCTACTTTAGGGCGTTGACTTTCTACTAAAAGTAGATTAACATGAAAGCATAATAACGATGAAAGGAGATCTTAATCTAATGTCTTTAAGTATAAAAAAAGCAAGGCTCATGAAAGACTTAAAGCAGGATGACCTGGCTAAAACTCTAGGAATTCATGTCCAGACATATCGAAAAATTGAACAAAATCCAGAGCTTGCCACAATTGCGCAAGCGAAGAAAATATCTAAAATAGTAGATATACCATATGATGAAATTTTTTTCTCTAGAGATTCTACTTAAAGTAGAGTTTTGGAGGAAAAAATGAAAGCGAGGTGATCACTTATGGCAATTAAATCCCCATTCACCATCACCACTAAATATCCTAAATTTACTACACATGTAACGATAATCAATTTTGATACTGACAAGCATCCAGATATTTTTAATCGTAAATTAGCTAACATCATGATTAATAAGATCAACAGTGTGGCTATGGAAGGCAGGTAAAATGCCTGTTTGAATTTGATCAAAATGAAGAAAGGAGCATAAATACATGAATAAAGTAATTTGCCCTCATTGCAAAGCAGCAGTCCCACAAGGCAATTTTTGTTCACTATGCAAAACAAAGCTAGTAACTATATGCAACTGCTGGAAAACAGGTGGAAAGTTTAATTGCGGTTTACCTAATTGTACAACTGATAGCTTGCCTTTTTTATCTGATAATTATGGACGTCCTCCTATCCAACAAGGGATACGCAATAATAACTATGTGCGCAATTATCCATACCAAACCATACAACCGACACCATCGGCATCCAAGGCACAAAAACACTTACAACTGTCTTATATATTGCTGGAATTGCTTGGTGATGAAGGGTTAACGCATGATGAGGTTCATTCAATACTAGTTCGTTGTCTATCTTTAGTAAGTCGTTCAGTTTTTTCTGGTGTTATAAAAAATAGCCCCCAACCATGAGGACTGAAAGGAGCATACAACGTGATTCCTATAATAGTCGTGTATAAAAATCCAAGTGATTATCTTGGTAAATATGTTGCAAGGCTTTGGTATTCTGATAAACCTACGGAATTTGTAATCGTTAGGGATACGTTAGCAGATGTCAGGTCAGCAATTCCAGCAGGGTTTTTTATCAGGGTGGCACCAAGCGTAGATGATGATCCGGTTATCGTTGAAATGTGGATTTAATTTTTTATCAGCGAAAATCGCGTAGACTTTCCCAGTCTAGTATATGCGTATGTATCGGAGATTATGCAAAGGAGGTGAGAAATATTATGAGTGAGCAAAAAGAAATACTCCAAAAGCAGTTACAGCTACTTTCGGAGCGTTCAGAACATTGTTTAGATGGAGATCGAAAACTTTCGACAGCTGATAAAATATTTCAGCTTGAACTTTCTGTAGATGAAACAAAAACAAAGAACGCTTTTTGCAAGTTTTTCCTGCAAGACGTTAGTCGTTTAAGCGTTGAAGAATTATCCGAATATCTTTCAGAAATCTTTTTAATCAAGAATGATGGAAGTATTAATGTTTTCTTTAAATTTAAGAAAGATGCTTCTAATTGCTTATAAAGTTT
>NZ_FOTS01000027.1 GCF_900114615.1 Pelosinus propionicus DSM 13327 | reverse complement strand
ACCATGACACTTTCAAAACATGGTGGCGGAGAATTCATGGCATATGACATGATTGACAAAGCTCCAGAAGAAAGAGAGCGTGGTATTACAATCAATACAGCTCACGTAGAGTATGAAACAGACAAACGTCACTATGCTCACGTTGACTGCCCAGGCCATGCTGATTATGTAAAAAACATGATCACTGGTGCTGCACAAATGGATGGAGCGATTTTAGTAGTAAGTGCTGCTGATGGCCCTATGCCACAAACTCGTGAACACATTCTATTGTCTCGTCAAGTAGGCGTACCTTCCATGGTAGTGTTTTTGAACAAAGCTGACTTGGTTGATGATGATGAATTAATTGAATTGGTTGAAATGGAAGTTCGCGAACTTCTGTCCAGCTATGAATTCCCTGGTGATGACATTCCTGTAGTTTGTGGTTCCGCTGTACAAGCGCTTAACTGCGGTTGCGCAAGTCGCGAATGCAAATGGTGCGGAAAAATATTTGATCTGATGGATAAAGTAGATGAGTACATCCCAACTCCAGTACGTGCAACAGACAGACCTTTCTTGATGCCTGTTGAAGACGTATTCACCATTACTGGTCGTGGTACAGTTGCTACTGGCCGTGTAGAACGTGGCGAAATCAAAGTTGGTGACAACGTTGAAATCGTGGGTATGACAGAAAAACCTAGATCAGTAGTAGTAACTGGCGTAGAAATGTTCCGTAAACTTTTGGATTCTGCAGTAGCAGGGGACAATATTGGTGCACTTCTTCGTGGTGTTGAGCGTAAAGATATCGAGCGCGGTCAAGTATTGGCTAAACCAGGTTCTATTATCCAACACACAAAGTATAAAGCAGAAGTATATGTACTGTCCAAAGAAGAAGGCGGTCGTCATACTCCGTTCTTTACCAACTATCGTCCACAATTCTACTTCCGTACAACAGACGTTACTGGTGTAGTAAGTCTGCCAGAAGGTGTAGAAATGGTTATGCCTGGTGACAACATTCAAATGTCGATTGAGCTTATCACTCCAATTGCACTTGAAGAAGGTTTGCGTTTCGCGATTCGCGAAGGTGGCCGTACTGTTGGCGCTGGCGTAGTTACTGCGATTGAAGCGTAAGAAATTGATTGGGGCGGCTGACAGTAGTCGCCCCAATCAAAATGGTTTAGAACTTTTTACAAACAAGCGATGACGTGAAAGGTTGCCTGCAAGGTGCGGGGGGAATTTTCACGGAGAATGTCCGTTCTAGAAACTGGGCGATAAGGAGGAAATACAATGGCTAAACAACAAAAAATCAGAATTCGTCTTAAAGCATATGATCATAAAGCACTGGATCAAAGTGCGGTTAAAATAGTGGACACTGCAAAAAGAACAGGTGCAATGGTTTCCGGGCCAATTCCACTTCCTACGGAGAAAAATATTTTCACTGTCCTGCGTTCACCACATGTCAATAAAGATTCCCGGGAACAATTTGAAATGCGTACCCACAAACGTCTGATTGACATTCTTGAGCCGACTTCCAAGACCGTTGATGCGTTAATGCGTCTGGATCTTCCGGCTGGTGTCGACATTGAAATCAAGCTGTAGGAGGAGGTGTAATAATGGCTAAAGGAATTTTAGGTAAAAAACTTGGTATGACACAAATTTTTACGCAAGATGGTAAATTGGTTCCTGTTACTGTAATTGAAGCAGGAAACAGTGTTGTACTACAAAATAAAACAGTTGAAAATGATGGCTACAATGCGGTGCAATTGGGTTTTGGCATTGTTAAAGATAAAAACGTTACTAGCCCAATGAAAGGTCATTTTGCTAAAGCAGGTGTAAAACCTGTTAAAGTGATTAAAGAAATTCGATTATCTGAAGCATCTGAATATACTGTTGGCCAAGAAATTGGTGTAGATATATTCGCAGAAGGTGAAATCGTTGATGTTACTGGTACTGCGAAAGGTAAAGGTTTTGCTGGTGTTATCAAACGCCATAATTTTAGACGTGGACCGATGGCCCACGGTTCTAAATCCCATCGTGAGCCAGGTTCTATGGGACCTCGGATGAGCGGCGGCGGCGGTAAAGTGTTTAAAGGCAAAAAATTACCTGGCCGTATGGGTAATCAAAAAGTTACTGTACAGCGCTTGACGGTTGTAAGAGTTGATGCTGAACGGAATTTGATTTTAATAAAGGGCGGTATTCCTGGTCCTAAAGGAAGCTTTATGCTGATTAAGAATACAGTAAAGCCTAAAAAATAATCTCGTTGGTTCTAGGTTTGGTGTTAGTGTAACTTACTTCAAATCTTGAACCTCGACCACGAAAGGAGGATGTGCTATATGCCGAAAGTAGCAGTATATGATATCACTGGAGCAAAAACCGGTGAATTAGAATTAAATGATAGCGTTTTTGGTGTGGAAGTAAATGAAGCGGTACTACATCAAGCTGTAGTAATGCAGCTTGCTAGTCAACGCTTAGGAACAGCTTCAACGAAAACAAGAGGTCTAGTACGTGGTGGTGGTAGAAAACCTTGGAAACAAAAGGGCACAGGTCGTGCGCGCGCTGGTAGTACCCGTTCCCCAATTTGGGTAGGTGGTGGTACTACATTTGGTCCGCAACCACGTTCTTATGCGTTCAGAATGCCACGTAAACAACGTCGCTTAGCAATTAAATCTGCTTTAACTGCAAAACTTCAAGATGGAGAATTAGTAGTAGTAGATAGCATTGCATTTGAAGCACCAAAAACTAAAAACGTAGTTAATATGTTAAGTGGTTTTGATGCCGCCAACAAAAAGAGCTTAATTATTACTGGTGAAGTTGTAGAAAATGTTGAAAAGTCAGCTCGTAACATTCCTGGCGTTAAAGCAATTCCAGCTTCCAGCAGTTTAAATGTATATGATCTTTTGTATCATGATAAAGTGTTTGTGACAAAAGAAGCAATCACCCGTATTGAGGAGGTGCTGGCCTAATGCAAAATTTGCGCGATGTACTGATTCGTCCGCTTGTTACGGAGAAAACTGCTGCTATGATGGAAGAGAATAAATATACTTTCGTTGTACCTTTGAAGGTTAACAAAGTAGAAATTCGCCAAGCTGTAGAGCAAATTTTTAAAGTAAAAGTACTAGCTGTGCACACCGTCCGTGTTATGGGGAAAACCAAACGTATGGGTAGGACAGAAGGTAAGCGTCCGGATTACAAAAAAGCAATTGTAAAACTGGCTCCTGGTCAGAATATAGAGTTCTTTGAAGGCGTGTAGCCTGAAATTTATTGAAAAGGAGGGGCAATAATGGCAGTAAAAAGCTTTAAACCTTATACACCAAGTCGAAGATTTATGACTGGGTCTAATTTTGAAGAAATTACTACGAATAAACCAGAACGCTCACTAGTTGAGACTCTTCAACAACGTGCTGGTCGTAACAACCAAGGTCGCATGACTGTTAGACATCAAGGCGGCGGTCATAAACGTCAATATAGAATCATTGACTTCAAACGTAATAAAGACGGAATCATAGCAAAAGTAGCTACAATTGAGTATGATCCTAATCGTTCAGCTCGTATTGCATTACTTCACTATGCAGACGGAGAAAAACGTTATATTTTAGCTCCTAATGGTCTAAAAGTTGATGATAAAGTTATGAGTGGTCCTGAGGCAGATATTAAAGTAGGTAATGCGTTGCCAATCAAAAATATCCCTGTAGGTACTCAACTTCATAACATCGAACTTAAAATCGGCAAAGGCGGACAAATGGTTCGTTCTGCTGGTGCATCTGCACAACTTATGGCAAAAGAAGGCGAGCATGCGCTTTTGAGATTGCCTTCTGGAGAACAACGCAAAGTGCATATTAATTGTAAAGCTACTATTGGTCAAGTGGGTAACTTGGAACATGAAAACATTACAATTGGTAAAGCTGGCCGTTCTCGTTGGCTTGGTATTCGTCCTGCTAACCGTGGTGTTGCGATGAATCCTATCGATCATCCACATGGTGGTGGTGAAGGTCATTCACCTGTAGGTCGTAAACATCCTGTTACACCTTGGGGCAAACATGCTTATGGTGTTAAGACTCGTCGTAATAAAACATCTAACAAGATGATTGTAAAAAGACGTACGAAGTAGGTAAAGCCTAAGGGCTAACTGGATAGAGAAGGGAGGCTAATCAAGTGTCCAGATCAATTAAAAAGGGACCTTATGTTCATCCAAGCGTGATGAAAAAAATTGACGCAATGAACGCAGCTGGCGACAAAAAGGTTATTAAGACCTGGTCGCGTAGTTCTACCATTCTTCCTAATTTCGTTGGACATACTGTTGCGGTACATGATGGACGTAAACACGTACCTGTCTACATTACAGAAGATATGGTAGGTCACAAACTAGGTGAGTTTGCACCTACTCGGACATATAAAGGTCATTCTGGTTCAGAAAGATCTACATCATTACGGTAATTTCGTGAAAGTTACTGGAAGGGGGTTAGTGTATGGAAGCTAAAGCAATTGCTAGACACATTCGCATTGCGCCACGTAAAATTCGTGTTGTTATCGACTTAATTCGTGGTAAAAACGTTGGTGAAGCATATGCAATTTTGAAAAATACGCCTAAAGTTGGATCCGAAGTACTGTTAAAAGTACTCCAATCGGCGATTGCAAACGCAGAACACAATAATGATTTAAATTCAGATAAACTCTATGTTTCCGCAGCTTATGTTGACCAAGGACCTACCTTGAAACGTATTCATCCGCGGTCACGTGGGCAAGCTTTTAAAATTTTAAAACGCAGCAGTCATGTGACAGTTGTTGTAAACGAAAGATAACGAGTGAAGGAGGGAAAACAAAGTGGGTCAGAAAATTCATCCTCATGGTTTACGCCTTGGAATTATTAAGACTTGGGATGCTAAGTGGTACGCTGGTAAAGACTTTGCAAATAATTTACACGAAGATTTAAAAATTCGTAAATTTATCAAAGCAAAGGCTTTCACTGCAGGGGTATCCAAAGTTGTGATTGAAAGAGCGGCTAACCGTGTTAAAGTTGTAATTCATACAGCAAAACCTGGTATGATTATTGGTCGTGGTGGCGCTGGTATTGAAGAATTGAAAAAGAATTTAAAAACGCTTACTGGTAAGCAAGTTGATATAAACATTGCTGAAGTTAGACAGCCTGATGTTGATGCTCAATTGGTTGCTGAAAATATTGCGGCTCAATTGGAAAGACGTATTGCTTTCCGCCGTGCTATGAAGCAGTCCATTCAACGCACTATGCGTATGGGCGCAAAAGGTATTAAAGTAATGTGTGGCGGTCGTTTAGGCGGCGCTGAGATTGCTAGAAGTGAAGCTGCCCGTGAAGGTAGTATTCCTCTTCACACTCTTAGAGCTGATATTGACTATGGTACAGCTGAAGCACATACTACTTACGGCTTAATCGGCGTAAAAGTATGGATCTATAAAGGTGAAATTTTGCCAGAAGCTAAAAAAGCCGCTGCCGCTGTTGAAGGGAGCGAAAAATAATGCTACTGCCAAAAAGAGTGAAACATCGTAAACAATTCCGTGGTCGTATGAAAGGTAAAGCAACTAGAGGCAATACCGTAAGTCATGGCGAGTTCGGATTGGCAGCGTTAGAACCCGCTTGGATTACTAACCGTCAAATCGAAGCAGCTCGTATTGCGATGACTCGTTACATTAAACGTGGTGGTAAAGTCTGGATTAAAATATTCCCAGATAAACCAATTACTGCGAAACCTGCTGAAACTCGTATGGGTAGCGGTAAAGGTTCAACCGAATACTGGGTAGCAGTAGTAAAACCAGGTCGTGTAATGTTTGAAATGGATGGCGTTAGCGAAGAAGTAGCTAAAGAAGCTATGCGCTTGGCTGCTCATAAACTTCCTATCAAAACAAAGTTTGTGAAACGGGAAGCTGTTGCTGAACCGCAAGAAGAAGTAGGTGGTGAAGTACATGAAGGTTAAAGACTTCCGTGAAATGAACGCAACTGAACTTAACCAAAAAATAGCTGTACTCAAAGAAGAGTTATTTAACCTTAGATTCCAACTAGCTACTGGTCAGTTGGAAAATCCTATGCGGATTAAAGAAGTTAAAAAAAGTATTGCTAGAGTTAAGACCATTCAACGTGAGCAAGAAATTAAGCAAGCGTAGCGTTCTGATAAACGTTCTTAAAGTAATAGTGCCGTTAAGTGTAAGTTAGAACGGAAGGAGGCTAATTGGACGTGAGTGAAAGAAATGATCGTAAAGTTAAATTTGGTAAAGTAATTAGTGATAAAATGGATAAAACCATTGTTGTAGCAATAGAGCGTTTAGTGCAACATCCTCTTTACAAGAAATCCATTAAAAAGACTGTGAAATTTAAAGCCCATGATGAAAACAATGAAAGCCATATTGGCGATATTGTCGAAGTTATGGAAACTCGTCCGCTGTCTAAGGATAAGCGCTGGAGAGTTACAAAAATTATTGAAAGAGCTAAATAAGTGAGGTTTGGAGTTCGCAGTTCGTAAATTTGAACCTCGACCTCTAACCTTCAAAAGGAGGGAACAGGATGATTCAACAACAAACGATTCTTAATGTTGGCGATAACAGCGGTGCAAAGCAAATCATGTGCATTAGAGCATTGGGCGGTTCTTACCGTAGATATGCAAACATTGGTGATGTTATCGTTGCGGCAGTAAAATCTGCTTCTCCTGGCGGTATGGTTAAAAAAGGTGACGTAGTGAAAGCCGTAGTAGTTCGTTCGAAAAAAGGCTTACGTCGCCCTGATGGATCTTATATCCGCTTCGATGAGAATGCCGCAGTTATAATTAAGGAAGATAAAAGCCCTAGAGGAACTCGTATATTTGGGCCAGTAGCGAGAGAATTGCGTGAGAAAGACTTTATGAAGATTATCTCGCTGGCGCCGGAAGTAATCTAAGTTAGGAGGTATCCGGGATGTCAGAAGCGAAAAAACTACACGTCAAAAAAGGCGATAAGATCGTAGTTTTGTCTGGTAAAGATAAAGGGAAAACCGGCAAAATCATTCAAGCATTACCTAAAAAGAGCAAAGTTGTAGTTGAAGGATTAAACACAGTAAAACGTCATACTAAGCCTTCACAGAACTTGCCTCAAGGTGGTATTATTGTAAAAGAAGCTCCGCTACATTCAGCAAAAGTAATGCTGGTGTGTCCAGCTTGCGATCAGCCAACCCGTATTAAGAAAACGTCACTTGCAAGCGGAGCGTCAGCTCGTACTTGTAAAAAATGTGGCGAAATAATCGATAAATAATCACGCAGAAAGGAGGTAACGACACTTGTCCAGAATGAAAGAAAAATATAGTGATGAAGTAGCTAAAGGCTTAATGGAAAAATTTGGCTATAAAAACATTATGGAAATCCCTAAAATTGAAAAAGTGGTTCTAAATATGGGCGTAGGGGAAGCAGTAAGCAATCCTAAAGTCCTAGATGTTGCCATTAACGATATGACGATTATTGCCGGTCAAAAGCCAGTAGTAACCCGTGCAAAAAAATCAATTGCAGCATTTAAAATCCGTGAAGGTATGCCAATTGGCGCTAAAGTTACCCTGCGTGGACAACGTATGTATGAGTTTTTAGATAAATTACTAAACATTGCATTACCACGTGTTCGCGATTTCCGCGGTGTTAGCCCAAAATCCTTTGATGGTCGTGGCAACTATACCATGGGTATTAAAGAACAATTGATTTTCCCTGAAATTGAGTATGAAAAGGTTGATAAAGTTCGTGGGATGGATATTATTATCGTAACCACAGCTAAAACGGATGAAGAGGCACGCGAACTGTTAAAGCTAATGGGCATGCCGTTCAGTGCGTAAAAGGAGGGACACTCGTGGCCAAGAAAGCGTTAATTGAAAAATGGAAACTTGAACCTAAATTTAGCGTACGTAAGTACAATAGATGTAAAGTTTGCGGTCGTCCACATGGTTATTTACGTAAATTTGAAATGTGCCGTATTTGTTTTAGGGAATTGAGCTATAAAGGTGTCATTCCTGGGATAACTAAGGCTAGCTGGTAGATTACAGGAAGGAGGTAATGTTAAATGGTAATGACCGATCCAATTGCAGATATGCTTACTCGTATTCGTAATGCAAACTCGGTTTATCATGATAAAGTAGAAATTCCTGCCTCAAAAATTAAGCAAGCAATTGCGCAGCTTTTGAAATCAGAGGGATTTATTAAGGATTTCGAAATTGTTAAAGATGATAAGCAAGGTGTATTAAGAGCAAGTTTAAAATATGGACCTAATCGTGAAAAGGTAATTACTGGCATTAAACGTATTTCTAAACCAGGATTACGTGTTTATGCAAGAAAAGATCAAATGCCCCGCGTGTTGGGCGGCCTTGGGGTTGCAATTATTTCAACTTCCAAAGGAATAATGACTGATAAGCAAGCTCGTCGCGAAGGACTTGGCGGCGAAGTATTAGCTTTCGTCTGGTAATTTTGTAGTTAAGGAGGTGCACATATGTCAAGAATCGGTAGAATGCCGATTGCTATCCCTGCTGGCGTAACTGTTACGATTGGCGATAGCAATCAGGTATCTGTAAAGGGCCCTAAAGGCGAATTGACTCGTGCCATTCATAAAGATATGATATTGGAACTTGAAGACAATACCCTTGTTGTAAAAAGGCCTTCAGATGAAAAAGAGCATAGATCATTACATGGCTTAACCCGTACTTTGCTGTCAAATATGGTGGTTGGTGTTACCCAAGGTTTCACTAAAACTCTTGAAATTGTCGGCGTTGGTTACAGAGCAGCGAAAGCTGGTAAAAATGTAGCTTTAACATTAGGTTTTTCTCATCCATTAGAAGTTGCGGCTCCTGAAGGAATGACCCTTGATGTTCCAGCTCCCAATAAAATTGTTGTTTCTGGCATCAACAAAGAAGAAGTTGGCGCATTAGCAGCTAAAATCCGTAAATATAGAGAACCTGAACCATACAAAGGCAAAGGTGTTCGTTATGAGGGTGAAGTTGTTCGCCGTAAAGTAGGTAAAGCAGGCGGTAAAGGTAAGAAGTAAGATTTTAAGTGAAAGGAGTGACCACTTTGCTTCGTAAAGGGATTAAAAATAAAGCTAGGCAAAAACGTCATTTACGTGTACGTAAGCTTGTTTCAGGTACTGCAGCAAGACCACGTTTGAACGTATTTCGTAGCCTAAGTCATATGTATGCTCAAATCATTGATGATGTTACTGGTACTACTTTAGTCGCAGCTAGCACTATGGATAAAGATCTTGGCGTAACGTATGGCGGTAATATAGAAGCAGCTAAGGCTGTAGGTGCAGCAGTTGCATCACGTGCTTTGGCAAAAGGAATTAACAAAGTGGTATTTGACCGTGGTGGTTACATTTATCATGGTAGAGTAGCAGCTTTGGCCCAGGCAGCGCGTGAAGCAGGGCTGGAATTTTAAGCAAAAGGAGGTAAATGAATGTCCAGAATTGATTATACAGCTCTCGATTTGAAAGAGAAAGTTGTATTCATAAATAGGGTTGCTAAAGTAGTAAAAGGCGGTCGCCGTTTTTCCTTTAGTGCGCTAGTTGTTGTTGGTGACGAAAATGGTCACGTTGGTGCTGGTTTAGGTAAAGCTGGCGAAGTACCGGAAGCAATCAGAAAAGGTGTGGAAGATGCTAAAAAGAACTTAATTAATGTTCCTTTGGTAGGCACTACGATTCCACATCAAATTCTCGGCGTATTTGGTGCCGGTAAAGTATTTATGAAACCTGCATCAGAAGGTACTGGTGTTATTGCTGGTGGTCCAGCACGTGCGGTACTTGAACTTGCCGGGATTCATGATATCTTAACGAAATCCCTTGGTTCTTCTAATGCTAATAACATGGTACGTGCTACTTTAACAGGTTTGAAGCAATTGAAACGTGCTGAAGAAGTAGCCGCACTTCGCGGTAAAACCGTTCAGGAACTTTTGGGTTAAGGAGGAATTTACAATGTCAAAACTCAAAATCACTCTTACCAGAAGCCTGATCGGCAGACCAGAAGATCAACGAGCTACTGTAAAGGCTCTGGGGCTTAAGAAAACAAATACTTTTGTAACGCAAGATGACACTCCAGTGATTCGCGGCATGGTTCGTAAAGTGGAGCATCTTGTAACAGTTGAAGAAATACAAGACTAATTGAGAGGAGGCGCTAATAATGAAATTACATGAATTAGCTCCTGCGCCTGGTTCAAAGAAAGTCCGCACTCGTGTAGGTCGCGGCTTGGGTTCAGGTCTTGGTAAAACCTCAGGTAAAGGACATAAAGGTCAAAATTCTCGTGCTGGCGGCGGTGTTCGCGCTGGTTTTGAGGGTGGCCAAATGCCTCTTTATCGTAGATTACCAAAACGTGGCTTTTACAATAAATTTGGAAAAGACTATGCAGAAGTAAACATTTCTGACTTGAATCGATTTGAAGATGGTGCAGTGGTTGACCCTGTAGCTTTAATCGAAAGTGGTATTTTGAAAAACGTTCGTGACGGCGTACGTATTTTGGGCAATGGCGAACTGACTAAATCACTTACAGTGATTGCTAATGGCTTTACCAAGTCAGCTGAAGAAAAAATTCAGGCAGCTGGCGGAAAAGTCGAGGTGGTCTAAGTGCTTTCTGCTCTGTCCAACATACTAAAGATCACTGAGCTTAGACAAAAGGTAGTTTTTACCCTAGCCATGTTTTTAGTATTCAGAGCTGGTACGCATATTCCAGTTCCTGGAGTCGATGTTTCTGTTATTGAACAAATGTTTACCAGCGGTAACTTATTTGGCTTGTTAGATTTGTTTTCTGGTGGAGCATTGAGTAAGTTTTCCATCTTTGCAATGAGTATCACACCCTATATTAATGCTTCGATTATTATGCAGCTGATTACTATTGTGGTTCCAACTTTTGAGCAATGGTCTAAAGAAGGCGAAGAAGGTCGTAAAAAGTTAACACAAATTACTCGTTACGGCACCGTTCTTCTCGGATTTATTCAAGCAATTGGTATGGCAATTGGACTAAAAGCCGCAATTATTAATCCAGGCGTTGCTTCTACGTTATTGATTGCATTGACACTTACGGCAGGAACTACTTTCCTAATGTGGCTTGGAGAGCAAATTACTGAGAAAGGTATTGGTAATGGCATTTCGCTGATTATCTTTGCCGGGATTGTATCCAGATTGCCTGATGGTTTGTATATGTTATATCAATATCTGACCGCAGGTACCATTAATATTTTCAATGTATTGTTATTCGCAATTATTGCCTTGGCCATGATTGTTTTGGTAATTGCCATAACACAAGGTCAAAGAAGAATTCCGGTGCAATATGCTAAACGAGTAGTTGGTCGTAAAACTTATGGTGGTCATTCTACTCACATCCCGCTGAAAGTTAATCAAGCGGGAGTTATACCAATAATCTTTGCGTCATCCGTGCTGATGTTTCCAGTAACTATTGCCCAGTTTGTTGATATTTCCTGGGTAAAAACTGTGGCAGGATGGTTTGCGTGGGGGACACCGCTACAAACATTCTTGTATGCGCTGCTCATTATTTTCTTCACGTATTTCTATACTGCGGTTACTTTGAACATATCGGATATGGCAGAGAACATGAAAAAATACGGTGGTTTTATTCCAGGACTGCGCCCGGGTAAACCGACTGCTGATTATTTGGATCGAGTTATGACCAGAATCACCCTTGCAGGTTCCATTTTTCTTGCAGGTATTGCCATACTGCCGAACTTTATTGCAGCTGTGACAAATATTCCAGGGTTAAATTTTGGCGGTACCGCCCTCTTAATTGTGGTAGGCGTGGCACTTGACACTATGAAGCAAATAGAGGCGATCGTTTTAATGCGCCACTATCAAGGCTTTATGAAGTAGGGAGGTCGCTTCGCAATGTATATCCTGTTAATGGGACCGCCTGGAGCTGGTAAAGGTACTCAGGCGGCGGAATTAGTTGCAGAATTTCAGATTCCCCATATTTCTACTGGCGATATGTTTCGTGCAGCAGTAAAAGAAGGAACTGAACTTGGCAAGCAGGCGAAAGCTTGCATGGATGCCGGGCAACTAGTACCTGATAGTGTAACTATTGGGATAGTGAAAGAAAGATTGGCTAAACCTGATTGTCATAAAGGTTTTATTCTCGATGGATTCCCTAGGACGATTGAACAAGCAGATGCTTTAGATAGTACTTTAGTGGAATTGGGAATAAAGTTAAATCGCGTTATTAATATTAATGTTCCGGTAGAAGATTTAATTAGTCGCATGACGGGGCGTCGTATCTGCAAAGGTTGTGGCGCTACCTTCCATGTACTCTTCAATCCTTCCACAAAGGACGGTAAATGTGATAAATGCGATGGTGAAATTTATCAGCGTGCTGATGATACGGAAGAAACGGTTACGAAACGCTTATCAGTGTATAGTAGCCAGACAAAGCCTTTAATTGAATTCTATCAAGACAAAGGTCTTTATAGTGAAATTGATGGGCGTCAACCGATTGATAAAGTATTTGCTGATATTGTTCACAGTCTGAGGGGCGAGTAGGTATGATCATCCTTAAATCAGAGCGAGAAATTAATTACTTGCGTGATGCAGGTAAAATAGTGGCCGAAACGTTGGTTGAGGTTAAAAAAGCCGCTAAACCCGGAGTCACTACGCTAGATCTGGACAGAATAGCCGAAGAATATATTAAAGGTCGTGGTGCGGTTCCTGCCTTTAAAGGATACCATGGCTTTACAGGAAATATTTGTTCTTCAATAAATGAAGAAGTCGTACATGGCATTCCAGGATTAAGAAAGTTAAAATCTGGAGATAATGTTAGTATTGATATTGGAGCGGTAATAAATGGATACAATGGAGATGCCGCGATTACAGTAGGTGTTGGTGAAATTGATGCCGAAGTACAAAAACTTTTGGATGTTACTGAAGAGTCTTTGTATAAAGGGATTGAGCAAGCTATCATCGGTAATCGTCTCAGTGACATTTCTCATGCCGTCCAGGTTCACGCAGAACAGCATGGTTTTGGTGTAGTGCGTGATTATGTTGGGCATGGAATTGGCCGGAGTATGCATGAAGATCCACAGGTTCCCAATTATGGCGATCCTGGCCGTGGGCCACGATTAAAAGCTGGTATGACGTTGGCTATTGAGCCAATGGTCAATCTGGGCACGTATGAAGTAAAGACACTTGACGATGGTTGGACGGTTGTAACTCTTGACGGCAAGCGCTCAGCGCACTTTGAACATTCGATTGCCATCACTGACGGTAAGCCGGAGATTCTAACTAAGTTATAGGAGGCAGCTCTGGTGTCAGTCGTGAATATATCAATGGGTCAACTTGTTACTAGTATTGCCGGAAGAGATGAGATGCAAATCTATCTTGTGGTTGGGGTCCAAAATAATAAAAATCTCTTGCTGGTCAACGGCAGAGATCGAAAAATAATGAATCCTAAGCGTAAAAATATCCGGCATGTTAATGTTCTTAATTCTATTGCCAAAAGTGTGGCGGATAAGATTCAAACTGGCACAAAAGTTACGGATGAAGAAGTTCGCCATGCCATTCAGGTTTTATACAAGCCAGAGAATCTGTGATAAGCGGACTAGGAGGGATATCTCGTGTCCAAGCAAGATGTAATTGAGGTTGAAGGTACGGTTGTCGAAGCCTTGCCTAATGCTATGTTCCAGGTTAAACTGGAAAATGAGCATGTCGTATTGGCGCATGTCTCAGGTAAAATCCGCATGAACTTTATCCGGATTTTACCTGGGGATAGAGTAACTGTAGAGCTTACGCCTTATGACTTAAAGCGTGGCCGTATTACCTACCGTTTCAAATAGCGGATTCGTAAGGTAAGATGCTTTCGGTAGCACAATCGAAGAGCGCGAGTTCGTGAATATATGAAAAGGAGGACTGGCAAATGAAAGTGAGACCGTCGGTCAAACCCATTTGTGAAAAATGCAAGGTAATTAAACGTAATGGACATGTAATGGTGATTTGTGAAAATCCTAAACATAAACAAAAGCAAGGATAGGAGGTGTACTATAGATGGCACGTATTGCCGGAATAGATTTACCGCGTGATAAAAGAATCGAGATCTCTTTAACATACATTTTTGGTATTGGTCTTACAACTTCCAAGGAAATCTTGGCAGCAACTGGGATTAATCCTGATACACGTACACGCGATTTAACAGAAGAAGAAGTTGTGAAATTGCGTGAAGCAATTGATAAAAACCATAGAGTAGAAGGCGACTTACGCCGTGAACAAGCACTCAATATTAAACGTCTAATTGAAATTGGATGTTACCGTGGTAAACGTCACCGTATGGGTCTTCCTGTACGTGGTCAACGTACTAAGACGAATGCCCGCACCCGTAAAGGTCCAAAGCGGACTGTTGGAGCGAAAAAGAAAAAGTAGTAGAGGAGGGATAAAGATTGGTTGCTAAGAAAGTTATTAGACCAAAAAGAAAAGAACGTAAGAATATTGAGCATGGTCAAGCACATATTCGTTCTACTTTTAATAATACGATTGTGACTATTTCCGATACAAAGGGTAATGTTTTGTCTTGGGCTAGTGCGGGTGGACTTGGATTTAGAGGTTCCCGTAAAAGTACTCCATTTGCTGCGCAAATGGCAGCAGAAACAGCTGCTAAAGCTGCAATGGAGCATGGATTAAAACAAGTTGAAGTTTTTGTAAAAGGACCTGGCTCAGGTCGGGAAGCAGCCATTAGATCACTACAGGCATCTGGATTAGAAGTAAGTTCTATCAAAGATTGCACGCCTGTACCTCATAATGGATGCCGTCCACCTAAGCGTAGAAGAGTATAAGAAGTTTCGGGAGGTGTTAAATATACATGGCTAGATATACAGGACCTGTTTGTAGACAATGCCGTCGTGAAGGCACAAAGTTATATCTTAAAGGCGAAAGATGCTACACGGATAAATGTTCAGTAGGTAAACGTGCGTATGCACCTGGTCAACATGGCCAAGGCCAAACTCGCAAAAAAGTTTCCGAGTATGGTGTTCAACTACGAGAAAAACAAAAAGCACGTCGCGTTTATGGAATTTTGGAAACTCAATTCCGTTCCTATTTTGACAAAGCAGATCGTCAAAAAGGCATTACTGGTGAAAACTTGCTGGTATTGTTAGAAAGACGTCTGGATAATGTGGTATACCGTCTTGGTTTTGCGGCAAGCCGTACACAAGCTAGACAATTGGTTACCCACAGACATTTCACTGTTAATGGAAAAAGAGTAGACATTCCATCTTATTTAATTAAGCCTGGTGATGTTATTGCGGTTCATGAAACCAGTAAAGATTCACCATTAATTAAAGAAATTACAGAATCTCTTGCTCACAAAACAGTGGCACCTTGGTTGGAAAGACCAACTCAAGAGGTAATGAATGGTACAGTATTGCGTTACCCCACTCGTGAGGAAATTGATACACCAATTCAAGAGCATTTGATTGTCGAATTATACTCCAGATAATCAAAGTGATTTTGAAGATAATCCGCATTTTGCCCTCAACCGTGGGTATGGCGTAACTTAATCGTACGCAAAGAGGAGGGTTTTTCCAGATGATCGAAATCGAAAAACCGAAGATTGAAATTGTAGAACTAAGTGAAGACAATCGATATGGCAAGTTTGTATGTGAACCACTAGAACGTGGTTATGGTACTACTCTTGGTAACAGTTTACGCCGTATATTGCTGTCCTCCCTGCAGGGGGCCGCAATTACAGCGGTTAAAATCGAAGGTGTTCTTCATGAGTTTTCTACTATTCCAGGTGTTCGGGAAGACGTTACCGACATTATCCTGAATTTAAAAACATTGCGTCTAAAAATGCACAATGATGAACCAAAGACTTTGAGAATTGAACGATTGACTGAAGGGGAAGTCACGGCAGGAGATCTTCTTGTTGACCCTGATATTGAAGTTCTAAATCCCGAATTACATTTGGCGACAGTTGATGCTAGTGGATCGCTAAAAATGGAAATCACCGTAGAGCGTGGTCGGGGTTATGTTCCTGGAGACAAGAACAAAAAGCC
Source organism: Pelosinus propionicus DSM 13327 (assembly GCF_900114615.1). Classification (GTDB taxonomy): domain Bacteria; phylum Bacillota; class Negativicutes; order DSM-13327; family DSM-13327; genus Pelosinus; species Pelosinus propionicus. The sequence goes on along the minus strand of NZ_FOTS01000027.1, from coordinate 54,889 downwards.
TGATCATGTGATCGGTATAATTCCGATTGACTCCATTTTTTCACCCATTCAGAGAGTTAACTATCAGATCACTGATACTCGTGTCGGGAACGTTACTGATTACGATAAATTAACTCTGGAAGTATGGACGGATGGAAGTATTAGACCAGAAGAGGCTGTAAGTAAATCTGCTAGTATTATGGTTGCTCATTTGAAGCTATTTCAGAATCTTGCAGGTATAATCCCTGAAGAAGATAGTATTGATGGTACTTTTACTGAAGTTGTAGAAGAAGGAAATTCAAAAATCATGGATATGACAATTGAAGATCTGGATCTGTCAGTACGTTCTTATAACTGCTTGAAGCGGGCAGGAATTAATACAGTCGCGGACTTGGTACAAAAATCCGAAGATGATATGATGAAGGTTCGTAACCTTGGTCGTAAATCAATGGAAGAAGTGAAGAAAAAATTAATCGAGCTAGGCTTAGGGCTTAGTGAAGAGGAAGAATAGGGAGGGAAGAAAATGGGCTATAGAAAGTTAGGACGAGACTCTAGCGCACGTAAAGCGCTGTTTCGCAGCATCTTGACTTCCTTCTTTGCATACGAGCGTATTGAAACAACAGAAGCTAAAGCGAAAGAAATTAATGGTCTTGCTGAAAAGATGATTACTTTGGCTAAGCGCGGTGACTTACATGCTCGCCGTCAAGTGTTATCAAGCCTCATGGATGAAGAAGTAGTTACAAAATTGTTTGACGTGATTGCCCCTAAATATGCTGATCGTCAAGGCGGTTATACCCGTATTATGAAATTGGGACCGCGTCGTGGCGATGCTGCACCAATGGTAATATTGGAATTGGTCTAACGTTTGCAATTGGGCCAGGTGACAAAGGCATATACTTGGCCTCGTCGCCTGGTTATTGTGGTTTATAGAGAAGGCGGCCTTTTAAGGCCGTCTTTATTTCTATATGATTGAAATGAGTTATAAAAAAATTGAACCACAAAGGCACGATACCGCTATTGCGGTACATAAAGGATACACGAAAAAGTGACAGGTAACCCCTAGTGTAAAAACTTTGTGCACTTTGCCTAGACGTGGTTCAATAAATGATTTTTTACATATAAAGGGGTAACGCGATATGGGAGAGTTAATAACAGTGAAAGATATGTGCCATACGTACCTTGCCCATGAGGGCGAAGAGGTAAAGGCACTTGATCATATAAATATAGCGATAGAAAAAGGCGAGTTTGTCGCTATTATTGGTACCAACGGATCAGGTAAATCCACATTAGCAAAGCATCTGAACGCACTATTGATCCCTTCAAGCGGTCACTGTTTTATCAATGGGATGGATACCAAGGACCAAGAGAATCTTTGGGAAATTAGGCAATCGGTTGGAATGGTATTTCAAAATCCAGACAATCAAATAGTTGCTACCTTAGTAGAGGAAGATGTTGCTTTTGGCCCGGAAAACTTAGGGGTGCCTCCAACAGAAATTAGAAGTCGAGTAGCGGAAGCATTGAAAGATGTAGGTATGGAAGAGTATCGGCAGCATAGTCCACACTTATTATCAGGTGGACAAAAGCAACGAGTGGCAATTGCTGGAGTATTAGCTATGCGCTCTAGCTGTTTGGTCTTAGACGAACCGACAGCGATGCTTGATCCTCAGGGGAGACAAGAAGTTCTATCGACAGTGCTCAGACTGCATCGTGAACAGAATATAACCGTAGTATATATTACGCATTTTATGGAAGAAGCCGTAGCCGCAGATCGTGTCATTGTTATGGGGCAAGGAAAAGTCGTTATGGAAGGCGTGCCAAAGACAATCTTTAGTCAAGTGAATCGTTTAAAAGAATTAGGCCTAGACGTGCCTGTAGCGGCGGAATTTGCATATCGGTTACGTCAGCTTGATATAAAAATACCAGAAGACATTATTACAGATTCAGAATTGGTGGTGGCGGTATGTCCATAAGATTACAAGATGTTACTTATACTTATATGTCAAAGACCCCATTTGAAAAGGCAGCAATCAAAAAGATCAATCTTGAGATAAAGCAAGGCGAATTTGTTGGGGTTATTGGACATACTGGTTCTGGTAAATCAACATTAGTGCAGCACTTAAATGGTCTATTAAAACCTTCGTCAGGTATGGTGCAGATAGATGGACAGAATATACATGAAAAGGGAGAAACTGCACGAAATGCCAAACGAAGTGTAGGTATGGTGTTTCAATATCCCGAACACCAACTATTTGAAGAAAGTGTATATGAAGACATTGCTTTTGGTCCTCGTAATCTAGGAGTGATGGAAGAGGAACTTGATCGTAGAGTAAAAAATGCTCTGAAATTTGTTGGTCTTGATTTTGATAAATTTGCAAAACGTACGCCGTTTCAACTAAGTGGAGGGCAAATGAGGCGGGTTGCCATTGCGGGTGTGATTGCTTTAGATCCAAAATATTTAGTTTTAGATGAGCCCTCGGCAGGACTTGACCCACGTGGACGGGATGAAATCTTTGGGCAAATCATGAATTTACATCAGGCTACAGGGATTACCGTAGTCCTAGTTTCACATAACATGGAAGATGTTGCACGTATGGCGAATCGCTTGATTGTTATGAATAAAGGCGAAATTTTCTTAGATGGAAAACCAAAAGAGATTTTCTCTCATCATCAAGACCAGTTAAAAGAAGCAGGTGTGGATGTACCTCCCCTTACTTTATTAATGAATCAATTTAAACAACGGGGCTTAGACATTGATAGCTCATTAACTGATATTGCTGCTGCTGCTCAAAATGTATATAAAGCCGTAAGGAGGGGTTAACTTGCTAACGGATATTATGCTGGGACAGTATTTTCCCGGTAATTCTATACTTCATTTACTGGACCCTCGCACAAAGATTATTAGTACGATATTATTTATCAGCAGTATTTTTCTGGCGGAAAACTACCAGGCTTATAGCATATTAGCTGCCTTTATTGTATCTATCATTGCATTGGCGGCAATACCTCCTACTATGATTTTACGATCCTTAAAGCCATTATGGATTATTATTATATTGACCTTACTGATTCATATTTTTACTACGCCAGGGAGTATTATCTATAAGATTGGTCCATTAGCGGCGACCCAGGAAGGCGTCCGGCAAGGACTATTTATGACAATCAGACTTGTCTTTTTAATTGTTGTTTCTTCTTTATTGACGTTTACCACTTCCCCCATTGCGTTGACAGACGGCATTGAACGTTTGCTTAATCCTTTTAAGAAGATAGGTCTACCTGCACACGAATTGGCTATGATGATGACCATTGCTCTTCGTTTTATTCCAACGCTGCTGGAAGAAACAGATAAAATCATGAAAGCGCAAATGGCCAGAGGAGCAGATTTTACATCAGGAAATATATTGCGCCGTGCACGGAATATGATTCCTTTACTTGTTCCGCTGTTTATTAGTGCATTTCGCCGCGCGGATGAACTGGCTACTGCTATGGAGGCCAGATGCTACCGAGGTGGACATCAGAGAACTCGTATGAAAGAGCTTCAAATTACAACAAGAGATTGGCTGGCATACGGAGTGCTAGGCATTATCATTGGAATACTAATTGCAGTGAGGATATATAGTAAGTAGCGGACAAAAGAAAAATAAAAAAAGCATGCTTGAACTATGGAGATGCGAAGTAGAAATACAATGGATCCCTTCGTAATGCTTCATGTTAAAAGATTCTTGTAAAATTGACTTTTGAACAATGATACGATACGTAAAGTAAAAGCAGGAGGCTATATGGTTAAGGATCATCCGGATTATGCCTTAGAAAAACAGCACTTGGATTATACGTTAGAAGAGATGAATCAAATCATTAGATCTTTGGAAGAGGATATTGATAAGCGTACTGCGCAAATGCGTGTGTCATTGGAGCATAAGGATCAAATTAGTACCTATGTTCATTCCATGATGAAACATGATCATGCGGAAAAGATTTTTGATATGAAAGAGGCGCTGTCAAGTCCGTATTTTGGTCGTGTAGATTTTAAAGATGATGATGCAAAGGACTATGAGAGTTTCTATATAGGACGGGTTAAAATCAGCCGGCTGGATATTCTTACCGTAAAAGATATTTTAGTATTTGACTGGCGCGACCCTGTGGCAACGATTTTCTATGAATGCCAAGATGGACGTGCTAGTTACGATGTTCTAGGAAAATACCATTATAGCGGTGACGTGAATTTAAAGAGACAATACAAAATAGTAGAAGGCATTTTGCAAAAAATATCTGACGATTATATTTTTGATCAATTGGCTGATCCTAAAAAGGAGGCCTTGCTTGCCGACCCCTTTTTAACGGAAAGGCTGCTGCAAGGTACTGGTAATAAGCTAAAAGACATTGTAACTTCCATCCGTGCGGAACAAAATAAAATTATTCGGGAAACATTACATCAAGTGATTATTATCCAAGGGGTTGCTGGTTCAGGTAAAAGCACCATTGGTCTGCATCGACTATCGTATTTGCTTTATAATGAAAAATTAGACCCACAGAAAATGATGGTCATTGCACCGAACAAATTATTCTTAGATTATATTTGTGAACTGCTGCCAGAGATTGATGCAGATGATGTAAGGCAGCAGACATTTATTGATGTAGTACATGAAATAACCCAGACGACATTCTCTTTGCACCTAGATGAGAAAGCACATCTGTTTTTGGAAAATAAGATAAAAGACAGCCGGCGCGATCAGTTAGAGGCAGTTGCCCGATTAAAGGGATCATTGGAATTTGTGAAAGTATTAGATGCTTGGATGGATAAAAAAATTGAGAAATTCTGCCTAAAGTTAAAAGATATTCTGTTGTTTGATCAAAAATTATTGATTACAAAAGAGCAGCAAATTGAAAATTTTATGCAAGGCAATATGCTTAATACATCCTATAATGAGCGTGTAAAAGCATTAAGTGGTTATATTAAGTTTAGGGTGCGAAATTTCTTAGAAGTATTAGAAATAGAGCAGAAGCGCAAGAGGGGTAATACAGATAAAACCTATGAACAATATTCTCAGAACGGGACGCAATTTCTGGCAAGTCATTTTCAAAAATGGTCTTGCGACGATATTAGCACTTGTTACAGAGAGGTTTTTAGTAATAAGAGTATATTTAAAGTGTTAAAGAATAAAAAATTAGACAATACTTTTATCACAGAATACTCTAGTGGCATATTACAAGAGGGAAAGGTAGAGAGAGAAGACTTAGGTCCAATTTGCTATCTATCTTATCTAGTAAATGGCTGGAATCACATTGCAAAATTTGAACATATTGTAGTAGATGAGGCACAGGATTTAAATGCTTTCGAATTTATGATTCTTAAAATGCTATCAAGGAATAGTTCTTTCACCATCATGGGGGACCTATCCCAAGGAATTACAGAGTATCGCAGTATTGATAGTTGGCAGGTCGTGATGAAAGAGGTCTTTTCTGACGTGAAATCGATTTATCGTGAAGTAAATTACAGCTATCGATCGGCACGGGAAATTGTGGAATGTTTTAACAAAGTAATGCCTAGAGGACACTCTGCTGCTATTCCCGTTTATGAAATTGGTCAAGATCCCATATATCAGCAAGTGAGTACAGAAAAGGAAGCATTATTAGCGATTCGAGATGTTATTCGAAGGTTTAAAGAGCAAGAGTGTAAGTCTATTGGAATTATCACAAAAATGGAGAGCGACAGCGTTTCTTTATATCATGCTCTGCAGCAAGAGGAAAATGATGAAGAATTGCATTTAATTACTAGCGATACCCTTTCCTATCAAGGAGGTATCTCCATACTTCCAGTGAGTTTGGCAAAAGGATTAGAATTTGATGGTGTGATTATGTGGAATGCATCGGATAAAGAATTTAAAAACAATAGTTTCGATGCCAAGTTACTCTACGTGGCATTATCTCGACCCCTATATTATTTACATATCCTATATCAGGGGAACCTTACATCTTTGTTAAAGTGAAAAATTGAAATTCATGAATAAATGCAGAGGACCCAGAAATGCACAGAGAACATAAAGATATAGACCTCTTATGTTCTCTGTGTCTGCGTAAGCGGCTATGCGTCCTCTATATTTTTAAATATTCTCGTTAAGTTATATAGTAAGTAACGGAGTGTATAAATATGCGTAATATTAAATTGACATTGGCTTATGATGGTACAGGGTATCATGGTTTTCAGCGTCAGACAAATGCGATTGGTATACAGCAAGTATTAGAAGATAAATTGGCAAAAGTATTTGGCCACACATTTAGGATTCACATGGCAGGCAGAACAGATGCCGGTGTTCATGCTTATGGTCAGGTAGTCAATTTTAAAACTAGCTGCACAATCCCTGTAGATCGCATTGTAATTGCATCAAGAAAGGTACTGCCTTACGATATTGTAGTTACCCATGCAGAAGAAGTTCCTGATAGCTTTGATGCGCAGTTTAGTGCTAAAAGTAAAATCTACGTTTATAAAATTTATCAGCATACAGTACCGAATCCCTTTTGGCGAAATATGATTTGGACGATTCCTCAAACCTTAGACATATCAGCTATGGAAAATGCAATGCAAATCATTGTGGGAACTCATGATTTTTCAGCCTTCCGTGCTTCTGGTGGATCGTCTGTTAGTCCAGTTCGCACAATAATGGAGGTTGGATGCCAGCTGCAGGGTAAAATATTAGAATTATCTTTTTGGGGAAATGGTTTCTTGTACCATATGGTGCGTAACTTAACAGGCACACTAGTGAATGTAGGCTTAGGAAGGACTACAAATGATGGATTTAAGACGATTCTCGAAGGGCGGGATCGGAAGAAAGCGGGGGCAACGGCGCCAGCACATGGATTATATCTCAAAGAAGTACTTTATTAATCTAATAAACTGTGGATAACTCAAAAAAAAGTGAATTTACATGCCGATATTCCTTGACATTGTCCAGGTAATTTAATACAATGTTTTTATGAGATTTATGCCATGACTTCCGTTAGCCCCGGAGCTCAAGGAAACAAAATCAATTTTTTTTGTAATGTTGTGACAAGGAGGTATATCGCATGAAAACATTTATGGCAAATGCTGCCACCATAGAACGTAAGTGGTATGTTGTAGATGCTGAAGGTAAAACTTTAGGTAGATTAGCTGCCGAAGTAGCAAAAGTTCTTCGCGGCAAACATAAACCAACATTTACTCCGCATGTTGATACCGGTGACCATGTTATCGTCATCAACGCTGATAAAGTAGCATTAACTGGTAAAAAGTTAGTACAAAAAACATATTTCCGTCATTCTGGTTATGTAGGTGGAACTACATTCATTACTGCTGGTAAAATGCTTGCAGACAAACCAGAAAGAGTGCTTGAGCTGGCTATTAGGGGTATGTTACCTAAGAACCGCCTTGGTCGTCAAATGTATCGTAAGTTGCAAGTATATCGTGGTGCTGAGCATCCGCATGCTGCACAATTACCAGAAGTATTAGAAATTAACGTAAGATAATCCGGAAAGGAGGAACATATTATGGCATTGGTTACTTACTACGGCACAGGTCGCAGAAAAACCTCGGTTGCCAGAGTTCGTCTGGTTCCGGGTGAAGGCAATATTCTAGTTAACGACCGTACTATCGCAGAATATTTTGGTCGCAAAACATTAGAACTTATTGTAAAACAACCCCTTAATTTGACAGAAACTCTTGGCAAATACAATGTGTTAATTAAAGTGGAGGGCGGCGGTCCTTCAGGACAAGCTGGCGCAGTTCGTCACGGTATTTCTCGTGCATTACTTAAAGTTGATGCTGAGTATCGTCCATCTTTGAAAAAGGCTGGATTCCTTACTCGTGACCCTCGTGAAAAAGAGCGTCGTAAATATGGTTTGAAGAAAGCGCGTAAAGCGTCTCAGTTCTCCAAACGTTAATATTAACGAAATGGAAAGCCCCCAAGAACCCAGTGTTCTTGGGGCTTTTTGCTGTACAAATTTGGATTAAACTGACTAAAAACAAAGCGCAATAGACAAACAATAGACGTAAAATAGACAAATTATATTAAATTTATTGCATCTACAAGCTGTTTTATTGTCTTGTGGGTATAAACTTTTTGGGTTATAGACTTTTCTTAGCTCTTCAATATCTTATCAGTGTCTGTACTTTCAGTAGTGACCAAAGCAGTTATGTCCGATTGATTGCTGAGTGAGAGTCAAGCGGCTTTATTTTCGAATAGCTAGGTCAACCAGTATTCTTTTCAGGTTTTTTTCAGAATATGATTGTATACTATACTTTAGACAATAAATCTACATAATTTTAAAAACTGTAAATGGTACTCTTATTTGCATTATTCATATTTAAATTAAGTGTATGAGAGTATAATGACTCTAAAGGGGAAATATCCTTTGAGAGATAGTAAAAAATGACAAAGCCGGAGTCAGTCTTTAGACGCTGCTAGTAATAATGGCTTATGACTCAGTGCAAACCTCCCGTTTGACAAGGAGTATGATTTTTAGTCACAAAATGAATTATTATAATACATTCTCTAGTAGTTTTAAAAACTGATCATGTTAATCTCTGGTAAAAGAATTATCAAAATTTAGAGGTGTTCAAACTATTTTGTCGAATAATTAATTAATTTAATACTTAGGAATCCAATTCATGGAGCATGGTTATTTCTTTCAAAGAGAAGTCACAAAATGATGCAAGCAAGCAAACAAATAAAAATGGAGGTGGTTTAAGAATGAAGTGATGAATAAGAAAAAAGGAATTTTATTAGAGGCGAATACAAACAAATTTTAAATTGTAGATTTTATAGTTGGTAAAGTGAATTATGGGAGTATATGCTAAGGTAAGAGAGTAAATGTCTAATTCTTACTCTCATGTTGATAGTATATTTACATTACGTGGACGGGTAATGCCACTGGTTAATTTGTCCTGTTATTGAGAATTTGAAGACGAAAATATATTCAGAATATTTTGTTATTTGATAATTGCTTTGTTGTTTTTACTAAATAAAGTCTCTCGCATATATAGTGTCGTCATACATTTATGGATTACTGACATTGGAATGCCAGAATGGATGGGATCATATATTAAAGCGCATTAGAAATGATAAAGATTACATACGTTGCTTGTGGTTATCGTTTTCTTCCTTGATGAATGAAGAGATGTGTCATAAAGGCCAAGTGAGTGGTATAAATCGTTAGGTTTTCAAAACGGAATTCCCCAATTGAGTAGTTGGCTAGATACTAAGCGTTTATAACATGATAAGGGAGATAGTAAAATGAACTTTTTTAATAACATCAAAGTAAGCTTTAAATTAAGTATATTAGTCATTATTGCATTGCTATTTATGGGGGCAGTTGGGTACACAGGATATTATTATCTTCAACAATCTAATGCAGATATGAATGCTATGTATGCGAACCAGTTAATACCAATAGGGCTTATTAATGAAAATCGTGCTCATATTAACAAGGTCAATGGAGCAGTAATAGAGTTGATGATCACCACGGACGACAAAAAAAATCAAGAGTTAAAAAAGACGATAGAAGGTCGAGTAGACGGATTTAATAATAACTTTGCAGAAATTGAAAAAGTTAATTTAGATGCTAAAGCTAAGGAAAAAGTGTCCGGAATTAAGACATCTATGCAAAAATATCGCGAAGGCAGAAATAAGGTTATGGAGTTGTCAATGCAAAACAGAAATGCTGAAGCCTATGCATTATATGTTGCTAGTGTGGAACCATTAGCAACAGATGCTCAAGATAGGCTCATTGATCTCTCTAAATATTGTGTTGAAATGTCACAGAAAAACAATGCTGACAATAAGGAGGCATTTGAAAGAGCAACACATATTGTATTTGGGATTATTTTTGTGTCCTTTATGGTATTAGGATTGAGTGGATGGTATATAACTAAAATTATAACAACTCCCTTAAATGCAATGGTACTATTTTGCAAAGAATTAGCAGCTGGTGATTTTCGTGACAAGAATCAGAATTTGCTTAGGAAAGATGAAATTGGTCAAGTGGCGAATGCCTTGGCAGATATGCGAAATTCCCTGCGCAATTTGATGAAACGTGTTAGTGAGTCGTCTGAGCAATTGGCAGCATCTTCTGAAGAGCTGACAGCGAGTGCAGATCAGTCAGCGCTGGCGGCAAACCAAGTTGCTGTGTCCATTACCGATGTTGCTAATGGTGCTGAAGAACAGGTACATGCAGCCAATAATACATCTGCGGTTGTACAGCAAATATCCGCCAGTATTCAGCAGGTTGCTACCAATGCCAATGAAGTAGCTGGACAAACAACTCAGGCAGCTGACAAAGCAAAAGAAGGTAATAAGTCCGTAGATAAAGCAGTAAACCAGATGTCTTCTATTGAACGTACTGTTACTGCTTCAGCTCAGGTAGTAGTCAAATTGGGAGAACGGTCTAAGGAGATTGGACAGATTGTAGATACCATATCTGGCATTGCTGGCCAGACAAACTTATTAGCTTTAAATGCTGCTATTGAAGCTGCTCGGGCAGGAGAACAAGGACGTGGTTTTGCCGTGGTTGCAGAAGAAGTACGTAAGCTTGCAGAACAATCACAAGATGCAGCCAAGCAAATCGCCACATTGATTGGTGAAATTCAGAGTGAAACTGACGAAGCGGTAGTAGCTATGGATAATGGTACACGAGAGGTCAAGTTGGGAGCAGAAGTAGTCAATGAGTCTGGTAAAGCATTTCGGGAAATCGCAGCTATGGTAAGCAACGTATCAGATCAAACAAGAGAAATATCTGCAGCCATTGAGCAAATGGCTATTGGGAGTCATCAAATTGTCGAGTCGGTGAAGCAAATTGATGAACTAAGTAAGAAGGCAGCTGGAGAGGCGCAGACTGTATCAGCTGCAACGGAAGAACAATCGGCATCTATGGAAGAAATTGCTTCATCCAGTCAAGCGTTAGCCCAATTAGCAATGGATCTTCGTGAAGCTGTTAGTAGATTTCAAATTTAAGCCTAAGATTTATACCTCCTTAGACTTGCATTCTTGCCATTCAAGAAAAAAATCACCATCTGCCTTAACTGGTAGATGGTGATTTTTATAACTAAGGGGTATAAAAAAACAGCAAGCAAATATATTTTGCTTGCTGAAAATAAATTTATTGCTTTACAGGTTTGCTGGATTTAATTACAATCGATAAAGCCATTGATGCAACCATTTCTGCATCGCTAGACTTTGCCCCATATTTTTTGGCAATACTTTTAACTTCACTTTTGAATTTTCGATCATCGAAATCAATAATCATACGATCACCTCCATGTAATAAAGTAACATTTCGTAAACTCCATATTATAGTGTATGTAGTCTAAAAAATATTGGTACCTTTTGCTATGTAATCCTTATGCAATCGGTTTATCCTTGAGGTAGCTAACGGTGATTGCAATCATATAATAAGAGGAAAGACAGTTTTACATGAGGACCAGGGAGGGAGATAGCATGAACGAGAAAGAAGAAATAGCTTTGAAAGAATCTAAATATCCCCTTACGATTCTTATAATTGTTGCCGTTGTTTCATTGCTTACTGGCAACGTTACTGGATTAACGCTAGGTTATATCTTGGGAGAAAGCGATAGACAAGCCTTGGCAATAGAAAGAAGTAAACCTCCTGGCATTAGGGAAACGATAAAGACAATTACAGATTCTAAGTTTCAATATATTCCAGGAGAAACAGTTTATTTACCTGGAGAAGTGAAGGAGGTATTAGTAGTACCAGCTGATAAAGATACGCCGGGCGCAAACCCTGTAAAGTTAGACGGTAAATTTGATCTTGGCAAACAAAATTTTATGTATATGATAAATGGCAGAATCGGTAAGTTTGATAAAACAGAAGACGAAAAATTTGTATTTGAAAAGAATATGATCGATTTAAGACAAAATAGCACAATCGTAATTAAAGCTGAGATCCCTACCATTGATCTCACTAGGCAAAATGTAATTACAGTAGGTGCAATGTTCACGCAAGGCAGGATAGAGCCGGGTATCGGTTACACTAGCAATTTTGGAAGGGTTGGGGCTTATCAATTGGCAGGCAGCCAATCGGCTGCTTATATTGGTGCGGGATTTAAGTTTTAATATCCTGTTTACAAAAAAAACTCCTCCAGAAAGCAAGACTGTATCGAAAAAGATACTCAGCGCTTTTCAGGAGGTGTAGTACCTGAATTAGTAGATACTATTTTTCTATTGAATGATCTTTATACTGCTGTTTAAATCAGCGATACTACTGGAAATTGCAAGAATATTAGTCAAATTATCAATTGGATTCATAGCTTGCTGCTTAAGAATTTCTTTTAAGACTAGCATTGTGAACAATGCAATTGAATTACCAGTTGTTGTAGCTAGCCTAGGAAATTCAATCGTTTTACAAGCCTTCTTTTCTAACTCTTCAAGATTTGGAATTCCTGAGGCAATACCACAATGGACGATATTACAATTCATTGCTTTTTCCCTCCTAATCCTTTTGCATTAACACTCTAATATATGCAAGAGAGATTATTTTGTACCGAGTCATTATAACCTTTATGGAGTGATACCATAATACCAATTAAGTAAAAATGAAAAACGAACCGCTTATCAGAACGCGGTTCGTTTTTCATTTATAAATAGCAATATATAGCAGATAAACAGTAGACACATAATGCCTGTTCATTATTGTGTTCAAATTGCACATAACATTCTCTAGCTTGGCCGCAAGAATCACATTTTATATATTTAGAGTCACTACTGGCAGAAAGCATAATAATACTCCTTTTCAATTAGCATGCAATAAACTTGCTTACTTTATACGGCACTTCTTTAAAAAGAGAGTGCTAACGATACCTTTTAAAATGATTGACCCCCGGCCTAGTTTCTGTCTTTTCTATTTGAAGATTATGTTATAAAAAAATGCTAAACAAAGTATGTATATGAAAAGAGTATCGAAAAATAATGGAGGGAAGAAAATGTGGCTGGATGTGCCTGATGCGCTTGAAGTAGGTTGCATTATCATTGTAGTAGCTGCTTTGTGTATCTATTGGCTAACTCATTCGGATCGCGTTTAAAGACAGCATTGGATCGTAATATTAAAAAGCTGCCTTGCTTTTGCAAAAGTGAGGCAGTTTTTTTCTGTTGATGATAGTAAAATCTTTATGATCTTTTGTATCGGATATTTTTCTATCCAAAAGATCACAATTAAAAAAGGAAAAACTCCTGGAAATACATTATATGTTGGTCAGACACTGACAATAAAAGAAAAAGGGAGTATGAGGTGTTTTTCTGTGATTGAGCAGGAACTTTGATAGGAAAGGTATAATAATAAAGAGTAATGATATAAGAGTGAGAGGGGTTCGTTTATGAAAAAAATCATAACAATGCTAGTTTTTTCAATGTTGTTGATGCTTTCAAGCGTAGCTTTTGCCAGCTTGGATGACAACAAGGTTTCGATTCAGCAACAATATGGAGATTATCGATTAGTGATTGATTCTGATAATCAGTTGTGGACAAGAGCTGATTGGGAAGAAAAAGGTTTTAAAAAGGCAAAAGCTGCTTCCTATCGGTATTCCTTTAGTCGCCATGGAATAGGCGTACAGATGGAAGTTATGTATGCAAACAATAAGTCTGATGCAGTAGTGGCTGCGCAACGGTTTACCCCAGATATGCCAATTACAATTAAAGAGTTTAAATTATACTTTCCAGAAGTATACGCTTTGACAAAGGCACCAAAAGCTAATTTCTTTGCAACGCACAGCTCAATAAGCCGAAACTTCCAAGAAGGGGAGTCTCCTGTAGGTATGGGCATACTTATTAGAGAGTTGTCAGGTGGTAAATATTATACTTTGCTTGCCTTCAACGTCCAAGATGAAGGGCGTCTGATTAAAGATATTGAGAATATTAATGAAGATACATATATTAGAGAATTTGTTATTGAGCGCGCTTCCCGCACGACAGTACATGACAATATGGATACAAGCAATCCAGAGTGGAAACCGATCAAAAATTATTTCAATTAAAAAAGAGGCCATTGGCCTCTTTTTTTTGAAAGTATAAATTTAAAAGCATAGTTAATATTGTTTAGTTTCTTATTTTGCTGATTGCAGAGAGTAATGTAAAAAGCATCAATTATTTCGCAAGTTTAATCGGAGTAAGCCTTGCTTCTTCTGCTGTTTGGGTACCGATATATCCTTGGCGTGCCATTGCAGACAGCACGATGGCTTGTCTTTGCTTTGCCGCATTAAAATCTACGTATGGTGAATTCAGGGAAGGAGCAGTGGGAAGACCTGCTAATAAAGAACATTCGGCTAAGGTTAGATTAACAGGCGCTTTGTCAAAGTAGATTTTTGCAGCATCTCCGATACCATAAGCACCAGATCCAAAGTAAATCGTATTTAGATACATTTCTAAGATTTCTTCCTTTGAATACCGCAATTCCATATTCATGGCGAGAAAAAATTCTTCAGCCTTGCGTCCATAGGTTTTTTCTTGGGTAAGAAATAAGTTCTTAATCAGCTGCTGCGTAATCGTACTGCCTCCTTCAGAGAAGCCGCCTGATTGCATATTGACTAGCATAGCGCGCAGGATGCCTTCAATATCAAAGCCATAATGGCGGTAAAATCGGTTGTCTTCAACTGCAATAATACTTTGCTGCATAGCCAGAGGGATATATTGTATGGTGATATAATTTGACTTATTAAGTTTTTCATTGACAGCACTTTTTAGGGCAATCATACGGTAGGTGCGCTCCCATGAACTTGCAAAATGAGTCGTTATTTTTTGGGATGATGGAATCGCAGGAAGAAGTCCTGTTATGTAATCGGTGCCGCCAGCCCATCCAAAGGATAAAGCAAATAATAGTATCGAGAGCAATATCAATCTACGAAACCTCATTGGTAGCCTCCTTCTATCTCGTTAGTGTTATTTTACCTTACTATATGGTGTTTGGCTATATGCGCTTTTCCTTGTATAATTCTAAAATACGAAGCATAAGGATAGAAAGAAGACTTAATTGGTGATAGAGTGCCAACTTCGTTACCAATCTTAGTCACACTTATCCTGGGAGTTAGCCGCTCTTAATTCTCACTAGTAAATTTGGAGAGTCTTAGAGCGGCTTATTCATCGGAAAGAGGAGTTTTGATAGTAGGGAGTTGTTCGTGTATATGAGACTCATTACAGTTCGAAAAGCCAGTGTGAAGAGAGTCATTATGTTAAGCGTTACCATGGTTGTACTTCACTTTTTAGCAATGCAGTATATAATAGGTGATGATTTTGAAAATGTGGACATGTCAGTATTGGCTGGGCATACGATTGCAATTGATCCTGGGCATGGTGGTATTGATAGTGGTGCAAATGCGAATAACGTAGATGAAAAAGAAATAACCCTAATTATTTCGACAAAATTAGCGAACCTTTTGCAGGAGCATGGAGCAAAGGTTGTGTTGACAAGAGAAACGGATATAGATTATTACACAAAAGGTAAGGGCGGTAAACGCAATGATTTATTAGAGCGTGCTAAGATTATTAATCATTCAGGTGCTGAACTGTATGTAAGCATTCATTGTAATGCCTATCGAGGAGGTAGTTTGTCGGGGGCACAAGTATTTTATAATCCTAAATTTGAAATGAGTAAGGCTTTGGCAACAAAATTGCAGTACGTACTAAAAGACTTTCCTCCAGGAAATAAACGCCAGATAAAAGAGGATTTGCATATTTTGTTATTGAATGAAATCAATATACCAGGTGTGTTAGTTGAAGCAGGATATTTAACCAATAAGGAAGAAGCCTCTTTATTGGCAGATGCTCAATATCAACAAAAAATGGTGGAGAATATTGCAAAAGCATTGGCGTATCATTTCTATAAAAATGCGGAAAGATAAAGAAGAGTAGTGTTAGGAAGGTTTTTTGGAGGTTTAAAAATTATGGTAGATTCAAATCATTAGTATTTTCTAAAGACGAAAGGGAGCAGTTATATGAAAAATCTAGAAATTTGTGCTCTAATGCCTCATCCTTCTAGTATGATTCCTGAGGTGGGGAATAGTGAGCTGGATAAAATAAAAAATACTGTTGCGGCTGCTGTAGAAGCTGCAAAAAAAATTAAGGAATGCAACCCTCAAACCATTATTTTAATTACGCCTCATGGTCCTTCCTTTGAAGATGCTGTAAGTATCAGTGTTCATCCTAGACTGAAGGGGAGCTTTGCCGCTTTTGGTGCCCCTGATCTTGTTCTAGGATTTGAAACAGATGGTTTACTGGTTCGGCACATCTTAAAAAAAGCTGATCGTTTAGGTGTGAATATCGTGGAGTTGACGGATGATGAAGCTAAAAATAAAGGAATCCGTTTAGAGTTAGACCGTGGAGCACTCGTACCGTTGTATTACTTGACAAAAGCTGGTTTTAAGGGGCAATTAGTACATATCTCAGTAGGGATGTTATCCTATGAAGAAGTATATACCTTTGGTAAAGCGGTGCAAGCAGCGATTGGTTCTGTTGATAAACGAGTTGCAGTGGTTGCATCTGGAAACCTGTCTCATTGCGGATCAGTAGATGGTGAATTAAATGCCAAGGGGCGAGAGTTTGATCTCAAGGTCATGGAAGCAGTTGAAAAGTTAAATATAAAAGCACTATTACAGATGGACAGAGAAGTAGTAGCTGCTGCGAAAGAGTGCAGCTTGCGTTCGATCTTTTTTATAATGGGAGTAGTAGGTGGATTGAATGCGGCTGGTGAAACACTATCCTACGAAGCGCCTTTGGGGATTGGCTATGGTGTATCTTTAATCACTCTTCAACACAAGCCAAAAGAGACACCAAGTGCAAAACCTTGAAGATAAATTTATCAACTATATAAAGGTCGGATAAATACTCTATAATCTTTTAGATTATAGAGTATTTGCTATAATGAAAATAAAGGTATATGATACAATATAAAGCAGAAATGCAGCATTTTAAAATATATTTCGATGCTTCTTTGTGTTATTGCTTATAAAGGGGAGAAAAAGCGATGTCATTAGAACGTGTTAGAGAATTTGTAAGTCGCTATCCTGATTTACAAATCATTTTATTTGAAACAAGTACCCATACAGCGGATTTAGCTGCTCAGGCCTTAGGAGTCACACCTGCACAAATTGCTAAAACCTTGGTGTTTCTTGCAGATGGACAACCTGTATTGGTAGTAACCTGTGGCGATAAAAAGATCAACACAAAGAAATTAGCCACAGAATTAGAAGTTAAAAAAATTCGTTTTGCAGATGCGCAGAAAGTAGAAGAGGCAACCGGTTTTTTACCAGGAGGAGTATCGCCGATAGGGCTAATCAGTGAGATACCATTGTTTCTCGATAAAAGTTTATGGGATTTTGATATAGTCTATGCAGCTGCAGGGACTGATAATTCTGCCTTGCCCGTGAGTCCAGATCGATTATGTGAAATTACAGGAGCTAAGGTTATCGACGTTTGTTGTTGAATGGATTTATATACTTATATTTGTCATTGCTTAGGAAGATATTGTATAATAATGGCTAGTAGTTGATATAAAGTATGAAACATGGATACTTTAATTTATTGTATGTTACATATGATAAATTTCAGATTAGGAACTACTCTGCGTAGGAGTGGTTCCTTACTTTTAATTAAGAATAATACAACTTTTTTTGCTTGAGATGAACGCAGGGTTTTGGGGAAAATTGTCGAAAATAGAGCTTATACGCGGAGCTAATTCATTTTATCAAACGTCGTGACTTATTATTTTGTTTTAAATGACAGCAGAGACTATAAATTGTTGTGGAGGCGAAGATGAAACTAAAAGCTTCTTTTTTAGCTTTCCTAACTATGGCTACCATTCTTTTTGGCGTGTATGTTTTTACAAAGAGTGAACAACAGCAATATCAAGAAAAGGTCCGGGCAGAAGTGTTAGGTCAGTTGAGAGCTAGCCAGGCTAGATTAGAAGGTGGATTGCATTCAAGGCTGTTTCTTGAAAAGGGACTCATTGCTTTTATATTGACTCACCTTGAGATGGATCCACAGCACAAGATTACCCAAGAAGAGGTGAATCGGTTTGGTGCAGAATTTATGCCTCAACTTTCTGGAATAAATAATTTTAGCTTAATTCAGAACAATAAAATTACTCATATCTATCCATTGGATGGTAACGAAAAGATGATCGGCATCGATTTGTCTTTACTGCCAGATCAAAATAAAACGTTGCAGCAGGTGATAGAGAGTAGAAGTATGATCATTGCAGGTCCCATTCAACTGATCGAAGGTGGAGTAGGACTTATTAGTCGTACTCCCATTTATTGGACTCCCCAAGGCAAAACAGAAGCGGTTTATTGGGGACAGGTTAGCCTAGCCTTGTCTCAAGATCGGTTGTTTGCAGAAGCCGGACTATATGATCAGTCATCTATGCTGAAGTTTGCTATACGTGGTCGTGATGGGCTTGGTAAAGAAGGGGGAGTATTTTGGGGAGAAGAAGGAGTCTTCTTAGATAACCCCGTGATTGTAAATGTGAAAGTTGCCAATGGACTTTGGCAGTTAGCTGCTGTGCCGACTAAAGGCTGGGAAAGACATAGCCCAGCCTTTATCTGGATTTGGCTGATTGGAGGGTTTCTAGCAATTTGCTCAGCTGCCTTAGTATGGTTTTTAATTTATTCTCGAGAAGTCCAGACATCCCTGCATTGCAGTGAAGAAAGCTTGATTGAAAGCGAAGAGCAATTTAGGCAAATGTTTACCAAACAAGAAGTCATTATGTATCTTGTCGATCCGGAGACATATGATATTCTAGATGCTAATGAAGCAGCTCAAAAATTCTATGGATATTCACTAGAAAAGTTTAAACAAATGAAGATCACCCATCTAAATCTTCTTTCCATAGATGAAATTAGAGATGTACTTGCAAAAGCATTTCAGGAAAAAAGCGGACAGTGGGAGTTCAAACATCGCCTAGCCAATGGAGAAATTAGGGATGTTGAAGTTCGCATGACTCTTATTGGTTTGCGAACCAAACAATTCTTTTTTATTATTGCTCATGATATATCAGAACGCAAGAAAACGGAAGAGCGCTTGCGTTATGTGACCTTCCATGATTCACTTACCGGACTATATGCCAGATCCTATTTTGAAGAAGAAATACGTCGCTTAGACATACGCCGCAGTGGGTCTGTCGGCTTAATGGTATGTGATTTGGACGGCTTAAAATTAGTCAATGATACATTAGGGCATGAAAGCGGCGACCAAATGCTTATTAATGCTGCCAATATCTTTAAGAATAGTTTTCGCGACAGTGATGTTGTATCAAGAGTCGGTGGTGATGAATTTGTTGTAATCATGGAGAATATTACAAGAGAGCATATGGAAGAAGCTTGTGAACGATTAAAAAATGGAATCCGGCTGAATAATGAATCAAATCAGGATGTACCTGTAAGTCTATCGATCGGATTTGCTATCAGCAGCGGACCTTCGATGACGATGAGAGAGCTGTTTAAAGAAGCCGATAATAACATGTATCGTGAAAAGCTGCACCGCGGACAAAAGGCACGGAGCGCAATTGTGCAAAAAGTTGTCAATCTGCTGGCAGCTCGGGATTTTATTATCGATGGTCATGGAGACCGTCTGCAGGATATGGTGTCAAATCTTGCTAAGTCAGTTGGTCTATCAGAAAGAAAAATAAGTGATATGCGCCTTTTAGCTCAATTTCATGATATTGGGAAGGTCGGTATAGCAGAGAAAATCTTAATGAAGGAAGAGCCGCTTACTCCTGCGGAAGCAATGGAAATGCGAAGGCATTGTGAAATTGGTCAGCGGATTGCTTTATCCGCACCGGATCTTACTTCGATTGCCGATTGGATTTTAAAGCATCAGGAATGGTGGGATGGCACTGGCTATCCATTAGGAATTGCAGGTGAAGAT
Source organism: Pelosinus propionicus DSM 13327 (assembly GCF_900114615.1). GTDB lineage: Bacteria > Bacillota > Negativicutes > DSM-13327 > DSM-13327 > Pelosinus > Pelosinus propionicus. The sequence continues at coordinate 35,018 of NZ_FOTS01000027.1, read as the reverse complement.
ATTCCCATTGAATGCCGTATACTTGCAATTGCCGATGCCTATGATGCGATGACCAATGATCGCCCTTATCGGAAAGCGATGTCTCATGAAAAGGCAATGAAAGAACTAAAACGTTGTGCTGGAACACAATTTGATCCTGAGCTTATCGAAAAGTTCTGTGAGATCATGAAAGCTTGCGATGAAAAAAGGTAGAATCCAATCATTATTTTATAATGATTGAGAATAATAAAGTGGACAAGATCATTGTGAAGCAATTGAAAAATAAGAGCCAGTATTGTAAAAAAAATATTGCATCATTATGCATGAGTAATGTATAATTATAACATTATAAGGGGGGACGGTAATGAAAGTAAGTGTTATTGGCGCAACAGGGTATGCTGGAGCAGAATTATTACGTATTTTAAGCAATCATCCAGAAGTAGAGGTTGCTGCAATTACCTCAGAAAGTCATACGGGTACGAGTATTGCAGACCTATTTCCTCATCTGGCAGGTTTTTATGATAAAAAATTAACGAGTATGAACGATCTGAATCAATTTGCTGATAGCCAGGCGGTATTTATTGGTTTGCCTCATGGTCATGCTATGGCAATTGGCAGACCATTGGCAGAGCAAGGTATAAAAGTGATCGATTTAGGGGCTGATTATCGTTTTCGTAATGAATCCATATATGAAGCCTGGTATAAAGTAGAGCATACACACCGTAATTCCGGAGCAGTATACGGACTGACAGAATTATATCGTCAGCAAATCAAAGCGGCTAGTATCGTAGGTAATGCAGGATGTTATACTACGGCTAGTATTTTAGCCCTGGCTCCTTTAGCAAAAGCTCACTTAATTGATACTAAAAATATTGTGGTAGATGCTAAATCAGGTGTTTCTGGTGCAGGACGCGGACTCAGTCTAAATGTTCATATGGCAGAGATGTCTGAGAATCTAAAAGCTTATAATGTCGGAGGGCATCGCCATACACCTGAGATTGAACAAGCATTAGCGGAGATTTCGGGTCAGGAGTCTCTAATCAGTTTCACACCTCACTTGATTCCGATGTCACGAGGAATCTTAAGTACCTGCTATGCTACTTTACAAGAAGGAATAAAACCAGAAGACGTCGATCAGGCGTTTTATGAAATGTATGGTCAAGAATTCTTTGTTAGGCTCTTAGGAAGAGGCGGTTATCCTGCTGTGAAGAATACGAGAGGGTCTAACTTTTGTGACTTAGGCTGGCACATTGATTCTCGCACCAACCGAGTGATTGTAGTATCGGCGATTGATAATCTAGTCAAAGGTGCAGCGGGCCAGGCTGTACAAAATTTGAATGTGATGTTTGGCTTTGACGAAGGCAGCGGCTTAAAGCAAGTTGCATTGTACCCTTGATTTAAACTGGAAATATAAGGAGGTCTCATAAACATGTATACAGAAATTAAAGGCGGTATTACAGCACCGAAAGGATTTAAGGCTGCTGGAGTACAGGCAGGGATAAAAAAGAGCGGTAAACATGATGTCGCAGTCATTTATAGTACAGTACCTGCCAGCGTGGCAGGCGTATGTACGACTAATACTATGGCAGCAGCTCCTGTAGCTGTATCTCGTTTAGCATTTGAAAGTGGTATTGCTTCTGCAATTGTTGTCAATTCGGGATGTGCTAATGCCTGCACGGGTGAACAAGGACTTTCTGATGCCAATGAGATGGCTCAACTTACAGCCGATCTTCTGAGTATTCCAAAGGAAGATGTTCTAGTGGCATCTACAGGAATTATTGGAGTGACACTGCCAATGGACAAAGTAACAGCCGGCATTAAAAATGCAGTGGCTCAATTAGGTCCAGATGAACAAGATTATTCTACCTTGGCTATTATGACTACGGATACATTTCAAAAGCATTGTGCTTATGAATTTGAGTTAGGCGGTGTGCCTGTGCGCATTGCTGGTATTGCTAAGGGATCAGGAATGATTCATCCGAATATGGCTACAATGCTGTCTTTTATTACAACGGATGCTGCTATTGCTCCAGAACTGCTAAAACAAGCATTGACGGATGCTGTGAATGTATCCTTTAATATGATCTCTGTAGATGGAGATACTAGTACAAATGATATGGCAACTGTACTTGCAAATGGCTTGGCTGGCAATAAACAAATCGAGACTCAGGATAAAGAATATACTACCTTTAAAAAAATACTAACAGAAGTATGTATTTTTTTAGCAAAACAAATTGTCGTTGATGGTGAAGGTGCAACTAAGTTCTTGGAACTGAATGTAAGAGGGGCTGCCAGTTTTGCCGATGCAAAAAAGACTGCCATGGCGATTGCGAAATCACCTTTGGTTAAGACGGCATTCTTTGGAGAAGATGCCAATTGGGGACGCATTTTATGTGCAGTAGGTTATTCAGAAGCAGCGGCAGATCCTACTAAGATATCCTTGTCCATTGGTAATTTGACCATTGTGAAACAAGGTCTGGGCGCTCCCATTGACGAATTTGAATTAAAAAAGATTATGGCTGAGCATGATATTAGAGTCGTTGTTGACTTAGGATTAGGTCAAGCTGAAGCTACGATGTGGACTTGTGATTTTTCGTATGAATATGTAAAAATTAACGGAGAATACCATACATAAGGAGGTAGAAATGTGAAAAATTCCTTGGAAACTGCTGCGGTATTAATTGAAACCTTGCCATATATACAGGACTTCTATGGAAAAACAGTGGTAATTAAATATGGCGGTAATGCCATGATTAATAATGAATTAAAGAATAGTGTAATTCAAGATATTACGTTATTAAAATATGTAGGAATGCGACCCATTGTTGTTCATGGCGGCGGTCCAGAGATTACGAGTGTCTTAAATAAATTCGGTAAAAAAACAGAGTTTATTAGTGGTCTTAGAGTAACGGATGAAGAAACCGTATCCATTGCAGAAATGGTACTTGTCGGTAAAATTAATACGGAAATTGTAAATTTGTTAAATCAACACGGATCTAAAGCAGTCGGTTTAAGCGGGAAAGATGCGAATTTGATACTCGCAAAAAAACATTTTGCTGAAGTACATGAAAATGGCAGAGTCAGTATGGTAGACATTGGGTTTGTCGGTGAAGTAGAATCAATCAACACGAACATCCTGAATACCCTTATTGACAGTGACTATATTCCAGTCATTGCACCGATTGGAGTAGGGAAAAACGGTGAAAGCTACAACATTAATGCCGATTACGTGGCGGGTGAAGTTGCAGGTGCCCTAGGGGCCGAGAAACTATTAATGTTAACGGATGTAGAAGGGATTTATCGTGATTATCAAGATAAAAGCTCATTTATTTCTTCTTTGTCACTTGAAGAAGCCCAGCAAATGATTGCTCAAGGACGTATTGGCGGCGGCATGATTCCTAAGGTTGAAACATGCATCAAAGCACTGCAGGGTGGCACTGGGAAAACACATATTATTGACGGAAGACAGCCTCATTCCATATTACTTGAAATATTCACTTCCCAAGGTATCGGTACACAGGTTGTAAAATAAAAAGTTTGATATGAAGGATGGCGTAACGATATGAAAACACAAGAGATTATTCAAACCGTTGATGACAATTACATGCCGGTATTTGCTCGTTATGGTATCGTATTGTCACACGGAGAAGGTCCATATGTGTATGATAATGATGGTAAGAAATATTTAGATTTCTTAGCTGGTATCGCAGTAAATGTGCTGGGGCATGGGCATCCTGCTTTAGTGGCAGCCATTAGCCAGCAGGCTGGGAAACTGATTCATTGCTCCAATTTGTACTACACAGAAGTGCAGGCAAAATTGGTGGAAAGTTTAGCAAAAGTCAGTGGTATGGGGAAAGTATTTATGGCGAACAGCGGTGCCGAAGCCAATGAAGGTGCCATTAAACTCGCGCGTAAGTATGCAAAAAAAATAAATCCAAATAAAATCGAGATTATTAGTGCTCAGCATTGTTTTCATGGACGGACCTTAGCAACTCTTACTGCTACTGCCCAGCCTAAATATCAGAAAGGGTATGAACCGTTACCTGGCGGCTTTAGCTATGTGCCTTTTAATGATATAGAAGCCCTTAAAGGGGCTATAACGGAAAAAACTTGTGCGATTCTTCTTGAACCCATTCAAGGAGAGGGCGGCATCAACATGCCGGATGAAACGTATTTGAAGCAAGTACGTCAGCTGTGTGATGAAAAGGAAATACTGCTTATACTTGATGAGATCCAAACAGGTATGGGACGTACTGGTACGATGTTTGCTTATGAGCAATACGGAATTGTCCCTGATATTGTTACATTAGCAAAAGGCTTAGGCGGCGGCGTGCCTATTGGTGCATTTATTGCCAGTGATAAAGTAGCTTCTGTTTTTACCAGCGGTGACCATGGTTCCACCTTTGGCGGCAATCCACTGGCTTGTGCAGCTGCCAATGCTGTCTTATTGGCGATTGAGGAAGAGGGATTACTGGCAAATGCGAAAGAATTAGGAAACTATTTTGAAAAAGGCTTACTGGTTTTACAAGCGAAGTATCCTAAACTGATTACCCAGGTCCGTGGGAAAGGTCTGATGCTCGGGGCGCAGTTAACTCTTCCTGGCAGAGATATTGTAAATACTTGCTTAACAAAAGGTGTGATTATCAACTGCACCGCAGGTGATGTATTACGATTTGTTCCACCGCTTAACATTGAACGAGCTCATGTGGATGAGGTGCTGGCAGTGCTGGATGCAGTACTGGCGGAATTATAAGAATAAAAAGAAAAAGTTATATTGCAAGGATGATATAGCTATGTATGGGGGTTATTGTTGTGGGTATAGAGGTGAAAGATTTATTATCTATTCATGATTTGTCAGCAAAAGAGATCAATGACATAATGAACTTGGCTAAAACATTAAAAACACAGTTGAAAAACGGTGAGCAGCATCATTTGCTAAAAGGAAAAACGCTGGGGATGATCTTTCAAAAAGCATCGACCCGTACCAGAGTCTCGTTTGAAGTAGGTATGTGGCAGCTAGGCGGTGCAGCGTTATTTTTAAATGCTAATGACATGCAAATTGGCCGAGGGGAACCTGTCAAAGATACTGCCCGCGTATTGTCGCGGTATGTAGATGGTATCATGATTCGTACTTTTTCCCATGATGAAGTGATCGAACTGGCTCAGTTTGCTACGATACCAGTCATTAATGCTCTCACAGATCTGATGCATCCTTGCCAAGCCTTGACAGATATATTTACGGTCTTAGAGCATAAAGGAACATTGCAAGGTTTAAAGATGGTTTATATTGGTGATGGCAACAATATGGTAAATTCCTTATTGCAGGCTTGTGCAAAAGTGGGGATGGATATTTCCATTGCTACACCAAAAGGCTATGAACCGGATGCTGCCATTGTAGCCGAGGCCTTAACCGTTGCAGCTGCGACTGGCAGTAAGATTGTGCTGTGTGAAGATCCTCTTGAAGCTGCTAAAGATGCAGATGTGCTGTATACTGATGTATGGGCTAGTATGGGCAAGGAGATCGAACAGGAAGACAGACGAGAAGTTTTTGTTAATTATCAGATCAATCAAGAGGTAATGAATGTTGCAAAAAAAGATGCCATCGTTTTACACTGCCTGCCAGCTCATAGAGGAGAAGAAATTACGGAAGACGTTCTGGAAAGTAAACAATCCGTTGTTTTTGATCAGGCTGAAAATCGTTTGCATGTACAAAAAGCAATTATGGTATTATTAATGGGAAAATAGAAAATGTTACATAAGGGGGATTACAAAGATGAGTGAAATTAAAAAAGTAGTATTGGCGTATTCCGGAGGATTGGATACTTCTGTTATCATTCCGTGGCTGAAAGAAAACTATAACTGCGAAGTAATTGCTATGTGTGCAGATGTTGGTCAAGGGGATGAATTAGCACCTGTACACGATAAAGCACTTAAGTCTGGAGCTAGTAAGGTATATATCGAAGATTTAAAGAAAGAATTCGTAGAAAGCTATGTGTGGCCAACTTTGAAGGCAGGCGCAGTATATGAAGGAAAATACCTGTTAGGTACTTCTTTTGCAAGACCAATTATCGCAAAAGCCCTAGTAGCCATTGCCGAAAAAGAGGGAGCTGATGCTATTGCTCATGGTGCTACCGGTAAAGGTAACGACCAGGTACGCTTTGAGCTTACCGTAAAAGCATTGGCACCGCATTTAAAAATTATAGCTCCTTGGAGACTATGGGATATTCGTTCCCGTGAAGATGCCTTTGATTATGCAGAAAAACACAACATTCCGATTCCTGTTGCCAAAAGCCGTCCTTACAGTATGGATCGCAATATCTGGCATTTAAGCCATGAAGGTGCAGACTTAGAAAATCCAGCGAATGCACCGATGGACGATGTGTACATGGTGACGAGAACGCCAGAAAGTGCACCAGACAAAGCAGCGTATGTAGACATTTGCTTTGAAAAAGGAATTCCGGTAGCTGTTGATGGTGAGAAATTGGATGCCGTTGCCTTATTAGAAAAGCTCAATATCCTTGGTGCCGAGCATGGTATCGGTATTACGGATATCCTGGAAAATCGTTTAGTTGGAATGAAATCTCGCGGTGTATACGAAAATCCAGGCGGATCCATTTTATACTATGCTCACCGGGAATTAGAATATTTAACACTGGATCGGGCAACTATGCATTACAAAGAGCAAGTAGCTATTCGTTATGCAGAATTGGTATATGACGGCATGTGGTTTTCTCCACTAAAAGAAGCCTTAGATGCATTTGTTGATTCCACACAGCTGACCGTGACAGGTACGGTTCGCCTGAAATTATATAAAGGCAATATTATCAGTGCCGGAGCAACATCTCCTTATTCTCTGTACCATGAAGGATTTGTAACCTTTGGTCGTGATGAAGTATATAACCAAAAAGATGCAGAAGGCTTTATTAATCTTTTCGGCTTACCATTAAAAGTAAGAGCGTTAATGTTGAAAGAGGCGGACAAGAAATGAGTAAATTGTGGGGCGGTAGATTTGCCAAAAATACAGATGTAATGGTGGAGGAATTTACCTCCTCCATTTCTTTTGATCAGCGTATGTACGCTGAAGACATTGCCGGCAGTATTGCTCATGCGACCATGCTGGCAAAGTGCGGCATTATTGCTAACGAAGAAGCAGATACGATTATTGAAGGTCTTAAAACTATATTAGCGGATATTGAAGCTGGAAATTTTAGTTTTGAAATATCCTTGGAAGACATACATATGAATATAGAGAAGCGCTTAACAGACCGTATTGGAGCAGTGGGAGGAAAACTTCATACAGCCCGCAGCCGCAATGATCAAGTTGCTTTAGATACTCATATGTATTTAAAACATGAAATTGGAGCGATTGGTACCTTGCTGCAGGATTTGCAGCAGGCGATTGTGGAAATAGCACAAAAATACCAAGATGTGGTTATGCCTGGCTATACCCATCTGCAAAGAGCACAACCGATTCTTTTCTCTCATCATATGATGGCGTATTTCTCTATGTTAACTCGTGACTTTAGACGGCTAAAAGGCGTTTGGGAAGGAACAGACATTTTGCCATTAGGAGCAGGAGCGTTGGCTGGTACGACTTTTCCCATAGACAGACACTTTGTGGCACAGCAGCTTAAGTTTAGTCAAGTATATGAAAATAGTATGGATGCCGTGAGTGACCGAGACTATATTTTAGAGTTCTTATCTTTTGCCTCCATTCTCATGATGCACCTTAGTCGAATCAGTGAAGAGATTATTTTATGGTCTTCAACAGAGTTTTCCTTTATTGAATTAGATGATAGTCATTGTACTGGCTCTAGCATTATGCCGCAGAAGAAGAACCCCGATGTGGCAGAATTGGTCCGTGGGAAAACCGGGCGGGTTTTTGGTCATTTAATGGCCTTATTAACCACTGCGAAAGGTCTGCCATTAGCCTATAATAAAGATTTGCAGGAAGACAAAGAAGGTATGTTTGATACCATTGATACATTAAAATTTAGCTTAAGTGTATATGCCTCAATGCTAAGAGCGATGAAAGTCAATCAAAAGGTCATGAGAGCAGCCGTGAGCAATGATTTTTCCAATGCTACGGACATGGCTGATTATTTGGTGAAAAAAGGTTTGCCATTTAGACAGGCTCATGAAGTCGTAGGAAAGTCCGTGGCTTATTGCCTGAGTGCCAATAAGTGGCTGATGGACTTATCCTTAGCGGAGTTTAAAGAATTTTCCCCTCTGTTTGAAAGTGATATTCTGGAAGCTATAAAAGTGGAAACCTGTGTAGATGCTCGGAATTCTTATGGCGGAACATCGTCCACTGGAGTGAAACAGCAATTTACGGTAGCACAAGATATATTGATAAAGCAACAAAGTGTACTTGACATGTATACAAAAGGCAATATATAATAACCATAAATTAAAGCAATTTTGCAGACCCTGTAAATCGATTTTGGACAAAGAAAATAGTTATTTTCTTTAAATCCATTACGATGACTAAGGGTCTGCCTGTTGCATTAAGAAGTTGATGTCTGTGAGGTCTTTCTTCTTTACATAGTAAAGTATCTTATTTGATTTACAGGAAGAATCATGGAACTGCAAAGGCGCAGTATGCTGGTAGTCCTATGCGTTTTTGTGAGTAAAAAGGACTACCAGCATTTTTTCTTAAATGATAAGGAGGCACTCTACTATGACTGAGATCGCATTTACAAAAAGCAATACACTTGGGGTAATGCCACCTGAGGAACAGCTGGGGTTTGGTAAATATTTTACCGACCATATGTTTACAATGGATTATGATCCCCAAAATGGCTGGCATAATCCGGCCGTTATTCCTTATAATGAATATTCTGTTTTGCCGGCGGCAATGGTTTTTCATTATGGGCAAGCTATCTTTGAAGGAATGAAAGCCTTTCGTACAGATGATGGTCGAATTATTATTTTCCGTACAAAGGATTATTTGGCACGTTTTAATCGTTCTGCAGATGCGCTGTGTATTCCGAATATTGATATAGACGTGGTGACCGAGGGATTAAAGAAGGTCATTGAAGTTGATAAAGCATGGGTACCAACAAAAGTCGGTACAGCTTTATATATCAGACCTTTCATTATCGCTACGGATCCCTATGTAGGCGTAAAGGTTTCGGATACCTATAAATTATTTATTTTGTTATCACCAGTAGGTGCTTACTATGCTGCTGGATTCGATCCTGTAAGCATTAAAGTGGAAGATAAATATGTACGTGCGACGCTAGGTGGTTTAGGGGAAGCAAAAACTCCTGCCAATTATGCTATGAGCCTAAGAGCACAAGAAGAAGCGAAAAAAGAGGGCTTTGCTCAAGTTTTATGGCTAGATGCTGTGGAACGTAAGTACATTGAAGAAGTCGGTACCATGAATATCTTCTTTAAGATCAATGGAGAATTAATTACCCCTGACTTAGTAGGCAGTATTTTAGGCGGTATGACAAGAAGAACCGTATTAGAGTTAGCCAAATCGTGGGGGATAAAAGTTTCGGAACGCCGTATTTCCGTGGAAGAAGTTTTTGCAGCTCATGAGAAAGGACAGCTGGAAGAGGTTTTCGGCACAGGAACGGCAGCTGTTATTTCTCCTGTTGGAGAATTGTCATGGAAAGGTAAAAAAATTACGATCAATCAAAATCAGACAGGCGATTTTGCCAAAAAGCTGTTTAATACGGTGACAGGCATACAATATGGTAAAGTAGAAGATACGTTAGGCTGGGTTGATGAAGTAACAAAATTATAGATTAAAATACGAAGAAATTGCCAAAAATAATACCTCTGACATCTAGAGGTATTATTTTTTTATTTATAAGGGGAAATATTAAAGGTTTTCTCTAATATTGGGTAGAATAAATTAATATTTATTGTTATTATTCTTACGATTATGATGAGGAGTTTGGCGTATGTTGCTACAAATTCAAGGAATTATTTCTACGATTAGCTTATTAGATCTTTTGGATATGATCATAGTGGCTTTTGTTTTGTATAAGCTGTATGTCATGATCCGCGACACAAGAGCCTTGGCTTTACTGAAAGGACTCATTGTACTTTTGATTGCCACGGTTATCAGCAAATGGCTGGGACTTAATGTGATTAACTGGTTATTGAACAAAACCATGACAGTCGTTTTGGTAGCCTTGCCGATTGTTTTTCAACCAGAGCTTAGACGTGCATTAGAACAACTAGGTCGAGGAAATTTATTTAAAAAAAGTGTATTTTTAGATGAGCAAGAACAAGAAAACCTATTAGATGAACTAGGAAAAGCAGTAGCTGTACTGGCGAAAAATAAAATTGGCGCTCTTATTGTACTAGAGAGGGAAACTGGTCTTAGTGATTATATTGAAACCGGGATCAAAGTAGATGGTCTGGTTTCCAATGAGTTCTTAATTAATATTTTTATTCCTAATACCCCTATGCATGATGGGGCAGCCATCTTAAGGGGAAGTCGAATTATGGCAGCAGGCTGCCTACTGCCGCTAACGGAAGATCGAAGTCTCAATAAAGAATTGGGAACAAGGCATAGAGCGGCGATTGGCATTACGGAACAGTCAGATGCTGCAGTGGTGATCGTGAGTGAAGAAACAGGAATTATTTCCTTAGCCCGGGGTGGGAGATTGGTGCGAGATCTGGATGCAGAGTTATTAAAAGAAAAAATACGCCCGCTGTTCAGCAATAAAAATCATACCTTCGGCAACTTTTTGAATTGGAGGCAGTATTCATAATGGATAGACTTCCAAAGAAAAACATGACAGCGAAGATCATAGCACTCATTTGTGCAATTATTTTATGGATTTTCGTAATGAATGAACAAAATCCTCCTGTAGAAATTAATATGGAGATTCCTCTGGAAGTACGGAATCTTTCCAGTACTGTTGTAGCAGTAGATGTCCCTGACTCGATTCGTATCAGAGTGCGTGGACCAAGGACAGTGATTGCCGGACTTGCGAAACAGGATATAAAATCATACGTAGATTTAAAAGGTTTATCAGAAGGCGTTAATACTGCAAAAGTGCATACTACGATTCCTACAAGCATTGAAGTAGTAGAAGTCAGTCCAGATCCGATTACCTTTCACTTAGACAGCATTGTCAGCCGGCAAGTGCCTGTGGAAGTGAAATTAAGCGGTGCACCTCCTGCTGATATTCTTGTAGACAAAATTACTTACAGCTCCCAAACTGTCGTTGTGGTGGGCCCAAAAGGTTTGTTAGAAACAGCAGCTAAAGCAGTAGCCTATGTGGATGTGGCAGGAAAAAGTGCTGATTTCACCTTAGCCGTTCCCTTGAAGTTATTAGATCACAATGGCAAGGGCGTAGGAGAAGGTCTGCAAATGAAACCGAATAGTATGTATGTTTCTTTGTTTTTAGTTCCTACGATTGCTAAAAAAACGGTTGATATTAAACCTAATGTCATAGGGCAGCTAGCAAAAGATACTGCCCTAAAGCAAATTATTACGAACCCAAACAAAATAGAGATTAGCGGTGATCGGCAAGTCATAGATAAAGTTGATGCAGTGTACACCGAACCGATTAGCTTGGATGGAATTGATAAAGATGTAGAAGTAGAAGGAAAACTGCAGGCACGCGAAGGTGTTACCTATAGCAAAAAAACGATAAAAGTGAATATTGCTGTAATTAAGCAGCAATAATAGAAAAATGGCAAGGTGAAGGAGCGAAAATCGTTGTTACGGATCATTAATATGCGGGTGCTGCTAGACAATGAGACATCATTAAATAAATTGGCGGCAAAAAAGCTTAAAGTACCACCCCAAGCTGTGCTTGAGGTGGTCATTATACGTCGAGCACTGGATGCTCGTCGAAAAAACAATATTAGTTTTGTTTACACCTTAGATGTGAAGCTAGCAATACCTGAAGGTCAAGTATTGTCACGTTTAAAAGGTGATAAGGATATATCTATAGCAAAAGAATATGTGCCGGAAGTAATTGTGCAAGGAGAAAATACATTAGAACACCCCCCAGTTGTAATTGGTTTTGGACCTGCTGGCATGCTGGCAGCCTTGATCTTGGCACAGCATGGTTATAAGCCGATTCTATTAGAAAGAGGACGAAATATCGAGCAGCGAACCAAGGATGTAAGTAGGTTTTGGCAGACAGGGCAGTTTGATCCCATTTCCAATGTGCAGTTTGGTGAAGGGGGAGCGGGAACTTTTTCCGATGGTAAGCTGACCACTCGAGTCAATGATCCTCTCATGCGTCAGGTTCTGGATATTTTAATTAAAGCTGGAGCTCCAGAAGAAATCGCTTATTTACATAAACCCCATATTGGTACAGATAAACTACGGGAAGTTGTAAAATCGATTCGACAAGAGATTATTGCTTTAGGAGGACGAGTCGAATTTGAAGCCAAGGTTACCGCGATTGACGAAAAAGAAGGAAAACTAAAAGGTATAGTTGTCAATGGGACTACCTACATACCCTGCTGTACAGCTTTATTGGCTATTGGGCATAGCGCTCGGGATACCTATGAGATGCTGCATAAGCAAGGAGTTGCGATGGAGGCAAAAGCTTTTTCCATCGGAGTGAGAATAGAACATCCTCAAGAAGTGATTGATACATCGCAATATGGCATATCGGCGGGACACCCGCAGCTAAAGGCTGCCGATTATGCTCTCGTTTATCATGCAAAAGATATTGGGCGTACGGCCTATTCTTTTTGCATGTGTCCAGGCGGCCTAGTAGTAGCTGCTGCCTCTGAAACGGGAGGAGTAGTGACCAATGGTATGAGCCTGTACAACAGGGCATCAGGAGTGGCTAACAGTGCTTTAGTTGTTAATGTAACGCCGGAAGATTTTGGTGGAGGTGTATTAGAGGGTATCAACTTTCAGCGTAAATATGAGCAATTAGCTTTTGTCTGCGGCGGATCTAATTATCATGCTCCCTTGCAGACAGTAGGTGATTTTCTTGCGGGGACAACTGGCAGCACTACGTTTGCAACCAAGCCCAGTTATAAACCGGGTGTATTGGCAGCAGACTTGCGTCAATGTTTGCCTGCGTTTGTGACCAATACTCTCGCACAAGCATTGCCAGAATTTGAACGTAAAATTAAAGGCTTTGCCAGTCCTGATGCGGTTATGATTGGAGTAGAAACGAGAACATCGGCTCCAGTTCGAGTCTTGCGTGGCAGTGATTTTCAGTCTTTAAATATAAAAGGGTTATATCCAATTGGAGAAGGTGCCGGCTATGCTGGCGGTATCATGAGTGCCGCACTTGACGGCCTTAATTCTGCAATTTCGATAATAAAAAATAGCAAGGTTTAAGAAAAGGAGGAACGAAAGATACATGGGGAGACTTTTTGGAACAGATGGCGTACGTGGAGTAGCCAATGCGCAGTTAACACCAGAATTAGCGTTTAAATTAGGATGGGCAGCAACAACCTATTTTGGTAAAGAATATCATACTAGCCCGGTCATGGTGATTGGTCGTGATACACGGGTTTCAGGGCATATGCTTGAAGCTGCATTAGCAGCTGGTATTTGCTCTGCAGGAGGGCACGCAGTGCTATTAGGTGTGGTTCCTACACCGGCAGTAGCCTATTTGGCTGGAAAAATCAATGCCCAAGCTGGGATTGTTATTTCTGCATCTCATAACCCATATCCTGATAACGGGATTAAATTCTTTGCAGGGTCTGGCTATAAACTGCCTGATGCTGTAGAAGATGAATTAGAAGAATTGGTATCTTCCTATAAAGAAGACATGGAGCGTCCCGTTGGGGATGGAGTTGGCACTATACTGCACCGCCATGATTTACTAAAGGAGTATATCGATTATTTGGTAAGTACAGTTGATGTAGATTTCAAAGGATTAAAAATGGTCGTAGACTGCGCTCATGGAGCCGCTTATGAAGTAGGACCGATCGTATATGAGCGATTAGGCGCTGAGGTCATTACCATTAATAATGAACCTACAGGCATTAATATCAATGCAAACTGTGGTTCTACCCATATGGCAGGACTGCAGGAAGCTGTAGTACACCATAAAGCTAACTTTGGCATTGCCCATGATGGTGATGCAGATCGCTGTCTGGCGGTAGATGAGAAAGGTGCTATCGTTGATGGAGATCAAATGATGGTTATTTGTGCATTAGATCGCCTACAGGCAAATAAGCTAAAAGATAATACCTTAGTTGCCACAGTGATGAGTAATATCGGTTTATACCAAGCCATTAAAAAGGCAGGCGGTAAAGTCGAAGTAACAGCGGTAGGCGACCGCTATGTACTAGAAGCGATGCTTGAAAAATCGTTCCTGCTCGGTGGAGAGCAGTCGGGACATGTGATTTTTGCTGAACATAGTACGACAGGCGATGGTGTATTAACAGCCCTTCAATTAATTGCAGCTTTGAAAAAGAGCGGCAAGGATATGTCGGAACTCGCAGCGGTTATGACTCGTTATCCTCAATTACTGGTGAATGTTTCTGTAGCGAGCAAAGACGGCTGGGAAGAAAATCAAGCGATTTGCCGCTCCATCGAGAAAGGCAATGCTCAGTTAGGAGAAAATGGACGCATTTTAGTACGTCCTTCCGGTACGGAACAATTAATTCGTGTAATGGCAGAAGGTCCATGTATGACAGAGCTAGAGCGGATTGTACATGAAATCGCTGCTGTAGTAAAAAAAGAACAAGGATGAGTTGACCAAAGTCGTTCTTTATATTACAATGTAAATGCAAAGGAGCACAATTGTGCTCCTTTGCATATGTATAGTATTAATAGGGGGTGAGAAATGGATAAAGCAAAGAAGATTGGTGGAAACTATATTTTAGAAGATCTCTCAAATGGTAAATTATAGCGCTGGAGCTTGCGTGACATAGTACCACATCTCGGTGGCAGCCTGTATAAGGGCGTGTTGACGTTAAGCAGACGAGGAAGAGGTTTATCGAGATTTTTCAGCGGATACCTCTCGGCCACTCTGCGGCCGTTAAGCAGCGACAAAACTGCAAGGTAACTTGCAAGACAAAGCGACTGGGGCAGATTGACAGAATGATTTGAATTGTATTTGAATTTTAGGAGGAATTACCATATGTGTGGTATCGTTGGCTATATAGGCCCTGAACAGGCCTCAGCATTTTTGATGGATGGTTTAAGTAAACTGGAATACCGGGGTTATGATTCTGCAGGAATAGCTGTATTCGATGGAACACAGATTCATGTAGAAAAAAGTGTAGGCCGCTTGGCAAATTTAGAAAAAAAATTAGAAAGCAATAAACTTGTTGGAAACTTAGGTATTGGACATACTCGCTGGGCAACTCATGGTCGTCCTTCTGATGTAAACTCCCATCCTCATACAGACTGCTCAGGAGATTTTGTTGTAGTGCATAATGGTATTATTGAAAACTACATGCACTTAAAAGAAAAACTCATTGCAAAAGGTCATGTTTTTGCTTCTGAGACAGATACGGAAGTAGTAGCTCACTTGGTAGAAGAATACTACAAAGGTGACTTTGAAGCGGCAGTAAAGCAAGTGTTATCGGAAATTGAAGGCTCCTATGCCCTAGTATTTATGACAAAACATGAGCCAGATAAAATTATCTGCACGAAACAAGACAATCCATTGGTCATTGGTTTAGGAGAAGGCGAGAATTTTATCGCATCTGACATTCCAGCGATCATTAATCGCACTCGTAGAACCTATATCTTAAGTGATGGAGAATTGGCAGTTGTCACTAAAGATTCTGTATGGGTTATGAATCGTCAAGGAGTGCCCATTACGAAAAAAGTATTTGAAGTACACTGGGACGCAGAAGCTGCTGAAAAAGGCGGCTATGAACATTTCATGATCAAAGAAATCTATGAACAGCCAAGAGCGATTCGGGAAACCATGTCCAGCCGTTTGGCAAAAGATGATAGTCATATCATCTTGGATGAACTAAAATGGACCAAACAAGAAATGGCAGCGATCAAGAAAATAGTCGTTGTAGCTTGCGGTACTGCTTATAATGCTGGTCTTGTAGGCAAATATTACCTTGAATCCTTGTCTCGCATTCCTGTTGAAGTAGACGTAGCGTCTGAATTCCGCTACCGCTCTCCTTTAGTGGATGAAAATACCTTAGCCATTGTGGTGAGCCAATCTGGTGAAACATTAGACACCTTAGCGGCTTTGAAAGAAGCAAAACGTCTTGGAGCAAAGACATTGGCAATTACCAATGTTGTTGGTTCTTCGATTTCTCGGGAAGCGGATCAAGTTATCTATACTTGGGCCGGTCCAGAGATTGCAGTAGCTTCCACCAAAGCATATACGACTCAACTTGTTCTTATGAGCATGCTAGCGATCTACATTGCTGGACTTCGGGATACCATTTCAGCAGAACGCAGTCGTGAGCTAATCTCTGGTTTGCGTAATCTCCCAGCCCAATTGCATGAAATACTAGAAGATGTGGAATCCATTAAAACCTTTGCACAAAAATATGGTTTTAACGAAGATGTATTCTTTATCGGCCGTTCTTTAGATTATGCGGTAGCCTTAGAAGGCGCATTGAAGCTGAAAGAAATTTCCTATATTCATGCAGAAGCCTATGCCGCCGGAGAATTGAAACATGGTACATTAGCTCTCATCATTGAAGGCGTACCCGTTATCGCTCTAGCTACGCAGCATGATGTATACGAAAAAACACTCAGCAACATCAAAGAAGTCAAAGCTCGTGATGCCGTTGTCATTGGTATTGCTCAGCAGGGTGATGAACAAATCAACAAATATGTAGATCACACTATTTTCATTCCGAAAGCTGATAAATTCTTAGCACCAATCCTCGCTGTTCTTCCTCTTCAATTGTTGGCTTACTACGCTGCCGTAACTCGTGGCTGCGACGTAGATAAACCAAGAAACTTGGCGAAGTCAGTAACGGTAGAATAATAAATGATGAACCGCTCCTATCCTTGTAGCGTTGCAAAAAAAAATTGAACAAAGCTATCTGCTTTGATATGTAATTGTAATCCCCTTTTCAAATATGTTAAAAAAATGTATTTGGGATGGGGGTTACAGTTTAATAGGCAATGAAACTAAAAGTGATTATGTTCTTATTGCAGGAGACTCGGCGTTATATGGGACACTCAAAGAGTAAGAATATTATCTTAAATGAATTATATCCTTCGGTGCACTATAGCTTATAATAATATCTACATTCATATTATGTTTTTGGAAATTTATCGTGATTGCCACCAATAAAAAGAGTAGTGAAATTCTTACTTCCACAATATGTAAAAAGAAGATTAAAACTGAAAAATATGTATTTTGTGAAAACCCATTAGTACTAGAGACATCTGTTTGTAAAAAAGTATCCCTTCCTGTAGAATTTCAGTATTGAAGTATACAGAGAGGGGTATTATTATGTCGAAAGAAGTTAAGCGTGAATACCTCAAATTAAAGTCGTTGAAAATAAAGTATTAAAAATGTTGGCAAGTGGAAGAACGTTCGAAAGCACGTGAATTAATTGATGAATATATACACGTTAATAACTATGAACGAATTCAATCAAAAACAAGACTGACACCGTTTGAAAAACGGTGTCAGTCTTGTTTTTGATTGAATTCTAAAGTTATTTTTTTTGTCGTAATAAAACCTCAGAATCAATATTTTAATAATCTAATACAAAGCCTTCTGGGAACGGATCCTTAGGATCTAAGATCCAAGTAGCAAAGCCAATTACACAAGCATTGCCTGTAATTCTTGGACGAATAGCAGTAATTCCACCAACTGTAGTTTTTTCGACGATTTCACACTTAAACAGTGAACCAATGACACTCTCGTGAACAAAGCTGTCGCCCACCTTAAGCTTACCCTCGTCAAATAAAAGTGCTGCTTTAGCGGAGGTACCAGTACCGCAAGGGGAACGGTCTACAACCTTTGGTAAAGCTACTACGCAGTTTTGGATATCCGCCTCTGGGCTCTTTGGAGGTCCTGAGAATTCCACGTGCGTTACGCAATCTGCGAACGAAAGCTCCGGATGGCAAATTACCACCTGTTCGTTGATATCTTTTGCAATTGACTGTGCAATCTCGATCAGTTTGCCACAGTTATGAGGCTCGATTGTTAAGCCGAAACGTTCAACCGGCAGGATTGCATATACGTTGCCGCCCCAGGAAATATCCAGGGTAAGCTTTCCAAAATCTCTCGTATTCACTGCAACATTACGTTTTAATACCAGTGCTGGTGCATTAAGGAAGGAAACCTCTTTTACGACTCCATCCTCTACTGTAGCTTCAACGGTTACTACGCCAGCGGCTGTATCAAGATTGATAAAGGTAATCGGCTCCTTAACGTCAACCAGACCAGCTTCAATCAAGGCCACCGACACGCCAATGGTGTCGTGACCGCACATAGGCATCCAACCGCTTGCTTCAAAGTACAAAACTCCAATATCTGTTCCCGGTGTGCATGGCTCTGTAATCAGAGTTCCTGACATGATTTCACTACCGCGAGGCTCATAAGATAATAGCTTGCGAAACCAATCCTCATGCTCCTTCATGTAGGAGTACTTTTCTGCCATGGTTTTTCCCGGAATATTGCGAAAGCCACTTACAACATTACGTGTAGGCTGTCCCAATGTATGTGTCTCAATCGTTCTAAATAGTTTTCTAGCCTTCATTTTATAACCATTCCTTTCATGCGCACGTTGTGCGCTTCATATTCATCAACCTAATGCATATGACTATCTATAAAAAATAAGCAAGAAGTATGCCAATAAAAGAATGAAGGTAAAAACATCTGAATACAGTGTCATCATAAGATAATTCGGTATAAAAATAAAAACCCCCAAAGAAGGTGTGTTGAAAAATACACACTTTCATTTTTATTGTGTGTATAAAATGACACAATAAACGTTTTTGTGATAAAGTAAATCCATTATACCTCATTATTTTATATAATTTTACCTTGTGGAGTGCTAAAATACGACAAAAAAAGTGTGTCAAAAATTATCCACCAATATGTTTGATCCTGATAAATAGCACTTTTAACCAGTAATTGAGGATCGTTTTCGGAGAACTTTTAACATCGATTATCCTCATTTTAGTATAAACTTATCCTTTATTCAATCTCATTTCAACTTAGCACATCCTTTGTATATATTAAGGAAATAAAAAAAAGAGTGGTTTGGCTTTCAAAATCTGTAGAGGAGAATAAAGTTGGCATTAAACTTGCATTATGTATTGAGGTGCACTTCGAGTGAGGTATATCTCATCTGTAATGCAAAAAGTTGACAGCAAGGAGGTGAAACATGGAGTCAGACGAAGAATTGACGCGTCCTGTATGGGCGGAGGTGGATGTAGCCGCAATCAAGCACAACGTATCAGCAATTAAGACACTGTTAAAGCCAACAGTTAAATTTTGCGCGGTTGTGAAGGCTGATGGTTACGGTCACGGTGCTATAGCCGTGGCTAATGCAAGTCTGGCCGCTGGGGCAGACTATCTGGCTGTGGCTATTTTAAATGAAGCGCTGGAACTTCGAAGCGCCGGAATTACTGCACCTATTCTTGTTCTGGGTTTTACACCGACTGCTCAAGCTACGTTAGTGGTTGCGCATGATATTACGCAGACGATCTATTCAATGGAGGCAGCTAGAACTTTATCGGCAGCAGCTGTAGAAGCAGGAAAAATTGCAAAAGTTCATGTGAAGATCGATACGGGCATGGGGCGTATAGGGATACGACCCAGTGATGCGGGTGTATTCATTCCGGCGGTAGCGGCTTTGGCGGGTATTGAAATAGAGGGTATTTTTTCGCATTTTGCTACTGCCGACAGCGCGGATAAAACCTATTGCCGGGAACAAATGGCACACTTTAGCCAGGCAATAGCCGCCGTCGAAGCACAAGGATTTCATATACCCATCCGCCATATAGCGAACAGCGCCGCAACACTTGAAATGCCAGAAACTCATCTGGATATGGTGCGTCCGGGAATTATTCTCTATGGCTTATGGCCGTCGCCGGAAGTGACGCAATGCATTCATTTAAAACCGGCAATGGCACTGAAATGCCAAATAACGCAGGTGCGGGAAGTTGCTGCCGGAACTAGTATCAGCTATGGTCGGAGTTATATAACTTCACGGGCGGGAACAGTTGCTGTTTTACCGATTGGCTATGCTGATGGGTGGACAAGATTACTTTCCGGTAAAGCAGATATCCTCATCCGAGGACAACGAGCGCCGCTTATCGGCAGAATTTGCATGGATCAGTGCATGGCTGATGTTACAGGAATTCCCGACGTAAGACCGGGAGATACCGCTGTCTTATTTGCTGACACAGTGCTTTCAGCTGATGAGGTGGCTGTTAAACTGGGTACAATCAGCTATGAAGTTGTCTGTACCGTCGGTAAACGTGTACCCAGACTGTATCGTAACAAATGATACTGTCTGTAAAGAACGTGCCAAATAAAATACTTATCGGTGCTGTTAAAATTAAGGAGGCAAAAAAACATGATTATTGGTGTAGCAAAAGAAATCAAAAACAATGAAAATCGCGTAGCTCTTACCCCAGCAGGCACATTAGCCCTAAAAAAAGCTGGACATACAGTGTTAATAGAAGAAAATGCCGGGGTGGGCAGCGGTTTTTCGAATGAAAGCTATAAAGAAGCAGGCGCGCAAATTATTGCCGATAAAAAGGAGTTGTTTGACCAAGCAGAAATGCTTATGAAAGTCAAGGAACCCCTTGCGGCGGAATATGATCTATTTCATGAAGGACAGATTCTCTTCACCTATCTCCATCTGGCTCCTGAACCAGAATTGACCGAAGCACTCTTAGCTAAAAAAGTAATTGGCATCGCTTACGAAACCATTGAGCGGAATCACACTTTGCCACTCTTAACTCCTATGAGTGAAGTGGCCGGTCGTATGGCAGTGCAGGTAGGCGCTACTTCTTTGGAAAAACCTAACGGTGGTAAAGGTATTCTACTTGGCGGCGTACCGGGTGTTGAATCGGCCCAAGTAGTGATCGTCGGCGGCGGTGTCGTTGGTACCAATGCGGCTAAAATGGCCTTAGGTATGGGCGCACGCGTAACCGTTCTGGACAGATCCTTGGCGCGCTTGGCCTATCTTGATGATATTTTTGGCGGTCGCGTGAACACTGTTATGTCCAACAGCTACAATATTGCCGCATGGGCAAAGGAAGCTGACCTGTTGATTGGTTCTGTCCTGATTCCTGGTAAAAAAGCTCCTAAACTGATTACTGAAGAAATGGTTAAGACGATGGAAGCTGGTTCAGTAATCGTTGATGTTGCCATTGACCAGGGCGGCTCGGTAGAAACTGTTGACCGTGCTACTACTCACAGTGAACCTACCTATGTAAAACATGGTGTTGTCCATTACTCGGTTGCTAACATACCTGGCGCTGTAGCCCGCACTTCTACGTTTGCTTTAACCAATGCTACCCTTGACTACGCTTTGCAAATAGCTGGAAAAGGATGGAAACAGGCTCTGAAAGACGATGCTGGTCTGGCAAAAGGATTGAATGTATTTGATGGAAAAGTAACCTTCCAAGGTGTTGCGGAAGCTCATGGACTTGCTTATACGCCGGTTGCAGATGTATTAGCATAGGAGCTTGTTACCATCTTCCCCAAAAATGCTCCTAGTTATTTTCAAACTTCTAAAAAATCTGATTAGTGTGAAAAACAGTATAGTGTGTATCTAGAGATATACACTATACTGTTCATATGTATATAAAATGACACATGAAATTATTTATGACGAAAAAGTGTGTCAAAAACTACTCGAGAATCTATTTTGTTCTTGATAAGTCGTGCTTATAACTAATAATTGAAGATCGTTTCCGGAGCTTTTGGAATCAATTATCCCTGCTTTAGTCCAGAATTGCCTCCTCATTCAATCTCATTTTGACTTGGCACGTATTTTGCATATATTTATTGAAAAAGGAAGGAGGCGGTCTATTGATGATATTTAACATCCAAAAGTGCTCCATTCATGACGGAACCGGTTTAAGAACACTTGTATTTTTTAAAGGCTGTCCCTTAAGGTGTTTGTGGTGTTCCAATCCGGAATCCCAATCGTATCGGCAGGAGATTATGGAGTCACCGGTAAGATGTATAGGTTGCGGTGAGTGCAAGAGGGTCTGTCCGGAAGCGGCAATTTTAGACGATTATAGAATAGATAGAAGCCGCTGTACAAATTGCTTTAAGTGTACGGATTGCTGTTATGCTGAATCTAAGCGTGTGGTAGGAAGGGATTATTTCGTTGAAGAGCTTTATAGGGAAATAGAAAAGGATCGTCCGTTTTACTCACTATACGGAGGAGGAGTAACTTTTTCCGGAGGAGAGCCGCTGACACATGCGAAAGATTTAAAGGAAATTGCAAAAAAATGCCATGATAATGGGATCAATGTCGTTGTCGAAAGCTGTGGCTACGGTCAATTTGAAGAATTTAAGGAAGCACTGCCGTATATAGATGCTATGTTTATGGATATCAAGCATATCGATCCAGAAACACATAAAGCTTTAACGGGAATGAGTAATGAGTTGATTTTAGAAAATATTAGACGCATTTCGGAATTTGGCACTCCGATCACGATAAGAACACCAATTATTCCGGGATACACGAATTCTCAGGAAAATATTAAAGGTATTGCAGAGTTTGTTTCCACAATACCGACCGTTAAGGAGTATGAGCTTCTACAATACCACAACTTCGGTGAACCGAAGTATACTGCTTTGGGAAAACCGTATCCCCTTAAGGGTGTTATAGTACCTGAAGATGAAGAAATGAATGATTTGGTCAAATGTGCTAATCAGATTCTTCAGAAATATAAAAAAGAATGTTATTGGATGAAAAATAATGAGAGGGAAGTGATTAAATGATTTCGGAAAGAATATTTAGACTAAGTGAAAAGGTACGCAATACGCCTGCTGAAATTTGTCTGGACCGTGCACGCTTAATAACAAAATTCTATAGCGAGCCATCCATGGAGCCATTCATACTTAGAAGGGCAAAATCATTTCAATATGTACTAGAAAATAAGAAAATTTTCATCGATGATGATTCTGTTTTAGCCGGACATTTGGCATCCCGCTTGCACGCGGTCCCTATTTATCCCGAAGTAACTGCATGGTTATATGATGATCTGGAAACGATTGATACGAGAAGCTCAGATCATTTCAAGTTCATTCCTGGCGAAAAAGACGAGCTAAGAACAATTGTTGAAGCCTGGAAGGGCAGAACCTTTGGAGATCTGACCGGGGCTTTGGTTGATGCCGATATGAATACCATGATTAACATCGGCATCTTTACCAAGGGTGTATCCAACCTGTCCACTATGAACCATGCTCCTGCCTATTACGATATGGTTCACAGAGGTTACCGTTACTATATCGATAAGTGCAAGGAAAACATCGCTGCGTTGGAAGATATGGATATCGACACCATGGAAAAGCAGATTACATGGCAGAGCATGATCATTGTAATGGAAGCAATTATCAAATTTGCTCACCGATATGCTGACTTAGCAGAAAAAATGGCTGGGGAGTGCTCAGATAGCGAAAGAAAGGCACAGCTCCTTGCTATGGCGGAAAACTGCCGTGTGGTTCCTGAGAATCCACCGCAGAACTTTCAGCAGGCTGCACAGTTCGTATGGTTTACACATCTTGCATTAATGATGGAAGTAAACGGCGGGGATCACTGCATCGGTCGTTTCGATCAGTACATGTACCCTTTCTATAAGAAGGATTTAGAAAATGGTGTAAGTGAAGCCTTTATTGCCGATGTTATTCATGAGTTTAAGCTTAAATTCGGAGAACTTTGGGTGCTGCGAACCAATCGTGAATCACAGGCTTATCCAGGGTGCCCGCTTTGGATCCATATGATGATTGGCGGTGTACTTCCTGACGGAAAGGACGGCTGCAACGAACTTACAAACGCCATACTTCACTGCATGGATGATTTGCAAACGAAAGAGCCTTGCGTTTCATTCCGGTACCACGATGGCGTAAATCAAGATACCTTCCGTTTGGCCCTGGCCGTAGCCAGAAAGGGTGGAAGCCATCCTGCTTTCTTTAATGATAGCACAAATATTTCCCATCTTTTGACATTAGGTCACACGCTAAAAGAAGCCAGAGACTGGGGTATTTGCGGATGCATCGAGCCAAGCGTTCCCGGAATTACTGACTTCCAGTCCAATGCCGGATATTTCAATCCAATTAAGGTATTCGAAATCACTATGAATAACGGAGTGGATCCTGTTACCAAGGTTCAAATCGGACCACGTACCGGTGACGTTACAACATTTACTTCCGTTAAGCAACTCATGGATGCATATGAGACGCAGCAAGCGTTCTTCATGAAGAAGTTTATCGTACTTTTTAACAGAATCATATCGTGTCATGCACATGCTTTGCCTACTGTAACTGCCTCATGCTTCACCTATGGGTGCATCGAGAAGGGGAGAATTCTTCAACGTAAGGGGGCAGAACATCGCTATTCCGCTGTTGCTATATCAGGCGTTGCTAATGTTGCTGACTCGCTGGCTGCAATTGAAGAGTGCGTATTTGATAAGAAATACTTAACGATGTCTGAACTTGTGAAGCTTTTGGAGACTAACTTCGAGGGCAAGGAAAATATGCGTCAGCTTTTGATCAACAAGGCACCAAAGTACGGCAACAATATTGATTCAGTAGATGAATATGCACATTGGCTTGCTGATCTTTGCAATGAGCAGGTAGTACAGTACAGAGATGGTCGTGATGGTCAGTTCACTACTGTTATCGCTTCTCAATCTTATAACGTTGTACTGGGACGCTTGATCGGAGCAACGCCGGATGGAAGACTTGCTTTTACGGACCTTGCAGACAATGCTTCACCTATGATTGGAATGGACGTAAACGGACCTACTGCAGTTGTAAATTCCATATCTGCACTTGATCCATTAATTCCACAGAGCGGTGTGCTGGTTAATCAACGTTTTGACCCTGCTATCACTAAAGGAGAAAAGGGATTAGATATATTAGAGACTGTTGTCCGCACTTTCTTCAATCAGAGGGGGCAGCACATTCAGGTGAATATAGTCGATGATGAAACACTTCGTGCCGCTCAAAAGGATCCGCAGTCCCATCGTAATATTTTGGTTCGTGTAGCAGGCTACTCTGCTTACTTCGTTGATCTTGAAAAGGATATTCAGGATAACATTATTGCTAGAACCCTTCAGCAAACCTTATAGTGGATGAAGCTACAGCTGCGATGCGGCGGCATTTATGACCTCAACTGGATTTCCATAAGCGGGAAATGATCATTAAGGCGCATTTACTCTATAAGAGAGGCAGCTCCTCTGTACTGCCTCTTGCAGTTTTCTGTCTGTTTATACTGTCCATCAAACGAGATACGGGGCATTGCTGGATACTCCCATCTATATTTTCAATAACTTCTATAAAGGTTAATCGTATTCTTATTGGGTACTTTAAAATTGAAAAACAATATTAAAAAAGAGGAGATGCAACTATGGAAAACCAAGCGGTCAGTTGGAAAAAAGTATGTATAATTGCGGGAGCATTCTGTGCATTTTGGATTGGTTCTGGGGTAGCAACCGGACAAGAAGCTATGCAATTTGCAGCAACACACGGAGCTTTTAAAGGTATGGCAATAAATATACTCTATATGTTGCTTTTAATGTTTATGGGATATGTCTTATATGGGACAGGACAAAGAGAGCAATTTGATAATCCTTATGATGTTTTTGAATATTATTGCGGTAAACATATCGGGCAGGTATATTTGTGGTTTACGGTAGTATTAAGCTATTGCAGTTATGTTGTTATGATGGCAGGTGCTGGTGCGACAATTCACCAATATTACGGGGTTTCGACAAGTACAGGTACTTATTTTGTCGCTATCTTAGCCTGTTTAACAGCCATATTAGGTATTCAAAAACTGCTTGATGTCATCGGTGTTATCGGACCGATTAAAATTGTATTTCTATCTATCATTGGTTTTTATGCCTTAGGTACTATTGCGGGAAATCCGGACGTGCTAGCTACTAACAGTGTGCTTGTCTCGCAAGCAGGGTTCAAGCAGATAACTAGTATCTGGCCATGGTCAGCCGTCTTATGGGCATTATTGGGTCTTATCTATGGCATTACATTCTTTATTGTCAGCGGGCAAGTATGTCAGAGTGTAAAAGAAGCAAGAATGGGAGCGATCTTAGGTGTCTTCGCAACTTGTGTCGTACTTAGCTTGCTGACTATCGCAGAAGTGGTTTATTTGGATCTTATTAGAGGTCAGCAAGTGCCTACATTGGCCATTGCCAAATCGGTTGCTCCTTTTTTAACTAAGGTTTTTGCACCGATAATTGTTTTGTGTATTTATTCGGCGGTTGCTTCCTTATTGTTGCTTGTTACTAGAAAATTTGCTGAAGACAAAACTAAGAAATTCAATCTGCTTGCTGTTTGTTTAACCGTAGTCGGTATGTTCTTTGGTACGCTGCTGCCTTTTGACCAGCTGGCAAATATCCTGTACCCGATTTCCGGTTATATTGCGATTGCCTTAATCGGCTTTATTATCTACAAGGAGTTTATCAACAAGGATGCTTTCCCTTACAAATGTAAAAAAGCATCCGTGAATACTTCAATGGACGATATTGCTGAATAAATATCCGCAATAGTTTAAAGAATGCAACGCCATGCCTTTACTTGCATTTGTTGAGGTAATATTATTCTATCAATATTTTTCCGAAAATTGGAAAAATTATTAAAAACTACATCTTTAAGCTGGTATTTTTAATACTGGCTTAAAGATTAGGAGAGAGTAGATATTATGGAGAGAGGATTAACTCTGAAATTTGCTATTCTTGTGGATTTTGGAAGCACCTATACGAAGATGGTGTGTGTTAATATAGGGGAACGCAAAGTTGTTGCCACCGATAAGTTTCCTTCTACGGTGCATACTGATGCGGCAATCGGTCTTTGCCAGTGTTTTGATGCTGCAAGGACTGCAATTGGTCATGAGAATTTTAAATCTGCGTTAAAACTTGCTACAAGCAGTGCCGCAGGTGGCCTGAGAATGGCTGTAGTGGGACTAACTAAGGCTGTAAGTGTTGAAGCTGGCAGAAATGCCAGTTTCAGCGCTGGTGCAAAAATAGTATTCAGTATGAACGGCCTTATTTCCGGAAAAGATCTGGAGGAAATAGAAGATGCAGGGGCTGAGATACTCCTTTTGTGTGGTGGATATGAAGGTGGAAATACGCATGGTTTGCTCCACAATGCAACAGTATTAAGCGAAAGCAAATTAGCAATTCCCGTAATCTATGCAGGTAACTCCTTTGTGGCTCAAGAGATAAGAAAGATATTTATGAACAAAGGTAAAGAATGTTTTTTAGCTGAAAATATAATGCCTGTTATAGGCTCTTTAAATATAGAGCCTACAGCGGACATAATTCGAAATTTGTTTATGAACAGAATCACCAATATGAAGGGTATAGGCTCTGTGCAAAAAGAAATGGATGCACCTATCATTCCGACACCTGCAGCAGTGCTTTCGGCAGGAGCGCTTTTGTGCCGTGGTACAAAAAATGAAATAGGTATCGGTTCTTTTATGCTGGCTGATATTGGCGGAGCAACGACAGATATTTATTCATATATCGAAAATAAAAGCTTTCAAGGTGCAAAATGTATAGGGTCACCTGAGCCTTTTGCCAAAAGGACGGTAGAAGGAGATATGGGAATGAGAGAATCCTCTATATGTCTTACAAGAGAATTAGGAGAAAAAAATCTTGCCGAAAGGTGTGGTATATCTGAAACCTTTCTTAAGGAAGCAATAGAGAAACGCATCATCTGTAAAGATTATATAGCTGATGACAGCAGGGAAAAGATCATAGACTATCAGATTGCATGCAGTGCAGTGAACATTTCTGCCAGACGTCATGCGGGTTATGTGGCAAAAGAATTTAATGATGGCTGCTGTTTAGTACAGCGTGGTAAAAACCTTACGGAAATAAAAACAATTATAGGAACTGGTGGAATTATCGTTAATGAAGAAAATCCTTTCCCCATATTGGAAAATGTGAGAGCAGATGCATCGGAAACGGGTCATATATTACTTCCCGAAAGGATTAGTACCTTGATGGATCATGACTATGTTTTTTTTGCCGCAGGTCTTCTTCGTAAATATGATGAAGATGCAGCCATTTCCATAATGAAGAGAAGCCTTAGATTGACTTAAAAGGAGCATTTGGTATGGATATTCAAATAAAAAGAAGATTTAATGAGAAGGAATTGCCGGATATGCAGTCCGTTCTGGGTGATGCAAAAAAAATTGCATCAGAGTTTTCCATTGGAGAAACCTTGTTTATGAAAAAGCATGGTGTTAAATCCGAGGCAGAGTATAAGCGCAACATGATAAAGGCCGGAAAGCTCATGAAGCACTCTGTCATTGGATGGAACTCCTGGTCGGCGACGGAGCAAGGCTTTAAGACAGTATACAAGGGGCTGGAAAGAGCAGGCTCTTTTATAGACCGTCTGGGCGTGGCTCTGGACTGGGTCATGGGTGTGCCTAAAGAATATCGCAATAAATTCCAAGCAGGAGGCAGCCTTATTTTTCAGACGCAGGAAGAATGGAATGCTCTCGGCCAGGTTGTACCTGTACAGCCACACCTTGGGGATCATATGATCGGCTCTTTAAATTCAGTGGAAAATACAGTTAGTGGACTTCGGGCTGGTGTTACAGCCATTGGAAACCTTGCTCAGTATTTTACTTATGAATATCCGGGTCTCGACCTAGAGCTTTATCGTACCGAAAATTACATGAAGGCCATAGCGATAATGGCTGAATTTAAAGATGCGGGTGCTGTGCTGCACTGCAACTTAGATGATGGTTATGGTGCGCAGTTCCACGATGTTGCAAACCTTGTAGGATGGGCCAAGCTGGAAAGATATATAGCGGAAGAGCTTTTGGGAGGAAGAGTGGCTCATACCTATGGCAATTTATTCAGTGATTCTGTACTTCGTATCGTCTTTAATAGGGCGATGGGGATGATTGATAAATATGGTACTCCCGGCTCTTTTATTAATGGCAATACAATAGACTATGGCACGGATATATCGAGAAATTATGGAGCACTTTGTTCGTATTCCCTGGCAGATATTATTTGCCAGATGAAATATCCTAGTGGATACGCGATTGCCCCCGTACCTTTGACCGAAGCAATAAGAATACCATCTGCAGAGGAAATGATAGAAGCGCATTGTGCGGTGGATATGATGATGGAAAAGGCCCCCTATTATGAGAAGTTCATTAATTGGGAAAAGATAAATTCCGAAGCTGAGATATTGGTAACAGGCGGAAACATTTTCTTTGAAAGAGTCATTAATGCTTTGGATGATTTGGGTATAGATATTAATCATGCCGGCCAGATTACGGGGGTGCTTAAGGCTATTGGTCCTGAACAGCTTGAAGTGGCATTTGGTGTCGGGGCAGGTGACAAAAATGCCATGAGGGGCAGAGTGCCTATCCGTCCGACAAGTATTATCCAGACAATAAGTAAGATTCAGGATGATGTAATTTCCAGGCAAAAATTTGAAGAAACGGGACCATTGACAGGCATGAATGTTGTTGTGGGCTCAACAGATGTTCATGAATTCGGTAAAGAAATAATAAAGAATGTAATAAAAAAGGCCGGTGCTAACGTATTTGACCTTGGGACAACAGTGTCGATCGCGGAGATTGCCGATACACTTATTGAAACAGGCAGCAATGTGATTGCGTTAGGCACATATAACGGCATGGCATACAGCTTCGGCAAAGACCTTTTGATAAGTTTGAAGGAAGCAAATCTTGAGGGCATCCATGTACTGATGGGCGGTCGCCTTAATGAGCCTGTTGGCGGCAGCGACATTCCGGTTGATGTCTCCGATATGCTCAGAGAAATGGGCATTAACGCCGATAATAATGTAGATACAATCGTAGATGTTATTGCTTCATATAAATAGCTGATATCAATAATTTCAAAGGAGAGAAACAAAATGGCTAAAAGAGGCGATTGGGTGCGCATTCATTCAATAGTACTTAAGGCGGCAGAAAGAACTGCCAGACTTCCTGAAGATACGCAGAAATGTGACCTTCAGCAGTGGACGAAAGGATTCCTGCAGGATGAATCCGCTAATATCGGTGAGAAAGTAACAGTAAAGACGGCAGCTAACCGTATGGTAAAGGGAACTCTCATCGAAGAAGGACCTTACTATACACACAGTTATGGCAAGTTTGTACCCGAATTCATAGAGATTGACAGGCAGCTGAGAGAGATCATGTTTGGAGGTGACAAATAATGGCTTTAGCAAAAGATTATGATTCCGTAATGGGAAGAGCCAATGATATCATGAAGACAGCACTCGGACTTGACTATCAGGAATTCGAGTCAGGTTCAGTGGCATTCGATTATGAAGCATTGATGAATGCTACAAATTATACATTAGATGAAATTACAAAAATTCAATCTAGAACCGGTGTTGGTAATACTCCGCTTCTGGAACTAAGAAACTTGACCGAACTTGCAAGAAAATATGCAAAACCAGGATATGGTGCGAGAATTTTTGCAAAAGACGAAGCGGCTAATGCTTCCGGAAGCTTCAAGGCAAGAAGAGCGGCTTGTGCAGTTGCTCACGCAAAGAAGTTAGGCTACAAGGGGGTTATGGCAGCTACTTCCGGCAATTATGGTGCAGCAGTGGCATCTCAGGCGGCTATGCAGGGATTAGAGTGCATCATTGTACAGGAGTGCTATGACTCAAGAGGAGTGGGTCAGCCTGAAATCGTTGAAAAAGCAAGAGCGTGTGAAGCATACGGTGCCGAAGTAGTTCAGCTCACCGTAGGGCCTGAATTATTCTACTCATTTCTGTCAATTATGGAGGATACAGGATATTTTAACGCTTCTCTGTATTCACCGTTCGGTATAGCAGGTATTGAAACACTCGGATACGAAATTGCTATGCAGTGCCGCGAATTTGTGGGAAAAGATCCGGATATGGTTGTTTGCACAACTGCAGGGGGCGGCATGATTACAGGAACAGCCCGTGGAATTATGAAAGCAGGCTGCGCGAACACGCAGATGGTAGCTGCAGCTATTGATCTTACGGGTCTTCACATGGCTTCTGATTCCCAGTTCAATAGAAAGTCTTGTACGACAGGACATACTGGTTTCGCTGTTCCTCATACGACCGACCCTGATCTGTCCGACGTTCCTCGTGCGGCAACAAGAACTCTTCGTTATACGGATCGTTATGTAACTATTACCCAGGGGGAAGTTATGTACATGACTGAAGCTCTGGCTAACCTGGAAGGTATCGAAAGAGGACCGGCAGGAAATACTGCATTAGCTGCAGCATTCTCATTGGCTCAGGAACTTCCAGAAGATGCAGTCCTCGTAGTCAGCGAAACTGAATACACAGGAGCAGGTAAACACATTCAGCCACAGCTTACTTTTGCGAGAGAAAATGGAATAGAAATCAAGTTTGGTGATCCTGCAAAAGAAGATAAGCCAGGTGAAAACATTATACTTCCAAAGAATCCTGGATATATCAAGCATCAGGAAGCTGATATTAATCGTTTCAGACAGTCAATGATCAAAAAGGCTTGTAAGAAGAGCGGCGTTGATCCAAAAGATTTAACAGCAGAAGACATGAGATTCTTAATAGAAGAAACTAAGACTAATGAAGAGTTTGTGAAAAGGACTTTAGAATTAAAGTAAATTTACATTGACTATTGAATATGATCTAATAACGATGGAAATTTATAAGGCAATTTTTTAAAAAAAAATTTATTAGGAGAAGGAGAGTTATATATGAATAAGAAAATTGTTTTTTGTGGTGGCGGCAACATGGCGGAAGGTATAATGAGAGGACTACTTAACAATGGGGTAGCTACTCCGAAAAACATCACAGTAAGCGAGCTATTCCCAGCGCGTTGTGAATATCTGTCCAGCACCTATGGCGTCTTTGCTCTTACAGATGCAACTGCGGCTATAAAGGAAGCGGATGTGATTATTATAGCTGTAAATCCACCGCAAGTACCAAGCGTTACCAAGGTGCTTAAGGAACTTATTAACGAAAAGACGATCGTACTGTCAATCGCCGCCGGTGTCACAATTGCAACCCTAGAGAGTCAGGTTGGCAGTGATAAAAAAGTACTGCGTGTGATGCCTAATACTCTTATTCAGTCTGGCAATGGTCATAGTGCTGCTTGCGTAAATGCTAACCTTGACGATAATGATAAGGAAGTCGTCACAGCGATTCTAAACGCATTAGGTCAGACGATGTATATCGCAGAAAATATGTTCGATACCTTTACCGCCTTTAGTTGTTCAGGTCCGCTTTGGATATACAAAACGGTAGAGGGGTTAATAAACGCTGGCGTATATGTAGGTTTTAGCCGTAGGGAGGCACGCAACATTATTATTAAGAATATGTTAGGCGTAGCGCAGGTACTTGATGTGACCGGTGCTCATCCGGCAGTAAAGGTTGATGAGATGACATCTCCAGGAGGAGTGACGATTGAGGCATTAAAATCGCTTGAGCAGGAGGGCTTAGCAGCAGCTTTAATGACATCGGTTACTGCCGCTGTCAAGAAGGCTAATTCTATCGAATAAGGTTCTCTGACTATTTTTAGGCATCTGAAAAGGGGTGCAAACAGAGCTTTTGCAAGCAGACAACTGCTATATTTAGACATTCCAGCTTAGCCTAATGTCATTTAGTTAAGGCAATTGAATATAATTCAGATTTAAAAACAGGAGTAGATATAAGTGTGCTCCTGTTTTTCTTTAAAAACGAGAGCACATGGTCATAAGTTTTCAGGTATATTTAAAATAAGGGGTGATGTGCGTTGAAACTAAGAGGAAAGCTAACTTTAATTTTTTCCCTGTCGACATTTGGAGTTTTGCTGTTCGTATCCTTAGGAGGCTATCTATTCGCCAAGGAGCAAGTGGATAATGGCATCAAGCGGGAAATGACCGAGAGTATTAATGCTCATGTGAACAAGATGGATGGATGGATGATTGCTAAGACAAAAATGCTGGAAATGAAGCTTGGTACGTTGCAAACGCTTAATGGCGACAATAAAATAACCGTACCTATGGTGGCAGGCTACAAAAACGTGGATAAAGATCTGTCCGCTTTGTACTACGGCGCGGCTGATGGTGCACATGTTGATGGCGATGGATGGATTCCTCCAGCTACCTATGATCCCCGCTCACGTCCTTGGTATGCTGAGACCGTAAGAAAGGGTAGTTTAAGTATTAATGATCCATATCTGGATGTGCAGACCAATAAGATGGCAGTATCGGTGGGGGTGCCGATGATGAATGCCAGCGGTCAGCTTAAGGGCGTTCTTGCTGTGGATTTTTTTCTGGAAACGTTGGTGGATACGGTAAAAAACATTACCATTAACGGCAATGGCTATGCTTATTTAATTGACAACAAGGGCATCATTCTGGCTCATCCTAATCCTGAACTGGTAAATGCCAATTTCTTGACGGATCCTAAGTTGAAGGACCTGGCAGAGCAGGCCAAAACGATGTTAGGCAAAGACCAAGGCTTTATCAATTATCGCCTTAATAATACTGATATCATAATGATACATCAAAAGATTCCCTCCACTGGTTGGGTGTTGGCTATCTGTGTGCCGGAAGAGGTTGTAAATAAGCCGCTGGTTACCCTCAGGTGGATGTTTATCGGTATTACCATAGTAGCAATTCTGCTCATCGTTCTAGTGACATTCTTTACAGCCAAGCGCATTGTTCAGCCGGTGGAAGAGTTGGCTGCACAGGTTAATGTGGTATCGGACGGCAATCTTACCGTGCAGGCGGTGATTCGAGGAAAGGATGAGGTTGCTGATTTGGCTAGAGGTTTTAATAAAATGGTGCATAACCTGCGTAATTTGATTGTAGAGGTGAATGGCAGCGCTGAACAGGTTGCGGCCTCTTCGGAACAACTGACGGCTAGCGCGCAAGAATCAGCAGAGGCATCCACGCAAGTTGCGGGGTCAATTTCCCATATTGCCATGGGAGCAGATCAGCAGTTGAGTGCCATAGAAAATACAGTAGCGGTGGTTCATAAGATTTCCGGTAATATCCAACAGATGGCTGTAGATGCTAATCATGTGGTGGAGAAAACCTCTCAAGCGGCTGGAAAAGCGAAGGTGAGTGATCAATCCATCAATAAGGCGGTCAGCCAAATGGGATTGATAGAGGAAACCGTAAACACTTCAGCTAATCTAGTAGCTAATTTGGGAGAGCGGTCCAAAGAAATAGGACAAATTGTCGAGACTATTGCCGGCATTGCCGGACAAACGAATCTTTTGGCGCTTAATGCTGCGATCGAAGCGGCACGGGCCGGGGAGCAAGGTCGTGGCTTTGCCGTTGTGGCTGATGAGGTTCGAAAATTGGCGGAACAATCGGAAGATGCAGCAAAACAGATTGCCACGCTCATTGGAGAAATACAAAGGGAAACGGCTAAAGCGGTAACCGCTATGAGCAGCGGTACTCGTGAAGTAAGTCTGGGGGCTCAAGCGGTGAAAGATGCCGGTAGATCCTTCAAGGAAATCGACGAGATCGTCACGCAGGTAGCCGAACAAATCATGGAGATTTCCGATGCTATGCAGCAGATGGAGATAGGTAGTCAGCAGATAGTATCCTCTGTACATCGGATTAATGATTTGAGTAAGCAGTCGGCCGTTGAAGCCGAGTCGGTATCAGCGGCCACCGAGCAGCAGTCGGCTTCCATACATGAAGTTGCCTGTGCCAGTAAGAATATGGCTAAAATGGCGCAAAATTTGCAAGAAACCGTACGGTTCTTCCAAACTTGAAAAACGAAATGCTTTTTTGCGCCGACAGCAAGATTTGGAGCAAGAACATGAAGCCACCCATACGATGATCAAATAAAAGTGGGATATGCAAGATTGAGGTTCGCTCCTCATCTAAATCCCAATTTTTGAAAAAAGAGGAAAGCCGCTAATTACCTGATATGCTCCCCTTGTAATAGACAGTTGAAATAATAAAACTGTCTATTGCAAGGAAGGAGCATATTTTTTATGGGAAGCAAATTTACGGTTTC
>NZ_FOTS01000066.1 GCF_900114615.1 Pelosinus propionicus DSM 13327 | reverse complement strand
AGTGCTATTTACGAGGGTATTAAACTTTATGCTAAAATATTAAAAATGCCAACGTTTACGCAATACCAAGACGTGATTCGGCAATTAAAACCCAATATGGGGCTGGATGAAGTGCTCTTGGAGCTCATGAAAAGGGAATGTCTTTCAAGGCAAGACAACCAACTACGAAGACGAATTCATACCGCTCGTTTCCCCGTAACAAAAACATTGGAAGAGTTAAATATGTCTTGCTTTGAAAACATAAAGCCTACATTTATTCAGCAGCTATCTTCCTGTGACTTTGTTAAAAAGCGAAGAAACATCATAATGATTGGACCACCGGGAACAGGCAAAACCCACCTGGCCATTAGCTTGGGAATGAAGGCCTGTGCTTGCGGTTACAGAGTCTTGTTTCGCACTGCCGCAACGATAGCAAATGAACTTTGCGAAGCCAAAGATGCCTACAGATTATCTAAATTAGAAACAACTATTGAAAAAGCAGATTTACTTATACTTGATGAACTATCCTATTTAAGCTTTAACCATCATCAATCGGATCTGCTGTTCAAGGTTGTTTCTGAGCGTTCAGAACGAGCCAGCATAATTGTTACTACAAACTTGGAGTTTTCACGCTGGACGGAGATGTTCGAGAGTGAAACAATGGTGGCAGCTCTTGTTGATCGACTCACCTTCAAGTCCCATCTATTAGACATGAATGGTTCCTCATACAGAATGACTAATGCTGTTGTTAACGATTAGATGGCTCAAATATTCGTGAGCATAAGTGGCTCAAAAGTTCATGAGCGACTGGCTCACTTTTTCATTGACGTTTATAAGGCACTTTTTGTCAGCGGAGTAATAGTTTTATATTTACACTTCTAGGTGTAAAAGTACACTTTTAGTGAAATTTTTACACCTATTACACTTCTTTTGCCTATAAAATGGTCTTCTATATCACCCCAGCACTATTTTTTGCCTTTTCTAATCTTTTTCTTTGACGTAAAAAAAATAAAGTCTTGGATTTCACTCCAGACTTCACATTTATCCATAAAATTAAATTGATTTGGATACCTATCAATAAACAGCAATGCTTCGCGACAATAAGATAAAGCTTCCTTGCGCTTTCTAGTTACTTTCCATAAACACATTGCCAATTCCGTTAAGCACCAGACTTTATCCTCTACCTCGGAAAGTGTAAAACAATCCTTTTCTTCCGTATTTACTTCAACATCAATTATTGATTTAAACAGCTCTATCGCAGGTGCATATTTTCTCACTCTAAACAATGCCCTTGCTAATATTGATCTATGCCGCCAATTATTCATGTCCGCGACTATTATCTCGGACAGCGGAAAATGATTTTCTCTTACATCCGCAATCCACTGTTGATATTCCTCTTGTGTCAGCAATATAAAACCTCCTATTTTAGAATTAACCCCACAATACCAATTTATAAATTTAACATAATATAAACATTGTCTAGCTCCTGCTTAGTAATTCCTATATAGGCCAATGTCACACTAGGTGCAGAATGATTTAATAATTTCTGGATGCGGGTAATATCCACGCCATTCTTATATGCATGAAAGCCGAATGTTTTTCTTAACGTGTGCGTTCCTACCGCTTCTTTGATTCCGACATATTGAGCTGCTTCATTGATTATTCTATATGCTTGGACGCGAGTTATAGGTTTATGCCCTTTCCTACTAGCAAACAAATAGCCATCCTTGACTCCTGTCGTTTTCAGGTAATCATGAATGGCTTTCTTACATGTGTCCGATAAAGGGAAGTCTTTAGCTTTTCCCGTCTTTTTTTCGCGCAAACTAATTCGCTCTTGCCCTTGTACATCTTCTACAGTCAAAGTAAGCAAATCCGAGATACGAAGACCACTATTGATTCCTAGCACGAACAATAGATAGTCGCGGATATTTTGACCTCGTAAGTACTTTTTTAATGCATCAATTTGCTTTTTGCTTCTTATAGGCTCTACCAGTTCCATTTTTAATGCCTCCAATACCAATGTACTTCCTTATATTAGTATTATATATTGTATAACATTCGACGTAAACGGTTTCTAAGGCAACCAATAGAAATGTTATACAAAGCCTTATACTGCTTATATTCGTGGGTATCTTACGAAAGTTACACAATTATATTTTGTTACTTTCATTCTTCCATATATCTTTTTGCTGGAACTATATGCTTCTATTAAACATCATTAAATGATTATTACTTTGCGAACCATCTTCAACTAAATTACTTTTTCATGAATTTATGATATTCTTTATAAGCACATTTACCTTTACGATTAAAATGACATCTGGCAATTGATTGTCAGATGTCACACATTTTATTTAAAACTAACGTATTCTTTCTGGAAAAAGCTTAAATTTTGCTCGTGATATAAGGGACACTTGTTGAAGCTGCTGCTGCTATCGCCAATTTTTTCTATCCTATGCCCCAACTGTAAAATCTAAATAATAATTATCTTGTCATCTGAATTCAATGATTTTTGCCAAAAGAGATAATGGTAATTTCATTATCTCTTTCCATTTCCTTTAACGCCCTCATTATTTCTAACTCCGTGGGATTACTTTTACAGTCTTGAGCAATTTCCTCCAATGAGGAAATTACTATATTTTTCGTGCCTTTAAAAAGTATTTGAATGATTTTCATTCTTTCTCACCTTATTTTTTTTACCTATCGCCTTCTTAATTTCCGTTTTATTATTGCTTGGTGTTTCTTCCAAACTATGTTCATAAACCAACGTTATCTTATTACTATTGCGTTCAAATTCAATGAGACCAGCCTTCTTCAAATTACGCTTGACTTTGTCCACTTGATTTGGCGAACACTGTAAATGCTTTACAAGTTCTTCTTTGGTTAGATAACAAATAAAGTCTCTCTTATCTAAGTCAGTAAACCTTTTCATGATGCAATAGCCAATCTTATCCCAAACCGACAATGTATCGCTACAAGCTATTTCCCAGGGTATCTCCGCAAAATATTCTTCATTACACAAAATAGTATACGTGTTACAACTATATTCTCCGCTACTATACTTAATCTTACTTCGCGATATCATTCCATGCTCAACAAGCTTATTTATATGGTTCGTTAATTGGCGACCTTTAAGACCAGTCACCTCAGTGATTTTTGATAATGACACTTTAATTCTTTTACTTCTCTTACTTCGGAAGCTAAGTATCGCAACAAGTGTATATTTTGTCTCGTTGGCTTCTTTCAAGTCCAATAATGCATATGGAACATTAACGTGTCGTCTTTTCATACTCTTCTACCCCGTTAATGTTCACATATTGCTCAATTGCTGCATTAGCTGCTTCCTGTAATCCAATATCCTTGATCGCAGCTACTATTCGTAATTTTTTTACTAGTTTCGGATTTACATGAATTAACTTTGTTGACATATCTTATTCCCCCAACTTTGCTGTAACTTCTGAAACATTTATTTCATTTGTAATATAAATACATTAGCCAAGAACCTTTATAACGTTTCATGTAAAAAAATTAATCAAATTTACTTGAAAGAAAAATCAATTAATCATAAAGCAAAAACATTTTACCAAATATTGGTTTAGTGGTAATATAAAACGAAATAGTAATTACTTTATTGAGGAGTGCATAAGTATGAAAAAGGTTTTGTTATTATTAGCTAACGGTTTTGAAGCCTATGAAGCAAGTGTTTTTACCGATGTATTGGATTGGAATATGGAAGAAGGTGACGGATCAACTAAATTGATAACTTGCGGCTTACGAGAAAAGCTAATTTGTACTGGGCATTTAACTGTTATTCCCGAACTACTAATCTCACAAATCGATGTAACCGAGTTTGATGCATTAGCTATTCCAGGAGGATATGAATCCATGGGTTTTTACGAAGATGCTTACAGCGATAATTTTTTATCCACTATTCAAAAATTTAATAAAGCGGGAAAAATTATCGCCGCAATTTGTGTTGGAGCCTTACCAGTGGGGAAAAGCAAAGTTTTATGTGGACGCCAAGGGACAACATACCATTTGAATAATGGATACCGTCAGCAGCAGTTAGCCTCTTTTGGTGTTAATGTCGTTAACCAACCGATAGTGTTAGATGATAACATTATAACCTCTTCATCACCAGCAACAGCCTTAGATGTCGCCTTTAAATTGTTGGAGATGCTCACATCATTGGATAATACTCGTCATATAAAACACTTGATGGGCTTTTGAATAAAATGATAATTTTAAATTTTTCCATTCAAAAAATAATCCGATAATGCATTTGGGCTATAATACCAACAAACACTGTTATTTCTTAATTAATCTAAAAGTGCATTCGCAATAATCCGACGGTGCACTCATTTCTATATATACTCTTTTCTATATATAATACTATTTTCGCTGCGCTCAAATAGTCTGCGAGACAAGCTCGCAGATAAGCTGCGCTCTTTTTGAGAAGCAAGCTTCTTGAGAGGGATTAACAGTTGTTGATTGAATTCCAACATAAAACAAGCTGTTAATCTCAAGACGGGAACCGTAGCGTTAGCTACGGTTCCCAAAGACAATACTTATTCCGGTTTAAATTGATAATAATTATCAAAAAAATATTTAGCTATTGCGTTTGCTTCTGCTAAATATTAATTATTTAAGGATACAACTTGAATTCTATATCTTATTTTCATATTTATAAGGTTTTATAATCCATCCGTCATAAATTAACTTCTGTACACTATCTCACATCACTTTTCATGGACTAAATTTACATTTAATAATCTCCGTTAAGACGTTTTAAAGTAACTGTATCCGTGGCAACAGGGTGCACCTACTTTACGCCATTACAATATGATGTTTTTCTTTTTCTTATATATTTATTTGTGGTTTGATGTAGGTAGTATGAGAGATCTCTAGAATTCTTGGGAAGCATAAGAGGAACTATAGGGGAACCAGAAGAGTAACAAATTGGGAACTATGAAGAGAACAATAAAAGGAACTGGATACCTTGTCAGTTCCTTTACTCCGGTGTACAAACAGTTAAATGATTTTTAGTTGTTATCTAAAGAAGATTTAATTGTTAAAATGTTATTTAACTAGTAAGATGGATTTAAACCTTGATTTTTTACTGACATAAAGTTAATTTCACTATTAAATTAAAATCAATCAAAAATTCTCAATACCGCTACCGCCAATGCACATTTTTCGATATCTGAAACACCGCTATCAATCAAATAAAGTATATTACCACCGCTTACTCCAGCATAGATACAATCTTTTTCAATATTAGCAATTACTCTTCCTCCCACCACACCTTCTCTAATAAAGACTTTATCCAAAACAGCTAAAACCTCTCCACCACTTACTCCTTTACGAATATAATTACCATCAATTGATACAATCACTTCACCGCTAAGTTTACGTACATATTCACCATCCCAATAAGCCAATACTTTTCCCGTTAATGGTTCACGAATATATACTTTCATATGATTCACACCTCATCATCTTATTAATAATATTCTTATATAATACTTATATCAAGTATCGATTAAACGTAAACAGTAATTTGTCATAATTGCTGTTTTTCTCTAAAAACATTAACATAACTTGATTCTGTTATTTAAGCTTTAACAAAGATAAACCTTAGTCAGCAGTTTGACTAGGGTTGTGATCTTGTTTCGCTAACGACATACTAACTTCTGAAAATGAAATGGTGTAAGTATCAATCATGAATAATTCTCTAATCACCCAGTAACACCAGAAACCTTCAAAATAATAGGTTAATAGTAACTCCTATTAACCTAACCAGCTAACACTGCAGGTCACTCTTTAATTAATATAATGCATGGCAGCATTCGCTATTGAATAAATAATGCTACTTGAGCGAAGGTTTTGCCATTCACCAGATCTCTTAAAATTACGAAGCTCATTACCTCTATTATCGTAAGATATAATATGTAATACTCTAACCTCTAAAGGGTTAGCTAAATGCACTTCATGATAACTAATAAATTCTTTTTCACCATCTTTTATTTCCAAATGCACTCCTTTTCGCCAAAAGCGCAAATATGCATCATTTTTCTCTACACTTGAAGTATCCAAATAATATTTGGTATCATCACTGCTAGAACAAACATAATCCCAATCCGCCGCGTAACAGTAAGGTGAAGCAATCCAAAATGAGAATATAAAAACAAAAACACCAAGCCAATACCAATATTTCCGCATTAGTCATCCTACCTTTCTCTTCTCTATCATCTTTCATTACCTAATTTGACATTGATATTCTGGTTACTATTATTTAAGAAAGTCTTCAAGCTGATTAACGTATTTTCTTTCTAATTCACGTGATTCTGTTAAAAGATGATTGGCAGATGTTATTTTAGACATATCTCCTGTATAGAAGATAGCCATAACTTCATTCATTGCTTGACCATTTTTACTTATCATTTTGATGCCAAGTTCATGAGTAGCGCGCAATTCTTTATTAGGTTCTATTGATTCCATTCTTTCTTGTAATTTTAGCATATTAGGTAATAACTCATTTTTTACTATTACTGCAAATTCAAGATCTGAAATTTGGCCATTACTACTTCTGCTTCTTAATGTATCCCATTTCTTTCCTTCTTGTTCCAACTCAGACAAAATCGGCTGTACTGATTGCTTATACTGTGATAGAACCTCTTTCTTAGATTGTCCACATCCCACCAATAACATTGATCCAGCTACTACTATTATCATGAAGAGTAAGTAGTGAAAAACCTTATTACGAATCATAATATACCTCCGAAATTTTATTTGATTATTTATTGCGATGCTAAATTAGAAAATAACTTGCACTCATTACAAGTAATAGCAAGTATACAAATATCACACTAATTTGATGCTGAGTAATAATATACATTCCTGACAATGGAAACGCCAATAGAAACATCATTTTACTAAAAGTTATTTGATCTAAGTGTAAAAAGTAAGGCACGATTACTGCTAGCGTCATATATATACATGCTTTGAATGCATTCTTTCGCCCTGTTATATGGCCGTCTCCCCGACTTGCTTCAAGTCCACATGATTTGCATTGGAATGAAGTACATTTTTCGCATTCTGGGAAATCACCTTTCTCTGCCATGTTCATCCTCCCAAAACTATCACTATACTAAAATCCCCGACAAAGAGCCGGGGATTGAAAGAACTTACAGATGAGTCTTATTAGAACTTATAGCTTACGCCAAAGCCTACGCCTTTTGCGGTTACATCAAATCGTTCACCTTCACTTTCATATTCTATTTTTTTTGCTTTTAATCCGCGATAGTCTACATTAAATTCAAGATTAGGACTAATTTCTTGAGATAAGCCGATTTTCCAATTTGTGAAACTGGATGCAACACCGACTTGAGCATAAGCAGTTGTTTTTTCAGCTAGTTTCGTACTGCCAATTAAGCCAAATTGTATTTTGTTTTTTGTTTTACTGGAATAACTTTCAGTGGCAGAAGGGCTTCCATCGGTAAAACTTACATTTGCACTCTCATCTGCCTTAAGTCTGACTAGCCCAGTATAAGCAGATACATTTTTATTTAATTTGTATAATACATTTAACTCTTGGGTTTTTAATGTTATATGTGAAATGCCGGTTTCGTCAGAGTCACTCCAGGCAAGGGTATCTTTCGTTTTTGCATTATATCCATTATATTGGATAGCAAAATTATTGCCTAAACCTGTTGTAATTCCCCAATCCAAATTGTATTTTTTGCCAAATGAAGTTTCCCAGACTCCATCACTGCCTGTGCTATTAGTTTTAACATCAGAATTCCTCCATGTTAAATCAATTGATGTCTTTCCTGCGGAATAATCGGTTAACGGTGCAGCAAAACCAATACTAGTTGTTAGCATAGTAGCTGCTGCTATTGCAAGTATAGCTGTTTTTTTCATTTAGTTTCTCTCCCTTATTTTAAATATTACTATATGAATACCGTTTAAATTTAATACGGATCATATTATAATTTGTCAAATAATTCCTTTTATTTATTATTATATCAAATCTTATGTAAACGTACATATTTCTTTTAGTTCCTAACTGCTTATATTTGCAACTTGACATCTTTTTAATTACTTGGTAATAGTTACTAACCCATTATACATATATTTCACTATAAGTGCAATAATTTAACAGAATTTTATTTCACCATAGGTGTAATGCCCTATAAGTGAAACACCTCTATAATTTCATTGTAGAGGTGAAGAGATTTATGAAAACCAGTTATGATGAACGTTATCGACAGATTGCTAAAAAAATTGCTTACTATCGTATGAAAAGAGGACTATCTCAGGATGAACTAGCTGATAAGATTGCAATTAGCAAAAGTTATCTGAGCAAGATTGAAGCACCTAATTCGACTAAAGCATACTCCTTAGATGTTCTCTTTGCTATTGCTGATGGTTTAGAGGTTGATGTAATCCAGTTTTTTATGCCAATTAAAGAAAAAGAGTAAAAGCGATATCTCATACAACTGGAGATATCGCTTTTATTTTTTTAATTCATAAACAAGCCGAATTTAGTAAAGGAATTTACTGAATTCGGCTTGTTTTCCTATTCCACATATCTATAACCTCTAATTTAAGTTAATTGCCAATTAACCCTACACCGCCAAAAAGACATTAAAACCTCATCAGTTTCGCCTGCCTACACTCCTGCTTATACAAACCTTTTAATATACTCAATCATTTCCGGCGACCATAATATAGCAAGATCATTAATCATATTTATTTCGCCTACCTCTAGCAATTCATCATAATGCTTTACAAATAATTCTCGCACTGTCTGCGCATCCACATTGAGCATTTTCGCTACATCCTTAGTTAAACAAAAACTGTTCATTGCTTAATATCCTCCGTCCAATTTAAAGTATCATCTTCACACTCTTCGATTCTTAATATGTCATAGTTTTTCTTTATCGTAAAATTAAAGGGGTTGCCATCACGGGTCTTAAAAGATAATATCCTACCAGTTTTTATCATTGGATCCTTCTCTACTACTATCGCTATGCCATAATCAAGATGGTCAGCGATACTATCACTATTAGCAACATTTCCAGATGTAACAATTCCTTCTCCCTCACCGGCTCTATTCATTTGTGCCGCTGAAATTACCAAATAATCATTGTCCCTTGCAAAATTCTTCAACTCAAAGGCTATTTGTCCATGCTTTAATCTGTCTTCCCTATATAATA
Organism: Pelosinus propionicus DSM 13327; assembly: GCF_900114615.1. GTDB lineage: Bacteria > Bacillota > Negativicutes > DSM-13327 > DSM-13327 > Pelosinus > Pelosinus propionicus. The sequence goes on along the minus strand of NZ_FOTS01000066.1, from coordinate 15,136 downwards.
GAGTTGGCTGCAATAAACTTGCATAATCAACTACTATAACATCATAACGGACATTTCGTCTTTCCTCCTGCTCTCTGACAATTTGCTTAATTGCGTTAACATTGATATTGGCATTTGACTCTACGATATGCATTACCGCGGTATGCTGTAACCCGTTCTCATCACGGTTCTCTTTGATTGTATTCATTTTTAATTTTAAAATCATTTGCTCTGCTTCGTTTAGAGTTTTGGTCTTTAATGTTAATGCCGGAATTTTGGTTATATAGCTATCAATACGCCTGGAGTAATCATCCTTATCAATCTCTAAGGTAATGAATAGGACGTTTTGTTCATCCTTCCATGCATGATACCCTAAATTAAACAATAACACCGATTTACCCGCACCTTTACGACCGATTACGTAAATTGATTCTTTGCGTTTAAAACCACCAATGGCTTCATCAATCGCTTGAAATCCGCTTGAAATAAGATTGTCCGACATATCGGGAGCTAGATAGCCATTAATGCGCTTATCAACATCATGAACATCAACAAAAACGTTTTTTCGCATATATTGATAATTGTGGAATTCAATGATTTTTTTCATGTCCTCAACCACTTCATTTGCTTGTGGCTGTTTATCTGCAAACTTTTCCAATAAAATCACTGTTTTTTCTTTAACAATTTGTTCACGTAGTAAGTCGATATGGGATTTTAAATCGGCAGTATCTTTAATTGGATAATTTCCAAGAGCTGCATGTATAATATTAAAATTCACATGTCCATCTGCTTTTATTTTCCCCATCGTAAATAAGTTATTAACATATTCCGATGTAACTATAGCATTATATTTCTCATAATATTTTTTCAGATACTTGAATGTCGATTGTACCTGTGGACTAAAATGTTCGCTATTCAGACTACTTATGATGATGTCAGTATAACGCGTATCCGCATATCCATAGGACAATATTATTTTTTCTAATCTAAGCTTTTGCTGTTGTAAATTCATAACATTAACCCTCCGCCAAAATCTTGTCACGATAATGCTGCTCAATTGCCTGTACCTTGGTTAAACGATCTTGATAAACACTTTTACAAGCAGCCAGTAACTCAGTCTCTTCGTCAGTTAAACTTTGTTTTTTTTCGTAATCGATAATGTTGCTTTCAGCGGTGTTAATTTCCATATTAAATTTTTTCCAGTCAGCATTACTACGCCAAGGATACGTTGCTTCATAATTCACTTCACTATTTTCTTTATATATTAGTGGCAAGCCGCATTTAGTAAATTTGCATTCCGTTGTAATTGCATCGCGTTGTTGTATATCATTATTGATAGCTTGACTGGGTAAACGGGCTTCTTTTTTTATATTTTCATCCCCTGCCATTAATACTTTGTATTTAAAATCAATGGCCTTATATTCCGCCAACGTATTAACTACGGAAAATACCTGCTCAACTGAATACCAAGGTGATATTGAGCAATTTGCCTTTATGAAAGACTCAAACCTATATTCATCCAATACATCATAAATCATTTTAAACGTTACATATAGCATCAATATTCTGCTATCAGTACCATATATTTTGCTTCTTGGCACTTTAGTGAATTTTAATCTTTTGTCTATTGTTGGATGAATTAATAATTTAAATAACGTGCAGTTATTTCTCCCTTTGGTACTAAAAGTATTGAAATAACCAGTTTCTTCCATCTTATCAATTATTTTTCCTACGCCTCTTTTAGTTATCCCTACTTCATTGGCTAGATTTTTCAAACTGTACTTTACGTCTTTACCAAAATAATTAACACTTATAATGCAGTAGACCTTCTTTGCATTATCGGATAACGTGCTATCCATAATTAAGTCATTAGGCACTAATGCATTCTGCTCTTGCAGCATATTAACGCCTCCTCTCAATTTATACTTTTGTTCAATTGATTTATAAGGAGAACAAATAAGGTATCTAGTTCCTTCTATATTTCTCCTGTAGTTCCCATATAGTTCCTAATTTATTCCTTTATTGGTTCTCTTTTAGTTCCTAATTAGTTCCTGATTTGTTCCTCCTATGTTTCACAAGAGTATTGTCTACCAACAGTTCCAGACACCTCTCATACTACATACATCAAACTACATACTACAAACAACAAACTGCATACAAATAATATAAGGAATTTCGTTGACTTCAAATTTTCAAAAACAAAAAACTACATGTTATTCGTCTCTCTCAGAAAAACTTTAACGAAGTGGACGTTTCTGTATTTCCATAAGAAGAAGTTAAATGATTATTAAATAATAAATTGTGTTAATTATTTAAATCATCTTCTGACACAAAATACTTCCTGTTAATGGTATCCTATTAACCATTTAACTAAAATTAAATCTGGGTCATCCTGGTGACTCGTTTTGATAATTAAAATAATAATTATTTAACCGTTGTCATTTGATTTTAAATAAACTTTTTGACTCTTTTCATATTTTTATTGGTAATTATGATTTTGACCAAAATAAAGCCATTCTCATCATGCAAGCGTTATAGCCGACTTGTTAAAATACGTCCGCCAATTACATTAGATAATTCCATAATGCTCATCAGCTTCTTCTAACTCACCTATTTTAATAGGCTCACCATCATGCAATCATGATGGTGAGCCACGCTAAGATGTTATTTTTTTAACTTCTCTATAAGCCTTGCATACCGCTTATTAAAGTCTCGTCTAAACTCACGATTGTCCTTACCATTCAGTATCGCAACGATCTTCCAATCATTAGATGCTAGCTGTTTTACAAATTCGTACTCAACGACCTTCCCCATAGCAATACTCCCCTAAATTTATAGTCTTCGCATTAATTTAATTAGCCCAATTCGCAAATATCATTTGCAGAATTCATACAGGCCAGAAAAATATTCTCTTTTGAAGTCGCTATGATAATAATTAAGGTAAAAATCTCGCTTATCAAAATAATTATTAAATAGCTCCCAGAATAAATCTTTATAGGCTTCCGGGTCGTTTCTAAAGTATTTTATCTTTTCCTCAATATCTTGGTTATTTGTCACCACTAGGATTTCCCTGAAACGTTTTGGTAGATATAAGCGCCGTTTGTCGTACTCATCAGAGATTAATGGTACCGTACCAAAAAATAAGGCGTTGCCAATACGAAATCCTAAATTATCGTGTTTTCCATAATAGCAACGTAGTGCCAGCGTAAATAAAGCATCCTTCAAAGACTCATTATATTGGTCATAGGCCAATGTGGGCTGAATATATCTATTGCCGTTAATGTCAGTAATGAATTGCTGAATAAGTGCATTATTAGCCCATTTTTTAGGTATAGCACCATTTTTATTAGTAACTGCTTGTCCATTTGGCTTTGTACGGATAATCGCATTGGCGTTCAATTGATGAAAATATTTATACCATGACTCACGCCTATGCTCTAATTCAAAAGGGAAATTACCGCCCCACATCAGGTCATATGGCTTATTTTCAAGGATGTTATCATAATAGCTTTTATCCGGCATCTGCTTGCCGTAACAGTCCTGTAACGCTTCCATAGGAAACTTTTTAAACTCCCTAACACCTTTGTTATCATTGACAAAAAAGTAACTAACTACTTTTTTTGTAAACGGATTTAAACTGGTATGCTGCAACCATGCTGAACCAGTATCGTGACAGAAACCATAGTGCCATACATCATATTCTTTCATGAGCCATATTAAAAACTCCACCGGGAAGCCTAGAGCATGCTGTATAAATGCATTATGCTGTATTAGCTTGTTATACTTCATACCCTCAATATAACGATTTACAGCAATATCACGCTTTTTAATATCTTTGAGATCATCGGATGTAGACTCATAATTTATGTTTAGTCCGGGAATAATAAAGTGGCTGCCTAATGTGCCCGCTAATTTGTCAAATAGCCAAGCATCATTCCGTTGCATTTCGCTAAAGGTATCATTAAAGTATTGAATTTTTTGGGGTAATGGCATAGTCTCTGCCGTTGATGCACGATATGAGCCGTTTTTATCAAATTCTATGTATGCATACTTTCCATATTCTGGATGATCGACATAATGCTTTAAATATGCCGAACCTGAATTCTTTGGGACAATAATAATATTAAAATCTTGAGATAAAATTTTGGCTACGTTCAAAATGTACTGATAAGTGACCAAATATAAGTTTTCCTTCAAGGGATTTTCCAGCACGAACAAGATTATATTGCTTTTATTGGAGTCTATAGCCCGCTTATTATGAATTTCGTATAACATATCTGTCCTCCATTTTTATTTAGTTTACTGGCCGCCCTTGCAACATCAGGCGGCCAGCTATAAACCATACTGAATTTAACTTAGTGCAAATATATATTGCGTTTCTTCAGGAAACGTCTCAATATATACTTCAGGAACATCAACATTAGTTCCATTAAATTGCAAATTAAGCAAATTAAAAATCCCATTTTCAGTTATAACATGAGACGAATTTTCCGTTTTGGTCCATATTGCTTCATGTAAGTCAGCATATATCGCCAGAAAGCAACTATCCTCTTCTAGCATTTTTTTAATCTCTAAAAATTCATAGTACCCATTTTGGTACACAAATTCATCAATAGTATTCCGCATACTATAGTTATGGGTTCGAAGAATATCAAAAAATTCTTTACTTTTATTATCTGATTGTAATTCAGCGATAACTGGTACGATAATTTGACCGTTGTCAGTTATAATTTCATTTTTATCTTTGTCATACCTAGCACAAATACCCTGTGCTGTTAATATCCTCATAATATGTTGTACGCTTTTTTCCATATCCCATTTTTCGTTTTTCATTATTAAATCAACCTTTCTATTTAACTGGCTGCCCCATTGCTGACGCAGCCAGTCTATATTATAATTACCTTATATTGCTTACATTTGCGCTGTTATAAGTATTCGTAGTACTTATGGCAGCATTTCTTTTATTCCACACTGTCCCAATCGTCATCATCAGTAACATTACTTTCTTGAGGCTTTGGAACATCGACAGGCAATGCCACTAAGCCCATATCCCATATTTCATCTATTGGTGTTGGCTCGACACATGAACTAATATCAACTGCTTCAAGTAATGTCTTTTCTTCAGCAGTAATGGATGACTTGCATGGTGAAGCCATCACGCTATATTTGCTATTGCGACCTTCTCCAGTCTTATTGATGGAAATATCGTAATTCATGGGATTCCCATAATCACTATCACTGGCATACTTCTTAATTTGAGTCAAAATCATTGGGCCACATTCCAGTATCGTGGCTTGTCCATCATCACGGTTAATAACTTTAACGTAATAACGAGGGTCATATTTCCTATTAGCATTGCATAACGGACAACCACTACCAGGACAAATGGCTTTCTTTTTCTTACCGGCAAAACTGTCTTCCCAATGAATATTAGCGGCATGGGGCCTGCTGCCGATACGAATCTTGTTTTTACCGTTTTTCAGTTTCAAATGCTTACCAACCTCAACTTTAATATCTGAACCCCAAATATCACTCATGATCAAGTTCCTCCTCATATTCTGCAATAATTTCTTCTAACTCCAGTTCACGGAGCAATTCTTCTTCCGTCAAATCCGGAATGTCTTTCCACTCAATTTCCTTAAACACAGCAATCCCTCCAAATTGAATAAATAATTAAACGTCACCACCTTATGTAATGCCTTTAGGCAAGCATAGGCCCCCCCTTCAATAGATATTATTATCAGACAATTTTTTCTTTTACAAAATTCTTCTTCGGCTTTTAACATTTCTAATTCTCTTTTTATATAATTTAATTTTAGAAGCATTTTCCCAACTTCAACTTTCCCATATTTTTCAATAACTGCTTCACGCTCTTCTTTACTCTTTGCAGTGATAATTGCCAAAAGAACTGAATCATGCTTTAAACACTCCATTTTTATTACCTCGTTTTTAAATTTTTTATATAGCTATCCGTGAAACATCATACTATACGAGAAAAACTTTTAATTTTAAACAGGCAATTTTATCACCCCCTTTCAAAAATAAGAGCATTATATTTTTCTACTAACTGCAAGATGAACATATGATGCATAATTAGATGTGCTCAATCCATATTTGTTTATTAACTCATCCCAGTAAAAATCGAATGCTGCTCTACCCTTAATAACTTCATTAAGCTCATTTATAGCTTCTATATGGTTCTCATTCAGTTGATACTCAGCGATTATTTCCTTGGTGATTGTAAGTTCATATTTTTTCACTTTTAATTACCCCTCTTTATTTATAATTTTTTGGGCAAACTAAAAGAGAGTCCGAAGACTCTCTAGTTAACAATAATTAAAACTTTTTACTTTTTCCACCAATATATACTAGAAAAACTTAAAATAGGCAATTTTACCACATCCCTTCATACTTTAAGATAAAATAAAAAACAGTAGAGAACGATTTTGTTCTCTACTGTTTCTATTTATTAATTTTTATGATTTAGGCCAAATTGTTTCACCATTTACTATACGTGCATGGTCTTTAAATCTGTTATGTATTGATTTGCTGACACCTTTTACCTTGGCAATATCATTCTTGTCTTTAGTCGGACAATACCATATTTCCTTTTCTTCAACCCCAAGAATCTCAGCAATCTTTCTTAGCTTATCCCTAAATCCGATTTCATCACCCTTTTTATTAAGGCTTGTGAAGATAACCACTTCAGGATGATCAGGAAGTATTGGCTCAGTCGGTGCTTGATAACCTTTTTTCTCTTTCAAGACAATATCAATAGCTTGTTTGACAGTATACTTAAAATTCTTGATCCGTTCATTTCTCATGTCTTCAGTAACGCCAATGTTTTTTCTTTGTTCAATAACCTCTTCATCTTGCCTAACTAATGCAATAACTTTTTGCCTGTCATCTTCTTCTAAATCAACAAGCTTTTTTGCTTCTGGAAGTGTAATAACTTTATCGTAAATTGGTTCAACCAAGTCTGGTTGATTCGTTTGTATGTTATATGCTAATTGAATGTATGAACGATTTACATCGTATCGTTCTGACAAACGATCAAGAGTATTAGTATTGACTTCTTCCTTTTCAACTTGTTCCTGCTCATAGGGAAGTAAATCTTTTTTCTGTAAATCAGTTCGTCTACCTTGGTACTTACTCGATATTTTCTTTTCGTCATCTAAAAATGAAGCAGCAACAAGAGCTTTTTGGTGTTTAGTCATCTCACGTCTTAATGTAGCATTTTGTATAAAATTAATTATATCTTCATCTTCGCCCTTACCTGTGTATTCAACAACTAAAGGCAATATATTTGATTTTTTGCAAGCTTCGTATCTATGCCTACCATCTAATATTTGGCCTTTATGTACTACAATTGGAATAGCCTGTCCACCATCATTTATTGATGCTTCCAATAAATGAAATTCATAATAGTCCATTTTAGGAAGTCTTTCAGCATATGGGTGAATTGTATATTCTGGGAAGTCCGGTCTTAATTTATAGCCTGGCATCATGCTTCCGCTTACTTCTTTTAATAGCGTTTTTAATTTTTGATTCGCCATAACTGCACCTCCATAAATTATACATAAAAAAGGTAACAAAAATCTAACGCAATTTATAAATCCCGTTGGATATATAATATCATACTCAATTTTAAAGGTCAATGCTTTTTAAAAAAACAGATAAAAAAACATTCGTAAAAAATTTTACGAATGTTTTAATCCTTATTTTATCACCTAATAGCACTTGCTGGATTAATTGGGTTTTGATTATCTATAGGAAATACTTTGACACCATTTTCTCTTACAAATGTTACTGCTATTTTAGGATTATTTATATGTGCCATACTACCATCAAGCTTGTCTTCCCAATGCCTAAATATCGGTTCTAGCTGTTGTACAGACATTACATACATTTCTTCAAGGTCACTTTAAACACTGTTTACAATTTTTGAGAATCCAGTAAAACCAAGCCATCTAAAGATCTATTGTCTGTTCCATGACATGTCATTTCTCATTCCATTACATGCCATGGAACAAACAAGATTCTTTTGAACGCTAAATCCATAAGCCATTTGGTTTTACACCCCCTTACTTCCCTTCCGCGACATACCACATTCATACAGCTAAGGTTTAGTCAGCAGTTCATTAGGTTTTCTAAGCGACAGAAAAATACATAGTATAATAAAAGTCCCTAGACATATCCATGCAAAACTATCACCCAATTTGCTATATATTGAGTTTCCTTTCCCAAGCCTTACTTCACCTACTAAAACAGATCCACCATCCTCTACATCACTAGATACCATTTCTATAATACGACCTCTACTATCACTTAAGGTTAATAATCCCCACTGCCCAGCTCGTGCTACTGCGTAATTTCCTTCAACTCCTCGCATAATTGCAACACGCGCATGGCTCCAACCATCATCATGGAAATCTAGTGCAGGAACAAAGACAATATTTACTCCTTGCCTACTGTAATCCAGTGAAGGCTGTATAAAATCCATATCTTTGCAAATTTCAATACCCCATTTACTCATGATTCCAAGATCAGTTCCTGGAGTATACCTACTTTCAAATGCAGATAGCAGATGTTTTTTATCATACTCTAAAAGCACTTCTCCTAACGACGAAAAGACATAGGCAGAATTGTAAAGTTTCATTTTATCTTTTCTAGTTACTCCTACAATTAAATTCACTTTATTCTTTTGTGCTGCATTACTCAGGCGCTGAAAATTATCGTCATGAGTCTCTATAGTAATAATCTTTTCTGGCAGCAAAACAGCTTCGACCCCTGACTGCGCAAGAAAATCAATCTTTTGAATATATCGTTGAATAGTGTCTGCAACTTGTTGTTTATCCCTGTTTTTTGCTACGGCTAGATATTGTTCTAAATTAGTAGATATAGAAGCAATACCTATTTTTATACTAGACACATAAAAAGGCGTATTTAAGCGGTGAAATCCAAATAAAATCACGAATAAAAGTAGACTTAATGAAATTACATTCGATTTTATACTTAATCTTCGATTCTGAGGATAATGATAAGCTAAAGCAATACTTGCAGGGATGAGGGCCATCAAAAAAGTAATTGCTCAGATACCTGTGATAGATGCAATTTGAATAATAGGTAAGTTAGATATTTGCGTATAAGCAATGCTATTTACAGCTCCATGAGGAGAATATAATGAAGCAATGAATTCGTAAGCGGTTAAACCGCTCGCGAAAACAAAGCTTGCATACCCACCTCTCCATCTAACAGCAATATGACGGAAAATAGCAAGTACACTTGCAAATGCAGTTGCATTAATAACAATCAAAGGCCAGTAAACAGTAAGGGGAAGCACCGCATGAGGATTGGATGATCCAAATAAGTATGAAAAGAATCCCGTCAGAAATGTGGAAACTAATGATCCTTTCAATGCATATACGCAAAGAAGTAAAAGTGCAATCCAAGAAAAATACCAATACTCTGTAGACAAATAATATGAGACTGCACTGAGCAAAATTGTAAAAATACAATGCAGTAAGCTATAAAAATTACTACAATGGTAACCATTTATAATATTTTTTAAGCTTTTGCCTAATTGCATAAATCATTTCCTTCTTCCCAAACCTTTACCTATAATTCATTAATTCGAATTATATACCATATTTTCCCTGACAACAATAAAAATCAGCATACTAATACTGGTTCATACCTGCTTATATCTGCTTTTTATATATCTAATTTAATACTATTAAAATGTTACTTTTATGGACATGGCATTAATGGCATGTAATAGAGCATCCTATAAATTTTACGGAAAAGGTCTTACAGTAACTACCTACGGATGGGTAGTTACTGAATAACCTTTCCTACTTCTTCATAGTGTAATCAGAGCTGTCTATTTTAGTTGTTAATGTCTATAACCTCGTCCTCATGACTTCTCATGTTTGATCTCTTTAAAACCAGCTTACGATATTCTCTAAAATATCTCTTCTTCTAGATGTAGTCGTTTTATTTGAGTAACCAACCGATAGCACAGCCATTAGTTCTAAATCATCTGTTGCTCCTACCAGTTCTTTTACCTGCTCTTCCTTTTTCAAGATCTCTCCAATCCAGCAAGTTCCCAGACCAAGCTCATGGGCTACAAGCAGCAAATTTTGTATTGCCGCTCCTATGGCTTGCACGTGCTTGAGATAAATACCGTGGATGTTAGGATCGGTTACTTTTTATCGAGGAAGGCTGCTATCAAGCAGGGAGCCGTTTGTACCCAGGATTGTAAGTGAGGCAAGCTTTTTGAGTAGTTGTTCATCATTTATGACAACAGAAAATTTCCACGGCTGAAGATTATTTCCCGATGGTGCACAGTTAGCAGCCGTTAGTATTTCAGTAATATCACTGGTGCTTACTTTTTTTGATGTATAGGATCTGATACTTCTACGATTTACGATATGTGATATTATATTGTATCCATATCGCCTCACATCTTTTTTGATTTTTCTTACATGAAGTAACCTTGGTATAGTAATTTATAACTTTATAGAGGAAAAGAGTATTATGTTTTAATCAAGTACGTACATTTATGTTAGGTACTATCTTAAAGGAGAGCTTAAATATGAACATGGATAGCATTGAACAAGCCAAGTTAGAAAATACGGGTTTCAGTTATATATTATCTTTAATCAATGGAAAATATAAAATAACAATTTTATACTATCTTACTGCTTTTGATGTTGTCCGTTTCAATGAAATGAAGCGTTATATTGATGCGGTATCTTTCAAAACGTTAAGTCTTTCACTAAAAGAGCTAGAATCTGATGGACTAATTATTAGAAACGAATATCCACAAATCCCGCCAAAAGTTGAATATAGCCTTGCTGCGCGTGGAAAATCGCTAATCCCTATTTTGGAGGCAATGTGTGAGTGGGGAGAATTCCATAAAACTACAGCTAGAGAAATGTAATAATTATTGGTTATCACAAAACTCTTGCAAGGGGCTAAGCCGCTTTACAGAAGTTTGTGGTATATATTGTTTTTTTGATTTGCTCATTTTCTTCGAAGTCTACAATGGCTCAATTCATATTGTTTAAGACTAATCGAAGAATCTGTAACAGGTATAACTGCGAAACTTTTGATAGGTCACTATATCTATCTCTTCGAGAATGGCCCTTAAGCCATTATTCGTTTTTTTCAGTGCGCCAACGGTCCTGAAGCCAAAACCATTCGTGGGGTAAACGGCGAATATGTTGTTCTAATATAGAAGACAAGTGCTGCATAGTATCGTATATAGCCGTTTCTTTATTGACGGAATTGTCTACCCAAATAGGTGTTTGTAGTATAATATTATGTTTGCCGTTTGATGCTTTACTGATGAATGCAGGGATTATTGGGCAACCACGCATTCTGGCTAGAACTGCTGCGCCGGGTGGAGTAGAAGTCCATCGGTCGAAAAATTTAACGAAAACTCCCGTCTCACGCCCATCGACGTCAATAAAAATCAAAGGTATTTTGTTTTCATTTAATGCACGGAAGACATCACGTAAGTTGCCCTTATCTAGAACAGTGGCACCAGGTAGCATCTTGCGGAACACATTTATAAATCTATTAAAACTTAGATTTCTCTGACGCCTGGTTACGCCAACCATGGGAAATCCTTGATAAGACAATGCCGCACCAAGAAGCTCCCAGTTGCCGCAATGACCTGTAACCATGACAGCTCCTTTGCCACAATCTAGAGCACCCTTCAAATGTTCTAATCCCTGGAAGCTGACCATTTCTGCAATATTTTCTTTTGAAAGGCGAGGATATTGCAATAAGTCTGCCAGCATACCGCCGAATCTTGTAATACTTGCTTTTCCTATTAGATAAGCCTCACTTTCAGTTGTATGGAAAATTTCGCGAATGTTTTTCAACATTATATTTTTTCTGCGCCTCGACACGACTGCCCAGACAGCTAGTCCTACAAGTTTTGCTATCAATGACTGAATATTATTCGGGAATATTAAAAATATCCGGCTTATGAACATAGCCAAAGAATTCATACTATCTCTCCTTTTTCTTGTTAACTGCAATAGCTTCATTACATCGAAAACGCATTCTTTTTACCCAGTTTGCTGCAACTCTTCTAATTCACGGAATAAGCCGTCTATTTTTTTGCTAACAGTTGTTTTTTGGGGACATAGTTAGTTCTGGTTCCAAAGATAATTTTCTTGGTTCCCTTTTTCCATCAGCGAGCCTAATAGTTGTTTTTTCATTGTCAATTGAACTGCAATGAGATTCGATAAATTTTCTAAAAAAACAAACTACGGTTGCTATGAATAGTGTACCGACTATAAATATTACACCCATTGCTAACCACAACAAGGATAACCCATCAAGCCATTCCATATTACCGACACCTCCCACCTTGAGTGACCTTAACATTATTGGTAAATATTCCGATCTTGGTACGCCAATTGAGTCTACTGTATCGGCGGCGATAGTCATATGGGGCTGCGATAATGTCTCACCGCCGCCAAGCACCGTTTTATTCTGGATACGCTGCCGGCAGTAAGATAAACGTTATCCTGGGCAAGGGTAATTCCTTCTGATCCCCAACCTCCAATAAACTGAGACTGACCTTGGCCCGACCGGCCATTATCAATCGGTTGCCGACTTCAATGCATACATTGCCTTTAATAGATAGATACCGGTATCTGTATCGTAATAGGTGGTGCTGGATGTAATAACAGGCTTTGCAGCAGTGACGGGGCTGCTGAGCAGGCTGCAAGAAAGGTATCTATTTTTTGTATGCCTGCTTGTTGTACGATGCCTGGCGCTTGAGCCATAAAAGTCAAAAAATCGAGGCCATCAAGGAGAGATTCAAAGCAAAATATACTTTTAAGCTTCCTCATGTAATATGTCTCCTTTATTCATCTTGTCCTTCCTGTAGCTGAACCTAAATCTGTCGTGCTAAGCGTCCTATAATCAAAAACAATGCTAGTATTTATATTGCATTATAGCAAACCAATCTTGTGTTATCCTTTAAAATTTTATCGTTTTCTGCGTTAAGGCGGTAAAAAAATTATGGGGACATTCTGCTGCACTGCCTTGGCAATTTCCCAACCGGATAGGCTGGGTATCATGACTTTCACCATACGGTCACATCCTTTTTATATCTATATTTTTTACAATGGATATTTCTTTGTTTCAAGCTGGGAGCGGATGATTATTTTACAAACCGTTTAGTCCGCGTGAATTAGTTGCCAGAATACAAGCAGTTTTACGCCGAACCGGAAAATTGGCTTTGCCTAGGCGATTCCTTAAAAAATCAAGGGGACGGCAAAACGTGTGAAAAGCCGCTGGTTTTAATTACACAAATCTAGAAATATGATAATATATATAAATAAATTCAGATAGTAAAGAGGTGGATTTATGGGCTATATTTTATCATATTTGTACATTTATGTAATTATTGGGTTGCTTTTCACACAGTCTGACGTCCCCTGTGTCTCTACGAGTAACTTTGTGTATATCTATTCCTTCACGCCTTATTTATCTACTACTTTTCGAAAAATAACATGCTCAAGCATCAGAGACACTATGACTCCCATGACGAAGCCATTTGCCAATATGGGACGTAGTATGGGCGGGAAGGAAGCGGCGACTTCTACAGGCAAGAAAGCTACCATTATTCCGATTAGTATTGGTAATCCAATTAATAGCGCATAATCAAAATGGGGTTGTTCCATCGCTGTAAAGGCAATCGTCAGACCGGCAGCAACCTGGGTACACATAATAAACAATAAAATACAACCAATAACGACCCCAGGTATAAAGGATAGATAGAATAAAATTGTGGGAAAAAAGGCCAATGTCAGCATGGCTATCCCTGCAGGTATCATGGTAGAACGAGCTGCACAACCAGTAGACGCAATAATACCAGGACTGAATGAAAAGTTAACCGGGCCTATGACTCCCATGAATCCTGCCAAAGCATTACTCAAACCTGTAACTGTAACCCCACGTGTAATCCTCTTTGGCATCTCATCAGCTTGTAGTACCGAGCCTACTGCCTGAATCGAGCCCAGGTCATTAATGGAGAGTCCAAGGAAACAAAGTAATAATGCGATTATTAGTCCGGGATCAATAACAATACTCGTAGTCAGTTGATCGAAAAATCCTCCTAACATTGGAAGACTAGCTATATTGGTTCCCTGGGGCCAGGGAGGATTTAATAGAAAATATACCAAACTACCGAAAATCATTGCCCATAAGGTGAGGGTTGATTTCCATAAACCCGTAAGCAAACGTTGGCCGGTAAACATCAGCAGGATAAATACTAGAGCAAACCCCAGGTTCTTGCTGGAAGATATCTCACCTGAACCGCTGATGATTAACTGCATTATAATGGGCATCATCGTAAAAGCAACCAATAACAAGATAACGGTGACTACCCGAGGTGTGAAGAGACGACGCAGAGATGCAAACAAGCCGCTGGCAGCTAAAAAAGTTAAAAGTAACCCACAGATTAAGATACTGGGGTAGATCGCGGCTGGCGAACTGGCCTGAGAGGCGAGAATGCCGATAAACACTACGGTCGCTGGTCCAATGACCAGCGGAAGACGATGTCCCCACAAGATCTGCACCAAAAGGCTAACAGCTATAACCATGAATAATTTTTGCATGTAGAGCAGTTCGGCTTCAATTGTCCCCTGCATACCACCTAAAATCTTTCCAAAAATGATTATTGCTGGAATGGTAACCGCCAACCACTGCAGACCGTAGATTACATTTTCTTTAACGGGCGGTCGATCTTCTAAACCATATTTAAGTTTCATAATAACCTCCCAAATTTCTGTTTTTTCACCTAGCCGCTTTGGAGGAGTACTCAATTATATGGGACGCGGGGACAGGTTCCTTGTCCCAATTAAAGACGCTAGCTTTCAATTTTCTTTAATTTATCAATTTTAAGAGAAGCTACCCATAAATTACAACTAGGTAATTATGGAAGCTTCTCTTTCACAAATGCTAAATCCTGCTATACTTCTATATTATGAGCATTATTTTACCAGCAAGTCTCTGTTTTATGAGACAGAAGGAGACAGAAGTCGAGTAGAGGCAGACCTCACGATCTAGCCCCCCTCACGGAACCGGACGTGCCCTATTAAGGCATCCGGCTCTTCATAATAGCATT
>NZ_FOTS01000006.1 GCF_900114615.1 Pelosinus propionicus DSM 13327 | reverse complement strand
AATCGGTTCCCTAACCGAAACATTTGATACGATTGAAATGGCAAAACGCGCAGGCTATACTTGCGTAATTTCTCATCGTTCCGGTGAAACAGAAGATTCCACGATTGCGGATATTGCAGTAGCAGTAAATGCTGGTCAAATTAAAACAGGCGCACCTACCCGTTCAGACCGTGTTGCCAAATACAATCAATTGCTTCGTATTGAAGAAGAATTGAGTACGATTTCCCAGTACAAAGGCCGTAAAGTATTCTATAATTTAAAGTAATCGTTATTAAAAAATAAACACCGAACAGTCAGCAGCCTGCACTGCTGTCTGTTCGGTGCTTTTGTATTTACGATAGAAATCATATGATGGGTAGGAAATTTTTTTGGTAAAAAAAGCAAATACGTTTCAAAATGTTTTGTTATGTGGTATAGGCAAGGCGATTTTTGTCTATAATGGGAGAAGTAGCAGTAAATGTATTCAAAATACTGGAGATTTAAATAATAAGTGGTTAAAACATTGTCAATTTGATTTTGAGTATGTTACAATAAAATTACTAGACGTGTTAGGGGGTTATAATTACATTGGTTACATTTTTAATGATTTTAGAAGCCATTGTGTGTATCGCATTGATTGCTGTTGTTGTGTTGCAGTCAGGTAAAGGGGGAGGACTAGCAGGTTCAATCGGCGGCGGAGCTGATAGTGTGCTCGGAGGCGGCCAGAAAAAAGGATTGGATGCAGCCTTATCCAAAATTACCATGTTCCTTGGAGGGGTATTTGCTGTTATCACTTTAATCTTAGTAAAACTGATGCACTAAACATTTAGACAAGACTAGATATGCGACAATTTATAAAACAAGTAATGCAGTACAATTAGAGTATGTAGAAGCATATGTCCAACCATTTAGCACCGGACCTTAGTGACGAAGAAATTTGTTTAATATAGGGAGGATTTGTTATAATGGACTTATTGTATATTGCTCCACTGGCCGGAATAGTAGCATTACTATTTGCGGCATATTTTATGAATAGCGTGCTTAGTGAAAGTTCTGGTAATGAAAGAATGAAGGAGTTGTCCCAAGCTATTTTCGAAGGGGCAATGGCCTATCTCAATCGACAGTATAAGACGCTAATACCTTTTACTGTCATTATTTTTGCCGTTTTGTTTTTTGTTGATGGTTATAAATTAGCTATATCCTTTTTAGTAGGAGCTGTATTTTCAGCAGTTGCCGGTTATGTAGGAATGACTTCAACAACCAAGGCCAACGCAAGGACCACAGAAGCTGCTCGACATAGTCTCAATAAAGCATTGAGCGTTTCATTTAGAGCAGGAGCAGTAATGGGTCTGTCTGTTGTAGGTCTTGGTTTATTAGGCGTATCAGTACTTTACATAATTTTCGGCGATCCTGTGGTGATCAATAGCTTTGCTTTTGGTGCCAGTGCTATTGCATTCTTTGCTCGTATTGGCGGTGGTATTTTTACCAAAGCAGCAGATGTAGGAGCGGATTTAGTGGGTAAAGTGGAAGCCGGTATTCCAGAAGATGATCCTCGAAATCCTGCTGTTATTGCTGATAATGTAGGCGACAATGTAGGTGATACAGCAGGTATGGGAGCCGATTTATTTGAATCCTATGGTGCTACAGCAATTGCTGCTATGTTAATCGGAAACACCTTATATGGTGTGAATGGAGTATTATTTCCTTTATTAATTGGTGCAGCTGGTATCTTTGGTGCTATTGTTAGTATATTTTTAGTGCGGACAGGCGAGGATGGAGATCCTCAGGCAGCTCTGAATCGCGGGCTATGGAGCACCAATTTCCTGACAGCAATTATGGCTTATGTTCTATCTACTATGATCTTTGGTGACAAAGGTTTTGGTATATTTATCGCTATTGTAGCAGGCTTAGTAGTCAATGTACTGGTGGGGATGATTACCGAATATTATACTTCCAGTGCCAAAGCACCGACGCAGCATATTGCTGATGCTTGCCAGACAGGGGCTGCAACGAATATTATTGCAGGTATTGCCACTGGTCTTAGGAGTACTGGTCTTCCTATGATTGTATTTTCTGCAGCAATTTGGGTAGCTTTTAATCAGGCTGGGATTTATGGCATCGCAATGGCGGCTATGGGAATGTTGTGCACGGCAGGTATGGTTGTTGCTGTAGATTCTTTTGGTCCAGTTGCTGATAATGCAGGCGGTATTGCTGAAATGGCAGAACTGGGACCAGAGGTGCGCAAAACGACTGATAAACTTGATGCTGTAGGTAATACTACCGCTGCTATTGCTAAAGGCTTTGCTATTGGTTCGGCGGCCTTAACGGCACTGGCTCTTTTCACGGCTTTTGGTGAAGAGGTTGCTAAGAATCCTAAATTATCCGGATTATTGGTAAATGGTCATTTGGTTATCAATTTAACAGAACCTACTGTTATCATTGGGCTTTTCCTTGGTGCAACTCTACCTTTCTTAGTGTGTGCAATGACTATGGAAGCAGTAGGGAAGGCAGCATTTGAGATGATCGAAGAGGTTCGTCGTCAGTTTAGAGAAATCCCCGGAATTATGGAGGGCACTGGCCGTCCTGATTATGCGGCTTGTGTGGATATTAGTACAAAAGCTGCTCTTCGTGAGATGCTCCTTCCAGGTGTTTTTGCAGTAGGAATGCCGTTAGTAGTTGGTTTTCTTATGGGAGCTAAAGCGCTTGCTGGTTTTTTAGCTGGAGCAACAGCAACTGGAGTGTTGTTGGCATTGTTTATGTCTAATGCTGGTGGTGCATGGGATAATGCCAAAAAATATATTGAAACAGGGAAATATGGGGGGAAGGGCACGCCGGCCCATGCTGCTGCTGTTATTGGTGACACGGTAGGCGACCCCTTTAAGGATACCTCCGGACCGGCTATGAATCCGCTAATTAAAGTAGCAGGCACGATATCGTTAATTATTGCGCCCTTATTATTATCATAGATTGCAAGGTCATTCATTCTAAAGGATGAATGACCTTTTTCACGTAATGCAAAACATAAAATCTGCTATTACTATGCGAATGCCAAGATATCTGCCTGATTTTTAAAGATTTTGCAGAACTAATGTGCTATTTATCGGAAAGTATATTGACAGGGAAATAATGTCTTTGCTATAATGACGTTGAATTACAAAAAAACATTTTCGATGAGTAGGGATAGTACATATAGCAAGAGGTTTACAGCGAGCCAATGACAGTGGGAGTTTGGCAATGCTCGGCATATGGAATGGGCCTAGGAGATACAGTCCGATCCTTTTTAGGGGTAGACGCTGTCGGAAGTTTCCACCGTTAGCAGGAAATGAGTATACAAGATACATTTTGTATCGGAGTACTATGAAATGTGGCTGTGTATACAGCTAGGGTGGTATAGCGAAATAACCTTTCGTCCTAATATGGGACGAAAGGTTTTTTTAGTTGTAAATTTATTAAAGGAAAAGGGGATACGTAGATGAATGAAACCAGAAAGCATATTTTAGCGGAAAGTGAAATTCCCAGACAGTGGTATAATATTCAGGCGGATATGCCTAATAAATTAGCGCCATCATTACATCCTGGTACAAAGCAGCCTATTACTGCCGAAGATTTGTCATCCATTTTTCCATTAGAATTGATTAAGCAAGAAGTAAGCCAAGAACGGTGGATTGACATTCCGGATGAAGTCATGGAAAAATATCGTATCTGGCGTCCGACTCCTTTAATACGTGCCGTTGCTTTGGAGAGAGCCTTAGATACACCTGCAAAAATCTATTACAAATATGAAGGGACCAGTCCCGCTGGCAGCCACAAAGTAAATACTGCTATACCTCAAGCATATTACAATAAAATAGCTGGAATTAAAAATCTGACAACAGAGACCGGTGCTGGCCAATGGGGAAGCTCATTAAGCTTAGCTTGCAGTTTTTATGACATGGCGTGTACTGTCTACATGGTGAAGGTCAGCTATCAGCAAAAACCGTACAGACGCTCTTTTATGCAAATCTATGGAGCAGACGTAATTCCCAGCCCATCAGAGAAGACAGAAGCTGGGAGAAATTTGTTAGCAATTGATCCAAATTCCAATGGCAGTCTAGGGATTGCCATATCAGAAGCCGTAGAAGTCGCCATGTCTAATCGTGACACCAATTATGCCCTTGGAAGTGTGATGAATCATGTCATATTGCATCAGACCATTATTGGGTTGGAAGTAAAAAAGCAATTAGAGAAAATCGGAGATTATCCTGATGTAGTAGTAGGTGCCTGTGGTGGGGGGAGTAATTTTTCTGGGATTGCGTTTCCTTTTTTACAAGATAAATTTATGGGTACAAAGGTGAGGGCTGTGGCTGTGGAGCCTACAGCTTGCCCTACACTAACTCGCGGCGTTTTTGCTTATGACTATGGTGATTTAGGAAAACTTACTCCTCTCAGCAAAATGTATACCTTGGGAAGTAGTTTTATGCCATCGGGTATTCATGCTGGCGGACTGCGTTATCATGGTGAATCACCATTGGTGAGTCAGCTTTACCATGATGGTTTTATAGAGGCGCAAGCTTTTAATCAGCGAGAAACTTTTGAAGCTGCCATTTTATTTTCCAAGACAGAGGGGATTGTACCTGCACCAGAAGCAGCGCATGCTATTCGAGGTGCTATCGTTGAAGCTCTTAAAGCAAAAGAGTCAGGTGAAAGTAAGACGATATTATTTTGTTTATCTGGACATGGTCATTTTGACATGGGAGCTTATGATCAATACTTGGCTGGCAATCTGGTAGATGTGCGCTGCGACGAGGAAGAAATTCAGCGAAACATCGCTAAGCTGCCACAGATATAAAATCAGAAGGCATAAAAGGTAAGGTCGCAGATTCAGATGGATCTGTGACCTTACCTTTTATGAAGGAAGCTAATCTTGAGCTACCTTGAGCCGATTATAGTTGTTATTTAATAGCCGTTTACAACAACCTCTAATTCTCCAGTATGTGGATTAAACATGAGTCCGTGAATCGGTACGTCTTTGGGAATGAGGGGATTTTTTCGGATTTTGTCAACGACTTCTTTTACATTATTAATCGGATTATGAAAATGGTCCAGCCAATCTTCCAATTCCTTTTCGACCATTTTGATCGCATCAGGCGATATTCCTCGCTTGATCATTTTTTCAGTCAGACTCTGAGATGTTGTGTGAGATACCCCGCAGTCTAGGTGGCCTATGACTAGCACTTCTTTTACATCCAATTCAAAAATACCAACAATTAGACTACGGATTGTGGCTTCGAAAGGACCAGTAACAGAGTTGCCTGCATTCTTTATTACTTTAGCTTCACCACGCTTGATTCCCATTGCTGGTTCTAAAAAGTCTACCAGTCTAGTATCCATACAGGTAAAAATAGCTAATTGGCGTTTAGGCATTTTGCTGGGCTCAGAAAAAAAGTGCACAAACTGATCTGATAAATTCTTAGTAAAAGCTTGATTTGCAACTAATACTTGCTCTAAAACCTGCATCATGATTCCTTCCTTCTCTAAAAATACTTGTCGTATATTTATATGTTAACTCAATTTAAATTATTATTGCAAAAATAAATGGCAATAATAAAAACACCAGCTATATGTATCTGCATTTTATATAAGATATTATGAAGAATATAACGATTTTTCACTTCGACGAGGAGGTATTTTTATCCTGCTGTAATGGGAATACGCCGAATAATCCGACTATAAGGAAACGAAAAATATTTAATCTTATAATCTGGAATATAACTAAGTTTTCTTTCTGGCAGGTAGAATTTTAATTCTATAAAATGGTATAATTGTAATAATAGCAATAACTTTGGGGAGGTTTGCTTTTGACAATAATGGAGGGAGCAGAACCATTTTTTTTACTCGGCGGTGAAAAAGGCGTTTTATTGTTACATGGTTTTACCGGTTCACCTGCTGAGATGCGCTTGCTTGGTGAAAAATTGCATCAGGAAGGCTATACTGTTTTTGCACCGAGACTTAGTGGACATGGAACAACAGTGGAAGAATTAGCAAAAACAAAATGGCCTCAATGGTATAGCGGAGTTGAAGATGGGTATCATATAGTAAGATCAGTATGTAAGGAAATCTCTGTCGTAGGACTATCCATGGGAGGATTATTGGCCTTAAAACTGGCAGCGGAATATCCTGTCAATAAGGCTGTATCGCTTAGTACTCCTATTTACATTGCTGATAAACGCTTGGACATGCTGCCTCTGTACCGTGTATTATATCAATTTGTTCCGAAGAAACGAAAATCTTTTGCGGGTATTGGCTCACAGTATTGTGTAGGTTATAATGCTACCCCTCTTAGCAGCCTAAGCAGTTTGCTGAATTTAATTGAAGATGTGGATGCGCGTTTGCCTAAAATAAATACGCCTTTATTAGTAGTACAAGCTCGATTTGAACATACGGTACAGCCAAGAAGCGCGACTTATATTTTTGAACATGTGGGCAGTGCAGAAAAAAGACTAGTTTGGCTGGAGAAATCTGGTCATATTGTCACTCTTGATATAGAACGTGAACAGGTATTTGAGGAGATAATTGATTTTCTACAGAATGAAAAAATAATGACATAATGCATCTCTAGGTTTACTCTGTAATGGTTTTGAATAAAGAATTGAGGTGACGCGAATGGAATTAAGGGATCAGTGGTGCTTTGCTTGCGGTAAGGATAATCCGATTGGACTAAAACTTGAGTTTGTAGAAGAAGAGGACACCTATCGTACGACATTTACAGCAAAGCCGGAACACCAAGGATATGATGGTATTATGCATGGCGGTCTTGTCAGTACTGTTTTAGATGAAGTAATGGCTCGTTACATTAATATGAAAGGTTTTAATGCAGTAACAGCGCGTTTGGAAGTACGGTTTCGTCAGCCGACTCCCCTTGGACAGCAATTGACAGCAAGAGCTAAGATCGTATCACAACGCGGTAAACTGTATGAAATAAAGAGTGAATTATCACTGCCGGATGGGACTGTTACCGCAGAAGGTAAAGCCACTATTGCAGTGGTGGAGGATACAGCATCATGATGGTATTAAAAGAAAAAATTTTAGAATTCATGAGAACAGAAGCATATAAACCTTTGACCTCGGAAGAATTAGCCGAGCATATGGAGCTGAAAGGGACAGAATTAAGCGAATTATGGAAGGTTATTGAAGAACTAGAAAGTAATGCAGATATTATTAAAACTCGCTATGATAAATACGGAGTGCCTGAACGTATGAATCTGGTAGTAGGGAAGTTAAGTGCCAGCAATAAGGGATATGGTTTCGTGATTCCTGAAAAAGTAAGAACACCAAATGAAACGGACATTTTTATTCCTCCAGATGGGATGATGAGTGCCATGCATCACGATAGGGTAGTTGTTCGTGTACACACCCAGAGCGGGCAAGGGAAATCTAGAGATGGAGAAATTATCCGTATTGTAAAACGGGCAAATACGCGTATCGTGGGAACCTATGAAGCCAGCCGCAATTTTGGTTTTGTAACTCCTGATGATCTTCGTTTGGGCCAGGATATTTTTATTCCGAAGGACGGAAAAAATATCGTTCCGAGTGGTGCAAAGGTAGTAGTAGAAGTTACTAAGTGGCCAGAGAAAAAACGGAGTGCTGAGGGGAAAATCATAGAAGTCCTGGGGAATACGGGCGACAGTGGGATTGAAATTCTCTCTATTATCAAAAGGCACAATTTGCCCATCGATTTTCCTGCCGAAGTTGCGCAGGCTGCCGAAAATGCTCCAGATGCCATTAGTGAAGAAGAAATCTCCGGTCGACGTGATCTGCGGCATTTGCCAATAGTAACCATTGATGGAGAAGATGCTAAGGATTTGGATGATGGGGTATACGTCGAACGTTTAAAAAACGGCAACTATCTTCTGGGAGTCTACATTGCAGATGTCAGTTATTATGTCCGTGAAAATACAGTACTGGATAAAGAAGCCAGTGAACGGGGAACCAGTGTGTATTTGGTAGACCGTGTATTGCCCATGCTGCCCCGCCGCTTATCGAACGGTATCTGCAGCCTCAATGCTGGCGAAGATCGTTTGGCTATGTCGGCTCATATGGAAATTGACCATAAAGGACAAGTGGTTAAATATGAATTATTCCCAAGTGTCATAAGAGTACAGAAACGTTTTTCCTACACGGTAGTACGTAAAATTTTGGTGGAACATGATGAAGAATTAATTCATGGACATCAAGAATTGCTTGGGCAATTGGAAAATATGGAACGACTGTGCCGAATCCTGCGAGAAAGAAGGATGCGCCGCGGTGCCATCGATTTTGACTTTCCTGAACTAAAAGTGAAATTAGATGAAACGGGAAAACCAATTGAGATTATAAAACGAGTTCGCAGTCTAGCTGAATCCATCATTGAAGAATTTATGCTGGTGGCAAATGAAACTGTGGCTGAACATATGCATAAGTTAAAGGTTCCTTTTGTTTTCCGTGTGCATGAAGAGCCTGATTCGGAAAAAATGGTAAAATTAAATAATCTATTGCATAATTTTGGGCAGAGCTTATCCAAGGTGGATGAAGTACAGCCTGCTGCCTTACAGAAAATATTAAATTATATCTCAGGGCGTCCAGAAGAACGGATTATCAGTACCGTTATGCTGCGTTCATTGAAACAAGCGCGTTATGAAGCGCAAAACCTAGGACACTTTGGATTAGCTGCGACCTACTACACTCATTTTACATCCCCCATACGACGTTATCCTGATTTAATTGTACATCGCATTTTGCGAGAAACCTTTAATTCAGGAGATATATCAACAAAACGTAAAGCAAAACTAGCAGCTATGCTGCCGGAGATTGCCCTGCATTCTTCTGAAAGAGAACGGGCGGCTGCTGAAGCAGAGCGGGAAACTGTTTCTCTAAAAACTGTAGAATATATGGCGCAGTTTGTAGGAGAGCATTTTGACGGGATCATTAACGGGGTTACGGCCTTTGGGATTTTTGTGGAGCTGGATAATGGAGTAGAAGGTCTAGTACGTGTATCTAGTATGGAAGATGACTATTATCAATATGTGGAAGAGCAATATTCCTTAATTGGTGAGCGCAGTCATAAGATATATCGTCTGGGTGATGCAGTAAAAGTCATCCTCACCAGAGTCAGTCCGGAAGAACGCAACATCGACTTCGTCTTAGAGTCCAACAGCGCCTGGATTGAACGATCGATAAATCGAAGACCTAGTGGAGGAAGACCTCAAAGAAATGGTGTGAAAAGCGAAGGAGCTGGCAATGGTCGAAGAACTGTCTCGGCTGCGAAGAATAAGAACAGTAAGGCGAAGAAGGCTGTGGTAAGCCGTGCAAAATTAAAGACAAAAAGAAATAAACAAAAAAAGAAATAAAGAGATAATGTAGTATCGAGGTGAGTTTTTTGAAAGATGCAACAGCCAGTATTAAAATCATTACAGAAAACAGGAAAGCCAGACATGACTTTCATATACATGAAAGTTATGAGACGGGCATCGTGCTGACAGGGACAGAAGTGAAATCTCTGCGGGCAGGCAAAGCCAACTTAAAGGATGCTTATGCCAGGATTGAAAAATCTGAGCTCATGCTGCATAATGCACATATTAGTCCCTATGATGCAGGAAATCGCTTTAACCACGAACCACTGCGCGTACGGAAGCTATTAATGCATCGAAGCGAAATTGATAAATTGCTTGGAAAAACCAAAGAAAAAGGATACACTTTGGTGCCACTGAAAATGTATTTTGCTCACGGTCTAGCAAAATTGCAATTAGGATTGGCTACAGGAAAGAAAAACTTTGATAAACGTCAAGACATGGCAGAGCGAGATGCCAAACGAGAAATGGATCGCGCATTTCGTGAAAGGCAAAAAGAATAAATAAAAAGTAGGCTCTCCTGTAGAGCCTGCTTTTTATTATTTAAAGAATGTGATAGGAAGGTTTTTTGTAGCATCGACGAAGGATATAATAGGGAAAACCCAGGGAGGCAAAAGACGGTGAAAGATGTTCAAGATAACAGTAAAGTAAGGCTGGCTTTAATTTCAACCTATCCAGGGATGGCTACGATATTTAAACACGTGGCAGAGAATACAGGATTCGATCCTTATATTACAGTGGCTACTCTTCGCGAGGCAGCAGCTATTGCAAAGAATATTGAGCCTCGGATCGATGTGATTCTGAGTCGAGGTGGGACTGCTGAATATATTAAAGAAGCAGTTGAAATCCCCGTAGTAGCAATTCCTGTTACACCATTTGATGTGATGCGTTCCATATATGAGAATCAAAGTTGTATGAAAAAATGTTATAAAAAGATTGCATTATTTTCTTATAAGGAAAAAATGCCCGGTATTCGGGATATTGAAAAAATGCTTGGATTAGAGATTGATGAATATACGTTCCATTTGCAAGAAGATATAGAAGCTGGTATTCAAGATGCAAAGAAAAGAGGAATCGCGCTAGTTATGGGAGGGATCTTAGCGATACAACTAGCCCAAACCTATAATCTAGAAAGTATTTTGATTGAATGCGGTGAGGAAGCAGTCTATCGTTCCATGTATGAGGCTATAAATTTAGCTAAGTTGAGGCGTGTAGAACGCAGCAGAGCCGCTCGGATTAAAGTGGTATTGGATTCTGTCGTTCAGGGGGTTATTGCCACGGATGAGTTGGGATATGTAACCATATATAACCCTGCGGCTCAAAGGATATTTAACATCCCAAGTGAACAAGTACTTGGAAGAAAGGTACAGGATGTGATTCCCAATACGCAAATGCATAAGGTGTTAGAGAGCGGTGAGGTGCAAATGGCCGAATTGCAGGATGTAAATGGCGGGATTATTGCAACGAGTCGAATTCCGATTATGGTTGGCAGCAAACGGTCCGGTGTTGTTAGTACCTTTGAAGATGTGACTAAAATTCAATATTTGGAGCAGCAAATTCGGAAACAAATGCATGCCAAAGGCTTTATCGCCAAATATACCTTCAAGGATATTTTGACGGTAAGTCCTGTCTTGATTGAGCTAAAGGAGATGGCTGCCTTGTATGCCACCACGGATTCCTCTGTATTGATCCAAGGGGAGTCTGGCACAGGAAAAGAGCTATTTTCACAAAGCATCCATTGTCACAGCAGACGCAGCAGTGGACCCTTCATAGCTGTTAACTGCGCTGCTATACCAGAGCATTTACTGGAAAGTGAATTGTTTGGCTATGAAGGCGGAGCTTTTACGGGGGCTAAAAAAGAAGGTAAACAAGGATTATTTGAACTGGCTCATAAAGGAACGATCTTCTTAGATGAGATTGGGGAAATTCCTAAAGCTTTGCAGGCAAGGCTGCTTCGGGTGCTGCAGGAAAAAGAAATTATGCGAGTTGGCGGGGATAAAATTATACCCATTGATATTCGAATCATTAGTGCCACGAATAAAAATCTTGAGAAAAAAATGGAACAAGGCGAATTCCGTGAAGATTTGTATTATCGTTTGAATGTATTTAATTTACAAATACCTCCTCTTAGGGAACGAAAAGAGGATATTATTGTGCTTGCCATGGCATTTTTGGAACGGTTATCTGCAGATTTAGATTCCCCTGCCATAGCACGGGAACTAAAATCTGCATTGATTGTATATGATTGGCCGGGTAACATTCGAGAATTATATAATATTATGGAACGGTTATCCTTGATGATCAGTATTTCAGAAAAAAAATGGAGTCTGGAAAAAATACTGCAAAAAGTAATGTATGATTCTGTCTCTAATCCCAATCATGATTCCATTGCGATCAAAGTGGATTTAGACCAGGGATTAAAGTCGGCGATTGAACAAGTGGAAAAAATAATCATTGATACCATGCTGGCAAGATGTGATCAAAAACAAGAATTGGCGGCAAAAAAGTTAGGAATTGGTCGTACTACTTTGTGGCGAAAGGGTAAAATTAGCGATAGCTTAAAAATGTTTCAATAGTGGAATTTAATGTTTCTAAAATGATACGAAATAATATTAAAAGAATTAAAGAAGATTAGGATTGAAAAATGAAAGCTGCGTTTCAATAATGAAATATAATTTTTGTAAGCATGCCAATACTAAAGGGTTTTAGTATTGGCATGCTTTTTGCTACATATAGTGATAGACGGCCTGAAAAAGTAAAAGCATTGGGAAGGCCTTTTTAAAAAACAAAACAGGTAGGAGGAGTTACAGATGCAGTATAATGGCGCATTAGCAGGAGTAAAAGTTCTAGATTTGACGAGGGTGCTTGCCGGACCTTTTGCCACGATGATGTTGGCGGATATGGGAGCAGAGGTAATAAAAATTGAGGTTCCCAAAAGCGGAGATGATAGCAGACAATTCGGACCATTTGTTAATGGAGAAAGTTCTTATTACATGAATTTGAATCGTAATAAAAAAGGTGTTACTTTGAATTTAAAGGGACGGGGCAAAGAAATTTTCTTAGAGATGGTAAAAAAGGCTGATATTGTAGTAGAAAATTATCGCCCTGGAACCATGGAAAAACTTGGGCTCGGCTATGAAGAACTGAAAAAAATTAATCCAAAGATTGTTTATGGGGCGGTGTCTGGGTTTGGTCATTATGGACCGTATAAGGATCGGGCGGGATATGACATCATTGGTCAGGCGATGAGCGGGCTTATGAGTACGACAGGCTGGCCTGGTGGTGAACCAACAAGGACGGGGACTGCTATGTCGGATATTTTGGCCGGACTTTCCGTTGCCATCGGTCTTTTAGCCGCCTTGCGCCATCGAGACGTTACAGGACATGGACAGAAAGTAGATGTTTCCTTAGTGGATGCAACAGTGGCAAGCATGGAAATTATTAATCAAATTTACTTAGTAGAAGGGCGTCTGCCTCAGCGGATTGGCAATCGATATGAGTCCACTTATCCTTATGATTCTTTTAAAGCCAATGATGGGAGTTTGGTGATTGGCGCTGCCAATGATAAGTTATGGCAAAAGCTATGTATCATCATGGGACAGCCGGAATTAGGGGAAAAAGCTGAATTTGATACCAACTGGAAACGAGTACAGCGGCATGAGGAGGTAAAAGTCCTTGTAGAAGCTTGGACAGTTACAAAACCTGTGAAAGAAATTGTTGATGCATTGCTCGCAGCTGGCATTCCCGCAGCTCCGATTAATAATATTGAGCAAGTTGTCAATGATCCGCATATTGCTGGTGCTCGGGAAATGTTTGTAGAAGTAGATCATCCCAAAGCAGGCAAGATGAAAATTACGGGCAGTCATATAAAACTTTCGGATACGAAACCTTGTATTAAAGCGCCGGCTCCCCTGCTTGGTCAGCATAATGAAGAAGTATATAAGGCGTTTCTGGGTCTGAGTGCAGATGAAATCGCGGCTATGAAAAAGGATGGTCTATTATAAGAGGGGAGGTAAGGATATGTTAGCGTTTCCTAAACAAGTTCAGATCGTTGAGGTTGGTCCTCGGGATGGTTTTCAAAATATTAAAACTTTTATTGAAACTAAAGTGAAGCAACAGGTAATAGACGGCATGATTGCTGCGGGAGTGCAGGTTATGGAAGTAACGTCTTTTGTTCATCCTAAGGCGATACCTCAGATGGTCGATGCAGCCCAGATTGCAAAAACAACTGCTCAGGCAGCGGGAGATACCTTTAAGGGACTTGCTCTTGTCCCCAATTTAACAGGGGCAAAAAAAGCCTATGAGTGCGGCATTAAAGAAGTAACCTATGTGATATCAGCAAGTGAACAACACAATCTTGCAAATATAAATCGAACAAGAGAACAGTCGTTGGAAGATCTTCGAAAGATTGTCACCCAAGTACCAGAGTTGGCAGTGAGATTGGATGTTGCTACAGCCTTCGGCTGCCCCCTGGGGGGCAAAGTAAATGATGAAATGGTAATTAGCCTGATTGAGTCAGCACTGCAAATTGGCGTGCAATCAGTAGTTTTATGCGATACCATTGGAGTTGCCCATCCTAAGCAGGTGTATGAGCGAGCGAGAACCGTAAAAAATAGATTCTCTGATGTATCCTTTGGTCTACACCTTCATGATACTCGTGGTATGGGTCTTGCCAATACGCTGGCAGGTCTGGATGCTGGTATTACCATATTTGAGTCTTCTATCGGCGGTTTAGGCGGATGCCCCTTTGCTCCGGGAGCTGCTGGAAATACAGCTACAGAAGATTTGGTAAATATGTTTCATGGTATGGGGATCTCTACTGGTATCCATCTGGAGCGATATTTAACCGTGGTTCAAATGGTGCGAGAACGAATTCAAACCGTCTTGACGGGACACATGGCATATGCCCGTCAATATGACGATATATAAAAATGCATTTGGTGCAATTATAAGAGGAGGATTCATAATGACCTTAGCTGAAAAAAACACTACCGCAGCAAAAGTGACTATGGGGAAAATGACAAATTATCGCTGGTGGGTGATGTTGTTTATCTTTATAATTTACACAGTTGCTAATGCTGACAGGGCAAATATCGGTTTTGCTCTGCCCTATATCCGCGAAGAGTTTGCCATGAGCAATACGGAGGCGGGAGCTCTTATTAGCTTATTCTTTATCGGATATTCTCTTGGGCAAATCCCTTCAGGATTTTTGACGAGTCGATTTGGTATTCGCAAAATGTTTACTGCGGGCATGTTTTTAACTTCTGCCTTTACGGGAATGATGGGAGTCGTAGACTCTGCCTTTCATCTCAAAATTCTTCGTACAATGGTGGGGTTGGCAGAGTCTCCCGTTGTGATTGGCTGCACAGCAACCATTAACAATTGGTTTCCTGCAAAAGAAAAGGGAACGGCTACGGGCATATTTTTGGCGGGATCTAAAGTCGGTCCTTTGGTTGTTCCTCCATTATGTGCTTGGATTATTATGACCTTTGGCTGGCGAGAAATTTTTCTATTCTTCATGATACCAGGAGTGTTGTTGTCGATATTCTGGTATCTCATGGTTAGAAGTCAGCCAGGAGAAAGCAAATTTGTTTCAGCGTCAGAACTTCAATATATTCAAACAGAAGAAACGGCTGTAGCGAAGGTGGAGCGAAAGAAAGAGTATAATCTCTGGTGGTTGGATAAAATAGTTCGTGCAAAAAAAGTTGTACCCCTCAATACTTCTAAGCAGGTGTTTCGTTCCTGGGATATTTATGGTGCAGCATTAGGGTATTTCTTTATTATTGGTATTTCCAGTATTATGATGTCTTGGCTGCCGACATACTTGGTTACTATAAAAAAATTCGCGATTATGAAAACTGCTTTTGTTGCGGCA
The DNA here is from genome assembly GCF_900114615.1 of Pelosinus propionicus DSM 13327. GTDB lineage: Bacteria > Bacillota > Negativicutes > DSM-13327 > DSM-13327 > Pelosinus > Pelosinus propionicus. The sequence continues at coordinate 142,562 of NZ_FOTS01000006.1, read as the reverse complement.
TCACCTTTTGCCGGGACAGTAGTAGGTAACTTTCTTGGTGGTTGGTTATCGGATAAATATTTAAATAAGCGTCGTAAGCCGCTGATGATGGTTACCGCCTTTTCTGCAAGTTTGATGATGTATTCATTGGTACATGCCCCTAATGATCCTATTTTGCTGGCGATGCTGCTCTTTATCACAGGTGTGTTCTTTAGCTTAGGATATTCCGCTTTTGCCTGCTATCCTATGGGACGGGTTGATAAAGAACAATATCCAATTGCGTGGGGAATTGTTAACACAGGCGGTCAGCTTGGCGGAGCTTGTTTTCCTCTTATTGTCGGAATTATTTTGGATAAATTCAGCTGGAATGCGGTATTTGCCTCAATGGCTGTTGGTTCAATGATTTGCCTGTTAATTGTTTCAACGATTATTGAGCCGGTTGAAGATCCATTGGAGCGGCCTCGCATATGATGACAAAATAAATAATAATTTTGTTAATTTGATAAGTGGGAATATATTCTTGAAATATGGAAAGGGAATTATATGAAAGCTAAATTCAAAATATCAAGTGTGAGGATACGTTTATTGATTATTTTCACATCTTTACTGGTTTTATCTTTAGGGCTTATGTCTGGAGTTAGTTATTATTTTTCAAAACAGTTCCTTGTAAAAAGTGTTAATCAAACGGCGATGTCAGTGGGTACTGATTATGCTAATCGGGTTCAGAGTAGTATAAATGAGTTAACTCTTCGTGTAGAGGATTTAGCTGCGATTCCAAATGTTAGAAATGGTAGCGATTCGAAACAAATCATGGAGATTATGATAGCGGAAAAACAGCGAATTGGAAAATTTGATGTAATAGCATTCATCTATCCTGACGGTAACGCAGTAAAGTCAGATGGGACGACTGGATATCTGGGAGATCGTGAATATTTCAAAAAGATTGTAAATACCAAAGTACCATATGTATCAGATCCTGTCATTGCGAGAGCCACTGGAAAATTGTCTATACAAGTTGCAGTTCCTGTCTTGTATAATGGAAATTTGACAGGTGTAATTACTGCTGCATATTCTTTAGACAGTTTAAGCTCTTTGATAGAAGAAATAAAGTTTCAGGAATCTGGATATGGATTTTTGGCTGATGCTACAGGTAAGATCATTGCATACCCTAACGAGCCGGAATTAATTGGTAAATTGAATATAGCGCAAAAGACTGTTAATCCAGAGGTTACCTTACAAGCGGGTGAATTGGATAATCGATTAATTAATTTGTTTAAGAATTCTTTAGCAAGTAATCAACAAGCATCTGGGGAATACATTTTATTTAATGATGTTACTAATGTTGCTGTCGCTACAGCTATCAACCTAGCTGGTGGACAGCGATGGGTTCTGATGGTCACGGCACCTGAAACGGAAGTCACAAAAGATGTATCGTCTTTGACTCAAATCGTTGTTTTTGTATTATTAGGGTGTACGCTGATCGCTTCATTATTTATTTTATACGTCAGTAAGCAATTTGCGCAGCCAATTACTGTAATGCGAGATGAAGCGCTATTGGTGTCTGCGGGTGATTTACGTTTACGACAGACTGCTATTCAATCAGAGGATGAAATTGGACAATTGGCTGGCGCCTTTCAAAAAATGACAGATCATTTACGTCATGTCATTATTACGACTCAATCTCAAGCTGAACTTGTTGCGGCATCTAGTGAAGAATTAACCGCCAGTGCTCAGCAGTCGGCTGACACGGCAAATCAGGTAGCAGCATCAATTACGCAAATTGCTCAAGGTTCAGGGCAACAAGCCGCAGAGATAAATAGCATGTCAACGGTTATAGCGGAAATATCAGCAAAGATTAAACAAACATCAGAAACTGCTAAGATGGTGGCTGGTATTGCGACGGAAACATCTAATGCAACTGATAATGGGCGGCAAGCAATTGAGAAAGCTACTGAACAAATGAAACAGATTGGAAAAAGTTCAGAAGTTTTACATGATGTTATTAAAGAACTGGCAAAGGGATCATGTAAAATTGGTGAAATCATCAGCTTGATTTCTTCAATAGCAGGACAGACGAATCTCTTGGCTCTTAATGCTGCTATTGAGGCTGCAAGGGCAGGTGAACATGGGAGAGGTTTTGCTGTAGTAGCAGAAGAAGTGCGAAAGTTAGCGGAAGGATCGAATCAGGCGGCTCAGCAGATTGCAAATCTGATTAAGAAAAATGAACAGGATATGAATGAAGCCATTATAGCAGCGCAAGCTAGTGGGGAAGGTGTACAAGTGGGCATTGACATAGTCTCTATTGCGGACGAGACCTTTCAGAGTATTTCTGCCTCGGTAGTTCAATTATCTACGCAAATACAAGAAATGCAACAAGAAATGGATCAGATTGCATTAGGTAGCCAAGAGGTTGTTGAATATGTTCATAGAATTGATAAAGTCAGCAAAGAGAATGCAACAGAATCTCAAACTGTTTCTGCTGCTACTGAAGAGCAATCTGCTTCCGTGCAAGAAATTGCTTCTTCAAGCCAAGGGTTAGCTAATGCGGCGGGGGATATGCAAACAGCAGTGGAAAAATTTATAACATAACAAGGTGGAGTCTACTAGGCGAATTCAAAAAGAATACATCTTAATAAAAAAATTACAAGTTCAATTTAGATCGATTTTGCAGGAGATTTATATTTTAATAACAAATAAATAATAAATATTTGTTACTGCGAAGAGATATAAAATGGATTCATGTTGATAGTAATTCACGACACGCTAGAGTTGGTTTTAATACTTCTTTTCAGCGGTTTCGAGCTATCGATTTATGAAGAAAAGGAGTTTAAATTATGCTGATTGTTCTTGTAATGTTTGCATTAGGGTTATTGCTTGGTTTTATTGGTGCCGGTGGTGCTGGTGTGGTGATTGCGGTTTTAACCGTAGTATTCGGTATTCCCATACATACTGCTTTGGGAACGTCGCTTAGCGCTATGATTTTTACGATGATATCTGGTGCATACAGCCATTTTCGAGAAGGAAATGTGGTGGTGAAAAATGGTATAGCAATTGGTATTTTCGGTGCTATAGGCGCTTTTATTGGAGCGCAGATTGCAGCTGGATTACCGGCAAAAGAGCTTAAATGGATGACTGCTTGCATGCTGCTGCTATCAGCTCTTTTGCTTTTTCTAAGAATCTTTTTTGCTAATAAGGGAATCTTTTCTCGAAGTGAAAGTGAAGAGGGTCCCGTCGGAATATCTTTCTGGTTAACGGCATCCGGTCTTGGTCTTGTTACAGGAGTTTTATCGGGAACCTTTGGGATTGGTGCGACTCCGTTTATTCAAATTGGCTTATTAATCTTTTTTCATATGTCAATTCATCAGTCGGCGGGTACAACCATGCTTGTCATTCTGCCGATTGCATTGTTGGGCGGATTGGGTTATTTAACGGCTGGTCATTTGGATGTACTGCTGCTCTTTAAAGTAACCACAGGACTGATCGTAGGAGCCTATATTGGAGCAAAATTTACCAGGCGATTAGATCCATTTATTTTAAAGATATCCATGGTAGCTGTCCCCATATTTGGCGGACTGCTGCTGCTATTTGGTCGCTAAAGAAGACTATTTGCGATGGAGTTATAAATTCCACCTGAATCTTAGTCGCATTTATCTTGTAGAAGAAGGGGAGTTGCAGAACACTTGAGAGACAAGAAGGTCTTATTGTGAGTGATCTGATTTGGAAAGAGTAAGTATGTAGTGATAAGATAATGCTTTATAAATTGCATTTTGCATTTATAAAGCATTATCTATTTTTGCGTAAGCAGAATACCACATGCTATGCATGCAATGTCGTCAACTTAAGAAAAAGAAATAAAATTCAGCGACTTATCTGCCATTAGTAGAAACTCGGGGACAGGGATGTTGTTTTCAAGAATGAAACATAATCCCTGTCTCGTATTTTTCCTCTCGATTAATGGATAGCTCATTATTCGATTTATTATGCGTAGCACTTTACGGTGCTTTGGCGAATATTATACTTAAGAGAGGAGATTTAAATAGGAGGTAAAATATGGAATTTCCAAAAGGGAAAGGATTCGATATTACATGTGGCGTCGTTATAACAGTAGTTCTTGATACGGTAGTTCATGATAATCTGGTAAGGTTGACTGGAACATTTCTAGGGGGAAAAGAAGAAAGACGTCATCATCGTCACAGGAGACGTCGTTGCTTTCATGAATCTATCTTTATTCAATTAACATGTCCATTTTGTGAACGCCACGGGGCTGAAATTCCGGAAGGCACAATCGTTGCAATAAATGTATCCGAAATTCTATTTATTGTTCCCGGCAGGAAGTGTCATGATAAGGATGATGGCAAGTGCCATGAAAAAGATCATGTAATTAACATAAGCTGTCGCAATGATGATGAGTATAATGGTAAAAAGTAGGATACATTCTCCCTTGTCTTCTGGGTTTTTATACTGCATCTGAAGGTCTGAGTCTCAATTTTATTAGTTCCGTGTTCTGTAGCACGGTGGGATTATGTTGCATAGAATATAACAAAACTGAAAAGGAGATGTTTCTATGGAAGAAGATGGTAGAGGTTGTTGCGATAAAAAACAGAATTGCGTCATCAATATTTTCTGCAATGGAAAGAAGCATGATGATATGGGGGACGATAAAAAGGAAGGTCACTGCGTCATCAATATTTTCTGCAACGGAAAGAAGCACGATGATATGGAGGACGATAAAAAGGAGGGCCACTGTGCCATCAACATTTTCTGCAACGACAAGAAACATGATTGCATGGACTACGATAAGAGGCATGATGATCACTGTGCTATCAATATTTTTTGCAATGATAAAAGACAGAGACCCGACGACTTGTGCGACAACTATAGAAATGGTTAAATAGTATCGATACTGAGCCTGGGCTTTCTGGGATTCGTCATTTTGCAGAGTGTCCGCCGATAGGCCGAATCTGATTGTAAATCAATGTGAATTAATCAATATATACGACAACTTGTAATTGCGAACTTAGCAATAGTGACAGGTGGATTCAGAAAAAAAGCATTTTAAATCGCGAAGACGCGAAGAATAAGAAGGTTACGAAGTAAACATGACATCCCTTCGTGATCTTCGAATTCATCGCGTCTTCGCGGTTCAAAAGTTTTTAATTTTATTTAATAGTTGTTTTCTTTTAGTATTACATCATGGGCTCCGCCTTCTACAATGCTGGTAGAGGATACAAGAGTTATTCTTGCAACTTTCTGCAATTCCTTAATGGATATGGCACCGCAGCTGCACAAAGTTGACTTAATTTTGCTTAAGGTGACATCAATGTTATCTTTTAGTTTTCCTGCATAGGGGACATAGCTGTCAACGCCCTCTTCAAATTTGAGGTTACTGCCTTCCCCGAGATCGTAGCGTTCCCAGTTGCGGGCGCGCTTTGAGCCTTCACCCCAATATTCTTTCACGTAATTATTGCCAAGCTTTGTTTTAGGAGCAGGGCTTTCATCGAATCTTGCAAAATATCTTCCCATCATAATAAAGTCAGCTCCCATGGCTAAAGCTAATACCATGTGATAGTCATGTACGACTCCGCCATCGGAGCAGATTGGAATATAGATGCCAGTTTCTTTAAAATAATCATCTCTTGCCTGTGCAACTTCGATCACAGCAGACGCTTGTCCTCTGCCAATCCCTTTCGTTTCTCTGGTAATACAGATGGACCCTCCGCCGATTCCAACCTTTACGAAATCCGCACCAGCCTCAACGAAGAACATAAACCCTTCTTTGTCAACTACGTTTCCGCCACCAATTTTCACCGAATCTTTATACTCTTCTTTTATATATTTTATGGTTTCTGCCTGCCATTCACTAAAGCCGTCGGAAGAATCCACACATAACACGTCCACTCCCGCCTTAACTAATGCAGGAACCCGCTCTTTGTAGTCTCTTGTATTAATACCTGCACCAACCATATATCGTTTTTCGGAGTCTAAAAGCTGCAGGGGATTTTCTTTGTGATCCTCATAATCTTTTCTGAAGACGAAATATGCCAGATGCTGCTGATCGTTGATGATGGGCAGACAATTCAGCTTATGCTCCCAGATAATATCATTGGCCTCCTTGAGGCTGGTATTTGTTGTGCTGACGATGAGTTTTGAAAACGGTGTCATGAATTCTTTGATTTTTCGGTCTAAAGGATCCCGGCTCATTCGATAATCTCTGCTAGTAACAATGCCCACTAATTTAGAGTTAAGCGTTCCATCCTCTGTAATGGCAATGGTGGCATGGCCTAATTTTGATTTTAATTCTACAACATCTTTTAAGGTTTGTTCGGGTGAAAGATTGGCATTACTAACCACGAAGCCAGCTTTGAAATTCTTTACTCTGCTCACCATTTCTGCCTGTTCTTCAATCGGTTGAGAACCAAAAATAAAGGATAAGCCTCCACATTTAGAAAGAGCAATAGCTAAATTATCATCGGATACAGACTGCATGATTGCGGAAACAAAAGGGATATTGATTTCAATTGGGGGCTCCTCATCTTTTTTAAATTTTACAATTGGGGTTTTTAAACTTACTTTGCTGGGGATACAATCTTTTCTTGTAAGATTAGGTACAAGGAGATATTCGCTAAAGGTTCGAGAAACTTCCTTATAATAGAATGCCATTGTCGCATTGCCGCCTTCCTATACAAATTTTGACTATTGTATCAAAGTTAATAGGTGGTGTCAACTTACAAAAAAATATTTACAGGAGTTCTGGCTTTTACAGAGAAATTACAATAAAGATTTCTATGAGAAGAATCCCGATTGGAGGGGAAATATGGATTATAAAATTTGTCTAATTGCTCCATTTGCCAGCATGAAAAAGCTAGCTGATGAAGTTATTTTAGAACGTGACCCTGAATGGCAGGGAAATGTTGAAGTTGCCCTTGGTGATTCCCAGGTTGGGTTGGAACAAGCGCGGTTAGCGGTGGAGCGAGGGGCGGAAGTTCTAATTAGCCGCGGTGGTACTGCCTTACTGATTGCTGAACAAGTTTCCGTGCCGGTGGTGCAGATACAGGTCACCGCTCTTGATATTTTGCGTACGATCAAACAGGTAGGAGTAAGCTTAGGTGTAATTGGTGTAGCTGGGTTTAGGAATGTTATTTATGAGTGTGAGACCTTGGCTGAATTGTTGGGAATTTCGGTACGGGTAATTGCTCTGGAAAACAAGGCGGAAACGGCAGAGAGAATTGCTTTTGCTGCCAGTGAAGGCATTAAAGTAGTCATTGGTGATGCGAATTCAGTTGAACTTGCTCGCCAAATAGGGCTTGGCGGCTATGTAATCGGCACTGGTAAAGATGCAATCTATAAAGCCATTAAAGAGGCTGAACTGGTGGCAGAAGTTCGCCGCCGGGAACAAGAACGGGCTGAGCTTTTGCAAGCTATTGTGAATTCATCTACGGATGGGATCGTTGCTGTGGATAAAGCGGCTCGCATTACCTTTTTTAATCCTGCTGCCTGCGATATTTTCCAAGTATCGCAGGCAATGGCTGTTGGACGCTCTGTTAGTGAGGTGATACCAAATACTCGTTTGCCTGCTGTTCTTGAGAATGGAGTAGCAGAAATGGGTGAAGTTCAGCATCTGGGGAATAAAGAATTAGCTACGAAGCGAATACCGATTAAGATTAAAGATGAAGTAGTGGGGGCAATTGCTAGTTTCCAGGATGTGACCCAACTGCAGCGCTTTGAGCAGGCGATACGACAAAAGCTGCACTCAAAGGGCTTGGTCGCCAAAGTAAGTCTAAATCAAATTATCGGTTCCTCGGCGGCACTGGAGGCAGCTAAAAGGCAAGCGCGCCGCTATGCCATGTCTAGTTCTACCGTGCTGATCACTGGTGAGTCTGGTACTGGTAAGGAAATGTTTGCCCAAAGTATTCATAACCTTAGTTCTCGTGATAAGAGTCCTTTTGTTGCTGTTAATTGTGCTGCTCTGCCTGAAAATTTACTGGAAAGTGAGTTATTGGGTTATGAAGAAGGTGCATTTACGGGGGCGAAGAAAGGTGGTAAGCAGGGGCTATTTGAATTGGCTCATGGCGGTACGATGTTTCTGGATGAAATCGGAGAGATGCCCTTAGCCCTGCAAGCTCGTCTACTGCGGGTGCTGCAGGAAAAAGAAGTGATGCGCTTAGGTGGGGATCGAGTCATTCCTGTAGATGTAAGGGTAATTGCAGCTACCAATCAAGATATGGCTAATTTGGTTGCCAAAAAGAAGTTTAGGGAAGATTTATACTATCGTCTTGATATTTTACGTCTTTACCTGCCGCCCCTTAGAGATCGAAAAGGAGATATTCCTATATTGGTGGAATATTTTTATCGCAAGTTGAATCTTCTAAATCCGGAAGTGAAAGGGATTGCTCCAGAAGCACTAATAATTTTAGAAAAACTTCCTTGGCCTGGGAATGTACGAGAATTGGTCAACCTTATGGAAAGAGTCTTATTGCTATCGGATAATAAAGTGGTTACCGCTGAAGATATTAGGAGCATTTTGCCCGCACCGTCAGCCTCTCTCCAAACAGATTCCTTGCATGGTCAATATGGTAATTTGGAAGAGATAGAGAAGGAAGCAATTGAACAAATTTTACGGGAAGAAAAATTTAACTACACTCGAGCGGCCAGTCGCTTAGGTATAAACCGTACCACTTTATGGCGAAAAATCCAAAAACAGAATCGATAAGATACAAGCGATAGATGCATAAAGCAACAGTTCGAGTTGCTTTATGCATCTATCGCTTGTTGTTTAATAATCAGAATCTTAGGTATTCAAAGGGTGACAGTATTGGCATGATATTTGCATAATAAGATAGTCGTAGAAGTAGAGTAGATTGATAAAAAGCAAAATGTTTGGCTAATTTTAGCAATCTATCTTAGATAAGAAGAGAGGAGAATCTATGAAAAATTTAAATGGGGCGCTTTTGCGCAGTGATTTATTCTTACCAGAAGATGTTGCTGCACAAATCAACTCAAGTAATTTACCCGAGAGGGTAATCCAATTTGGTGAAGGCAATTTTTTAAGAGCGTTTGTTGATTGGATGATTCATCAACTTAATAAGCAGGGGAAGTTTAATGGACGAGTTGTGGTTGTTCAGCCGATTGCCCAAGGACTGGCAGGGAAATTAAATGAGCAGGATGGTCTATATACCCTGTTGCTGAGAGGCTTGCAAGATGGAAATCCCGTGGAACAGAAAGAAATTATCAGTTCAATCAGCAGAGGAATTAATCCCTATACAAATTGGGACGCGTATCTTAAGTGTGCGGAAAATCCTGATATTGAATTTGTGATCTCTAATACTACCGAAGCTGGTATCGCTTATGATGAAAATGATCGTTTGGATCATGAACCGCCAAGTTCTTTTCCTGGTAAGTTGGCGGCGTACTTGTATCATCGTTTTCAGTACTTTCATGGTGCCCCAGAAAAAGGCATGGTTATTATTCCTTGCGAGCTGATTGATCGTAATGGCGATAAGCTAAAAGAAGTCGTCCTAAAACTTTGCGATGCTTGGAACTTATCACAAGAATTTAAATCTTGGGTCAGCAATCATAATTATTTCCTTAATTCATTAGTGGATCGAGTAGTAACTGGTTATCCAAAAGATGAAGTAAGAGACCTTGAAACGAAATTAGGATATAATGATCAATTAATTAACACAGGCGAACTCTTCCACCTATGGGTAATCGAAGGACCCCAGGAATTAGCAAAGCGGCTTCCTTTTACAGAAATTGGTCTTAATGTTATCTGGACGGATGATATGACGCCCTATCGTACACGGAAAGTTCGAATTTTAAATGGAGCTCATACTGCTTCTATTCCCGCAGCATTTTTATATGGATTAGAAGAAGTCGGAGAAATGATGGATCATGAAGTGTTAGGAAAATATGTGAGACAAATTGTTTCTGATGAGATTATTCCTTCCATTGATTTGGATAAAAAAATGCTGACTGAATTTGCAGATTCTGTAATCGAACGTTTTCAAAATCCATATATCAGACATTATCTAATCAGCATTTTACTCAATTCCTCATCGAAATTTAAAGCCAGAGTTTTGCCTTCGATTTTAGAATATCAGCAACTTCATGGTAGATTGCCTGAAAAATTGACCTTTTCATTAGCGGCACTGATCGCTGTGTACAAGGATGGCAACGTGGCAGAGAATGGTATGCAGGCAAAACGAGAAAAAGGCGAATTTGTGATGAAAGACGATGTGCCGGTATTGGAATTCTTTGCAGATACCTGGAAGACATTTGATGGAAGCAAGGAAAGTATCATTGCTGTAATAAAAACTGTTTTAGAAAATGCTGCTATTTGGGGGCAGGATTTGAATCAAGTTAATAGTTTGACGGAAAAAACTGCTGACTATCTATATCAAATTGTTAACGATGGTATGCAAGTTACTGTTGCGCGGCTGATTAGGGGGTAACGGATATGTCATTGTTAAAGATCCATGAAGCAGATAATGTAGCTGTTACCCTTGATGATATAAAAAAAGGAGAGCAGCTTACGGTAGGACCTGTTAAGATTATGGCTCTCGAAGATATTGCTAAAGGGCATAAAATTGCCCTGCAGGACTTAAAAGAAAACGAGCACATCATAAAATATGGCTTTCCTATTGGACACGTAGTGAGAGATGTTGAAGCTGGCAGCTGGGTACATGCTCATAATATTAAAACCAATCTTGGTGATATGCTGGAATATAGTTATGAGCCAGATCTGCCTCAAGAACAGTCTGTTACTTGTAATCAAACCTTTAAGGGATACAGGCGAGAAGACGGACGGGTTGGAGTTCGCAATGAGATCTGGATTATCCCTACGGTAAGCTGCGTGAATCGAGCAGCTCAATTGTTGGCTAAGCAAGGCAATGAAATTGCGGGTGCAAACATTGATGGTGTCTTTGAATTTACTCATCCTTATGGCTGTTCTCAGCTTGGCGAGGATCATCTGACAACCCAGCGTATTTTGGCAGCTTTGGTCAATCACCCTAATGCTGGCGGTGTGCTGGTACTTGGATTGGGCTGTGAGAATAATAATATTCCAGAGTTTAAGAAGATACTGGGAGAGTATGATCCTGGTCGCGTTAAGTTTTTAGCAGCCCAAGAGGTAGAAGACGAACTTTCAGCTGGCAGAGAACTCATAGAAGAGCTAATTGCATATGCCGGTCAATTCAAAAGAGAAGAATGCCCTGTTTCCGAGCTGGTTGTAGGTCTAAAATGCGGTGGTTCTGATGGTTTTTCAGGTATTACCGGTAACCCGCTGGTAGGAGCATTTTCCGATAAGCTGATTGCCTGCGGCGGCAGCACCGTTCTGACGGAAGTGCCAGAGATGTTTGGTGCTGAAACGATTTTGATGAAACGTGCGAAAGATCAAGCTGTGTTTGATAAAACGGTGAAGCTGGTCAATGATTTTAAAGATTATTTTATGTCATATAATCAACCGATTTATGAAAATCCATCCCCCGGTAATAAAAAAGGCGGCATTTCCACTTTGGAAGAAAAGTCACTAGGCTGCACACAAAAAGGGGGGCGCAGTATTGTTGTTGATGTACTGGGCTACGGTGAGTCTGTGAAGCATAAGGGACTGAATCTTTTAAATGGACCAGGCAATGATGCTGTAGCGGCAACAGCGCTAGCTGCTGCAGGCTGTCATATCGTCTTATTTACTACTGGACGTGGCACCCCCCTCGGCACGGCAGTACCAACCATAAAAGTAGCTACAAATAGTGATCTATTTAGGCGTAAAAGCAATTGGATGGATTTTAATGCTGGACAACTGCTGGAAGGACAGTCGATGCAAGCTGTGACAGATGAGTTTTTCTCCTATATCCTAGAAATTTCTTCTGGGCGACTGTCTAAATCAGAGAATATGGGTTTTAGAGAAATTGCTATCTTTAAAAATGGCGTAACCTTATAACAAAAACCCAAATAAAATCAATGGAAAGAGAGTGCATGAGAAGGATGAAGGCTATTTATTTACAATCACCTGGGGATATTAAAGTGGAAGAAGTCGCTTATCCGCAGCGTGGGGAAAATGAAGTTTTAATTAAGACACGGAGTTTGGGAATATGCGGTTCCGATATTGGTGCCTATATGGGGACGAATCCTCTTGTATCCTATCCCCGGATCATCGGACATGAAGCAGCTGGTGAAGTGGTAGCAGTACCAGAAGGCGAGACGGAGCTAGCGATTGGCGATCATGTGGTGATTGAACCTTATGTATATTGTGGAGAATGTTACCCATGTCAAAATGACCGTACGAATTGCTGCGAAAATTTGACCGTTAGAGGGGTACACATTGACGGAGCCATGTCCGAGTATTTTGTTCATCCCAGGAACTTAGTGCATAAAGTACCAAAAGAAATACCTTGGAATTTGCTGGCTATGGTTGAACCGTTAACCATTTCCATGCATGCTGTGAAGCGTTCCCGTGTAAAAGCAGGAGAATATGTGGCAATTACTGGATCTGGTCCTATTGGCCTGCTGGCAGCGCAGTATGCATTAACCCTGAATGCGATACCGATTGTAGTAGACCCTGTGGAAGAAAGATTGGAATTTGCCAAACAACTAGGAGTAAAGTATACTGTTAATCCAGTGAAAGTTGATGCAATTAATGAAATAAAGACGATTACAAATGGTAGAATGGCAGAGGTCATTATCGAAGCATCTGGAAATGCTGCAGCTGTCCGCAGTAGTATTGATTATGTATCCTATGCGGGAAGAATTTCTCTTGTGGGCTGGCCGAAAAGTGAGATTTCTTTGCCTACAGCTTTGTTTACCAAGAAAGAACTGGACATTGTTGGTTCCAGAAACAGCTTCCATGCTTTTCCTGAAAGTGTCAAACTGGTAGGTGAGCATAAAGTGGATGTTGCCGCTGTAATCACAAAAACCATTTCTTTTGAAGACGTTCCTGCATTAGTCAGCGATATTGCAGCCCATCCTGGAAACTATCTCAAAGTAGTAGCGTTGCTATAGCTTTGACAAAAATACAGTCTCAACGATTCCTTTCAAGGTTTCGTTGAGATGGAAAATTTCAGAAAACAATGAATTGCGGTAAATTGATAGAGGTTTCTACTGGGTAATTACGAATATAAATAATTTAGGAGTGTGTTATTAGTATGGCAGGAATCACTAGAACCGAACTTACCAATCAAGCGATGGACAAAGCCAAGAATAAACTTGTACCTTTCATCCTGGTCATGTATATTTTTGCTTTTTTGGATCGCGCGAACATTGGTTTTGCAAAGCAGGCTTTTCAATTGGATACTGGCGTCAGCGATGCAGCCTTTGCTCTTGGCGCGGGTATCTTTTTCATCGGCTACGCGGTATTTGAAGTGCCGAGTAATATTATCATGCATCATGTGGGAGCAAGAGCTTGGTTAGCTCGTATTATGGTTACCTGGGGTCTGGTATCTGCCGGATTTGCTTGGGTATCAACAGAAACTCAATTTTTAGGGTTACGGGTTTTGTTGGGAATTGCAGAAGCGGGCTTTATGCCAGCGATTGTGTATTATTTTACTACCTGGTTTACAGAACGTCGTCGTAGTTCGGTAATGGGACTTTTTTGGCTTGGGCCGCCATTGGCGTTTATTTTCGGTTCGCCTTTATCCGGAATACTATTAGATATGAATGGGGTGCTTGGCTTTAAAGGCTGGCAGTGGATGTTCCTTGTAGAAGGTATATTGGCCGCTGCTATGGGTGTATGGGCTTATTGGTACCTAGTTGACAAACCTCAAGATGCAAAATGGCTTTCTGATGATGAGAAAAAAGCGTTGCTGACTGAATTAGAAGAGGAAAATGCGGCCAAACCGCAAGTGAAAGTTGGTCCGCTGAAAGTTTTGGGTAATCCTAAGGTCTTATTCTTAGCTGCTATTTGTTTTATGATTCAAGTGAGTAATTATGGTTTGAATTTCTATTTACCTACTCACGTTGCTGGATTGTTAGGGAAAAAAGTAGGTCTGGAAGTTGGGTTAATCAGTGCCATTCCTTGGATTTGTGCATTAGCCGCTACTGTTCTTCTTCCTCGCTATTCTGACAAAACAGGCAGTCGTGGTGTTTTAGCTGCTATCATTATTGGGGCAGCAGGTGCAGGGTTCATTGTTTCTGCTACAGGAAGTCCACTGCTTGGAATTTTGTCTCTATGCGTAGTTGCTTGCGGAAACTTGGCTTGTCAGCCTATTTTCTGGACGTTGCCTAGCAGATTTTTAAGTGGCGTAGCTGCAGCAAGCGGGATTGCCTTTATTAATTCCGTTGGTAACTTAGGCGGATTCCTTGCTCCCAACCTGCGTGTATGGGCTGAGCAGGCTTTTCACAATCCTTATGCGGGACTATATGCAATTGCAGTTTCTGGTTTTATTGGAGCAATTCTGCTCTTAATCTCCGTTCCTCTTGGTATCGGACAGAATCTCAAAGAGACATCAAAATCGGCTAATTCATAATCAAATTTGAGCCGGATTACTTCTCTTTATTGCAGTTTATAAAGCAAGAGTGGCTATTAAAGCCACTCTTGCAATAGTTGTAAATAAATGAATGTGGAGATGAATCACAATGCAATCACTCGATTTAAATAAGTTCCCAGCGATTGAATTGCCGCGGTTTATAAAAATCAAGCAGCATTTTAATCGGCAAAAAGTGGAAGATATTCCTGGTGAGGTTCGTCAGAAAATGGAGCCTTATTTAGGGGATTTAACTGGTAAGCGGATTGCCGTAGGAGTTGGCAGCCGGGGCGTTGCCAATATTGCTTTGGTTACAAAAACGGTAGTCGATACCTTAATAGAAGCGGGAGCCAAGCCCTTTATTATTCCAGTAATGGGAAGTCATGGAGGGGCTACACCAGAAGGCCAGGCTGACTTATTAGATTCTTTTGGGATCAGTGAAAGTACAATGGGAGTTCCAGTTGATGCTTCCATGGATGTGGAAGCGATTGGTGAATTTGAGCCTGGATCACCAATTTATGTGTGTAAAAGTGCCCTTGAGGCGGATGGGATCGTAATTATTCCAAGAATAAAGCCTCATACTTGTTTTCGAGGACCGATTGAAAGCGGCATTTGTAAAATGCTTGTGATTGGACTCGGCAAAAGGCTGGGGGCGGATTCGGTTCATAGCCGGGGGTTCGATCGCTTTGCGGAATTGATACCGAAAATTGGATGTATAATCGCGAAGAAAACCAAAGTGTTGTTTGCCGTTTCTCTGGTGGAAAATGCCTATGAAGACACCTATAAAATTGAAGTCGTTCCTAAGGATGATATTTTATTGTTAGAGAGAGAAGCAGCTCTGTTAGAGGAAGCTCGTAATTTGATGGGGCGTATTATGTTCCCTAAGTTTGACATACTGGTAATTGATGAAATTGGTAAAAATATTAGCGGTGACGGGCAAGATCCTAATGTTACCGGCCTGTATATTACAAAATGTGTAAGCGGTGGTCCTGAGTTTAAAAAGAGCATTATTTTGGATGTTACGGAAGAATCCCATGGAAATGCTAATGGAGTTGGGATGGTGGATGTTACAACTCGCAAGCTGTTTGATAAAATTGATTATATCAGCATGTACACGAATGCATATACCAGCACTGAGGTAGAAGCCGTGAAGATTCCCATGGTTGCAGCTACTTCTGAAGATGCGCTGCGCATGGCAGTAAAAATGTGTAATGGAATTGGCACAGGTCAACACAAAATTGTATGGATACAAAACACCTTAGAATTAACAACGATGCTGATTAGTGAGCCTTTACTTGCAGAAGCCGAGGCGAATTCAAATATTGAAGTAATTTCTGGTCCCAACTCTTTGAGCTTTGTTGAAGGAGAGCCCCAGAAAAACCTGATTTAATGTATAGTTGGTTGGAAATATCATAATAGCAAATCGTATAATCCGATGAATCTGGGAGGTCATTTATGAGTGAAGTGATTACAATTGGCGAGCCCATGGCCCTTTTGGTGGCTGATCACGAAGGTCCGCTTGAAGATATAGAACATTTTACGAAGTATGTTGCAGGTGCTGAAGTCAATTTTTCCATAGGCATGACTCGTTTAGGGCATTCTGTAACTTATATTACAAAGCTTGGTCAAGATCCTTTTGGCAAGTATATTAATAATTTTTTGCAGCAGCAGAATATTAAAACTCCGTATGTAAAATTTGATGATTCCAATCGCACTGGCATGCAGCTCAAAGCAAAAGTTAGTGTTGGAGATCCAGAGGTTTTTAATTTTCGCAAGGGTTCAGCTGCTTCTCATTTGAATCTCCATGATATTGAAGACATTAAGTGGGAAAATGTTAAGCATTTGCATCTGACAGGGATACCACCGGCTCTTTCTGCAACCTGCCGGTCGGTAACTTATAAATTGATCCAGACTGCAAAAGAGAATGGGGTTACCATTTCCTTTGATCCTAATTTAAGACTTCAATTGTGGGAGGATAAGGAGGAAATGGTTCAGATTATTAATGAGTTAGCCTCACAGAGTGATATTGTTTTACCAGGAGTCAACGAAGGTCTTTTGTTAATGGGCAGTGATGATGAGAGTGCCATTGCAGATTTTTATTTGAATAAGGGCGTTTCGACAGTGATTGTGAAGTTAGGAGAAAAGGGTGCTTTTGTAAAAACGAAAGAAGATTCTTTTATTGTGCCAGGCTTTAAAGTTGAAAAAGTTGTAGATACAGTTGGTGCTGGTGATGGATTTGCAGTGGGAGTGATTAGCGGGCTTTTAGAAGGGCTTTCTCTTAAAGATGCTGTACGCAGAGGGAATGCTGTTGGTGCACTTGCCGTTATGTCGCCTGGTGACAATGATGGACTTCCTAATTCGGATCAGTTAAAAACCTACATGATGGGCATAAATCGTTAAGGGGACGGATGAAATTGGAAAAAGAAAAAGTAATTACAAAAATATGTGATGGTGGATTAGTAGCTGTCATAAGAGCGGAAACAAGTGAACAGGCAAAAAAAATTACGGAAGCATGTATTGCTGGCGGCGTCACCGCCATTGAGCTTACCTTTACAGTTCCTGGTGCTCACGAGATCATCAGCGAATTGGCGAAATTATATTCTCCAGAGGAAATACTATTGGGAGCCGGTACCGTACTTGATCCTGAGACTGCTAGAATTGCAATTTTAAGCGGTGCCCAATATGTTGTTTCACCTAGCTTAAATCTTGATACTATCAAATTGTGTAATCGTTATCGTATACCTGTGATGCCTGGTGCCATGACGATTAAAGAAGTTGTGGAAGGCATGGAAGCTGGTGCTGATATTATTAAAGTATTTCCCGGTGAATTATTTGGGCCTACCTTCGTTAAAGCCATCAGAGGACCATTGCCTCAAGCACGGATTATGCCTACAGGCGGCGTAAGTGTTGAAAACGTAGGAGAGTGGATCAAGGCTGGATGCGTTGCTGTTGGTGTCGGCGGCAACATTACCGCAGGTGCTAAGACTGGCGATTATCAGTCGATTACAGACAAGGCGAAAGAATTCGTAGAAGCGATACGCTTAGCTCGATTATAAAAAAGAAGAGTTTAAAAAATGATCATTCCTAGTGTATCACAGGATAGTTGATGGAATGCGGCAGAGTTCAATTGAACTCTGCTTTTTTATGATAGAATCAGATTCATAAGTATTGTAAGAAAATAGGCACACAAATTCTTTATAGTATCTTCACAAGATCTTCACATTTTCTTTGTATACTATCAATATAAGTTTATATGAGGAGTGATGATTATGGTTATGACACACTATATGGAATTGCTGGCTGTTAACCAGCCATGGAATTTAATTTTGTATATGGTTATTCCTGTAGCCTTGGCAGAAGCACTTGTTGCAACCGAATTTTTTACGGTTTTCCTGCGTGGGTCCAATGCTGGCGGATGGAAGACAGCTAATAAAGCAATTGGTATTTTTCTGGGGTTTTACTTTCTGGGAGTCTTCCTCAATTTAATAACCACTGTTATTCCTACGATTCAATGGCGCGGCATTGCTGATATACTTGCAGTAGGTTCTTATCTCAGTGGTGTAATTCCGCTGTTCAGCATTGCTTTATTGGAACTCGGTGTAATCGCCAAGGGGAAATCGGATGATGAAAAGATGAAACTTCATTTCATTCTATTGACCGTATTTCTCGTTGTTGCTCACGTAGCTATGATTTTCGGGATGGTGGATCCGACGATTATGGGATGGGATCCTAATGCTGTTGGTGGGAATACGCCACCTATGCAACATAAGCATCCATAAAAATTTCGAGTATGATAGCAAAGCAGCTTTTCCTGCAGGAAAGGCTGCTTTGCTGTTTTACTCAGTCATATCCGCCAGTAACTGCCGATATTGCAGAAAGACAAGCAAATGCGGTACAATAGCATCGATATGAGCGAATAGTATTTTCACAATAAGTGTGTGTTGTATCTTATAGAATGTGGTTGCTTTTATACTGGTTGTCATGGGTACGGAGGTGTGATAAATGAAGGTGTTAGTAGTGGATGATGATGAGAAAATTGTAAAAGTGCTGGTAACCTATCTGAGAAAAGAGGGCTATATGATAGAAACAGCTATGGATGGCAGGAATGCAGTGAAGAAGGTACGGCAATGGGAGCCTGATGTGGTATTGCTGGATGTGATGCTGCCAGAACTAGATGGCTGGGAAGTATGCAAGGAAATTCGGCGAGATAGCGATGTGCCGATTATTATGCTCACTGCGCGGGATGCTGAGACTGATCGGGTCATTGGGCTGGAAATCGGGGCTGATGACTATGTAGCAAAGCCTTTTAGTCCTCGGGAGCTATCCTTAGGCGGGTTAAGCCTGAGGGGCGGCGAGACAAAGCTTTAAATGTACTGTCTGTTGGAGAAATAGCATTACATCCGCATAACCGCACCTTAATAGTGCAAGGTAACCCTGTCGAGTTGACACCTACCGAGTATAAACTGCTGGAACTGTTTTTGACCCATCCTGGTCAAGTCTTGTCTCGGCTGCAGTTAATTGAGAAAGTACAAGGCTATGCTTTTGAAGGCTATGAACGTACGGTTGATTCTCATATTAAAAACCTTCGCAAAAAGCTTGGCGATTCCTATGGTGAACCTCGTTATATCAAAACTGTTTATGGTGTTGGTTATAAGCTGGCGGGTGATTCCTGTGGGTAGTCTTCTGATTCGGGTAATGGTCACTTTCTTTGTAACAACGGTTGCTGTTATTGTGGGACTTATCCTGGTCGTCAACTATCAGGTATCCGAAAATTTTAATTCGTATTTATATATGAGCGGCATGCATGGCATGATGATGAATCATGGCAATATGGCTTCTATGATGGGATCACCAGAAAAGCAGTTTATGATATCGTTAAAGCAGTCTTTACTATTGGCTGCAGGGGGGATGCTGCTAATTGGAGCTGGCGTTAGCTATTATTTGGCCCGCAATATTGCGACTCCGGTGATTGACTTGAACCGAGCAGTCAATGCAGTGGCAGCAGGAAACTTGGATGCTGCCGTTAGTGTGGAAAGGCAAGACGAAGTGGGGCAATTAGCCATGGCGTTTAACGCCATGACTGTCAAATTAAAATCCAATACTGTCTTGCGCCAACGCTTTTTGGCTGGGATAGCTCACGAACTTAGAACACCGCTGACAATACTGAAGGCTAATCTGGAAGGCATCGCAGATGGTGTCATTACTCCGAACGTAGAGCAAATGAGTTCGCTGACTGAAGAAGTTGATCGGCTAACCAAGCTGGTCGGAGAACTTAGAGATCTTTCTTTATTAGAGGCAGGGCAACTACAGGCAGAATTCACTCTATTAGACGTAGCCCAACTACTGCGTGAGATTGTAGGGAAAAGTAAGCCTCTTGCTGGTGAAAAATGCATCAGCCTGCGTATAGAAACAGAGGATCGGCTGCCATTGATTTGGGCGGATGGGGATATGGTTAACCAAATGGTGTACAATCTTGTCTTAAATGCCATCAAATATACTTCTGACGGTGGACAGATTAGCGTAAGGGCAGCTGCTGAAAATGACATGATTAAAATTGCGGTTACTGATACCGGAATTGGAATTGCAGTGGAAGATCTTGAACATGTTTTTGATTATTTTTACCGTGTTGACCCGGCTAGGACCAAAGCAAGCGGCGGTACTGGCTTAGGTCTAGCCCTTGTCAAGCAAATGGCTTTGGTCCATGGCGGTAAGATCAAGGCTGAAAGTACGTTAGGCCAGGGCAGTACCTTCAGCGTCCTGCTGCCGATTGATCTACATTAAAAACCCACAGTTTCTCCATAAAATCTCCACAATGTTAGGCTATACTAGGCTTAACACAAAGGAGGTATATGAACTATGATGATGGGGTATGGCTTCGGCGGACCCTTCGGTTGGCTGGGCATGATCCTGGGGATACTTGTTCATTTGGCGTTTACCGCTCTTGTTATTATGGCGGCAGCCTGGCTATTTAAGGCGTTATTCCGTGGTGGCAGCCAAAATGAGCTTCGGATTGACGCTTTGGAGATATTAAAACAGCGGTATGCCAAAGGGGAAATTACTACTGATGAGTATCAGCGTATGAAAAAAGAGATGGAATAAACACAAATTTTCCACAAAGGCTCCATCATTTCTCCACAATGATGGGATACAATAAAAATAAATAAAAAGCAGGAGGGAAACCCTATGAAAAAGAAAATTATTATGTTTACGATGTTAGCAGCTCTGATGGCTGTGCCCGTATTTGCCGCAACTACTGATCAGACTCAGGCACAAAATGATTGGTTCAATCAAATGTCTCAAAATCATCAGCAAATGATGCAGCAGGCAGTGGACAATGGCACTATCACTACCGAGCAAGCGGCTCAGATGAATGAGCATATGCAGCAAATGGCTCCTGTCATGCAAAAAATGATGCAAAATGGCGGTACGATGGGAATTTGCAATAACAATAACACCAAGTAATGTGGAAAAAAGGACCTGTCTCAAAATACAAAAGTATGAGAGACAGGTTTTTATAATGTGCGTAGTTTCTTCCCATGTATATTAAATTGTTCTTTAACATCAAATGTTCGAACACTTTACACCATTTGTTTTACCGTCTCTTGGGTTTGATTCCTTGTTCTAACAATTCATTGTCTAATCTCGCATAAGTAATGTTTCTATATTCTTCGAATGAAATTTCGTGAACGATTTCAGTGACTTTTCCAACCAGCGAAAGATGATAGATCGCATCTTCTTTTTGCTTCTTGACTATCACATATTCTTTCCCATCCAAATCTGTAATCAATTTAAGTGTAACGTCGGCGTTCTCTGTTTCCTCACCCATAATCGTGTCTTTCGTTGTCCTATAGGTTCTGTACATTTACACTATCCTCGTTTTCCCAGGAATCGAGTCTTGTGCTTCGTAAATGTGGCGAGGAGGAGTCCCCGCCACGTGCTGGTGCGGTGCTTTTGCCCCAACTGCATACTTTTTTCTTACCTTGGATTGCTACCAATTTATATCCCCCCATCTTCATCCTGCAGGAGGTTTCTTCTATCCACAGCTCAGGATAGAAGAAACCAGCATACAGTTTGTTTCAGGGGAAATTAAAAAAACGCATATGCGAGGTCTTTTCAACCTACACATGCGCTTTGCTTCGTCTTGACTGCGCGCAGACGCTAAGCCTCTGCCAAAACCCACAATTTTACTATTCCGAATCTTGCATCCCTTGTTTTCAAGGAAAGATCACGGTATAATAAATTGTCGTCGTAGACAGCTAGCTGTTACGTGTAGGTGCTACCACACCTGCTCGTGCCTGGGAGTGCTCTAACACTCTCAGGACACGGCGACTTTTTTAATTTCCACCTATTTCTAATTATAGTATATTTTATAGAGATTGCAAGCTAAAATAGAGTGGAAGAAGTCCCTAAAATTCTAATTATGTTATGCTGCAATAAAAAACCTTCAGGTTTATCGTAAAACTCGGAAATAGAGGAAGAAGCTTCCTCTATTTTTGTATACCCGTTTTTAAAGCCAATTTTAGATCATGCAATTATTTGTTTTTCCACTAGTTGGTGAGAGATGACGTTTTTAGCATACGTAGACGATGAAAAGAAAACTTCATACGTTATTCAAACTTTCTTCATAAGTTCTTCACATCTGTTTAGTAGAATAAAAGTAGAATCAGGGTAATAAAGATGACTTGATCAGGTGGTGTTTAGCTCGATCTAAATCTTAGCGGCACTTATCAGAGCTCCGACTTGTAGAAGAGGGAGTTTTAGAGCGATTGGTCATGAGATAAGGGCATAGCGGTATAGGAGTACATAAAGAATGACAAGAACAAGGAATGAGGAGAGTATTGAGTATGAATAAAAAAGTAACGCGAATGATCTTTGCTGCTTTGGCAGCGGTGTTTATATCGGGTACAGCTTTGCTGCCAAACGCCACCAAGGCGTTTGCTGCTGAACCAACAAATCAAGAGCAGCCAGCACCGCCGGAGGATGCCCCGAAAGATAGCGGTAATGAGCATTCAGGTCATCATATGTAATAGCAATGCAGCCTTTCCATTAGGAAGGGCTGTTTTTATAACAATGAATGAGGAGAGAGTACCAAGTAGTTATGAAATAAAAATAACATAAGTTCTTCAAACTTTCTTCACAAAATCTTCATATTAGTTGGATATGATAGACATCAATATAAAGATCAATCGAGGTGAAACACAATGTGGGGCTTACTTATAATCCAATTGGCAGTGATGGGGTATTTATGGTGCTATCTTACAAATCGAACGGAGGGGCTAATCGCTAAAGAAGAATGAGGATAAACCAACATAATTGTCTTCAATAAGGGGACGAAGGGGGATATATGAACGTAGGAAGATGGTTTCGATGCAAAGTATTATCATTGACTGCTATGCTCGTATTGGGATTTATAATACCAGTTATGGCGGAACAAGCCCAGGAGACTCTATCTTTAAAAGAGATAGTGGATACTGCCGTCAAGAATAATCCAGCCGTCATTGAGAGTCAAAAACGCTGGGAAGAAAAAGAGGCTCGCATTCCCCTGGCAAAAGCCTGGGCAAATCCTCAATTTGGGATTATGAAAGATGATATACCTAAGAGCAGCTTAAATCCTTTTGATGCAATGATGACGGAATACACGTTTACCCAGGACATTATGAATCCGTCTAAATTGAAAGCCATGGGTAAAATGGCTGGCAGTGATGCTGCAATGACGAAAGCGAATTATCAAGATAAGCAGATGGAAGCCTATGCTGCGGCGAAAACTGCCTATTATGATTTGCTCTATGCTGATAAAGCCCTGGAAATCGGCAAGGAAAATCAGCAGCTCATGGGCCAGCTGGTGCAGATTGCTCAGGTTAACTATTCCACTGGAATGGTACCTCTGCAAGATGCCTTGCGAGCGCAAACTGAGTTTTCAAAAATGACTACTGATCTCTTAAGCATGGCTTCGATGGCGGCAGTAGCCCAGGCCAAAGTTAATACTGTCCTTGGCCGTACTGCCGATACACCCCTGGCGGTGAAAGAAGAGTTCAGCGCGCCGCCTCCTGATTTTGATTTAACAAAATTGCAAACAGAAGCGCAAGCTGGTAAACCAGCTGTTGTAGGTATGGAACGGCAAGTGGAGATGGCGAAGAACGGTGTGGAATTGGCGAAGAAACAGCAGTTACCAGATTATCAATTCAGCATTGGCTACAAGGATAGAAAACAAACGATGATGGATACGACACCTGATACCTGGAAAATGGAAGTTATGGTTATGCTGCCTATTTGGCAGGGGAAAAATAAAGCAGAAATTAAATCTGCTGAGGCTAGCTTGGGTGCAGCTCAGGCTTCATTGAGCAATATGCAAAATATGACTGATCTGGACTTGCAGATGGCATTGACCGAAGCGCAGTCAGCTTGGCGTCAGATCGACCTGTATAAGAATACCGTAATTCCCCAAGCGGAACAAACCTACCAGGCCGGAGTCGTGAGCTATACCAACGGCAAAGTGGATTTCATGGCTGTCCTGGATAGTCTAAATGCTCTCCGTAATGTGAGATTGGATTACTATAAAGCCCGCGTTAATTATGAAAAAGCGGTAGCTAATTTAGAAAAAGCGGTAGGGAAGCCCCTATTTACGAGTGGGACTCAGCCATAATGAGCAAGCCAGATAAAGGAGAGGACAGGATGATCGAAAAACTGCGGGACAAAAAGAAAATTATCATAGGGGTGACTGCTGGTGTGCTAGTATTCGGTGGTGCTGGCTACTACTATACTACGCAGCACAGTAAGCCGTCGGCTATTGATCATACCGGACATCAAATGTCTGGGCCGGTTATGGCTATGGGAGATACTGTCACCCTGGATGCCAAGGCCAGACAATTAGCCGGAGTGCAAACGGCGCAAGCAATCGTCAAGGCGCTTGCTAAGGAAGTCAAAACCACTGGCAAGATTGCCATGAATGAAAGCGGACGGACTTATATTACTTCCCGGGTCGAAGGGCGGGTAGATGAACTGTATATAACCGCTGATGGTGAGTATATTGCTCCTGGGCAAGCCATCGCCGCCGTATACAGCCCAACTTATATTGCAGCCCAGGAAGAATATTTATTAACACTGGACAATGTGCAAAAACTGCAAAACGCTGGCAAAGATGTGGTCCAGATCAACAATCGACTGCGGGAAGCAGCGAAGCGAAAACTACAACTGTTAAACGTGCCTGATCGTGATATCGCTCATCTGGAGCATACCAAAAAGCCTAATGAGCATATGACTATTTATGCCCAGTTCGGCGGCACCGTCCTGGAAAAACAATTGCTGCCGGGAGCATACATTATGCCTGGCGATAAACTGTACAGTCTGTCAGACTTATCCACCGTTTGGCTGTATACTGATATTTATGAAAAAGACATAGCCAGTATTAAAACAGGCCAGCCGGTCGTGGTAACCAGCGGCGCGTATCCGGGAGAAACCTTTACCGGACAAGTGACCTTTATTAACCCGGTGCTTGATGATGCCACCCGGACAGTCAAAGTACGGGTGGCAATGGCCAATCCTAGCGGCAAATTAAAACCCAATATGTTTGTTAACGCCAATGTTCAATTACCGCTGGGGGAGAGCCTGGTTATACCGGAATCTAGTTTGCTGGATACTGGCAGCCGTAAAATCGTATTTGTCGCGCAAAGTGAAGATACCTTTGTCAAACGAGATGTAGTCATAGGACAATACGCCGAAGGCTATGTTCAGATACTGTCCGGACTACAGCCTGGTGACACCGTGGTAACAGCGGCTACCTTCCTCATTGATTCCCAAACGAAATTAGGCAGCTTTGGCTCTCATGCCGGTCACGGTGGCGGGGCCGCTAAAGAGACGAGTACACCATCACCCGTGAATGGTACAAATAGCGGTGCGGTTGCTCCTTCTGGGAGTGAACACAGCGGCCATGGTGGTCAGTAAGGAGGGGCAACATGCTGAATCAATTAATCGAATTTTCCTTGAAAAACCGCGTGATTATTCTGGTATTATCTGCACTCGTCATTGTCTGGGGAATCTTCGTTGTACGGGATACCCCAATCGATGCTTTTCCTGATCTAAGTGAAAACCAGGTGCTTGTCTCGGCGGACTGGATGGGGCGTGGACCTCAGGAAATCCAGGATCAGGTCACGTATCCATTGGAGACTGCCTTGCGTGGGCTGCCTAAGGTGAAAGAAGTACGCTCAGCTTCCTCATTTGGGATGTCGCTCATAACCGTCATCTTTGAAGACGGTGTAGAGCCTTACTTTGCCCGTCAAGTGGTAAACGAAAAAGTGCAGCAGGCCATTCCTCAATTGCCCCGGGGCGTGCAGCCTGCCTTGGGACCAGTCAGTACACCCATGGGTCAAGTCTTTATGTATACCATAGAAAGCGATCGTCATAATCTGGCTGATCTGCGTACGGTTGAGGATTTTACCATCAAGCAGCAGCTCAGTGCGGTGCCTGGAGTTGCAGAAGTCGCCAGCATTGGCGGCTATGTGATGCAATATCAGATCAATCTTGATCCTCATCTTTTGCAAAACTATCGAATTACTTTCAACCAGGTATTTGGGGCACTTGGTGCCAACAATGCGAATATTGGTGCGAAAGTTGTTGAGCAAAATGGTCAGGAATTTATTATCCGCGGATTAGGATTAATCCAGTCTCCTGATGATATTAAAAACATTGTGATCTCGCAAAATAACAATGTACCTATTTACATCAAGGATGTAGCCAACGTAACTACTGGACCGGATTTTCGCCGGGGTGTGCTAACCAAATCTGGTTATGAAGCGGCTGGGGGGATTGTCATTCAGCGTATGGGCGAAAACACCCTCGACGTGATTGACCAAGTGAAAGCCAAGATTGCTGAAATCCAGCCGTCATTACCGGAAGGCATGCGGATTGTACCTTTTTATGACCAGACGGATCTGGTAAAAAAAGCAGTCAATACGCTGACCCGGGCATTAATTGAAGAATTTATTTTAGTCTC
Source organism: Pelosinus propionicus DSM 13327 (assembly GCF_900114615.1). GTDB lineage: Bacteria > Bacillota > Negativicutes > DSM-13327 > DSM-13327 > Pelosinus > Pelosinus propionicus. The sequence goes on along the minus strand of NZ_FOTS01000006.1, from coordinate 116,138 downwards.
AATCATTGTCATTCTCTTTTTAGGGAATGTCCGCTCCAGCCTGATTGTGACCAGTGCCATTCCCATTGGTATTTTGATTGCGCTGTTTGCCATGAAAGAAATTCATCTGTCGGCTAACCTAATGTCCCTTGGCGGCATTGCCATCGGAATTGGTGTCATGACGGATGCAGCGATTGTTATGGTGGAAAATATTTATCGCCATTTGGCGGAGGATGGCGGTCGACGCAGTATTATTGATGTGACGCTGGAAGCGGCCAAAGAAGTAGCAGCACCCATCTTTTTTTCCATTACGATTATTATTGTCACCTTTCTGCCTGTATTTACGATGACAGGGACGGAAGGCAAGATGTATACTCCGATGGCCTGGGCAAAATCCTTTGCTATGAGCGGATCACTGCTGCTGGCTTTCACCTTGGTACCGGTGTTGTGCACCTTGCTGCTCAAAGGTAAAATTCAGGAAAAAGACACCTGGATTGTTGCTAAGCTGCATCAATGGTATGTGCCCACTTTGAAATCAGTATTAAAGCACAGCAAAATCACCATTAGTATCGCAGTCGTCGTAATGATTGCCGGATTTTCCCTGCTGCCTTTCATTGGCACTACCTTTATGCCGGAATTGGATGAAGGAACGTTTCTGGTCATGCCGACCATGCTGCCTAGTGTGTCGTTAACCGAGGCATTGGAAGCGGCTAAAACTATGGATAAAGTCATCATGGATATTCCGGAAGTCGACATGTCGGTGGGGAAGGTAGGCCGAGCTGAGTCTGCTATGGATCCTGCACCGATTAGTATGATTGAAACCATTGTCACGCTGAAACCGAAAGAACAATGGCGCGACGGCATGACAAAACAAAAAATTGAACAAGAAATGATGGTTAAACTTGCCAATATGCCTGGGCTTAATTTTGCCTTTACCCAGCCTATTGCGGGACGGTTGTCCATGCTGACAACGGGAGTTCGTACGGAACTAGGTATTAAACTTTATGGAGAAGACTTACAGGTGCTGCAGCAAAAAGCCTTCGACATTGAAAAGGCACTGGCAACCGTGCCAGGAGTTAGCGATCTCTTGGCTGAGCGGGTCTTTGGCGCATCCTATCTAGAGATTCAGGTCAACCGGGAAAAAGCAGCTCGGTATGGTCTTAATATTGCCGATGTAGAAGATGCCGTAGAATTAGCGGTAGGCGGTAAAAATGCCACTACTACCATTGAAGGACGCAAGCGCTTTAACGTTTTGGTGCGTTACAATCGGGAAAATCGGGAATCCATTGATGCTATGGAAAACATTCTCATTCCGGTAACAGGTGGCGGCGCGGCGAAAAGTAGCGGTGACGGAATGAGTGCAGGCATGGGTGGCGGTACAGCTGCTGCAGTGACCGCCCCGGCTACTGGTGCTTATGTGCCGCTGGGCGAAGTGGCTCAGTTTCAGGTAGTAGATGGTCCGTCAATGATTAGCAGTGAAAATGGGATTTATCGGATGATCGTCCAGATGAATACGAGGGGACGGGACGTGGTCAGTTTTGTAAATGAAGCTAACAAAGTCATAAAAGAAAAAGTTGATTTACCTGCTGGATACTCCTTAAAATGGACGGGGCAGTATGAAAATCAGCAGCGTGCAAAAGATCGACTGTCTTTAGTAGTACCAGCAGTCATTGTGCTCACATTCTTCTTACTCTATATGACATTTAAGTCTGCCAGTGATGCTTTCCTTATTTTGATGAACATTCCTTTTTCCTTGGTGGGTGGCATTGTAGCTATGTATGTTACTGGCACCTACATGACTGTAGCAGCTGCTGTTGGCTTCATCGCTCTCTTTGGAATAGCGGTGCAAAATGGGGTCATTATGGTTACCTATATTAAACATCTGCGGGATCACCGAACCTTGGAAGAAGCTATCACCGAAGGTGCATTTACCCGTTTGCGACCGGTTATGATTACCGCATTGGTTGCTAGTTTAGGATTGTTCCCATTAATCTTTGCAACGGGTACTGGTGCCGAGGTGCAGCGCCCGATGGCCACGGTTGTCGTGGGTGGTCTAGTTACTTCCACGATTTTGACCCTGATTGTGCTGCCTTGCATCTATCTAGTCTGGAATCAGTGGCGGGAGCGTAGGAACAGGAGAAGTTAAATCAATTAAATTATTGGAGGTAATTAGGTTATGAAAAAAAGTAAAGTACTCTTTGGTATATTGGCCATTGTTGCAGTTATTTCTCTGGTGGCAGGGTGCGGATCGAGTGACAAAACAAAGGATCAGCCGCCAGCGGCCAATCAAGAACAAGCTGCCGGTCATCAAGGGCATAGTGCATCGATGCCGAAGGAAGATCCTATGCCGATGATGAAGGACTTGGATAAATCCTTGCAGGATGTGGTCAAACAAACCAAGGCTGGACAGACAATGGATGCGCAAAAGAGCGCGGCACAACTCGTGAGTACTGTGGAAAAAATTGTGCCCCATATGATGGATGCCAATTTAAAAGACAATTTGCGCAAAGCGGCAGGTGACATCAAAAATACTGTTAACTCCGGAAAAATGGACCTGATTACCATCGAAGGTAAAGTAAAGACCATGCAGGAGATTATGAAATCAACGACATCTCACTTACAGACCATGCAACACTAAAAGTTGTCTGGGGAGGAGAAGTGGAGCATGAAAAAATGGATAGCTTTACTATGTATCGGAACTCTTTTTAACGGCACAGGAGTGGTTCAGGCTTCTCCAACCTCTGGTTATAGTCAGTTTATGCAGTCATTGGATTCTATAGTAACAGGCGCGACCATGCCGGTAGCGGATGAACAGCAGATAGCAGCTCGATCTGCTGCTCTGCCTATCGGGCAGTCTGGACAGTCAGCACAAATATTGACCATTGCCAGCAGTCTGCTCGGTCAGCCAGTAGTGTGGGGAGGGGCCTCGCCCGTCCAGGGATTTGACTGTTCCGGATTCGTGCAATATGTGTACAGGCAAGCGGGTATCAATTTGCCTCGCACCGCTGATTTACAGTTTTTAGTTGGAAGAACCGTATCGCCAGCTTCCCTGCAGCCAGGAGATTTAGTGTATTTTACTACCTATGAACCAGGTGCATCTCATGTGGGGATTTACATTGGAAGGGATAAATTTATTCATACCTCTTTTTCAAAAGGTGTAGTCGCCATTGGGGATATGAATGATCCATATTTTATGCAACGCTATTATGGTGCAAAACGTGTATTATGATAAAAAAGATCAGGCACTCCAAAGGCTGCCTGATCTTTTTTATAGTTGGTATTAGCAAAATAAAATATATTGGGAAATTCTTGAACTGCTACATAGCGATCCCGATAGGGTGAATCGTGCTAGGATGGATGATAAAATCCAGCCAGTGATTATACAGATCATTTGATAAATAACCAATTAATCATATGTATGAATATAAAAACTAACCACTCTATCAATAGTTCATGATAGAGTGGTTAGAGTTTATGTATGGAAGTTTAATGCTTAGAGAGAACACCGTTAATTCTAGTGTTAACTACACCATTTTCCATCCAGCCTTCCACTGTATGACCACCGATGAGCTTTTTACTGTAGTGGGTAGGGTTGTGGTCAATCACGGTATATTGCCGGCTGCTTTTGCTACCACTTACGATCGTTTTAAGGTCTTTATTGATGCGATAAGATTTAGTAGTAATTCCGTCCGTTCTGGTGTTGACTACACCATCTTTAGTCCAGGATTCGATGATATGATTACCGACAGCTTTTTTACTGTAGTGGGTAGGATTGTGATCAATCACGGTATATTGTCGGCTGTTTTCGCTACCACTTACGATCGTTTCAAGATCTTTATTGATGGGATAGGATTTAGTGACAACTCCGTTAATTCTGGTACTAACTACATCGTTTTTAACCCAGCTTTCCATTGTACGACCACCGACGATTTGTTTATTGTAAAGGGTAGGATTGTGGTCAATCATGGTGTATTGCCGACTGTTTTCACTACCGCTAACGATCGTTTCAATGCCTGGTTTAATTGGGTTTATTTCCGGAAGAATTTCATTAGCGGAAACCATACTAGCTCCTATTACATTCATTACCAATAAGGATGCAGTTATAAAAGTTTTTTTCATTTTTAAATTTTCCCCCTTAAGTCTTATTACCAATATAATACATAAATAAAATGAATATCTAGTGAAGGACTTATGAAGAACTTGTGTTGTTTTTTAGTACTATCGAATGCCGAGGCTTTTTTGGCGCTGTTAACGGCAATGCTTGCTAGCAGCTTATGGCTGTGGTATCGGAAAGGAGAGACTGAATAACATGCCAGAAGAACGGGAATCACTGGAATGATTTGGTGAAGGCTATGCCGCCTATGCGGCAGTGACTCCAAGGTTTTTCCAAGAGTGGGTCGGCTGCTCTTAGCCGGGGATAAGCAAAATAAGTAATAGGATCTTCATAAGAAATCCACAATCTTTGTTTATAATAAGGATGTAAGATATAAATAAAAGTAGTCTCTCGAAAAGTTTCATTTAGGATGACGGTAAAGAAAATACTTGTTCTTTTGAGAGTACACTTAATTAACGGGAGGTAGACAATGAAAAAGAAAATGTTAATCATAACAGCCCTAGCTGCATTGATTGCGGTGCCAGTTTTCGCGGCTGCCAAGGACCAGGTTAAGGAGCAGTGTGGGCCGGCAAATGGCAACCATCAGCAGATGATACAACAAGCTGTGAAGGATGGTACTATTTCTAGCAATGAGGCTGCTACCTTAAATGAAAGCATGGAAAAGGTGGCTCCTATTATGGAGAAAATCAGGAAAAATCATGGTATGATGCAAAGTGCTGACAATGACGCAGCAGAAAGCTGCAAATAGACGAATAGAAAAATCCCTGCCACATCCTAAGATGAATTTGGCAGGGATTTTTCTATTTCTAAACAAATAAGTTCATATAGTTGTTATAGCTCAAAGTTACCGTTAGATTCAGGTTGAAAAAGGATTTTATCCACCTTCAGCCTTAAGGTGCCATTAGGGATTTTCCAATCAAGTATGTCTCCTACTCGGTAGCCTAAGATCGCTGTCCCAATAGGTGCCAGTACTGAAATTTTATCTTCGGCTATATTGGCTTCATCCGGATACACCAAAGTATAAATTAACTCTTCATCATGATCCAAATCTTTTAATACCACTTGAGAGTGCATTGTGATAACATCAGCCGGAATCTCCTCCGGCTGTGTGATAACAGCTCGTTCCAGCTCATAAGTCAGATCGTCCAGATAAGCTTTGTTACCTGGTTGAAATTCCTCTTCCAATACAATCAGCCTTTGTAATTTTTTCTTGTCCAAATTAGTAATAAAAATTTCTTTTGAAATGATCAGCAGCTCCTTTATAATTAAACTTACAGAATAAATTGATAATTTTCAATGAAAATTCAGATGAAGTATTGTTCTACTGCCGTCTTAGTGCCTGGATAAATATACAGCGACTATCGTTGGTGTGATAGCCGCTAATCAGATGAACTTATATATTGGTTAAAAACCTATACCTTATTGTTACATATTTTGTGCAATAAGTAAAGTACTGGTGAATCGAAGGAGAAACAAAGAAGAATGAATGTGAAAATTATAGGAGTGATTTTATAATAAATGTAATATAAATAGATACAATGGATGGTAAGAGGGGGAAAGATATGGAACTGAAGAAAGAGAATGTGCCTTTAGCAGGCGCAGATATTAAAAAGATAGACCTTGTGAATCGAGCAGAAGCTTGTTCTATTACATTAGAGAAACTAGTATATCATTTGGAAGCCATGCGTATTGCTGAGTATTTAGAAATGTTAGAGAATCCTAAGAAAATCATTATAAATAACTTTCTCGCAGGAATAGCACGAGGGTTAGGTATGGCTGTAGGAGCCAGTGTGATTTTTGCTATCGCAATTGAAATGCTGCGAAGGTTTGTAATATTTAATATGTTTGGGTTGGGAAGCTTTATGGCAGAATTCATGAAAATAATTGATACACAAAAATAAATGCATTACAATCATTTAGTTTTGATAGATGAACGGTTACGCTAATAAAGATTTTCCTTTTAGCCAAGTAACAAATTGCTGACCTTTTGCAGTCAGGCAGCTGCCCCGTCTGCCGACTTGTGAATCAACTAGATCCATCTCACTAAAGATTGATAAGAAGCGTCTAATTTCACTTTCTGTAATATTCATGGCACATTCAGTACATTTTGCTTCAATCCATTTCCTCCCTGCCCCTGAAGGGCAGTTCTCAAGGACAGAAAGTACTAGATAGGCTTTTTCTTTATCACAATGAGCGAAAATATAACTAAATTCCGAATCAAAGTTCGTAAGGCTGCTTAAAATATAGACAGGAAGATTATTGACATCAACCGTTTGTACTGCCATACAGGAAAGATAGGCTGCTGTATTAATTAATTCTCTGACATTGCCGAACCAATTATATTTTAATAGTCTCCATTCTGCCTCTTGTGTAAGAGTGATTTTCTGGTTGTGATGTTTACTCATAAAAAAATGCAATAATGGTATAATATCTTCTGGTCGCTCTCGCAATGGGGGGATCATGATAGGAAGAACGTTTAGACGGTAAAATAAATCTTGGCGAAAGAGCCCTTTTCGTATTTCTGTCTGCAAATCTTTATTGGTTGCTGCAATCACTCGCAGATCTACATCGACGACCTTCGGAGAGCCAACGCGCATAATTTGCCGCTCCTGAAGTACTCTGAGTAAGCGTACCTGAACGGACAAGGGCATGTCTCCAACCTCATCTAAGAAAATTGTGCCGTTATTGGCTTGCTCAAACAAACCAGGTTTTCCTTCTTTGATGGCACCTGTGAAGGAGCCAGCTTCGTATCCGAAAAGCTCACTTTCCAATAAATTTTCAGGAAAAGAAGCGCAATTAATAGCAATGAAAGGATACATGGAACGGGGAGAGGCGGCATGAATGGAATGGGCGATCAATTCTTTTCCAGTTCCGCTTTCTCCTGTAATCAGTACAGTATGATTTTTCGGTGAAAGCAGCTTGGCAAAATTGATGCAGTCTTTCATCTTAGGTGATTTTGTTTGGATATTTTCAAAGGTATAGCGAGTTACTAAGCCACTTTCGCGTAACTTTTTTGAAAGACTCTTTTCTAAATTGCGTATATAGGTTACTTCTTGAAAATTGTAATAGATTCCGGCGGGTTCACCGAAATATTCAATTTTGCTGCTGCTGGCTAATAAGGAGCGGTCTTTGAATTGAATTAGTTCATCCATTGTGCCCAGGTCTGAACGCTGAAGGCATTCATTAGGGATGACATCAAAAATAGATTTCCCAATGATATTTTCTGTAATATCAAATAGTTGGCTGAACTTTTTATTGTGCAGCAAAATAATATGATCTTTATCGGTAAGTAAGATTGCGTCATGAGAAAGATTCACAACCTTATCAAGCTGCATATTTTTCATAAAAAGTTCTTTATAGCGGTTCTTAATCCCTGTATCCAGCGTGACGATAGTATCCGAGTATTTGATAAGGTGCTTGCTTGTTTCTGGTGTATCCAAATTGAAAAAATTCAATAGCGATAAAAAAGTAGAAATATCGATGTAGCGGTGGCCTACATCGATTATCTTTTTTATATAGGGTGGAACTGCATTTGCTTCTCCTAAAGTGATTGCAATGTTGATCCCGTAATACTCTTGCTTGGGATCCCAGGCAATTAAGTTTAGATGTGTAATGCCGAGTTGGTATAAAAAAGTAATTGCCTCCGTAGTAGTTTCTGGCAAATCATTTACTACTAATACATTTGTGCCCTTTGGAATTGCAGTTATTTTATAGATTTCCCGATTGGGAAGAGTGCGGCGGAGCAGAATGATACGGCTGTTGTCAGAAATGTAATGCTGAGCCTCGATGGCATGACTCTGTGCAGTGACAACCACTACATCATCGGTGATGATGTCATGGCGTTTTAGATCAGATAAATAATAGCTATGGATGGTTATGTGGTCTGAAAAGACTTTTTCTAGGTTATTTTGAATAAACTCACTAAGATTAGATGGAGACAAAGTAAGAATGCCAATGGTTTTCATTTCATTAATCCTCTTTCCGCTATCAACTACTTTGGTGTAAGTTTTCCTATACACAGAAAAGCTTTAGGGCAAATAAGAATAAACTTGATTCTATCAATTTTAATTTTACCATGATTGTAAGTTTTTGTAATTAAAATTACCTAAAGGATAAAAATACCAGTACCCCAACTAATTTCTTAAAAGGTTGTATGAAGCTGAGTAAGAATAAAAATAGGAATTTTTTTCGATAAGGGCAGGGTAATGTAACTCGTATAGATTAAAATCGCTTTGAGTTTATACGGAATACATATTGTCTATCTTTTTATGCATCTCCAATACTAGAAGTTTAGAATTTAGGTCCATTTAGGGCATTAAATAGGATGAATATATTCCTATTTAACCTATTTATAGTAATACAGTACTATTAAAAATAATTGTATGAACGAGCGGTGACTAATGAAAGTCTGCTTTAGAGCATGGATGCACAAGGCTTCTGCGTGATAAGTATAAGTTTCTTTTCTGGTTTTTCCGTTTTTTAATACTTTGGAATCTTTTGGCATAATCTTTGCAATACATTAGTAAGTGCACTTTAATACATAGTTATAGGAGGAATAGTATGTCCGAGAATCAAAGTAAGATTACCCCGTTTGATCCCCCGATGTCCCCTAACAAAGAATACCAGGAAATAAACTCATATGTGGTATTCTGGGGATTGTTCTATGCTGCTGTTTTTGCTTTGGCAGTTGGTTATTTGTGTTTGAAAATAGGGCAAACTGTAGATGCATTTGCTCCTGTTTCCGTCATGGCCATGGGGATGGCAATTATGCTAAAACGGAAAAATTCATTTCCGGAAAATGTTCATATTCAGGCTATTGCCAGCGCCGGTACCAATGGGATAGGCGGCGCTATGTTTATCCTACCAGCCTTTTATATTCTGGGAAATAATAGTCTCAGCTATTTTCAGATGGCAGTGCCAATTATCCTGGGCAGCTTGCTTGGTGTTCTAATTGCCGCTATATTCCGGCGTTATTTTTGTGAAGAAATGCATCACGTATACCCCTTTCCGCAAGGCAGGGCGGCTGCAGGCGTCTTAACTTCCGGTGAAGGAAGCAAAGCTAAACTTATGATATTTAGCGGTGCAATTGCTCTCATTTATGATTTTATCCTTAGCAGTCTGGGCTGGTGGCAGGAAGTAATCTCCAGTACTACTTTCAGCTGGGGACAGCAGTTGGCAGATAAAGCTAAGCTAACTTTTAGCTTAGACAATGAATCAGCTCTTCTGGGAATTGGATTTTTCACTGGGCTGCGCTATGCCGCCATTATTACTGCTGGTTCTTTCTTTTCGTGGTTCGTTTGTATTCCTGTCATTTATTACCTGGCAGGCGATCATCATATGATTGTCAAAGGGAAAGATATCTTATTGGCGAATGCTCCCATCGGTGTGGTATTTCGTGAATACGTACGCCACATTGGCATTGGTATGCTGGCTATGGCAGGAGTTATCGGTCTTTTATCCATGTCTAACGTTGTGATTAGCGTAGCAAAAAACGTGATGACTGGCTTGCTTAAAAGAAGCAGCGATACTCAGCAAAGCTTGCAGCGCACACAGAAAGATATTCCCATGCCTCTCATTGTAAGTGGCATGGTTGCCATTATTTTACTGTTTGCAACGTTCTTCCATACCTTTTTCTCTCAAAGTATCCTGCAAACTGTGCTGGCAATGGTAATTGTTGTAGTATTTTCTATCATGTTCTCAGTGGTCGGCATCAGCTCGATTGCATTTACCGGTACTGAACCCGTTTCTGGTATGACTATTTTTATGATCATTGTTTCCGCGCTCATCCTGGGAAGTGTCGGAATGCATGGCGATATGGGAATTACTGCTATCTTAATGATGTCAGCTTTTTTATGCACTACTTTGGGGGTAGCTGGTAATTTTATGTCAGAATTGAAAGTGGCTCATTTGCTGGGGGCAACTCCGCGCAAAATGCAACAATGGCAATTGGTTTCTTCTATGCTGGCTGCTACTTTGGCTATAGGCGTTCTCATACTGCTTAACCAGGCGTATGGTTTCGTGGGGCAGGGAGCTTTGCCAGCGCCGCAAGCCAATGCTATGGCGGTTATTGTTAAGCCTCTAATGGAAGGTGGTTCAGCGCAATGGCCTCTTTATATGACCGGTGCTTTCTTTGCCGTTATTCTATGGATGGTCAAAGTTCCTCCTCTGGCTTTTGCTCTTGGTGCCTATCTGCCTATGGAAATTAACTTACCGCTTTTAGTTGGAGGTCTCATTTCCCACTTTGTTTCTAACAGCAGCAAAGATGAGCATTTAAATGCTTTACGTCTTAGTAAAGGGGAAACCATCGCCTCAGGACTAATCGCAGGAGGAGCAATCGGCAGCTTGATCAGTGCCGTATTGCGAATCATGGGGTTCAATTATTTTTTGGAAGAGTGGGTGGAGACACCTGCCGCTACGTACCTCGGAGTTTTTGTCTACCTGCTGCTTTGTACCTTGCTTTATAAAATAGCTATGAGTGCTAAAGCAGCTACAAATGATAGTGGTTTAAACAAGACTGTCGGCAGCTAATTCAGGTAGCACCAATTTAATGCTCCTTTAGCGCAGGACGGCGCAATGCTGCGGTTCCTGTATTAATCGCTTATTCTGTGATAAGACGGTTGAGTCCCGGAGTAGAGGACGCAGGTGAAAGTGGTGTTATAGCCCTTTTGCATTACTGTTTTGATGAAGACTATATGATATGTATCTAAGGAGGAGCTGTTTTGACGATTCCAATAGTTGGCATTTCGGCCAGTATGCTGATTACCGAGGATGGATCATGTTTAGGCAATGAGCAGGCCTATGTCAATAAATATTACGTAAAGGCGTTAGCTGCTGTTGGAGCGGCACCCTTGCTGCTTCCTATCGTGGAGAAAAATGATTTGCTGATCCGGGCGCAGCTTCGGCAGGTTGATTGTTTACTGCTCTCCGGTGGATATGATATAAATCCGCTTTTATATGGCGAAGAACCGTTGCCCGAGCTGGAGTATATTATGCCAGAACGTGACGAATATGAAGTAAAGCTGATTCAGATGGCTCTTGAAATGAATAAGCCGATTCTTGGCATTTGCCGAGGAATGCAAATCCTTAATGTTGCTTGCGGTGGTACCCTGTATCAGGATCTTAATCAATTTTCATTAAAGCATTTCAAACATCAGCAGAAAAGTAAAACGGATACTGCAAGCCATACGGTAGAATTTATTCCCAATACTAAATTGCATCGTATTATGGGGGTAGATACTACCAAAATTAATACATTTTATCACCAGGCAATTAAAGATACCGCGCCTAACTTTATTATCAATGGTAAGGCAAAAGATGGCATCATAGAAGGGATTGAAAAAACAGGTGAAAATTTCGTTATGGGTGTACAATGGCACCCAGAAATGATGATGGAAAAAGACGTGTCTATGTTAAAAATTTTTCAAAGTTTTATCGGTTTTGTAAAGCAGCTATAAGAATGAGATCTAACATTTACATCTCCTGAATAAACTAGGAATCACGCACTTTAACTGTAAATTTATCTGCAAGGGGGAGAGTATCATAAAAAAAAATATAGTAATCATCGGTACGGGGGGAACTATTGCTGGCAAAGCTTCTTCTGCAACAGAGACGCTGCATTATACTTCTGCAATCTTATCGGTGGATAATCTGATTCAAGAAATTCCAGAAGTTCATGAGATTGCCCATATTAGTGGAGAACAGCTAGCACAAATAGACAGCTGTGATATGACATGTGAAATATGGCTGCAATTAGCAGCACGTGTGAATGAACTTTTAATGTCTAATAAAGTGGACGGAATCGTTATTACTCATGGAACTGATACATTAGAGGAAACAGCATATTTTTTGAACTTGGTAACCAAAAGCCAAAAACCAGTAGTGCTGGTTGGTGCTATGCGGCCTGTTACTGCGATGAGTGCTGACGGTCCAATGAATCTTTACAATGCAGTAACTCTTGCTGCCAATGACAAAGCTATTGGGAAAGGCGTGTTAGTTGCTCTAAATGATACGGTCAACTGCAGTCGTGAAGTTACCAAAACCAATACAATGCTGCAGGATAGTTTTCAAGCGCCTGATTTAGGATATTTAGGTTATATCCAGGGGGGAATTCCATATTTTTACCGGCTTCCAGCCCGAAGGCATACAATTTGCTCGGAATTTATTACAAAAGGAGTCACTGAGCTGCCTAAGGTTGAAATTATTTACGGTTACGTCGATAGTAGTTCAATCATGGCAGAAGTCGCTGTAAAAACTGGCGCAAGAGGAATTGTTTATGCCGGATTAGGTAACGGAAATATGTCGCAAAGTATAAAAGAAGGGCTCATCAACCTTGAGAAACAAGGTATCGTTATTGTTAGGAGTAGTCGTGTAAGCAGTGGCATTGTTACACGTAATGGCGCGGTAAATGATGATAAGCATCATTTCGTAGTATCGGATACCCTAAGTCCGCAAAAATCCAGGATACTTCTGATGCTTGCCTTGCTTACCACCAATGATCCCGTGGAAATACAAAGGATATTTTGGGAGTATTAAGAAGCATGTTTAGTGAGAATTAAAATCTCGAATATGTAGAACCACAGAAAACAAAGTGCACCGTGAGAGTCTTGTTATTACAAGCCACTATTTCTCAGTGCACTTTGTACATCTGTGGTTTATTTTCTTGCATTAAAAATAGATCATGAGCATTGTAAAAAAGAGGTTTTGTGTCGAGGAATGTCTAAGGGGGATAGATAAAACATATTTAGTTAGATAATTATTATCCATGTGGACACTGGATAATAATTACATAGTGTTATATTGTTATAGGGAGAATACTATATTTAAGTATAAACATTTAGAGAAGAAGAAATACTATTCTTTCGATTCGGAGTAAGTAATGCGAAAGGTGATTGCTCTCCTTTTTCTTTGAACAAAAAAGTGTGGTGAAAAGATGAAAATTTTTGTGGCAAGACAACCGATTTTCAATCGAAAAGAGCATGTTGTTGCCTATGAATTGCTCTTTCGTTCTGGTGATGTTGCAACTTATGATGCCGAGGATGATGATGAAGCTACTGTGAGTGTTATTTCAGGAGCTTTTTTATTGTTAGGTATGGATAAGACAACCGACAGAAAAAGGGCTTTTATTAACTTTACCCGCAACTTGTTAAAAAGAGATATTGTGATGCAGCTGCCGTCTCAATCCGTGGTGATTGAGATACTTGAAAATATTGAACCGGATGAAGAAATATTAGAGATATGTACGAATTTGAAAAAGCTAGGGTATGTAATCGCACTTGATGATTTTATTTTTTCAAAAAAATTTTTACAGTTGATACAACTGGTGGATATTATTAAAGTGGATTTTATGGCGACGCTAGGGGAGGAGCGTAAAAACATTATTACGGCAGTAAATAATCCCCGTATTAAGTTTTTAGCAGAAAAGGTGGAGACTCGAGAGGAATTTGAGCAAGCGGTTTCCTTAGGATATAGTTATTTTCAGGGATATTTTTTTAGTAAACCTGAAATTTTATCAGAAGAAGATGTTCCTAGCTATAAAGTCCAATATATACGTATTTTGCAGGAAATACATCGTACGGACTTAGATTATAGTCGCATGGAAGAAATTATTAAGCATGATGTTGCATTTTCTTATAAATTATTAAAATATGTTAATTCTGCTCATTTCGGTTTTCGCCAGAAGGTACATTCCATTAGGCAAGCTCTCGTTTTGCTTGGAAAACGTCAAGTGGAGCAATGGATATCTCTTCTTATTCTGAGGGAGCTAGGGCGGGATCGCCCTGAAGAGATTGTGGTATTGTCAGTAATAAGAGCTAAATTTGGTGAAAGTCTCGCACAAAAAATGAATGTGCCGATGTTAGCTCCCGATGCGTTTATTATGGGAATGTTCTCTATGTTGGATTGTTTATTAAACAGACCCATAAAAGAAATTTTAAAAGATTTGCCTGTTTCCATTGGGGTTAAAGATGCTTTGTTAGGTGCTAATAATCAGTTAGGAAATATCTATGGCTTACTGCTGTCTTACGAAAAAGGAGAATGGAGCGATGTTTCTTTTTATGCAGACAGATGTAATATTCAGGAAGAGGAAGTTCCTGAATTGTATCTAAAATCCCACCAATGGATAAGTATTTTTCTAAAGGAAAGCAGCAGTCAATAAATAAGTAGATTGACTTAGTAAGGTATCAAGCAACTGATCGATTATAAATGAATATTTGCAAAGTAGGTGAAGGAGAAGGAATGAAAAAGAATTATTATGACACAACTCCTTTACGCAGAAATTATATATTCTCTAATCCCATGGTCATAGCGATCGTTGTCTTCCTCTTGTCTACCGCATTTGCGACATGGATCATATGGCAAATGGAGCTGGACCGTATTAAAATTGCCAGAGTGCATGCCTTTGAGATAGCAAGTGGTTATGCAGATGCAATTATACATGCAAATGAAAGTAATTTTGCTACTGCCTATGTATTAGCGGCGTTGGTTAAGCAAGGAAACGGTGTGGTCCCTCATTTTCATGATGTGGCAAGCCAAATGCTGCTGTTGTATCCTGGGATAGACTCACTGCAGTTGGCTCCTGGGGGAGTTGTGCAGTTCATTGAACCTCTTGCTGGTAATGAAAAAGCCATTGGACATGATCTGATGAAGGATGAAATGAGGTCTGCCGAAGCAAATTTGGCTCGTGATACAGGTCAGTTAACCTTTGCAGGGCCTTTCAAAATGATTCAAGGCTCCTTTGGCGGAGTAGGGCGTCTGCCAGTATTTCTTAATGATGAAATGGGCGATTCTTATTTTTGGGGCTTTGTTAATGTGGTACTTCGCTTCCCAGAGATTCTTGAATCTGCTAACCTTTCTCAATTGGAAATGCAAGGTTTCGCTTATGAATTATGGCGCATCCATCCAGATACAAAACAAAAAGAAATTATTATTGCATCTAAAGCCATTCTAACAGGGGAACCTGTGGAAAGGATGGTGAATCTGTCTAACGCCACGTGGATACTTAGCATAGCCCCCATCAATGGCTGGAGTGTTCCTTATGGACTGTTTTTAAAGATGATGCAGGGGATGATCTTTAGTTTATTAGTAGCATGGCTAGCTAAGCTGATTATTGATTTGAAACGGCATAAGGCGGAGTTGGAATGCCTTGCTTTTTTTGATACGTTAACAGGCCTCCCCAATAGACGTTTGTTATATGACCGTCTTAATCAGGCTATGGCATGGAGCAAGCGTGATGAGAAAATTTTGGCTATCTGCTACTTAGACCTAGATAATTTTAAATTGGTTAATGATACATTAGGCCATGAGAGTGGTGATTGTTTACTAATCGAAGTGACAAAGCGTTTTAGATCCTGCCTGCGTGAACAGGATACATTGGCACGGATAGGAGGCGATGAGTTTGTACTCCTTTTGCAAAATCTCGAAGAGACCAATCAGTATAAAGTGGTTTTGGAACGTATCTTAAAAGCTGCCGCGGATCCTATTGCTTTAAGTGATAAAAATGTGATGGCATCCATTAGCATTGGAGTTACCTTATATCCACAGGATGATAATGATCCTGCAACCCTACTGCAGCATGCTGATGAGGCAATGTACCAAGCAAAAAGGGATGGTAAAGGAAAAATCTGCTTATTTGAGAAGGCAAGCGCAGCGTTTAAAAAATGTTAACTGAAAATATCAGTATATATTGAAAAATTGTTACGCATCGAAAGACGATGATGTAGCGATTTTTTATGCTATTTAAGAAGGTAAATACTTTAAAATGACGAAACTTTATCAATAAAAGTAAGATAGTGTAGAATTCTTGAAATAATTACCATTTTTATGATGAATAGGAAGGACTGTTTAACGATGACACGTAAATATGAATTTAAATGGGATCTTTTGGGCGATATTGTTGAGGGACGCCCTAATCTTGGTCCTATGGTGCACATAGAAGCATATCGATTGATGCAATATTGCTTCCGTGATATTTTAGAGAAAAACTTTGGTACAGAAAAAACTGATCAGTTGTTTTTTGAGTCAGGCCAATTGGCAGGAGTAGAATTTTATAAGAATTTAATAAAAGAAGCCTCTAGTTTTAATGATTTTATAAAGACATTGCAAGCAACTTTGGTTGAGAAGGGAATTGGAATACTAAGAATGGAGGAAGTCGACTTAGAAAACGGTAAATTCGTCATTAGCGTATTTGAAGATTTGGATTGTTCAGGACTACCAGAGCTGGACTATGAATTTTGCAGATATGATGAAGGATTTATTGCAGGTCTATTAGAAGCTTTTACAGGACATCGGTTTCATGTGAAAGAAATTGATTGCTGGTGCACAGGAGATCGTACCTGTCGTTTTGTTGCAGAAATTATTAACGATTAATATTGTTTTGTGCAGTTACTAGTTAACGGCGTCAGGGGGATTGAAGGTGAATTATACAGAAACCATTGAATTGCTGTTACATGATCTATTAAGAAAACGTGGTACTCCTGCATGTGTTAATGATGAGCTTAATGATCATCCGGCTATTTTGCAATTAATTGAAGATCTTATGGCCATTCGAGAATTTACTTATGGAATATCTAATGGTGATTTGTCCCAAAACTTAAGTATGAAAGGGTATTGGGCTGGAGCATTAAAAGCATTGCAATCTAATTTACGGCATTTAACCTGGCAGACCAGTATGATTGCTTCCGGCGATTTTAGTCAGCGTATTGATTTTATGGGGGATTTTTCAGCATCTTTTAACATCATGATACAACGGTTGAAACAAGCAGAAGAAAATGAAAAGAAATATATGACTGAGTTAGAGAAGCGCGAGGCGCAGCTTAAGGAAAGTGAGCAAAAGTATCGACTCATTGCTGAGAATATGGACGATATGATCGTACTTATGGATGATGACAAGAAGGTTATCTATTGCAGTCCGTCCATTAAAAGGCTGCTGGGTTATACGGCTGCAGATTTTATTGAATTATCGTTAACGCAGCATTTACTGCCTTTTATCACTATTCAATTAGGAAAAATAGCTGAGCAAGATTTGGCGGCTCCTCCTGTGCTTATGGAAGTAGAGCAGCAGCGTAAAGATGGAGAAATCATTTGGTTGGAATCATTAATGAGTATCGCTAAGGATGAAGAGGGGCAGAATATGGGATTTCTTTGTGTAATTAGAAATATTACACAAAGGAAACTAGCAGAAAATGATTTGCAGCAATCCTATGAACGAAGGCTAAAAAATGATTTCTTTATGAAACTTCTAAATGGTGATTTTGAAACTGAGGCAGATGGTTATAATCATGCTTATCGATTAGGAATTCAGCTTCCTAATCATTTTTCGTTATATTTTTTAAGTATTGATGATAGCGGTAGTTTTATTAGTGAAGTCGAAGTCAATGTACTAGAACAAAGACAAAAAAACATGGATGCGCTGATTGATCAGCTCACCAATCAAGAGGCTACAATTGCCTGGGAAGTGCCAGAAGGTATTGGCATATTGAGTGCTATATGTGATTCGAATCATAAAAGCAAAGAAATACAATTGGCAGAATCTTATATTGATCTTGTATCATTATCTTTTCCTGGCTTACAGGCTCACATTGGTGTAGCCGACTATTTTGATTCCTTAACGCATATTGCTCTTCGATTTAAGCATGCCCAATCAGCAGTACGCATTGGCAAGAGAATTTGGAGTCAGCAAATGGTGTATCACTTCGACGATTGTGGTGTTTATCAAGTTTTAATTCCTTTTGCGGATTCAGATGAATCGGATATGTTTGTCAAAAAGACGTTAGGTCCTTTACTCGAATATGATCAAAAAAATCAAACGGAGTTAGTTGATACATTGGAGAAAATTTTATCGGGCCTCAGTTTAAAGGAAGTTGGCAAGCAAACCTTCTTTCACTATAAAACGATTCAAAATAGAAAGCAGAGAATTGAGAATATATTAAATGTATCGTTAGACTCAGCAGAAGTGCGTACGATGCTTGGGACAGCGATACATCTTCTGAGAATGATTTCAGGTAAAGGCTGATCTATGAAAGAAACGGAAATAATAAATTGAAATTATTTATCTTTTGAAGATAATAAACAGAGAATTTTGATAAGATGTATTATATGCAAAGGATAATGGAATTTCTTGAATGAGTATAGTATACTTGAATAAAATTGAATCTTATTGGCAAACTTATTGAAAAATAAGGACGCAAAACTATGGGTCTAATGATGTCGCATCAATGACTGCCAGGTTGCATCAGTAAACAATTACTTGATGAACCTGGCAGTTTTTTGTAGATTTGGCAGTTTATCCTGATATAAAAAATAGGTGCTACTTATTGGTATGAAAGTTTACTATTGTGGAGGAGGCGAGTTTGTGGGAGATGAGAGTGAATTTGAAATGACTCAAGAAGAATTAGATGACTTAGTTAAAAAGCTTCCTATGATTCTAGAAGAACTAGAGAAATGGAATCCGGCTCCAGCTGTTAAATTTTCATTTTGCGAATAAAAGAGGAGGTGATTATCATGAAACATAAAATTTGCATAAAAACGCGCTATCGAACGCATCAAGGCGTGAATAAATCTGCTGCAGAGATAATGCCTTTGCTGAACAGGACTTAGCATTAGATCGCAAGAGCTATATCAAGAATAAACATATAGAATGAAAAAGAAGCTGGTCTCGTGACAGCTTCTTTTTTTGTTGGCTTTAATGTAATTTAGTTATAAAAAATGGTTGCTATAATTACGAATCGTAATTATAATCGTATTAAAACTTATTAATAGGAGGAATATATGGTAGATAAATTAGATTTAAAAGTAGTAGAACAATTAATGGAAAGGGCGCGTACTACTTGGGCAGAACTAGGTCTTATCTTAGGATTATCAGCTCCAGCGGCTGCTGAACGAGTTCATAAGTTAGAGGAGCGCGGTATTATTAGAGGATATTGTGCAATAGTAGATCCTGAAGCAATTGGCTATGGTTTAGCTGCCTATATTGCTGTATATCTTGAAAAGCCTGAACATCGACAAGGATTTCTGGAATTTGTTCAAAATACGAGAGAAGTACAAGAATGTCACCATATTGCTGGGGATGAGGACTATATGCTGAAAGTAAGGTGTAAAGGGACGCGTGATTTAGAACGGATCGTGAGTGAAAAAATTAAATCTATTCCAGGTGTTGCAAAAACTCGTACCACGGTCATTTTATCTACAGAAAAAGAAACTCCTATATTGCCGATAGAGAGGGTTGAAGAGATAAAATAGAGAGGAAGTTGTTTGCAGATGTTGGATTTGATATGGCTGGTTAAAGGGCTGATACTAGGATTTTCTATCGCCGCCCCAGTAGGACCTATAGGAATTTTGTGTATTCGCCGGACATTAACCCAAGGGATGCGTACAGGACTGGCTGCAGGCTTAGGAGCAGCAACAGCAGATTTATTCTATGGAAGTATAGCAGCCTTTGGGCTTACCATAATTACGAATGTATTTGTAGATAATAGCCTGTACTTTCGTATTGTAGGCAGTGGTTTTTTATTTTATCTTGGGTATGGGACTTTTATTGATAAACCTGCTTCAATAAAGGAGGAAATTTATCAAGACGGATGGATAAGAGCCTATCTTACCACCTTTTTCTTGACCATTACAAATCCGATGACCATACTATCTTTTAGTGCCGTTTTTGCAGGCTTTGGGATGATTGATGCAAAGGATGATTTCCTTTCCTCTTGTTTATTGGTAACAGGAGTATTCTTAGGATCTTGCTTATGGTGGTTTATATTAAGTGGGATGGTTCATTTACTGCGGCATAGATTCAATTATCAGAGGTTGATATGGGTTAATCGCATGTCAGGCATTCTTATCATTGGATTTGCGATTGTTTCCTTTTTAGGATTGCTATAACCACAAAGTACAATGTCGCTGATGAAGCGCCCAATGGATACTCCTACGTTATTAGGCTATTTTTCATATTCAAATTCATTTACAAAATCAATAAAGGCTTTGCAAGCCAGAGGTAAAATTTTATTTGGTTTCCAAATGAGACCCATTTCGAGGAATAGATGAGGGTGAAGAGGGATTTTTGTGACATGGTTTACAACTTTTATTGAATTCTTTGGTAAAAAGGAGATACCGACTCCTTTTGCCACTAATGCTTTAATGGTCTGAAATTGGTTTGTTGAAAGTGCTACCCTAGGAACTAAGCCGTATTTTGCATATTCATCTAAAATGATTCTTCGCAGGACAAAACCTTCATTGTAAAGTATGATGGGTTCATCTTTTAGTTGTTCAAAGGTCAAAAAGGGCTGGCTGCTTAATGGATGATCAGTAGGAAGGCAAACGACAATTTCCTGTGATGTAATTAAGTGGGAATGAAGGTCGGTTAATTTGGGCGGTAAGATGACGAGACCTACATGCACATCTTCTTGCTGTACCAAATCAACAGCTGTTGAAGAGCCGTCTTCGATAACTGACATCTCAAGAGATGGGTAGTTTTTCTTGAAATCTGCAAATAGCTGAGGGAACACATACGCTCCCAATAATGGCGGTACCGCAATTCGAAAAGTACCTCGCGTCAAATTCTTATATTCAATCATAGTGTTCTGGGCAGCAGCCATTCTTGTCAGAATATCTTCTGCTAAACTAAGAAATACGACTCCTTCTTCTGTTAGGAGTACTTTTTTTTGGGTTCGGTCAAGCAGCTGGAATCCCAGCTCTTCCTCTAACTTATGAATGGCTTTGGAAATAGCTGGCTGAGATATGTGCAATTTATGAGCAGCAGCCGTGAAATTCTTTAGTTCCGAAACCGTAACAAAGTATTCTAATTCTCTTATATCCATTTTTTATTCCACCCCGTCAATAACTTACAGTTATCATACCATGATTAATCGATATTTTCATTATATTTAGGATCGTACTATACTAAAAGTGCAAAGACTAGTACCTTGTCAGTCTTAAAACAGTAGGAGAATGGCGAGGCTATTTTTCGCAGAGCAAGGCGGAGGAAGGAGGCATACCGTTAGTATGCTGACTGACGACAACGAAGTGGTGCAGAAAATAGACCGCTAGTATTCACTGGATTAAGGCTGATAAGGTACTAGTACTCTATATGAGTCATAAAAGATGTTCTTGCACAGAGTGAGGAGAGATTTATAATGGAAAAAGAATATCATGAAGGAATATTAGCAGGAGAGCATTTATCTGCCTGCGTTGGTACAGCAGAAGAAACGATTGCTGAAGATACTATAGCAACAGAGCCAAAGAGGATTGTTCGCTATCAAGATAGAGATGGAAATATACACTATGGTGCGATTGAGGGAAAAACGATCTTTCAATTAACCGATGAATTTGCAGAAATCGCTGCTGGCACATGCTCTTATGAGGGAACGGAAGTTGCACTTAGCGATGTAAAGATTCTAATTCCTGTAGAGCCATCAAAGGTAGTCAATTTTGGCTGGACATTTGCCGGACATGCCAAAGAAACAGGTGGTACGGCGAATTTAAAAGAACCTTTTCTTTTCTTAAAACCCCAATCGGCATTAATTGCAGACAAAGAAACCATATGTTTACCGCCAATTGATTTAACGAACAAGGTTGAACTTGAAGGTGAAGTTGCCTTAATAATTGGTAAGAGCGGTAGAAACATTCCCGAAGAAGAGGCGTTAAGCCATGTTTTTGGTTATACTGTGTTTAATGATGTAACCGCAAGAGATTTGACTAAGACAGATCCGCAGTTTACACGGGGAAAGGGATTTGATACTTTTGGACCTATTGGGCCATGGGTGGTTACTGGTATAGATCCGACTCATTTAAGAATTGTTACAACCTTAAATGGAAAAGTAGTACAGGATGGAAACACAAGTGAAATGTCCTTGAGCATTCCATTTTTGATCAGCTGGGTATCAAAAATTATGACTCTAGAACCTGGCGATGTTTTGGCTTTGGGATCTCCCTCCGGTACTTGCCCGATGAAGTCGGGTGACGTGGTAACGGTAGAAGTGGAAAACATCGGCAAACTAACGAATTATGTAAAATGATTCAATCGTAAGCAAGAAAATATATCGTTGACAAAACAGAAGTGAACCGCGAAGGAAATGCAAAGAACACGAAGGATTGGTTATTCATATCCTTCGTGTTCTTCATACTTTCGCGGTCAAAATATTTTATTTTTTCGATACGATGATAAATTTTTACTTGTCATCATCACAAAACTCCTTGATAAAAGAGTAATGTTCTGAGATGATGAATACACCATTATAAATGAGGAGGAGCTATACAAATGGAAAATATGTATGTTTTTTATGAGGGAAAGATTATTTTGGAGAGCGAAGTACATATCAGTGTACGCTGTAAAGGATTTAACTATGGACTCGGTTGTTTTGAAGGAATACGGGCTTATTGGGATGAGACTGAAAAACAGCTGTATGTATTTCGACTGAGAGAACATTATGAGCGACTTCTACAATCCTGCAAAGTGTTGTATATTAATATTCCTTATACTGTAGAGGAGTTATGCCAAGCTACAATTGAATTGCTTAAGAAAAATAACCTCCAGACAACAACCTATATTAGGCCAGTTGCATTTAAAGGCTCCAATCATGTTGCTCCTACCTTATTAGATGATGATAATCGAATTGTAATTTATTGTCAGCCAATGGGCAACTTTACTGGTAAAGATGAACTTCGGGCAGCATTTACTTCTTGGGAACGTTTAGGGGATAACATGCTGCCGCCTCGCACTAAGCCTACAGCAGCTTATCTTAATTCAGCTCTGGCTTCTTTAGAAGTAGTGAGCAAAGGGTATGACGAAGCTTTGTTTTTAACACGTAATGGTCATGTTTGCGAAGGTCCGGGGGAAAATGTATTTATGGTTCGCAATGGGAAAATTATTACTCCACCTCCATCTGATAATATTCTTGAAGGTATTACCAGAGATACAGTGATGCGTTTGGCACGTCAAGAACTTGGTATTGAAGTGATTGAGCGAAGTATTACCAGAACGGAATTATATGCAGCAGATGAAGTTTTCTTTAGTGGTACAGCGATGGAAGTGGTAGCTGTTGTTGAAGTGGATGACCGAAAAATTGGCAATGGTCATCAAGGTCCTGTGTGTCGTAAGTTAAAAGAATTATTCTTTCAGGTTGCTACGTCTAAAATAAAGGCATATTCGGATTTTTGCACACCTGTCTATTAAATAGTAAAATTTTATATTATAAATCACAAGGCACAATTCCGTCTGCGGCATTATGCCTTGTGATTTATTTTAAAGATTTCTAAGGGGCATTTAAAAAGATCCTTGCTCGGAGGACTTTAGTCCTTAAGTTTTACTTGACTTACTATTAAGAAGGCAATACAATTATATGTATAATTTGACAAAAATTTCAAAGTTAATATTGGGCAAACTTATCGAAAGGTAAGGACGCAAAGCCGTGGGTCTAAGGAATTGTCTATGACTGCCAGGTTGCGAATGTAATTACATTGTAATTATTAAATTAGCACCCGCTTTCTATAGCTGGTGCTTTATTTCGTGTTCTTTATTTTCTGTGCCTTTGCGGTTCAGTTAGATTTCAAAGCGCACAAGTACACTAATTATTGGGGAATAGGAGATGGTATAGTTGACCCTGCGTTCCAAAATAACAATGCTAGTGATCATAACCTTTGGTCTATTTATTGTTTGTGTATATGCATCTTTATATTATTCATTGGATCAGCAATTTGAGCAGAAGCAAATTTTTAGTAATGATGCAATTGTAAGCAGGTCGAACAAATTGGTTCTTTCTATGCCGCTCTTAGAAGAGCAGCATTTGCATTTAGTGGGGCGAAAAAGTATTTATTATGGAGCTATTTTGATATTATGTAGTGGGCTGGTCTTCAGTTTTCTTTTACCGATGATATTAGAGAAAGTCTTATTTCGTCGCTTATATTCATTAATTAGGAGTATCGTTTATATAACGAAGACCCAGGATCTATCATCGACTTTATGTGTATCAGGAACAGATGAAATAGCTATTTTGGCAGGCGAAATGAATGAAATGTTACTCGCTTTGTCCAATGAAAAAGTGCTGAGACAGCAAGCCTTGCAAGAAGTGCAAGAGCTTAATAAAAATTTGGAAGAGCGGGTACAAGAAAAGGCACTACAGCTGCAAAAACAAATGTATACCGATCAACTTACGACAACTCCCAATCGTCTGCAGTTAAATGAAGATATGAAAGTTGCTGAGAAACCTCATTTAGCTATTATTAATGTAGAACAATTTCGTACGATTAATGAGTTTTACGGCTATCAGGCTGGGGATGATTTATTGTTGGAATTAGCAGAACGTCTAATAAAACTGATAGAGCCATATCACTATAATTTATATCGTCTAGCAGGTGATGAATATGCAATCCTTGCTAGTGAGGGTAATGAAAAAAATTTTACGGAGTGGATGCTGAATATTCATAATGTAATTGAAAAAGTACCTTTCAAAATTCATGGTCATAGCTCTTATCTTTTTGTTACGATAGGTATTGCAATTACGAAGGATAAGCCTTTAGAAAAGGCACAAATGGCTTTGGAGTATGCTAGGCAATACTGCCTGCCACTAAAAGTATATCATGATGATTTACCTATGAGAGAAACACACCGTAATAATCTTCATTGGATACATGAAGTGCAAGATGCAATACAGGAAGATCGGGTCTTGGTATATTATCAGCCGATTATGAATACCTTTACCTTTGAAATTAGCAAATATGAAGTATTGGTTCGCTTGCTTGGCCGAGATGGGCAGGTGATTTCACCGGGAACCTTCTTACCGATTATTAAGAAAACCAAGCTATATCCTCGTTTAACAGAAGTTATTCTTGAAAAATCATTTACACACTTTGCAGATAAAGATGTTGATTTTTCTATTAACTTAAGTGCTGCAGATATTTTAGATCATGGGGTACAAGAGTTAATTGGAGAGTTGTTGGAAGACTCTTGTATTGCCAAGAGGGTGACTTTTGAATTTGTTGAATCAGAAGAATTCAAGAATCCTGAGGATTTATCTTTTTTTATCAAAAGAATAAAAGCTTTTGGTGCCAAAATAGCAATTGATGATTTTGGCAGCGGGTACTCAAACTTTGCCTATATCTTGAATATGGGAGCCCATTATATTAAAATTGATGGTTCATTGATTAGTGAAATTGGGACAAATCCAGCGATGGTAGCCATTGTTGAAAGCATCGTATATTTTGCCAAGCAGCTAGGGATTCGAACCATCGCTGAATATGTTAGCTCAGAGTCTATTTTTCTAGAAGCCAAAAGAATTGGTTTAGACTATGTACAAGGATATCATATCGGAAAGCCAAGCCCTATGTTAGTGGAGGAAAACAAGTTCTGCTGTGTTCATTTAGGAGTTAGTTAAGTTTTTCGTTAAAAAGGATAAAATATAATGGATTTCTCATATAATCACGTTCTCTAATCCGCAGAGGTGATTATATAAGAAATCCATTTTTTATTACATAAAGCGTTACCTTATTCCTTTAAAGAGAGCATTATAAAGATATATTTAGTTTTTTGAGACCAAGCCATATTGCTTGTTTCAGTGATTGCCAAAAAGTTTAGAGGTCATACTGTTTACCCATTATATAAAAATTATATAAAATGATTCAAATTTAATATTTTTATTATAATGTCAGTGCTGTTATAATATAGTCAAGTAAAAAACAGCTTAAAATCGTTTTATCAATTTAGTAATACACAATGCCGTGTGAAGTCAAGGACTTCATGCGGTTTTTTGTTATTTTGATACATTTCGCTGTACCAGTACTACTTTATAATTTTAAGAGGAGTTTGGCTATGAACAAAAAGCTGATTTAAAGTATCGGAATCATTGTGAGCGGTAATGTCGAAAATGTATATTGCGTTGGAGGAAAATAGTATGTCAACAGTAAAGGTTAACTTTATTTTAAATAATAAACCAGTTTCTTTGGAAGTAACACCTGATTGCCGAGTGATTGATATGCTGCGGGAAAATCTTGATCTTACAGGTACTAAAATGGGCTGTGGTGAAGGAGACTGTGGTGCTTGTACCATCATTATTGATGGAAAAACTGCAAATTCCTGTTTGGTATTAGCGGCACAGCTTGATGGCAAAATGGTTGTAACGATTGAGGGGCTAGGCAGCTATGATAAGCTGGATGCGTTGCAACAGGCTTTTATTGATGAAGGCGCTGTACAATGCGGATTTTGTACACCTGGGATGTTATTATCGGCAAAAGTTTTACTTGATCATAACCCTACACCCAGCCGTCAGGAAATTATGCAGTCAATATCAGGAAATTTATGCCGATGCACAGGATATGCAAAAATTGCGAATGCTATTGAAAAGGCTTGCGGTAAATAAGGAGGAAAGAAACATGGCAGAGTTATCCGTAGTAGGAAAATCAGTTATTCGTAATGATGCATTAGATAAAGTATTGGGAAAAACACGTTATAGTGCAGATATAAAAATGCCTAACATGCTTCATGCCAAAGTGCTGAGAAGTACAGTCGCTCATGCATTTGTTAAAAAATTAGATGTTAGTCAAGCGGCTGCTTTGCCAGGTGTTCATGCCGTGCTTACCGCTAAAGACGTACCCGGACTTAATGGTCATGGAATCATTTTTAAGGATGAACCTGTACTTATAAGTGATAAAATTCGTAAAATAGGTGATGGCTTAGCGCTGGTCGCTGCTGAAACTGAAGACATAGCCCAGCAAGCACTCAAACTTATTGAAGTTGAACTAGAAGAAATTCCTGGGGTATTTGATGCTATACAGGCTATGGACCAAGATGCACCCAAAGTTCATGGAGACAGTAATATTTTGGCGCTACGCAAAATACTTCGGGGAAATGTTGACGAAGTATTCGAAACTGCCGATATTGTTGTTGAAAACGAGTATGTTACACAAATGCAGGAACATGCTTACATCGAGCCTGAAGCGGGAATTGCTTATATGGAAGATGATATTGTTGTTGTCAAAGCATCAACACAAAATACACATTTTGATTGTCGTGAAATTGCGCGCAATCTGGCGCTGCCGCAAAGTCGCATCAGAATGATTCAGGCACCTACAGGAGGTGGATTTGGTGGCAAACTTGATATTTCGGTACAAATTTATTTAGCACTTTTGGCATTAAATACTCGGCGTCCTGTAAAGCTTGTTTATTCGCGCGAAGAATCCATCATTACTTCTTCCAAACGGCATCCTTGTGTTATTAAGTATAAAACAGCGGCTGATAAGACTGGAAAGCTGTTGGCTGTTGATGTACATGCAGTTGCTGATACCGGCGCATATTCATCTTATGGTCCGGCTCCTGTAACCCGTTTGGCAGTACATGCCGCCGGTCCTTATGAAGTGCCTAATGTTAGAATTTATGCTTATACCGTTTATACGAACAATCCGACTGCAGGCGCTATGCGAGGTTTTGGAGTGCCGCAAATAGCTTTTGCTTATGAGCAGCAAATGGATATGCTTGCTGAAAAAGCAGGAATATCACCGCTGGAAATACGCCTTCGCAACACATTGAAAAATGGCAGTTTAACATCAACAGGTCAGGTAATGGATGTTAAAGGCAATATTGGTGATACTTTAGTGCCAGCTTATGAGAAAGTGATGGCAAATAAAAGTCAGTTGTTGGCGCCCTATAAAAAGCGAGGTATCGGTATGGGGTGCCTGTACTATGGCATCGGAAATACTGGGCAGCCTAACCCGGCAGGTGCTTTTTTAGATGTTATGGAAGACGGAAGTGCGCATTTAATGGTAGGCGCAGCTGATATCGGGCAGGGTTCCAATACTATTTTGGCGCAAATTGCGGCTGAAGAGCTGGGACTTGATTTTAACGACATAAAAGTTACTTCGGCGGATACCGGTGTTACACCTGATGGCGGTGCCTCGTCCGCAAGTCGGCAAACTTACATTTCAGGCAATGCAACTTTAAAGGCTGCTAAAATAGTAAAAGAAATACTTGTAAATGAAATTGCAGCATGGCAGAGAGTTTTGCCTGAAGCTATTGCTTTAAAAAACAAATATGTGTTTATTCATAGCAAGCAGACCGATATTGCTGTAGCGCAATTGATCGCGCGCTGCCGTGGCAAAGGTATTATGACGATCGGGCATGGGTGGTATAACCCAACAACAGAGCCGCTTGATGATGAGACAGGGCAAGGCAAACCCTATGAAGTATATTCCTTTGCCAGCCATGTTGCTGAGGTAGAAGTTGACACACAAACAGGACAGGTAGAGGTAGTGCGCATTGCGGCAGCTCATGATGTTGGCAAAGCTGTAAATCCGCTGCATGTTGAAGGTCAGATTGAAGGCGGTACAATAATGGGTGTTGGTTACGGATTGTATGAAGAAATAAAAATAGCCAACGGTAACATAAGAACTCCATCATTTGCAACCTATATCATACCTACATCGATGGATATTCCGATTGTTGATACTATTATTGTCGAAGAAAATGCCAATACTGGACCTTTTGGTGCAAAAGGGCTTGGCGAACCACCTTTGGTTGCTCCAGCTGCAGCGATTGCTAATGCTGTGTCCCAGGCAATCGGTGTTAGAATTAACTCTTTGCCGCTTACACCTGAAAAGGTTTTAAAAGCTTTGCAGGAAGCAGGTAGAATCTAAAAAATAGGAGAGACTAAAAATGCCGCAGCAAGTGAAAGTTTTAAAAGCAACACAAGAATTGGACATATTTAGTGAACAGGCTGTAATAACAAAATTGACACCGATACTGTTGCAGGCTGCGGAAAAGAAGGCATTGCCGACATTAACTGAAATTCTAGTCATTTTTGCTAAAAAGCAACTTCCGAAAGCTGTTATTTCTCATAGTATGGCAGTGGCGTATGTTGCAGTTCGTATAGCCGAATGGCTTACTGAAAGCTCTAGTATGAAACTCGATATTCCAGCTTTGGCAGCTGGAGGTCTGCTGCATGATGTGGAAAAAATTAACTCTGATCATGCAGCGAGAGGTGCAGATTTTGTTGTGCAATTGGGATATTTTTCTTTGGCGCCGATGATCGCGACACATATGGAACTTGTTTTCCTTCAGGGACAGCCATTAGGAGAAGCCGCTATCTTATATCTGGCAGATAAAATATGTAAAGGTTCTACTCTTATAAGTTTGGAGCAACGTTTGGCGAAAAGTATTCAAGCCTATGGGGAGTTATTTAGCATTCGAGAAAAATTTAATACTGCATTTGTTATACGTGATAGTGTTGTACAGGCAATTGATGATCGGCAGATTCCTTTAGCGGAAAAAGGAATCTGGGAAATTCTTATTAATAAGAATGGTATATTGGGGAGTGAGAATGGATGAGTTATCGATACATAAAACCACAAACAACTGAGCAGGTCATTGGTGTTATGCAGCAATACAGTGAACATCATTTGCTGGCTGGCGGTACAGATTTATTAGTACGAATGAAATTAGGCCGTATTGTATCAGGTACTTTTATTGATATAAGTGATTTAAAAGAATTGCAGGAATTTACAGTAGATAACGGCATAATAACTATTGGTGCGGCAGTCACTCATGCACAAATTTCCAGTTCATCTTATATGAAGGAATTTGCTCCCGCACTTGCGGCAGCTTCGGCCTCTGTAGGATCGCCGCAAATTCGTAATCGTGGCACTATCGGTGGTAATTCTGGAAATGCTTCGCCGGCAGGTGATACAATACCGGCTCTCATGACATATGCAGCTGTTGTTACTATTGCCGGACCACAAGGTGCTAGAACCATTCCAATCAATGAATTTTTTACAGGGCCAGGACGAACTGTACTTAAATCAGACGAATTTATACTAAGCTTTTCGTTTAGCGCCCAGAAGGCAGGTCAAGGCAGTGCCTTTGAAAAACTTGGCAAGCGAAAAGCATTGGCAATTTCAATTGTAAATGCAGCTTCGTTTATTGCTGTAGACCTTGATCAAACAGTAACTCAGGCTAGAATTGCATTGGGATCTGTAGCTGCCACTCCTCTTAGGATTACTGCAGCGGAAAATATAATAATAGGAAGAAAGCTGACTGACAGTGTAATTGCCAAGGCAGCGAAAACTGCTGCGGATAGTGTAAATCCTATTGATGATGTACGTTCGGAAGCTGACTACCGTAAAAAAATAGTAGCAGCATTAACCCAAAGAACTTTAAAAAATAGTTGCAGTTTTTTGGGGTTCTAGAAAGTTTATTACGTATTTAAGGATAGGTGGATTTCTTCAAAATTTGCTGCAAGTATGCTGCATATCAGGGGATGAATATAGTCTTGTTGTCTGTTGGCAAGTAGATAAGAGGTGATAATGACGATAATAGATTATGCGGATAATATGATAGCAGGTGTTGTATTGGCGGCAGGCTTGTCTCGGCGTATGGGGCAATTTAAGCCGCTATTGCCTTATGCGCAAAGCAGTATTATTGAGACTACTGTTGCTAATCTTAAGCAGGCCGGGGTAGGCAAAATTATTGTTGTTACAGGTTATCGTTCAACTGAAATTGCGCAACAATTTTTGAACTGGGATAATGTATTGTTGGTCAAAAATTACAATTATCAGCATGGAGAAATGTTGGAGTCTGTGCAACTGGGATTAAGAGAAGTTGCAGACTGTGTTGCCACGTATGTCGTACCTGGGGATATGCCGGCCATTGCTGTTGAAACCTTTATTAAACTGCGGCAATGTATGGCACAAACAGATGCAAAGGTAGTATTTCCGACTCTTAATGGAAAAAGAAAACATCCGCCCTTGATAAAAAGTTCCTGCTTTCCGGCAATATGGAATTTTGGCGGCGAGGGAGGGCTAAGGGTTGCTTTAGAACAGTTTTTAGTGCAGACTGTTTGTGTGCCTGTTAAAGATGTTGGTTGTACAATCGATGCTGATACATGGAAAGACTATATGCGACTACAGGCATATCAAAGTTCTATGGAGAGAACGTAAAAAGAAATGGCTGCAGCAGGGCTGCCAGCCATTTCTTTTTACACTTTTCTGCTTTTCCAAGTTTGCGATGCATCACTCACGGGTAACCTGTTCGATAAACTTCTTTGGCAGCAAGGGAAGCGTAGTATTTTTTTTCGTAATCAAGTAGATTTGTGAATCAATCGTTGGATGCTCAATCTTTTTGATGAGTAGGGATTTTTTATTCTCAAAAAGCATTGCTGATGTGTACGGCATTACTGCGACGCCAATATCGGCATCGGCTAAATAAAATGAGGAACCAATATAATCGTTTTCGCAGACGATTTGCAGTGAGATATTTTTTTCCTCGCATAAGCTGTCTAGTATTTTTTTGTAACGGCGGTGGACAATAAGCGGTTTTCCTATGAGTTTTCGCAGGTCTATCGTATCCTCTTTCGTATCTGCAAGGAATGTCTTTGAACCGATGGCAACGAAGAAATCTTTTTGGTTTTCTTTAAGAAACGGATTTTTTACCATCATGATTTGGTAGCGCTTTTGATTGAAGGGAGCACGGACAAAGGCAAAATCGACGAGGCCATTGTCAAGTAGTTCCATGGCTTTGAAACTGTTGCATTCATGGATCTTATAGTTGACATCTGGATATTTTAGCTGAAATTCGTGAATATTTTTCGGGAGGATAGACCCGCAGACAGAAGGAATGGTGGCAATGTTGATTGTACCGAACATTTCCTTGCCAATATTCTGCATGAGTGAGACGGACTGATTGGTAAGTGACAAGATTTGCATAGCCTTATCCTGGAATATCCGGCCTTCACTGGTGATATGCAATGCATGACCTTCACGGTTGAACAGCTTTACCTGCAGTTCGTCTTCCAAAAGCTTGAGATGATAACTGAGAGGAGGTTGGGAAATATTTAGTTTTGCTGCTGCCAGAGTCATATTGTTTGTTTCGGCGATTGCAAGAAAGTACTCCAGTTGTTTATAGGTCATAATTTCCTCCGTGATATAATTATTATATAAGACGATTTAAATTTAATATTTTTAATATAATACTTATACTGCTATAATAAGAAGCAGTTAAAGAACAGCTTGAAACAGTTCCATAGGTTTAGTAATACACACAATGCCGTGTGAAGTCAAGGACTTCATGGGGCTTTTTGTTTTATTTTAGCGAATTTTCGCTGTATCAGTATTGAACGCTAATTTTGGAAAGGGGCTTTTGTTATGGGTAAAATGCTTATTAAAAATATAGGAACAATTGTGAGTGGTGATGTGAATAAACCAATTCTGGATGGCGATTCCATTCTTATAGAAGATAACATAATTGTTTCCATAGGTAAAAGGATAATGGCGGAAGATGTTGCACAAGTTATCGATGCGAATGGGTCTACGGTGTTACCGGGACTTTTTGATTCCCATGTGCATACAACACTTGGAGACTATGCGCCGCGGCAAAATGCTCTAGATTATATTGCCAGTGCGCTAAATGGCGGTGTGACAACTATGATTTCCGCTGGCGAATGCCATACGCCCGGCCGGCCGAATGATCCGGCTGGCACTAAGGCTCTGGCAATTGTCGCGAGCAAATCCTTTTATAAAGCACCTCCTGCGGGTGTTAAGGTACATGGCGGGGCGCTGATTTTGGAAAAAGGATTAACAGAAAAAGATTTTGCGGAACTTAAGGAAGCCGGTGTGTGGCTGGTTGGTGAAATCGGCCTTGGCAGTGTAAAAACCCCAGAAGATGCGGCAGTCATGGTAGAGTGGGCGCATAAGTATGGTTTTAAAGTGCAAATGCATACAGGCGGCACGTCAATTCCAGGCAGCTCCACAGTAAGTGCAGCCGATGTGATGGCGACAAAGCCTGATGTGGTATCACATATTAACGGCGGACCCACATCCATTTCCCTGGACGAAATTGATAAGATTATCGAAGAGACGGATTTGGCTGTAGAAATCGTACAATGCGGCAATCCCAAAGCCGCTCATCATGTATTTGAAAAAGTAAAAGAGTTAAAAGCTTTCCATCGCGTTATCTTTGGAAATGATGCTCCCTCAGGCACGGGACTGATTCCTTTGGGCATATTGAGAAATATTTGTTTTGCCGCCTCTGTCTCTGCTATAGCACCGGAACAGGCCATCTGTATGGCGACTGGCAATACAGCTAAAGTATATGGTCTTAATACAGGGGAGATTGCACCAGGCAAAGAAGCAGATATCGTCATAATGGATGCTCCTATAGGGTCGGTAGCCGATGATGCGCTTGGCGCATTTGCCGCAGGCGATATTCCGGGGATCAGCATTGTTATGATAAACGGCAAGATTTTGGTGACAAAGAGTAAAAATACGCCACCTGCTAAAAAAATAGCTGTGCTAATCAAATAATAGAGGGAGAGGATGATAGATATGAAAGAACCGATCATTAGAAAAATTGTTACGAATGTCGAAGAAATATGTTTTGAAGGCTTTAAAAAATTGGAAAGACCACTGCATAAATGCATAGTTGCAGCGGTTATTAAAAATCCATATGCCGGTGCTTATGGGGAAGATCTCAGTCAATTAATAGAGATCGGAGAATACCTTGGAGAATATCTTACTAAAATTGCTGTAAAGAATCTGGGGACAGCCGTAATTGAGAGTTATGGCAAAGGTGCGATTATTGGTGCTAATGGGGAACTCGAACATGGTGCAGCCATTCTTCATCCCAAACTCGGTAAACCAATGCGTGACGTTATCGGCGGTGGCAAGGCCATCATTCCTTCGGCGAAAAAGTGTGGTGGTCCGGGCACAAGCCTTGATGTACCGCTTCATTATAAGGATGCGGCTTTTGTCAGAACCCATTATGATGCAATGGAAATCCGCATTGCAGATGCACCCAAAAGTGATGAGATTGTCGTTGCAGTAGCTTTTACCGATGGCGGTCGTCCCCATGCTAGAATTGGCGGTTTACAAATTAGTGAAGTTAAGGGAGAAGACGGCTTACGATAATAATTCATACTTCTGTGGAGCACTGCTATCACAGATGGCGTCTATTTTTATAAGTTTGATAAAGGAGAGTGCTGGTTGTGGCAACAGGAATTGATACGGTATATGAGTCAAAAAAAATAATTGCTAGGCTTGATAATTTGCCATTATCACGTTTTCACTATAAGATGCTGTTTGTCAATGGACTGGCATGGGCATTTGATGCCTTTGACGTTGGAATCGTTACCTTTATTGTGACAGCACTCACTAAGGATTGGGGACTTACGGCGGGACAGATTGGGGTACTGCTAAGTTCCGGGATGGTCGGCATGATTGTTGGCGCATTCTTTTCTGGCCCGCTGGCCGATAAGTATGGACGCAAGGCGGTATTTAAATGGACATTGCTGATGTTTTCGCTTTTTTCACTGCTGTGTGCATTTGCCTGGGACTTTACTTCACTGATTATTTTTCGTTTTTTAGTTGGCGTGGGACTTGGTGGAGAAACACCTGTTGTTACTTCGCTGCTGGGAGAATTTATACCAGCGCAGAATAGGGGGAAGGTGCAAGGTCTTTTGAACTGTTTTTGGGCTGTTGGCTGGATTGCTGCTACGGCTGTCAGTTATTATGTTATTCCAGCTGTTGGCTGGCGCTGGGCTTTTGTTGCCGGGGCGCTTCCGGCCCTCTATATTTGGGTCATCCGCCTGCACTTGCCGGAGTCTCCGCGCTGGCTGGCATCTCAGGGACGCTATGAAGAGGCAAAGAGCATTATGAACGACATTGAGTCTGTGGTAAATAAGACACATAAATTAGTACCGGTTACTGATGAAGATGTGAAAAAAGTAGTGGATATCAACCCAAGACCAATTGGGGATTTATTTAAGAAAAAGTACCTTAAAACTACGGTGATGCTTTGGATTCTTTGGTTTATGGGCATGTTCGGCTATTACGGCTTGTTTGCTTGGATGCCGACCTTACTGGTAAAAGCGGGACATAGCATGGTTAAATCTTTCCAATATGTGCTATTCCTGCAATTAGCATATATACCAAATCAGATTCTTTCCGCTTATTTGATGGACAAAGTCGGCAGAAAAAAACTTTTGGTAGGAAATCTCTTCTTTTCGGCTGTTGCCACGGTTGTCTTTGGTATTGCCTTAGGCAATCAGTTGAGTACATCAGAAGTTCTGATACTGGGCCTGCTGACCTCGTTTTTTGTATCAGGAATTTGGGGTATCACCTACACCTATACGCCAGAACTGTATCCGACGGGTATTAGGGCCACTGGCACCAGCTGGGCTTCAACCTGCTCGCGTTTTGGTTCCATGTCAGCACCGCTGGTTATTGGTTACAGCCTAAATTTAATCGGCGTTGTCGGTGTATACGGAATTGTGGCTGTGGCCTTCGGCCTTGCCTGCGTAGCTGT
The DNA here is from genome assembly GCF_900114615.1 of Pelosinus propionicus DSM 13327. Taxonomy (GTDB): domain Bacteria; phylum Bacillota; class Negativicutes; order DSM-13327; family DSM-13327; genus Pelosinus; species Pelosinus propionicus. The sequence continues at coordinate 80,781 of NZ_FOTS01000006.1, read as the reverse complement.
ATTGACAATGGGAATAGAAACAAAGGGGAAAACGTTATAAGTCTGCAGGCATAAAAGTGAGCAGAAATGATTCACTGTTTATGTCAGCATAACAGGATGATATAATTTATGAAAAAAAAAATAATCGGAATTTTTTTAGCGATTTTTGTTGCTGTCAGTATTTTAGCCGTACCGGAAATTCATCATTTATCGTATATCGGACAAAGATGTCTGGCGGTATTTTCGGCGGTATTTATTTTATATTTGTTTGAATCGATTCATGTTGCTGTTATAAGTCTTTTAATCGTACCAATATTAGTGCTGTTTCAGATTACCGATATTAATGCAGCCCTTAAAGGATTTGCATCAACTTCGACCTATCTTATTATTGGTTCTTTTATTATGGCTGCGGCCATGCTCAAATCAAACTTAGGCGATCGAATTACCTATTGGGTGCTGGTGCGCGTGGGTACCAGTACCAAGCGGATATCCTTTGGCATCATGTGTGTGAATATTGTCATGGCGTTTTTGATTCCGTCTTCGACGGCGCGCACAGCCATGCTGCTGCCGATTTGCATGAAAATTATACATTTATTTCATAAAAAGGAAAAAAATGGCGGACGCTTTGGAGCCAATCTTTTAATGACGCTCTGTTGTACGAATTCAACGATCAGTGCCGGAATCCTAACCTCGACGGTGACCAACCCTATGGCGGTGCAATATATAACAGCGACTACAGGTCAAACAGTATCCTTCGTGAAATGGCTGGAATGGGGGTTTCCTCCGGCATTTCTCATGACAATCGTTTCCTGGCTTTTGATTCAATTGATTTTTTCAGCAAAGATCAATGCGGATGGACACGGCAGAGAATATTTCCGGCAGAAATTAAGTCAAATGGGTTCAATAAGCAAAAGTGAAAAGAATGTTTTTGTTGTATTCTTAGGAACCATCCTACTCTGGATATTTGGCGAAAAATTTGGACTCGACAGTACGACAGTATGTCTTTTGAGTGCTTGTGTGTTATGTCTTCCGATTTTTGGCTGTCTCGACTGGAAGGAATGCCAGGAAAGTATCTCACTCAATGTAGTGTTTGTATGCAGCGGCGGAATTAGTCTCGGGGCTGCCATGAGCGATACCGGAGCTGCGAATTGGCTGGCAGAGAGCATTTTTTCATTGATGCATCTGAGTCAGTATTCTTCCGCAGCAACCATCAGCATCTTAATCGTAATTGTTCAATTTATGCATGTTGTATTTGTTGGCACGGCTACAATGGCGAATGTATTTTTTCCGATTCTTGTAGGCATCGCAGAGGTATCCAATATTAATCCGATGCTTACGGTATTACCGGCAGCTTTTATGATTGGCGGGTATCCGATCTTGATGTTTTTCAACACTACGCCGAATATTCTGTGCTGTGATACCGGGGAGCTAAAGAGTCGGGATTTTCCGTTGTTTGGCTTTTGTGTATCCGTAGTAGCTTGTATTGTTTATATTGCCTGTGTGTATTGGTATTGGCCGCTGATTCATGCCATGTAAGTCTTGAAATAGATTGGAAAGTAATTTGAAAATGGAGATAGAATGATGAAAATTGGATTTATCGGTCTTGGAAATATGGGAAAGCCTATGGCGATGAACCTTCTGAAAGCACAATGCGACTTAACGATTAATGATGTTAATCAAAGTATTATGGAAGAGCTAAGTGCTATGGGGGCAAAAACAGCTGCAACGCCGGCAGAGCTTGCCCGGAAAGTTGATATTGTAATTACAATGCTGCCAAACGGCAATATTGTTGAACAGGTAGTAAATGGCCCTCAGGGTATTCTGGCAGCAGCTCAGCCGGGGCTTTGTATCTTAGATATGTCAAGTGTAGCACCTGGCTTTACGCGTAAAATGGCAGACTTGGCCGCAAAAAAGCAAGTGGACTATATGGATGCTCCGGTCAGCGGTGGTGTGAAAGGTGCTGACGCCGGGACACTCACGATTATGGCCGGGGGAGCTTCTGAAGTTGTAGCCAAATGTCGCCCCATCTTAGAAATCTTAGGGGGGAAAATCTATGAAGTCGGAGCAGTGGGAGCTGGTGATGCTGTAAAAATGATCAATAACCTTCTCTTGGCCGTGAATATGGCAGCAACTGCAGAAGCCTTCACACTTGGTGCCAAGATTGGGTTAGATCCTAAGGTTATGTTTGATGTTATTAGTACCAGCTCTGGCAACAGTTATGCTCTAGAGGCTAAAATGCAAAACTTTGTTTTCAAGGGCGCGTTTGAACCAGGCTTTATGATTGATCTGCAATATAAGGATCTTGAACTGGCTGTCCAGACAGGTAAGGAATCAAAGGTACCGCTTATGATTGCAAATGTTGTACAGCAGCTTTATGGACAGGCCCAAGCAGCGGGACTTGGTAAAGAAGACATTTCTGCTATCATAAAGCCGCTGGAAAACCTTACGGGCATTCAGGTACGCATGTAATGTTTAAAAAATTACTGCTGATGCAAAATAGCGGAGCGTCAGCTGATATTTTTACGCTGCTGGACAGTAAATCGAAAAAAGAAAAATCCGTCGGAACAATGCTGATTATGGATGATTTTGGGCTGGTAGAAGGTGAGTGCAGCGAGTTTGTTTTACAGCAAATATCGGAGAAGAGATGCCAAACAACATGGGAAAAACCTATTATCTTCTGGATTGAGGATGAAGGTGGTAAGCAGTATCGATTTTTTTGGGATAAGATTGTGCAGCCATTTCGTGTTGTTGTGATGGGGGGCGGGCACATAAGTCAGCCTTTGGTACAAATTTTAGGAATGTTGAATTTTGCTGTAACCGTTATTGACGATCGTCCCCAATTTGCCAATGCGACCAGATTTCCTACAGCCCAAAGGGTCATTTGTCAGACTTTTACTAACGCTTTGGAGAAGTTAAAACTGGATAGCAATACTGCACTTATCATCGTGACACGGGGGCATCGCTACGACGTAGATTGCTTGCGTGCTACGATAAATAAGAAATTTCGCTATTTGGGAATGATAGGGAGTAAAAGGCGGGTTAAAGAGATCATTAAGCTGCTCCAGGATGAGGGTGTTTCTGCAGAGTGTCTTAATCGTCTGAACGCACCAATTGGCCTGGATATTGGGGCTGAAACACCTGCAGAGATTGCAGTGAGTATCGCTGCCGAAGTGGTAGCTGTTTTTCGGGGCGGGTCAGGTATACCGCTTAGCAAAGCGGGGAGAGGATTGAATGGATAGCACAATACTAAACATAATTTGTGAAAAAAAAGCAGAAGAAATGAATGCTGCACTGGTTACTATTGTTGATACGCGAGGTTCTACGCCACGCAAGGCAGGCTGTCAAATGCTAATCTATCAGGATGGCCGATCTTATGGAACGATAGGAGGCGGCTGCGGAGAAGCAGAAGTAAAGCGGCAGGCTTTACTTGCTTTGGATGAAAAACAGTCTCAGTTATATACCGTATCTATGTTAAACGAAGCTGCTGCAGATGAAGGAATGGTTTGCGGCGGAGTCATGGAAGTCTTTATTCAGATGATTTCCAAGTTTGATGATGAAAAATAATCAATGATAGATTTAAAAAAAATGTGTGCAGTTTAGATATTGAAATAATTCTATAAAAATGGCAATGAAGCCAATGGATGCAAACTATTTGCAGCAGCCATTGGTCTTTTCTTTTTTATAGAGCTTAGGAGGCAGTTGTATGATTCAAGTTGATAAAATGTCCTGCAAAGGCTGTGGGATCTGCAAAAAAAATTGTCCCAAAGCAGCAATTGCGATAAAAGAAAAGCTAGTGGAAATTAGTGATCTGTGCGTAGATTGCGGTGTTTGTACAAGGGTTTGCCCGTTTGGAGCGTTAAAAATGGCGGAACGTTCTTCTGCTGCTGTCCGCTGCCAGTGTTGTCCCGTTGAGTGCCAGATTGAGCCTGGCTTTGAAGGGGCTTGCAAGAGATATACCAATATAAACGGACAGCTTGTGCGAAATCGTGATTTAGTATTAGAGGCACTGCCTACAGTAAGTAAAAAAGCGCTTTTGCCGGAGAAACCGTTGATAACAGCAGTAGGTGCCGGCACTTCCTATCCTTGCTGCCGCCCGGCTCCTTATATTGTAGAGAAGACAGTAAATGATATCGATGTTGTTACCGTAGTGACCGAGGCGCCCCTAAGTTATAGCGGAATAAAAGTTAAAATTGACGCCAACACGCATATTGGGGATCAAGGTGCTCAGATACTGTGCGAAGGCGCAGTTGTCGGTATGGTTGATACCGAAGAGTATGGAGCTAAGATGCTCTCCCTTGGCGGAGCCAGTATTCTAAGTGGCAAAAATGGTTTTATTGCCGCTAAAACCGTAGTAGCACTGGCCAATGGCGAGGAAGTAGAACTGCAGGTAGTGAAGGGCAGTTCTCTTAAGCTGCAGGTCGGTAAAGCGCCTGTAATTGACGGTAAACTGGAAAAAAAGATGCGGGTAGGCTGCGGCAGCGCCACAATCGGAATGTTTGCTAAGACAATCAGCCAAGTCGTTGATGAAGCGATCATTCTTGATTTTCATGTAATTGGACTATTAAGTGAGCATAGAGCCGGAGAAGAAGTTGGTTTAAGCTATTGCGGTGTAGTGCCAAATGGCCGGAAAAGTACCAGGGGACGCTATTTTGGCGAACCGGGGCATGGCTGGGGCGGAACCTGTATTCTGTCGGCGAAAGAGGCTGTAAAAGCAGTAGACATGAACATTGCCCATGCGGGTATGCGTATTTTGGTTACTGAAACAACAGGACAAGAGGCTGGTTTATTAGAGGTGCAAGCTGATGGAGCGGTCAGGGAAATTCCGATGACCGCCCAAGTACAGAGCGTTGTTGATTTTATCGCTGAGAACTGTGAAGATGCCCGTGTTTCAGCAATATATGTAGGAGGAACTGGTGGCAGTGCTAGGGCTGGTGTTACCAGGCATCCGATTAAACTATCCCAAGCTGTGCACGCAGGCGATGTCAAAGTAACGATTGGCGGCGGAGATACATACATTCTTCCTGGCGGCGGCATTAATTTTATGGTTGATGTAGAAAAGGTTGTACCCCATGCTTTTACCTGGGTTGCTACGCCGGCTACGGTGGTTCCGGTAGAATATACCATGGCAAAAGAAACTTTTGCTGAGCTAGGCGGGCATATGGAAGCGATTCGTCCAGTAAGTGAATTGAAAAAGGATAAAATGTCATGTTAGGAACAAGCCAAAGTAATATTTTTGTTGACTATGGGCCGATGCAAATGACAATACAGGCCGTATTCGCCGGTAACCAAAGCAATAAGCAGGTACAAGACGCCGGCAGGTACGCAAAAGAACTTTTAACTGAGGTTGCAAGGCAAAAAGAAATAGCCAAGAGGACGCAGCAAGACTTGCCCTCCAGTGTCTTTGGCTCTGAAGTTTTACAGCGTATGATAAGCGCTGTGCGGCAGTCGACAGATAAAACGCTGACGCCTATGGCCGCAGTTGCTGGAACAATTGCAGATATGACCGCTGATTATGTAGCAGACCTCGGAGCCATTAAGGTTATCGTCAATAATGGCGGTGATATTGCCATCAGGCTGCAGGAAGGACAAACTGCCAAAGTCGGCATTGCCGTCAGCCGTAACGAGACAGTTATGCCAACGATACTGATCACGAAAGAAAGCGGCATTGAGGGGATTGCAACAAGCGGCCTTGGTGGACGCAGCTTTACCAAGGGCATTGCATCAGCAGCCGTTGTCGCCGCAAAATCGGCGGCGCTTGCCGATGCGTGTGCGACAAGTATCGGGAATGCTGTTTTTACCGAGCATCCCCACATTCGTCTGGCGCTAGCTGAAGAGTTAGATCCCAATACTGATATTCGGGGACATTATGTGGTAAAAGAAGTGGGGCTTTTACCTCCCGACATAATTCAAAAGGCGCTTAATAACGGGCGAACTCATGGGATAAAGCTTTTAGCCGATCAGGTGATTTTTAGAGCAGCCTTATTTATTGAAGATTGGAGCACGCTTATTCCAGATAATTGGCTGATGTCGGATGAGCAGCTTTTATATAAATAATCTATATAATTTATAATGGAGGAGATACTATGGGAATTACAAAACGTTTAGGGGAAATGCCGCTTAGTGCTTGGCATTGGCGGTTGCTGGCAATTATTGCGGTAGGTTGGGCATTCGATGCCATGGATACAGGGATCGTTTCCTTTGTACTGCCCAAATTGATGGGCCTTTGGAATTTGAGTGGTGCGCAAATGGGTTTTATTGGTAGTATTGGGCTGGTTGGTATGGCAATTGGGGCGGCCCTGGCAGGCTCTTTGGCAGACTCTATGGGACGAAAAAAACTTTTGGCAGCTACTATGCTAATTTATGGACTCGGTACAGGCGGCTGCGGTTTGGCATGGAATTATGAATCGTTATTGTTCTTTCGTTTTATTGTAGGTTTTGGTCTCGGCGGGCAAGTGCCTGTTGCTGTTACCCTCATGAGTGAATATTCGCCTGATAAATATCGGGGCCGCATGATTGTACTCTTAGAAAGTTCCTGGGCAATTGGCTGGCTGGCGGCAGCAGTAATTTCGTATTTGGTTATTCCGCAATATGGCTGGCAAATTGCCTTCTTTATCGGCGCTTTTCCGGCATTATGGGTGATCTATGTTTGGAAAGCCATTCCTGAATCGGCGCTTTATCTAGTGAAAAAAGGAAAACTTCAGGAAGCTCATGATATTGTATGTGAAATTGAACGCTCAGCAGGTATTCCATGTGGAGCTATGCCTACAGCAGGTGAAACCAATGTTGGTAAAAAAACATCCTTTGCTTTTTCTCAGCTCTTTACCGGCGTTTATTTAAAGAAGACAATTTGTTTATGGATACTCTGGTTTGGTTTGGTATTTTCCTATTACGGCATATTTATGTGGCTTCCGACTATGCTGGTTAAAGCAGGCCATAGCATGGTGCAATCGTTCTCCTTCGTTATGTGGATGACAGGCGCGCAGATTCCCGGTTATTTTACCGCTGCTCTTTTAGTTGATAAGATTGGGCGTAAACCGACTTTAGCCTCTTTTCTAATATTGTGTGCGGGTTCGGCATATTTTTTTGGCCATGCTACCACCTGGAATGAAATTTTATTGTGGGGCTGCTTGATGTCTTTCTTCAATCTTGGTGCATGGGGGCTGATGTACACGTATACGCCGGAAATGTACCCGACCGAAGCGAGGGCTTCCGGTACCGGTTGGGCTGGTGCTTGCGGGCGGATTGGCGGTATTCTGGCACCGATAGTGGTAGGTATGATGTTTACTGGTCCTGATAAATTCTCATTGGTATTTGCTATGTTCACCGGTGTATTGGTCATTATTGGCTTAAATGTGTTGGTACTAGGTGAGGAAACGATGAATAAGTCTTTGGAAGAAACCGGAGGAGAATAAAAATCGGAGGATATTAAAATGGAAGAGGCAAAGAGTATCTATCAGGCTTATCAGACTGTACTACCGGCAATTCATATTTTAAATAATGGCCGCATTGGACTTACTCTCACCGACTTAGAGAAAATTAGCCTCTATCTTCCGGCCAAAACACTTGATTTAAAGTGTAAGGCTGGAGATTTATTAGCGGCTGGTACAGGTATTTATCGGGCTGTTCATGAGAAACAGAGAATTACGGCTCATGTAGATAAGGCTTTGTATGGCGTTCCGTATATTTCCATGGCCATGCCGATTAAAACATCCGTGGGAGAGGTGATTGGCTCTATTGCGATCACACAGTCTGTTGAGCTTGAAGATCTGCTTAGGCAAATGGCGGAATCATTAACAAGAAGTATGGAAGGTTTGGCAGGCACTACTGAGGAAATATCGGCCCAGACAGAAGAAGTGGCAGCGGTCGGCTTTGGTTTGGCGGCAGTTGCGAAAAATACGGAAAATCGTATCGGAGAGACCGATCAGGTAGTAGGTTTTATTCGCAGCATTGCCAGCCAGACGAATCTACTCGGCCTTAATGCTGCGATTGAGGCGGCACGAGTAGGAGAACAGGGCAGAGGGTTCAGTGTAGTAGCCGAGGAAATAAGGAAACTGGCCTCAGACAGCGGCAATTCCATCAAAAGTATCGAGTTGTCCTTATCAAAGCTCAAAGAGGAAAGCGGAAAAATGTCTGCCCAATCAATAGAACTGCAAGAGATGATTACAGGAATCAGCGAGGCGGCAGCAAATGTTGCAGACGTTGCTCAGCAGGTGAGCAGTGCAGTACAGCAAATGAATGCCGCAGCAGACAACTTATTTAAGGATATATAAACAAGAAGCACAGGGGGTGTACTCAAAACCCTATTATGGATTTCTTATGTAATCACGTCTTCTAATTGGTAGAGGTGATTATATAAGAAATCCTTTTTTTAAGCCTGTAAATTAGTACCTTATCAGCCCTAAATCAGTGAATACTGATAGTCTATTCTCCGCACCCCTTCGTTGTCGTCGTCGGCATACTCCCGGTATACTTCCCTCCTCCGCCTTGTGTTGCGAAAAATAGCCTCGCCATTATCCTACTGTTTTAAAGCTGACAAGGTACTAGTTATTTTTATTGAATTGTAATATTTATCCTACGTGGCGGCAATAATAAAGACAGAACGCTAGGGATAGATAAGGATGTGATGATAAAAATGAATGAGACAGAAGAAAGTTGGAAGGAAAGTCCAATCGTGATTTTTGCAGGTGTATTAGTAGTGTATACTGTCAGTCACTCCATCATGGTATTATTTAGTTAATAGTGTGAGTCGTAATAGAAAACTTCAAGATGCTTGTTCAGAAAGAAATCTTGAAGAAGTGGTTCCATAAGGTATATAAATAAAAGTTGAGAATCGGCAAGAGATGAAGGTTCTTAACTTTTTTTATTTCTATGTATGTGGGTTCTTTGGCTTTTTGAACTGTAGTAAAGAATTTTTGAAAATTGCAGGAATATAGGTGAGAAGTAATGAAGTAATGCAGTATTTCATAGAATTTTTAATAATGTTGTTTAGCTATTTCATCACCTTAGAATATTGTGATCTTTTAAGACTGAAAATTCGAAACAAGGGATTAGTAAGGGGATTTGCGTAGTGATTGGAGGAAGAGTTCATGGATATGAATGTTCTCAGTGAGCCCGTTGGTCATAATATAGGGGCAGCTTGGAATCAATTTATTCGTTCAGGAAAAATCGCAGCAGGAATTGTTTCGCCTTTGGTTGCTAAGTCATGGGAAAAATGTGCAAATCGGAACATGGATCCTACAGAAGGGCGAGGGCAAATTGAATTAGGACGTAATGAGCTTAAAGAGCTGCTCGATAAGAACGAAAGAACGATTCGTATTGCCAATCCTTTTATGAAAAATCTTTATAAAATGTTTTCCAATACGGGATTCATTATCGTATTGGCGGATATTAAAGGATATATATTAGAATCTTTTGGTGATAAAGAACGTTTAAAGAATGCACAATATCTTAACTTTGTTCTTGGAGCCAATTGGTCAGAAGCAAGCGTAGGGACAAATGCAATTGGACTTGCGCTAGCTACGGGAAAGCCGGCTCAAGTCTCAGGCTGGGAGCATTTTTCACAACCGCATCACTGCTGGACTTGTTCGGCAGCACCGATTTTTAATAAACAAGGAGAAATGGTTGCCGTACTAGATATTTCTGGGCCTGTACATGAGAAAAATTCTCATACCCTGGGCATGGTGGCCGCGGCTTCAGAGGCAATTTCCATGCAGCTGAAGATGCAGCAAAAACAAAATGAAATGATTCTAGTGAATAAACATATGGAAAGTATTTTTAATGCCATGTCAGACGGTGTGATCCTCATTGATAAATGTGGCATTATTAAAGATGTAAATACGATTACGAAACAAATACTCAATCGCAATGAACAAAGTATGATCGGCTGCTCGATTGATACTATTTTTAAAGAAATATCACCTGTTACAAAAGAGATGCTGCATTATAAAAAATCGTATTCTGGTATTAAGCTATCTCTGCCTGGCTCTAAGGGAACAAATCATTGTTTGGCGTCAGGTGAAATTGTAGCTGATGATCAGGGAGGAGTTAGCGGTGGGGTATTGATCCTGCGCCCAATTCAACAAGGTAAGAGTTCAATAAATTGCTATAGTGCCCATAATGCGGATTTCTCATTTCATGATATTATTGGTAATAGTTCTTCTATGCGCGAAGTGATTGGGGTGGCAATATTAGCAGCCGAAAGTAGTTCCAATATACTCTTGCAAGGGGAGAGCGGAACTGGAAAGGAATTATTTGCTCAGGCAATTCATAACAAAAGTGCTAGATGTAAGGGACCCTTTATTGCTGTGAATTGTGGTGCAATCCCCCGAGAATTGATTGGCAGTGAACTTTTCGGTTATGAAGAAGGGGCTTTCACAGGAGCCAAGCGAGGGGGACGTCCAGGAAAGTTTGAGTTAGCGACAGGTGGGACGCTTTTCTTGGATGAAATTGGTGATATGCCTTTAGAGCAGCAAGTATCCTTACTGCGGGTACTGCAAGATAAAAAGATAAATCGTATTGGCAGCGATAGAATCATTACTACAGATGTACGAATCATTTGCGCTACAAATAAAAATCTGCTGAAAGAGGTGAGAATGGGGAGCTTTAGGCAAGATCTTTATTATCGTCTCAATGTAATCTCTGTTACTATACCTCCTTTACGTGAACGGGGGGAAGATATCATTTTACTGCTGACTTCCTTTTTGCAGCATTTGAGCAAAGGCCATAAATGCGAATTTGATCTAGAGCCGGAAGTACTGCATTGTTTAAAAAAATATAGCTGGCCAGGGAATGTGCGCGAACTTCATAATGTAGCAGAACGAATTATCCATCTGGTTAAGGGAAAGATCGTATCCTTAGTACATTTGCCTGCCGATGTATATCATTGCTGCGAAGCGTTGACAGAACTGCCAGCCCAAAGAAGCTCTTTTAAGGAACAGCGCAGGCGAGAGAATGAAAAGACAGAACGGGAAGAAATTGTTACACTGCTTCATGAGTGCAACGGCAATATTAGTCATATTGCCAAACGAATGGGTGTAGCGCGTACCACGGTTTATCGAAAAATGCAATTGTATGCAATACAATATTAAAAGAAATAAGTGTAGCGAGGTGTAGCACCGTAATACACCGTTACAACATTCACGCTACAGTTCATTTATTTAAAAACCCACCTAAACCAGGTGGGTTTTTTCTATATGTCTTAGGTCGTCAGTATCTTTTGCTCCTTTGCGCCTTTGTGGTTCAATCACTTTTTATATGTATTTAAAGGATGTACAGCATTTTATTGTCTGTAAAGAGTTGGTATGAAAATTGCAACATAGTAGTATGTGAAGAATGAAAAGCAACTTACGAGCGAATTACTTACAAGGAAGGAGAGGATTGATCTTTATTCATAAAAAATATCTGAGTAATAAGAAAAATCAAAATAGTTTAGGAGGGTTATGATATGAGCGATGTTACGAAAGAACAATTATTGGATTTTTATAAAACAATGCTGACGATCCGTAAATTTGAAGATAAGGCAGCCGAATTATTTGCAGCAGGCAGGCTTCCTGGCTTTGTTCATCTGTACAGCGGGGAAGAGGCTGTGGCTACAGGGGTATGTGCCAGCCTGACAAACAAAGATTATATCACCAGTACTCATCGAGGTCATGGTCATTTAATTGCCAAAGGCGGGCAAGTGGATAAGATGATGGCAGAACTATTTGCTAAAGTAACAGGTTATTGTAAAGGCAGAGGAGGGTCCATGCATATTGCGGATGTGGACCTGGGTATTTTGGGGGCCAATGGTATTGTTGGCGCAGGACAGCCCATTGCTGTTGGTGCGGCGTTTGCGAATCAGTATCTAAAGAATGATGCAGTTTCCGTATGTTTTTTTGGTGATGCTGCTTCTAATCGAGGCACCTTTCATGAAGCATTAAATCTGGCATCAGTTTGGAAACTGCCAGTGATTTTTGTCTGTGAAAATAATCGTTTTGGTATTTCTATGAATCAGAAAGATCATATGAATATTGTGGATGTTTCTCAGCGGGCCATATCGTATGGCATTCCCGGAGTCACAATTGATGGTAATGATGTTGCTGCTGTTTATGAAACGGCAAAAGATGCAATTAGTCGTGCAAGAAAGGGTGAAGGCCCAAGCTTGATTGAATGCAAAACATGGAGACATTATGGGCATTTCCAAGGAGATGCCGGTTTATATAAAGATGTTCAAGAACAAGAAGAGTGGTTGAAAAAAGACCCCATACTAAAATTAGAAGAAAAATTAAAGGTCCTGAACTTTGCCAAGGATACGGAACTTAAGGAAATACGACAACAGATACAAGGGCAAATTGATGCGGCGGTTGCATTTGCCGAAAATAGTCCCGAGCCAAGTACAGAAGATGTTCTGGCCGATGTGTATGCTCCCTGATTGCCGCTGCATTGTTGGTCTGCGAGGAAAGGAATATAGGCTATGACTTCCCTAAGATTGTTGTTTAGAATCGGTAGTTTGATTGATACAGAACAAAGGAAGGATGAAGAAAATGAAAAAAATGACATATGCCGAAGCCATACGGGATGGTATGAGAGTAGAAATGCAAAGGGACGCCAACGTATATATTGCAGGTGAAGATGTTGGAAAATTTGGGGGCTGCTTTGGAGTTACGGCAGGATTATTTGATGAATTTCCTGGTCGGGTACTTGATACACCGATTAGCGAAACAGCGATTGTCGGTCATGCTGTTGGTGCGGCTGCAGCTGGACTGCGTCCAGTTGTTGAAATTATGTTCATTGACTTTATGGGTGTATGCATGGATGAATTGTTCAATCAGGCTGCGAAGATGCGGTATATGTTTGGCGGCAAAGCAAAAGTCCCTATGGTGGTACGGACTCCTTGCGGCGGCGGCATGACGGCATCAGCTCAGCATTCCCAATGTATAGAAGCATGGTTCACTCATATACCTGGGATAAAAACAATTATGCCTTCAACCCCAGCCGATGCAAAAGGTTTAATGGCGGCAGCCATTCGCGATGATAATCCTGTCATGTATATTGAGCATAAGCAGCTGCTAGCCATGAGCGGTGAGGTGCCGGAAGGTGAATATGTCATTCCTCTGGGCAAAGCAGATATAAAAAGAGCAGGATCGGATGTAACCATTGTTGCCTGGTCATGGATGGTTCACAAGGCACTAGCAGCGGCTGAACAATTGGCAAAGGAAGGAATTAATGCAGAAGTCGTTGATTTGCGTACGCTGGTTCCTTTAGATAAGGAATGTATTTTGCAGTCTGTTGCGAAAACAAACAGACTCGTGGTGGTAAACGAAGCGGTTCGTACCAGCGGATTTGCTGGTGAGATAGCAGCCATTGTTGTGGAAGAAGGTTTTGATTTGCTCGATGCTCCCATCGTGCGTGTCACTGCTCTTGACATCCCCGTTCCCTTTAATGCGAAACTAGAAGCCGTTTATTTACCTAACGAAACCAAAATCATAGCAGCAGTAAAGAGCTTATTTTAATAGATGCTTTTAAAGAGAACGTTGGAACACAGAGGGCACAGAGTACGCAGAGGACACTGAGGGTGTGCTTCTATCTTATCTATCCTTCTCTGTGTTCTCTGCGCCTCTGTGGTTCAATCCATTTTATATGTTTTAAAGAACATGTAGCGTTTTTTATGAAACTTCAAATGATAAAGGAGTGCGAACATATGGCAGTAGAAATTACTATGCCCAAAATGGGTCTGTCCATGGTAACAGGGACCATTGCGAAATGGCTGAAGAATGAAGGGGATGCAGTCACTAAGGGCGATATTATCTTGGAGGTAATGACGGATAAACTGACCAATACCATTGATGCTCCAGCAGATGGCGTGCTGCTCAGGATCGTTGCCCAAGAGGAAGAAGAACTTCCCATTGGTGCTTTACTGGGGATCATTGGTATGGAAGGTGAAGCCGTTCAAGGTGCAAAAGCTGCGAGCAAAGCAGTACCTGCTGCAGAGCCAGTGATCTCCAAAACGAAGCAGGCAGATAGTGGCAGTCATGAAGTTACGGGAAAGAGAGTGAAGGCTTCTCCTTTAGCCCGCAAGTTGGCCAAGGAAAACAATGTGGATTTTACGCATATTACTGGTACGGGTCCATCGGGGCGCATTATTCGAAATGACGTTCTTGCATATATTGCCCAAGGTAGCAGTTCCCAGCAGGCAAGCACACCAAAGAGCAGTGGCAGTCCTGCTCCCATCGAAGAGCAAGAGAACTTTACTCTGACCCCTTATGCCGGCATGCGAAAAGCCGTCGGTGATAATATGTCTCATAGCTGGTCCGTTGCACCAAAAGTCAATTACCATGTCAGTACGGATCTTTCTGCATTGCTAGCCTTACGAAAAACGATTAATGAAGAAGCGGAAGTTAAAATCACCATTACAGATATGCTGGTGAAAATTGTTGCTGTGGCACTTAGAATGTCGCCACATATTAATATCGCATTAGTTGACAAAAATATTAGAAACTATAAAGAAGTCCATGTAGGGGTAGCTGTTGCCATTAGTCAAGGGTTAGTTGTACCAGTAGTGAAACATGCAGATATCAAAACCATCTCTCAAATTAGCCGGGAAATTAAAGACCTATCCTTACGGGCAAGAGACAACCAGTTAGGTTCGCATGAAATGCGGGGAGGAACCTTTACGGTTACGAATATCGGCGCATATCAATCCGTTGATTGGTTTACCCCTATTATTAATCAGCCGGAAGCAGCGATCTTAGGAGTAGGCAGAACGGTAGACACACCGGTAGTAGAAAATGGAGAAATTGTAATTAAACCAATGATCGGACTTTCTTTATCCTTTGACCATCGCGTTATTGATGGGGCACCTGCCGCTGAATTCTTAGGATTGCTCTTAAAATTAATAAAAAAACCATATCAAGCCTTGATTTAATAGGAGGATGCAAATGAGACGCAAGGGATACTGTATAGAACTTGAAGCTTGCAGTTATGATGAAATTCTTCATTTGCAGGAGGCTCTGAATCGGGCCAGGCAGCTGGGCGTTATTCCGGATACACTGCTTCTCCTCGAGCATCAGCCTTGCTTTACTATAGGAAGAAAAAAAGGCAGTTCCAATCATCTGTTAGTCAGTCAACGGGTATTAGATGAACAGCAGATCAAAGTATTTGAATCAAACCGGGGCGGGGACATTACCTACCATGGTCCGGGACAGTTGATCTGTTATCCTATCATTGGTTTAACAGGAGTACACAAGGATGTCCATGCTTACGCCAATAAAATGGAGGGAGTATTGATTCGAACACTGGCATGCTTTGGGATTGCAGCGACGCGTAAAAAAGAATATCCGGGAGTATGGGTAGAGGATCAAAAAATTGGGGCAATCGGCATTGCGATCCGTAAATGGGTCACGATGCATGGCGTTTCTCTAAATGTCTGCCCCAATCTAACACATTTTTCTTTTATTGTACCTTGCGGCATTACATCCTTGGGAGTCACCTCTATGTCGCGAATATTGGAGACGATAGATTCTAGAGCGGTACGGAGGCAATTGAGAAAACAATTTGAAGAATTATTTGAAATACAAACAGAACTAGTGAGTGTAGAGCGGATAAAGGAGATGGTCCACTATGCTGAGACCGGCATGGTTAGTTGTTCCGGCACCTAATCAGGATGATCTTGCCCAGATGCAGTCTATGCTGAATGCAGGCAATTTACATACAGTATGTGAAAGTGCAAATTGCCCCAATATCGGAGAATGTTTTTCCCAGAAGACTTGTACATTTATGATTTTGGGAAACATATGCACTCGCAATTGCCGATTTTGTGCCGTAGAGCATGGGCAGTTACCCTTGCCTGTGGACAGGGAAGAACCTAAGGCTGTGGCATTGTCTGCCAAGCAGCTGAACCTTGCCTATGTGGTGGTAACTTCTGTCACAAGAGATGATTTGCCTGATGGTGGTGCAGCACATTTTGCTAAAACCATTCAGGCAATTCGTCAGGCATTGCCGGCAGCGAAAGTCGAAGTTTTGATTCCGGATCTTTTGGGACAGTTTGCATCACTAAGGCAGATTATTGATGCGGGACCGGAGGTAATTAGTCATAATATCGAAACCGTGCCACGCTTATATAAAGCTGTGCGTCCACAGGCGATTTATGAACGGTCTCTTCAACTGCTCAAACGGGTTAATACCAGTGGTAAAAATATTGCCAAAGCGGGTATTATGCTTGGGTTGGGAGAAGGACATGACGAGGTGCTACAAACCATGGTTGATATAAAAGCAGTGGGCTGCCGAATCCTGACTATTGGACAGTATCTCCGCCCGTCACCTCAGCATCATCCTATTATGGAATATATCCACCCCACTACTTTTAAAATGTGGGAAGAGAAGGCATATGAGATTGGCTTTAACCAAGTTGTTTCCGGTCCAATGGTGCGGAGTTCCTATCATGCCGGACAATGTTATGCGAAAACTTTTCGTAGTGAATCAAAAAAGAGTAGGAGGTAGAATCGTATGGCTCTGCAAGCTGCCTTTATATTTATAGCCCCAGAGGCTGATCCTATCCACCATCGAACGATTGTGAAAACACCCGAGGTTCACTTAACGGTAGTGGGGGTCAAGGACTATAAAGAAGCTGAAAAAATTGCTAAAGAGCTAGTAGATCAGGGAATTACATCTCTTGAATTATGCGGCGGTTTTGGCAGTATTGGAACGGCTGCGGTCACCAAGGCTGTCCAGAACAAAGCAAATGTGGGCGCGGTTCGTTTTGATATCCATCCCGGTCTTGCCTTTAAAAGCGGTGATGAATTTTTCAGTTAATCCTAAGTGAAAGAAAAAACAAATGGAGAGAAAATATGAAGAAAAAAGTAATTATTGTTGGAGGCGGTCCCGGAGGATATGTGGCGGCCATTCGTGCGGCACAACTTGGGGCTGAGGTTCATATCATTGAAAAAGAAAAAATGGGGGGGACATGTTTAAATGTGGGCTGCATTCCCACCAAAGCCCTTCTTCATACTGCCAAGCTGTACCATGCTGTGCAGGAAGAAGCAAATAATGGACTGCGCGTCCAGGGGATCTCCTTGGACTGGTCAGCCCTTATGGCTCGTAAGGATACGATTGTAAATCGCCTGGTTCAAGGGGTAAAGGGGCTCTTAAAAGCTCATGGAGTGAAGACTCACAGCGGGCGGGCAGTGTTGCAGGATGCCCACAAAGTTCAGGTCGTAGGGGAGAGGACTGTAACTCTTGATGCGGATATTATTGTACTGGCTTCTGGTTCTGTTCCCAGTAAAATCCCTGTACCAGGTGCAAATAGTGCTGGAGTTATTGACAGTACAGCAGCGTTAAGTTTACCTAAAGTGCCAAAGTCCTTGATTATTGTTGGCGGTGGTGTCATTGGTACAGAGTTTGCATCGTTATATAGTTCTTTTGGCACAAAGGTCACCATTGTCGAGATGCTGCCGGAAATATTACCGATGGTAGATCGACAAATTGCCAAGAGAGTAAAGGAAAAGTTAACAGAGTGCAGCATCAATTTTATGCTGGAAGCAGGATTAAAAGAAATACTGCCAACCTCTAATCAATTAAGTGCCGTAGTACAAACTGCTGGAAAAAACTATGAAGTGGCAGGAGAATATATCTTGATGGCCACAGGGCGTAAGGCCAATGTTCATAATATGGGGCTTGAAGAAGTGGGAATCCAGACGGAACGGGGGAGAATTGTTGTAAATGAGTATTTTGCAACGAATATACCTCATATTTATGCAATCGGTGATTGCAATGGGCAGATGATGCTGGCACATGCGGCATCTGCCCAAGGCGTTGCAGCTGTTGAATATGCGTTAGGTCATCGTCCTTTGTACAATCCTAACGTCATTCCTTCTTGCATTTATACCATTCCAGAAGCTGCAGGTGTGGGACTTACGGAAGATGAAGCAGCGGCTCAGGGGATATCTTATAAAGTTGGTTTATTTCCTTTAATGGCAAATGGAAAGTCCCTTATTGAAGGATGTGAGTCTGGTCTGATTAAATTAATTGTCGCTGAGAAAAGCGGAGAAATTCTAGGCGGACATATTTTTGGACCAAGAGCCACTGATTTGATTGGAGAAATCGCTTTGGCAATGAATCTGGAAGCAACGGTGGATGAAGTCATTGCCACAATTCATGCCCATCCTACCATGAGTGAAGGAATCGCCGAAGCAGCACTCAGTGTGAGCGGCAATGCAATCCATTGGCCTCCGGGAGCAAAGATTCTATAATCAGAAGTGTAGTGTTTTCTTATAGCATCAGAATTAATAACATAACAACGATCCGTCATTGCGAGCTAGCGAAGCAATCCCCTACTTGTTAAGAGATTGCTTCGCTATGCTCGCAATGACAAAAAGAACGTGAAGTGCTTTTCTTAATAGTCTAAAATTATAAGTTTTTTGGGATAATGTTAAAACACAAAGGTCACAAAGATGCAAAGAACACAGAGGTGTACTTATTTTGTCCCTTTGTGTTCTTTGTGTCCGCGTAAGCGGCGTTGTGTCTTTGTGTTTCAAATTCTTCATAGTCTTCGTATCTTCGCGGTTCAAAACGTTTTTATTTTTGATTTTGTGAAGTGATTTTCTTAGAGTTTGAACGTAGCGATTGTTACTTGCAGTTCTTCAGCTAGATGGGCCAGTGCTTCGCTGGAGGAGGCGATCTCTTCCATGGAAGCTGATTGTTCTTGAGTAGCTGCGGATACGGTTTGTGTTTGCCCGCTTGTTTCTTTGCTGATGGTTTCAATCTCACGGATTGAGACAACCATTTCTTCACTGCCTGCCGCTACTCGATCAATGGCAGAAGCAATATCTTTCACTTGGCCTGAGACTTGACTGGCTAAACTGACGATTTCCGTAAAAGCTCCTCCGGCAGTATTGACGACATCAGTACCCAGTTTTACCTCACGGGTTCCGTCATTCATGGCAGTGACTGCATTGTCCGTTTCATTTTGTATTTCTTGAATGAGTGATGCAATTTGTTTCGTTGCCTCTTGGGATTGTTCTGCTAGTTTGCGGACTTCCTCCGCTACAACAGCGAAACCTCTGCCTTGTTCTCCTGCTCGTGCTGCTTCAATGGCTGCATTTAAAGCCAGCAGATTGGTTTGGTTAGCAATATTGGAAATGGTGTCAACAATTTGACCTATTTCCCGAGAACGTTCACCCAGTTTTGTGACAGCTAAAGCAGATTCAGTAACAGTATGATTAATCGTATTCATTTGGTGAATGGCCGCTTCGATAGAGCTTCCGCCATTTTGAGCAGCTGCAGCAGCTTGGTCGCTAATTTCAGTGGCAATACTGGCATTGCTGGCAATTTCTTGAATTGCTGTTGTGATATTTCCAACTGTTGCTGCTGCAGAATTAATGTTTCTTCCTTGTGCTTCCGTGCCTGTGGCCACTTCCATAATGGAGACAGCTACTTGCGTAGATGCCTGAGCTGATTGTTCTGCACTTGCAGTTAGTTCTTCTGATGAAGCAGCAAGTTGTTCTGCTGAGATGGATACTTGGGATATAACAGTTCGCAAACTTATACGCATTTGATTAAAAGCATCGGCAAGCTGTCCAATTTCGTCTTCCGATTGGTAGGTTATTTTGTCGGCAGCTAAGTTGCCAGCAGCAATTTGGCTGGCAGCTTCTGCAACAGTATGTACAGGGCGGGAAATATTTCGAGAAATAAAAAATGCAATAATACTCGATGCAATAATAACTATGATATTGATAACAATCAAAAATATCTGAGAAGATCTCGCATCTTTCGCGTATTGTTCTTGCTCCTGGATCACATAGGTTCTCGTATCGAGAGTCAATTTTTCTGCAGCAGTCATAGTAGCCTTATAGGGGGCTCCTGCATCAGCCATGTAGCGAGCAACCTCATCAATTTTACCGGCTTGCTTGGCAGCCATAGACATTTCAGCAATTTTCTCATATTCTTCTTTTGCCTTTTTTATTGAAGTAATATATTCCAGCCCTGTACCTGCTTGAAGATTTTTTTCTAACCATTTCAAGCGATCATTTGATTTTGTTTTATAATCATTATAAATAGGAATATCATTGGGATCGCCAACAAAGTTAAAACGCCGCATGGTTACACCCTCATTTGCAATATCAGCAGCTGTTCCTTGAACCATTTCCATTTTTTCTATATTTAATTTACTAAATGTATGATAGTTTGCAGTTATTTCACCTATTTTCCAAATTGTAAACCCGCTCATCAGAATCACAAGGGCAAGAACGAGTGAAAATCCTCCGCCTATTTTTTTGCCTACTGTCCATTTCATAAAAGATCCTCCTCCACTTTAGTGCTAAATAATTACTGCGTTTAACAAAGAATAGTTTGATTTTCTTCAAATTAATAAAACAAAAAACTGCTAGGTATCATCATGTCATTTGCAGATGGAACCTAGCAGTCTTTTTAGACTTAGCTAACAGATACTTACTGTAAAACGATTCTTACATGACTATATTGTATATTTTATATGGATAAAATATACTTGTCAATAATTATTAGCAATTAATAAAAATTAAATAATATAAATAAGGAGTGAGGCAAATTGCTTACTTAATTAAAAATCTAAAAAGTTATGCTCTTGCAGCCAGG
This sequence comes from Pelosinus propionicus DSM 13327, assembly GCF_900114615.1. Lineage (GTDB taxonomy): Bacteria > Bacillota > Negativicutes > DSM-13327 > DSM-13327 > Pelosinus > Pelosinus propionicus. Next base: position 60,216 of record NZ_FOTS01000006.1, on the reverse strand, counting down.
AACGGGTACAAGCAATAAATTTCTTTCCGGCAGGAGATAGGTTTTTCATAGAAAGAGAGGCTAATCCTAAAATACGGTAATCTGCCTTTTCTAATTCAACGATATGAATGTCTTCAGGTACATTAATTAGTATTAATTCAGGAAGAATACTGATTCCTAGTCCCCTTTGCACCATTGCAAAAATAGTACGTTCTTCCATTAACTCATATTTGACATGTAAATTTACTTTGTTTTCATGTAAAAGTCGTTTGATATTATCATCACTACCCCATTGAGGCATAATAAAATGCTCACCTTTAAGTTGGCTGAACGAGATGAATTTTTCATGCTGAAGAGGGTGGTTTGGTGGCAGGAGAACGACTAGCTTATCCTTTTTTAAAGGCATTACTTCAAATGCCTTAGAAGTGGGTAATGAAACAAACCCGAAATCTATAGTGCTATTAGAAATCCAATCGCTCATTTCATCATAGCAGCCTAAATAGGTTTTAACTTCGATTTGCGGATAGGTTTCATGAAATTGCGATAAAATACCAGGAAGCCATTGTGTGGAAACGCTGGATAATGTGCCTAAACGAACAGTACCTGTATTTAAACTTTTAATTGAAATTACTTCTTGCTGTAAAAGTTCCTCTTGCTGCAAAATTTTCTGTATAAAGATAAGAATCCGCTCTCCATTGCTGGTCAGACTTACACCGGAACGATTTCTTTTAAGTAAAGTAAAACCCAGCTCAGATTCAAGAGTAGAGATGGCATAGCTTACCCCTGATTGCGTCAGATGGAGTTTTTCAGCAGTTTTTGTCAAGCTGCCAAGTTCCACAATTGTGTTGAAAATTTCATATTTAGAAATAGTCAATTGAACCACTTCCTATAATTATTCCATAAATAACATTGTAATTTAAATGGTTGATGTCCATTTAAATATACTATAGGTGATAGATATCTGCCAGAGGAAATTTTTTTTCAGCAAGAATCTTGTAATAGAACGTAGGGCAGGCTATAGAAAAAAATGCGGATACCATGGAATAAAAGAATAGCCTGTGCTCTTAGAAAAAGATATTTACTTCCCTGTAATAAACAGTTTTTCATCTACTGTCTGCTACAAAGGGAGCATATCAAAATAAGAGTACAGGCTATTCAAATCTTTTTCGAGTTAGGGAGTAGGCATTTTAGAGCAGCGTGGACCTTCAGGATCTGGTCTATGAGGAGGGCGCAGTGCGTCATCTACAGCTTTGGCCTGTTCATCAGATAAGTTTGCTGCATCTTTTAGATCCTTAATGATATCTGGGGGCTGACTAAATTTTTCCTTAAGGAATGAATCTCTTTCCTCGGAGGTCATTGACTTCATTTTTTCCATGTCTAATTTGCGCTGAGCATCTTTTTCTTTAAAAAAGTCCATTAACTTGCTAGCTTGCTCTTGGCTGATGGTACCATCAGCCACCAATTTGTCTATGGAATTTTTCATATGTTCTTGTCTATCTTCAGGACGAGGCATTTGATGATTCATGCCCGGTCCAGGCATGAATTCTGGTTGGCCACCATGAGCAAAGGCAACTGCTCCAACAGACAGTGCAAGACATCCCACGACCAGTCCGCTAACTAACTTTTTTGTAAAATATTGCTTCATTTCAATATCTCCTTTATTTAAGTTACTTCCTTGCTATTAGTATGAAGGGAAATTGTTACAATTTAGTTACGGACTAGTATATATTTCCTATATTTTTTTTGCCTTGCTGAGGTCAAACCAAAATACAACACCATCATCGATATTATCCACACCATACTCGCTGCCGTGTAATTCTTGGATTGCTCGGACAATGGATAGACCTAACCCATATCCGCCGTATTCTCTAGTGCGAGCTTCGTCTACTTTATAAAAGCTTGTCCATATTTTTTCGAAACTTTCCTCTGGTATGGGGCGTCCTGAATTATAAACAAAAACTCTAAGTTGTGTGTCTGTTTCTTCTATCCAGATTTTAATGATCTTCTTAAATTCAGCATGGTCAATGGCATTGGTAAAGAGGTTAAGCAATACTTGTTCAATGCGAAGTTCATCTCCATAAACTACATAGTGACCAGTCGTGTCTATGTCCAAGAGAATTTTTCTTTCCGCCAAAATAGTAGAGTATTTCAGGAGAATATCATGCAGGAGTAGAGCAAAATCGAAGGTGGTTCTGTTTAATTGAAAGAACCCGGATTCAATTTGGGATAAATTTAGCAGATCCCTTACTAATTTATCCATTTTTTCTGCTTCATCAATGATGACAGAGCAATAATAGTTTTTACTATCTTCATCCTGAGCTACGTTTTCTCTTAGACCTTCTGCGTAACCTAAAATGAGAGAAAGAGGGGTTTTTAGTTCATGGGAGACGCTAGAAACAAAGTTTTTACGCATTGTATCTAGCTTTCTTTCCTTTTCTACATCTGCCATAAGTTGTTGATTTTTTTTATTTAGTTCTGAAATCGCTGTATCTAATTGATAAGATAAGTGATTAATGCTTTTACCGAGTTCCCCTATTTCATCGCTGCGATTAATAATGCATTTTTGAGAAAAATCAAGTTGTGACATGCTTTGGGCAACACGATTCAGTTCCATGATGGGAAGGGTAAATCGCTTTGCGAAGAAAAAAGCCCAAGTACAGCCTGCTATAACAGAAAGTACGCCTGTAAAAATAATAAATTGAGCTGCGACACTCACACTCTCTGATATTAATGCCAAAGGCTGTTTTATAACCATAATGTCATTATTTTTCATTTGATGACGAATAATCATAAAATCAATTTTTAAAACTTGATCATGCTCCATTTCTAAAATGGTACGGTTATCAATGATTTCTCTACTTTTGATGACTGGCGGAGGACCGGGAGGAAAGCGGGGAGGCGTGGTGCGGGAAAGGGCAGGATTATCAAAAATATTGGGAAAAAGAGGATGGGGGGTCGGACCAGAAGGTTCTTGATCGACAAGAGGACCAAAAGAACTATATTTGAGTTGCCCCTCTTTGGTAAAAATGATAATGGCTGCTCCTAACGTATTGTTGATCCGCTCTAACTCCAAAGATAGTTCTTTAGGATCGCCTTGATATAAAAGATCAAAGTTAGTGCTGCTAGTAATGAGAGCTTCTTTTTTTTGTGAAATATAAAATTTTTCCAGACCAACACGGGTGAGACCTAAAAACATAAGTACAAAAAATAAGACTAGTCCGCTTAAGATAATAAAGAGCTTTGTACGAAGTGAAACTGTCATTTTTCGGCCTCAAATCGATAACCATATCCTCTAATGGTTTGGACAAGTGCGCTTTTATCTCCTAGTTTGGTCCTCAGTCGATTAATATGAGTATCTACAGTTCGCAGATCACCAAAATAGTCATAACTCCAAACTTGATTTAAGATTTGCTGGCGACTCAATGCCTTGCCGCTATTTTCAGTCAAATAGGTAAGGAGATCATATTCTTTTGGACTTAGATCGAGAGAGTGATCATTTATAGATACTTGTCTTGCCGCAGCATTAATTTCTAGACCATCATATACGATGGCTTTTTCTCTTTCGATGCGGCGAAATAGTGCGTTTACACGGGCTGTTAGAACCTTAGGGCTAAAGGGCTTGGTGACATACTCATCTGCACCTATTTCAAAAGCAAAAAGCTGATCAACTTCTTCCCCTTTGGCCGTAAGCATAATGACAGGAATATTGCTTTTCTTTCTAAGCTCTCTGCATACAGTCCAGCCATCATGCTCTGGCATCATAACATCTAGAATGATCAGGTCTACTTGTTCTGCTGCCAGGCACTCCAAGGCGGCTCGTCCATTGTCAGCTTCTAGGGTGCTGTAACCTTCACGGACTAGAAAATCAGCAATCAGTTTCCTGATGCGCAGTTCATCGTCAACAATTAAGATTGTTTTATTCATGAATTTTGCCTCCTTATGACTCGACGGCATTTTTAGTGTTATTTTTAGCATAAAGAATATGACGGAAGATGTCAATGAAATGCTATATTTGTATAAATTTCTGTAACAAAACTGTAACATAAATCCTTCATAATTAGAAGTAAAAGTACTTTATTGTTATATTAGGGTAACTCTTCCTGAAATGGGTGAGGTCTAGCAACTGATTAAATTGTGTTAATTAAGATTATCATAAAAATATTTTAAAATAAAACTGTAAAGTGAGGAGAAGGTTATTATGCATATTTCGCCAGGAAGTCTGTGGTCTTATTCTTGGAAAAATATCGTAATTATATTGATGACTCTTGTATCCTTGCTAGGGTACTATGTTTTTCACATCTCTCAGTGCATTGTGCAAATTCTGCTTTGAAATTAGTGAAATGCATTCCAAAGAAGTAAAATACTCATGCGGCTTGTCAACTGCATGAGTATTTTACTTTGCATGTCATATGAAAATACGTTGTTGGTAAATCGCAGTTACTAAAAAGATGATCCAAAAGAGATGGAAAAAAGTAATTCAATCACAGTAACTGTTGGTAAAATGCATCGAAATTTACGTTTTTACGAGAAAATACCGAAATTTTACAGGTAGAATGAATTTATTTTGATATTACTGTAACAATTAAGTAACATTCATATGTTACTATTAAAGAAAAGTTTTAGGATAAAAACAAAGACTAATACAGAAAAATCATGCTTGACCTATCAAATTTTCCGAAATAATTCAAGTTATTACAATCGAACCAACACTACCATCTATTAGGTATAAAAGCCCAATGTAATTTCTTGGTATTGAGCCAAAAACAACAAAAGATAGATGGTCCATGATAAGGAGGAGTTAAATTGAGTTTATTGACACAATATGTAAAGCCGGGAAGTGCCGGTATTTTGGGATTATATTTATTGGTCAGGACCACGATAGGGTTTGCTGCGCCTCTCACAGTGGAACAAGCAGTAAATATGGCATTGGAAAATCATCTGGATATTAAGATCGCCATGAATAGTGAAAAACAAGCTGAATATGCGTTACAAAGCACACAAGGCAGTCGTGGAATATCAATTGATACTTCGAATACTTTTTATCTGAAGCAGATTCATCGTTCGGCAGCTACTAGCTCCAGCGATATTACTCTTTCTCTGCCCCTATACAGTGGTGGAAAAAATGAAGGAAACATAGCGATTGCCAAAACTGATGTGACGATAGCTGGTCTAAGTCTGCTGAAAACTAGGCAGGATGTGAAATTTAAAACCATTTCCGCCTATTATGATGTAGTAGAAGCTGGTAAAACGCAGGCTGTCGATCAGGAAACAGTTAATAATTATTTGTTGCATCTCGATGATGTTAAAGCGCAGTATAGCGCTGGTAATGTTGCAAAATCAGATGTATTACGGTCAGAAGTTGAACTGACAGATGCCCAGCAGACGTTGATAAAGGCTAAAAATTCCTATGAAGTAGCAGTTAATACTTTCAAAAATCTGATTCGCTGGAAAAGCTCTGAACCCATTGAATTTGTTGATGATTTTCAATATATTCCCGTTAATAAGACGATGGATGAATGTGTAGCTTTTGCAGTGGAACATCGTCCGGATGTGAAAAAGTATCGACTTGCTATTGATGAAGCGGAGCAAAATATCAATGTTGCTAAAGCTGACAAGAAGCCATCGGTTTCGCTTACTGCTGCAACCGGGTGGGGAAGTAATATTTTGCCTAAGGATGACAATGATGTTTATGTGGGAGTAACAAGCAGTTGGAATGTATTTGACAGTCAAGTTACTAGTAACAAAGTTAAAAAAGCACGAAGTGCTGCAGATACAGCACGTTTGGAGTTGACAGCACAGGAAGAAACGGTAGAACTTGCTGTAAAAGAATACTTTCTGGGAGTGAGGGAAGCTGAAAAGCGGATTGAGACAACGCAATTTGCTGTCCATAAAGCAGAAGAAGATTATTTCATTGCTGAGGCTAAATATCGAGTAGGAGAAGGAGTTATTCTTGACGTTATCGATGCACAATTAGCATTAACGACAGCAAAGAATAACTATATAGCAGCGCAATATGATTATGTTACATATAAGGCAAAATTAGAAAATGCTATGGGAATGGACTAGGAGGGGATGACATGTGGGAAAAAATAAATAAGAAAATAGTAGCTGTAGGTATTGTTGTTTTGCTAGGGATTATCAGTGGAGTCTGGTACTACAATTATGCACAACAAGCTAAAGCGTCTGTTAATCAGGAAACGGTGACGGCGACCAGAGGGAAAATTACCTCCAGTGTATCTGCAACTGGAACAGTAAAACCCGTCGATGCGGTAGATATTTCGTCGCAGGTTACAGCCTTGATCAAGGAAATTAAAGTCAAAGAAAATGATTATGTAAAAGTCGGTCAGATTCTGGCAATTTTAGATGATAAGGCCCTTGAACTCACAATGGATAAGGCCCAATATTCAATGAATAACACGGGTGCAATATATAAGCGGCTGCAGTATTTACATTCTATCGGTGCAAAATCCGACGCAGATCTTGATGAGGCACAGTTAAACTATCAGACTGCTGTAGCTAATTATAATGAGGCAAAGTCAAATGTAGAAAAAACGGTACTGGTATCTCCTATGGAGGGGGTTGTTTTAGGAGAACCAATATCGGTAGGTACTTTGGTAACAGCAGGTGTGAGTGATCAGACGGTTATTATGATGATTGGAGATGTTTCACGAAAGAAAGTAAAGGTAAAGGTAGATGAGACAGATATTGGTAAGATAAAAGTTGGCCAATCAGCGACATTTACCGTAGATGCTTATCAAAATCATACTTTTACAGGCAGTGTTAGTAAAATTGGACAGATATCAACAAGTACTACGAGTACGTCTTCGTCCTCCTCCTCTTCGTCCTCGTCGTCGTCGTCATCCTCTTCTTCTACTAGCAGTGTTATCTATTACTATGTAACGTTACTAGTAGAAGATCCAGATAATTTGTTAAAAACAGAAATGACGGCACGAGTCAATATCAAGGTTGATGAGAAGGATAATGCATTGCTGATTCCATTATCCGCTTTAAAAACAAGTACCAGTGGTCAATATGTAATGGTATTGCGCAATAATGGAACGAGCGAGAATGTTCCAGTTACGGTTGGTTTGACAAGTAATGATAAAGTTGAAATTATCAGTGGTTTACAAGATGATGACAAATTAATCATTTCTTATACTAAATCGCAAAGCCAAAGCTCTTCTAAGCAAAAAGACAGCGGTCCACCACCGCCCATGTAGGGAAGAAGGGAGTTGAACGATCATGGGGATTATACTGAAGGATATTACAAAATGCTATAGAATTGGTGAAGAAACAGTGGCTGCACTTGCTGGGGTTTCCCTGGAAATAAAAAATGGAGAATTTGTTGCCATTATGGGACCATCAGGTTCAGGCAAGTCGACAATGATGAATATCCTTGGCTGCCTTGATCGGCCCACCAGTGGATCTTATTTGCTGGAGGAGCAGGAAGTTGCTACTTTGACAGATGATGAGCTAGCAAAAACCAGAAATAAACGCATTGGCTTCGTGTTTCAAAATTTTAATTTATTATCACGAGTGTCAGCATGGGAAAATGTGGCATTGCCTTTAGTCTATGCTGGAATAGCAGAAAAGGAACGTTTGAATCGAGCGGCTGCGATTCTGGAGTCTGTTGGACTAGCTTCTCGTAAACAGCATATGCCCAATGAACTGTCAGGTGGTCAGAGGCAGCGAGTAGCGATTGCCAGAGCACTAATCAATGAACCCAGCATCATTATGGCCGATGAACCGACGGGAAATCTCGATAGTCGCTCTAGTGTTGACATTATGCGGATATTTGGCGATTTAAATGAACAAGGAAAAACGATTATTTTGGTAACGCACGAACCAGACATTGCCCAATCTGCGAAACGCGTCATCACGGTACGTGACGGATTAATCATAAGTGATGAGGTAAAGGAGCAGTACTATGTTTAAAGAAAGCATTGCGATTGCATTGCGGGCTTTATTGGCCAATAAGCTTCGCTCTATTTTGACTATGCTAGGGATTATTATTGGGGTCGGTGCGGTCATTTCCATGGTATCTATTGGGATGGGCGTTAAGGAAAAGGTGCAAAATTCAATTGCTAGCTTAGGCAGCAATATGCTGATTGTGACTCCGGGAGCAGCCTCTTCCCAGGGGGTACGCTCCGCTTCTGGCAGCAGTGTAACCTTATCCTTGGAAGATGCTGAATATATAAAGAAAACGGTACAAGGCATCGATTATGTAGCACCATCTGTCAGTAAGCAATACCAGATTATAGCGGGAAATCAGAACTGGACAACAACTGTATACGGCATTACGCCCGAGTATATGGCCATTAAAAGTTTAACGGTAGGCAGTGGTAGTTTCGTTTCTCAGCAGGACATAAATTCTCGTAATCGGGTGGCGGTTCTTGGGGCTACTGTTGCAGAAAGCTTATTTGGCGAGATGAATCCGACTGGACAAAATGTACGCATCAATAATACCCCTTATCTGGTTGTCGGTGTTTTGGATAGTAAAGGGCAATCAAGCATGGGGCAAGATCAGGATGATATAGTTCTAGTGCCGCTAACAACGGCGCAAGAGCGATTACTGGGTATCACCTACCTCAATTCTATTAGTATTCAAGTTACGAAAATGGAAGGAATGGATCAAGCGCAGGAACAAATCACCAGTTTGTTACGGCAGCGGCATAAGATCAGTGGAACAAAAGAAGATGATTTTACAGTACGCAATTTAACCAGTATCATGGCGATGATGACAGAAACGACAGGAACTATTACGCTGCTCTTAGGTAGTATTGGGGCCATATCGCTATTAGTTGGCGGTATTGGTATCATGAATATTATGATGGTGTCGGTGACAGAGCGAACTAGAGAAATCGGTATTAGGAAAGCATTAGGCGCGACATATCGTGATATCATGTTGCAGTTTTTGATTGAATCGGTGGTCATTGGTGTATTAGGTGGTATTTTTGGAATTTTTCTGGGAATATTGGCCGCATTTGCCATTTCAACTTTTGGAGGTCTGAATACGGTAATATCGGCTGTATCGATTCTGGTTCCTTTCGGATTCTCTATTGCGGTCGGCTTATTTTTTGGCATTTATCCAGCCAGAAAAGCAGCACTGCTGGATCCTATCGAAGCATTACGTTATGAATAAACGATTGATGAGAATTTCTCACTCAATTGTTCATTAAAAATAGAGATATCTGTTTCCTTCTGTGGTGTGAATAAGTTCTCATATTATTCAACCAAGAAAGTAACAGATATCTCTATTTCAGCACGCCCGACATGAGCGAAATCTAATGGCAATTCTGAAGAGCCAGGTGTTAAAAATTTGTACGCTTAGCTCTGTGGGGTTGACCTACTCGATTATTATCTATGCAAAGTATCCTTTAGCGTGCGGTATTCTTTAGCAATACGCGCAGGTTTTGTCATAAAACGGACGGGGATAGAACAAAGGAATGTCGTCAAGTCTTTATGGATTTCTTGGTTTAAACGGGAGGGCTTTGTTATAATACGCGACAATAGCAATTCACCATAGCTCTGGTAAGGCGAGCATTTCGATGATTTCTCAAATCTGATATTTTCATTTGCTAACGCAGTATTACCCGTTGAAGCGGTAGAGGTGATAGTGGTTTTATGAGTCAAGTTGCTTGGCAGAGGAGTTGCGGTAATCTGCTTATAAGGACCGATCGTTTTTCCGCACTCTTCACAAGAAATTTGTACAATTAGTTTATTATTGTATTCAATATCATGAACAGTCTCTTGATTACAGCGCATGCAGACTAAAACCGCTTTAAAAGACTCTTTGCACATAGTAGGACCCTCCTTATTTTTACGAGGAATTTTACTATTGAATATGTAACGAAAAATCTTTATATACAATATGGTTTCCAAGGTAACAAGCATATGAATCTAGTAAACAATGGTTCTATATCGTAAACAATTGTTTACGATATAGTAATAAAAAAGAAATATCAATGCAAAGATATTCTACGTTATTTTCAGTATTTCCTGTGCAGTTTCTTCATCGGTGATCAGCACATTGATAAAGCCGCCGTGGAGTGCTCCTAAAATGGCCTTCACTTTATATTGACCGCCGCTGCCTACACCAATGCGAATTGGAATGGACTGCAGTGTATTTAATGGAGCAGCGATGAGGCGATCCTCTAGAAAAGAATGAATAAGCTTACCGCTGCTATCAAAAAACTGACCCAAGATGTTGCCAACGGCACCCAATTCATGGAGCTGCTCCATTTCTGCATTAGTAATACCATTACTAACGATTAAAGAGGAATCAAGGCTGACTTCTCCTAAGCCAAAGAGACTTTTGGTACAACTTTGAGCTTTCTCCAAAACACTGCTGACACCTGGGTCGCTGAGGAGCGCTTTCTTGATTTTAGCAGAGCTGACAATCGCTGGTGTATTAAGCCATATTCCTGAAGCACGCAGCTGCGTTGCAATCAGTTTGACAATTTCTTCTGGGTTTATTTTTTCACTGCTGTTTAGTCCACCCATTAGTTGAATTACTGTTAGGTCTAAGTCTTTTTTCAGTTGTAGAGCCTTACCCACTTCATAAATCGAAGATCCCCAGGCGATGCCTAAAATATCCTGATCCTGCAGTGTTCGTTGCAAGTAATCAGCACAAGCTTTTCCAACACCTTTTAGATTTTCACTTAATGTATTGCCAGATGGAATTACAATGACCTCTTCTAGCCCAAAACGAGCTTTTAAAGCGTATTCCGTATCAAAGCAGGTACGAAAATGGTCTGCTATTTTTATTTCAACAATTCCAAGCTCTTTGGCTTTGGCTAAATGACGTGTGATGGTAGGTCGTGAGCAGCCTAATTTACTGGCAATATTGTCTTGGGTTAGACCTTGGACATAATATAGCCATGCAATTTTGGCTATAAATGTGGTTTCGTTATCGTAAATAGACATTATTCACCTCAAAAAAATTGACAAAAAGTGAATTCACTTTTTTCATATAGATGGTACAAGGAAATCGTTACGTTAAGACGATTCGAATAACCAACCGCCTTATAGTGTCTAAATTATACTATGTTCCATTTCTGCTGTAAAGTAGGCTGGAAGGGATTATAGATGCAGTAAAGGAGTAAGGCAGACTGATGTTAATACTGCAAATATAGCTATTTTTATTATTGACAGAATGGAAAAATTGAATTACTATAAAATTAAGAAAAATTACAAAAGTTAAAACGCTGAACAGATGTTTAGAACATTTTTATAGTTGCAATTTTTAGGTCAGCAATCGGTGGTGAATAATTCTTTATAAGTTATATTCATCTATTTTTTTAGTCATGCGTGAACATTCGTTCTTTAAAATGAACAAATGTTCAAAAGTATAATAATTCAGAATAATAGCAAAGGAGTGAGTGTATAGAAGAATTTTTTCAATCTATCGGAATGACTAAATATATAGGAGGAATTGACAATGACATTAAATAAAGAAACGTTACTAAACTGGTATAAGAAAATGCTGCATACTCGGTTTTTTGAATCTCAGGTTGATGCATTTTTTGCAAAAGGTATGATTCATGGTACGACTCACCTGTCAATTGGTCAAGAAGCTTTTGCTATTGGCTCTACTGCTGCGCTCCATGCGGATGATTTAATTACCAGTACCCATCGAGGACATGGAGAATGCATTGGTAAAGATGCAGACTTAAATCGGATGATGGCTGAATTGATGGGAAAATCCAACGGTTATTGCAAAGGGAAGGGAGGCTCTATGCATATTGCCGATTTAGAAAAAGGTAATTTAGGTGCCAATGGCGTAGTTGGCGGTGGTTTTGCCATTGCTGTAGGCGCTGCTCTTACACAGCAGATGAAAAAAACGGGAAAAGTAGTTCTATGCTTTTTTGGTGATGGAGCCAGCAATGAAGGTTCTTTTCATGAAGCCTTGAATTTAGCGTCCATTTGGAAGCTGCCAGTGGTATTTATGTGTACTAACAATCATTATGGTATGTCTATGTCGGTTTCAAGAAGTACTGCAGTTGCTAATATAGCGGATCGTGCTGCTTCTTACGAGATGCCGGGGATTACTGTTGACGGCAATGACCCTATAAAAGTATACGAGGCAACTTTGGCAGCAGTAGAACGTGCCAGAAGTGGTGAAGGTCCCTCTATTGTAGAAGGAATCACATACCGTTGGCTGGGACATTCCAAAAGTGATGCCAATCGGTATAGGACAAAAGAAGAAATTGAAGCCTGGAAAGATCGATGTCCCATTAAAGCCTTTGAACAATATCTGATTAAAAACAATATAATCTCGCAGCAAGAATCAGATGAAATTACAGCTGGAGCAAAGGACGATATTGTTCGCGCGGTGGAATTTGCTCAACAGGGATCGTATCCTGGTATTGAAACGTTAGAAGAAGATGTATACGCATAATGTTGTAAAGGAGTAGTGAATGACGATGGCATTGATAACCTATAAAGAGGCTGTAAGACAAGCCATGCAAGAAGAAATGCGCCGAGATGAAAATGTATTTTTACTAGGTGAAGATGTAGGGGTATATGGTGGTGCTTTTGGTGTATCTTTGGGTATGCTTGAGGAATTCGGTGAAGAAAGAGTACGGGATACACCCATTTCTGAAGGTGTTATTGCAGGTGCTGCGGCAGGTGCAGCAGTGACTGGTTTACGTCCCATCGCGGAAATTATGTTTAGTGACTTTATTACAATCGCGATGGATTCCTTAGTCAATCAGGCTGCTAAAATGCGCTATATGTTTGGCGGCAAAGCAAAGGTTCCGATGGTGCTTAGAATGCCGGGTGGTTCAGGAACAGGTGCAGCAGCTCAGCATTCTCAGAGCTTAGAGGCTTGGCTAGTTCATGTACCGGGCTTAAAGGTAGTTATGCCTTCCACTCCTTATGATGTGAAGGGTTTATTAAAAACAGCGATTCGTGATGACAATCCTGTTGTATTCATTGAGACAAAAACCGTTTATAACAAAAAGGGAGAAGTACCAGAAGAGGACTATGCCATTCCATTTGGAGTAGCAGATATAAAACGAGTTGGCAAGGATGTTACTGTATTTGCTACAGGCGTAATGGTCCACCGATCCTTAGAAGCTGCAGAAATCTTAGCAAAGGAAGGCATCGATGTTGAAGTAATCGATCCTCGTACCTTGGTGCCATTTGACAAAGAAACACTGGTAAAATCCGTAATTAAGACCGGTAAGCTGATCATTGTGCATGAAGCCTGCAAGCGAGGCGGTTTCGGCGGTGAGGTGGCAGCTGAAGTGATGGAAAGTGAAGCCTTTGACTATTTAGATGCACCGATAAAACGTGTTGCAGGAAAAAACATTCCGATCCCTTATTGTATGGAACTGGAGAAGAGTGCTGTGCCTCAGGTAGATGACATCGTGAACGCAGTTAGGGAAATTGTATAAGCAGGAGGAATATAGGATGGCAACAGAACTGTTAATGCCGAAGCTCGGGATGACCATGGAAGAAGGTACCATTGTTACTTGGTTTAAGAAGGTTGGAGATTCGGTTGCGGAAGGCGAAATATTACTGGAGATATTGACTGATAAAGTAAATATGGAGGTCGAGGCTCCTGCAGCAGGGCAAGTGCTGGCTATAATGGCGGCAGAGGGGGATATCGTTGAGGTTAATAAACCCATTGCTTACATTGGTCAGCCGGGAGAAAAAGTAGAAAGTCATGCTGTCCAAGATCTAAAGATTGAAAAACAGCATACAACTCAAGAGGCAATAATCACTGCTGCTCCTATACAAAGTGCAGAGGGCATTGGCGGTAAAGTTAAGGCCAGTCCAGCAGCAAAGCGTATAGCCCGTGAAGAAGAGATTGATTTACGTGCTGTTCCCCCAAGTGGTCCTGGCGGGAGAATTATTGCAGTAGATGTTACAAATTATAAAGCCAGTCCTCTGGCACAAAAAATTGCCCAAGATAAAGGCGTGGAACTTGCGGAAATTACAGGTACTGGTATTGGCGGAAAAATCATGAAAAGTGATGTTGAAAATGTATTGGTAAAAGCGGGATCTAAAGCCAAAGGAATTCGAAAACCATTAGCAGGGATGCGTAAAGTCATCGCCGATCATATGACAGATGCATGGAGAGCGCCTCATGTTACTCATAACATGGAAGTAGATATGTCGGGCATGGTAGAGCTGCGTAAAAAGCTTATACCAGGTTTTGAAAAACGCATCGGTCTAAAACCTTCTTATAATGATCTTATTATTAAAGTCGTTGCCAAAGCATTACGGGAGTACCAGCAAGTAATTAATGCCAGGCTGCATTCGGACGGATTGGAAATTTGTGATGAAGTGAATGTAGGTATGGCAGTGGCCTTGCCAAATGGTTTAGTTGTGCCAGTTATAAAGAATGCAGATACTCTTAGTATTGAAGAAATTACAAAGCGGGCAAAAGAATTGGCGATGCAGGCAAAAGAGGGAAAATTGCTGCCGGACGAAATGTCGGGAGGGACTTTTACCGTAACCAACCTAGGCATGTATGGCATTGACACATTTACACCTGTGGTAAATGCTCCGGAAGTTTGTATTCTTGGGGTTGGACAATTGCAGGATAAAGTAGTTGTCAAGGATGGAGAAATGATTATTCAGCCGCGCATGTCCCTGTCTCTTTCCTTTGATCATCGGGCAGTAGATGGAGCGCAAGCGGCGGAATTTTTAAGAAGAATAAAAGAATTATTAGAGGATTACTTGCAGCTTATCTAAGCTAGGTAAGAGTTTCTTTTAAGGAGGAAAACAGATGAACTATCAGGTTGTAGTACTAGGAGGAGGTCCAGGAGGTTATGTAGCGGCTATTAAAGCTGCTCAATGCGGACTAAAAGTGGCATTGGTGGAAAAAGATTCTCTAGGGGGTACATGCCTGAATCGGGGATGTATTCCTACCAAGGCATTGCTTAGAAGTGCAGAAGTCTATGAAACGATCAATACGGCAAAAGGGTTTGGTATAGAAGCTTCCTCTGTCAGTGTGGATGCAAAGAGAGTTTTTGCCCGTAAGGATGGCATTGTAAAACAGCTGGTTAATGGTGTAAAGGGCTTAATTCAAGCGAATAAAATTGATTTATATAGTGGAAGCGGTAAAGTGATTACCCCGCACAAAGTGGAAGTTCATGAAAAATTAGGAACAACAACGATTACAACCGAGAAATTAATCTTGGCTACAGGATCAAAGCCTTTTGTTCCAGCGATTCCCGGATTTGATCTTCCGGGGGTTATAACCAGCGATGAAGCCTTAGATTTGGGAGTTATTCCAAAATCCATGGTGATTATTGGCGGCGGCGTTATTGGCTTGGAATTTGCTTATTTAATGCAGACCTTTGGCTGCAAGGTAACCATCATTGAGATGATGCCTGTTCTTTTACCGATGGCAGACCAAGAAACGGTAAAAGTGCTGGTAAATTCTTTGGAGAAGTTAGGCGTGACTTTCTTTACCAATGCTAAAGTAAGCAAGATAGCAGAAGCAGAAGCTAATTTAGTAGTTGAGTATCAGATCGATACTATAGGTTATAGAGTAGAAGGGGAAAAAGTGCTGATTTCAACTGGGCGGGCAGCGAGCGTTGCAGGAATTGAAGATCTGCATTTACACGGGAAAAAGGGGATTTCAGTAAACGCACAAATGGAAACCAGTATTTCAGGAGTCTATGCGATCGGAGATGTAGTAGGCGGTATTCAACTGGCACATGTGGCTTCTGCCCAAGGAATCGTTGCAGCCCAAAACGCAGCAGGAATCAATTCTTCCTACGATGGTGATGCCATTCCTTCTTGCATTTATACAAATCCGGAAGTTGCTTGGGTTGGGATGAATGAACAAGCAGCCAAAGAAAAATACGGCAATATAAAAGTAGGGAAATTTCCATTTCAAGCGAGCGGCAAGGCCATGGCTTATGGAGAAACAACTGGCTTTGTAAAAATAATTTGTGAGGAACAGTATGGTGAAATTGTGGGAATTCATATTGTTGGACCTCATGCAACGGATCTGATTTCAGAAGGCATATTAGCAAAATCCATGGAAGCTACTCTGGAAGAGCTGGCCCATGTGATTCATCCTCATCCTACCTTGTCAGAAGCCATTATGGAGGCCGCTCACGTGGCAATGGGCCAAGGCATACACTTTATAGGAAAGTAGCTGTAATCTGACGAATTTCAAGCAAATGGTTGTAAGAAAGGCTTAGCCTATGTGGTGTTAAACTCTTTGTGTACTTTGCGTCTTTGTGGTTCGATTTGTTTTATATGTTTTAAGGATACATCAATTTCTCTTACATGCTAGAATTTGATGTGGTCTAGGAGGTGGAGTTGTGATTGTATTAAATTGGGGGCTTACCCCCTATCAGCATAGCTGGGGATTTCAGCACTCTTTCGTCAAAGGGAGGCGACAGGGGCAGATCAACGAAGATGCATTAATATTGCTGGAGCATTCTCCTGTAATCACGCTAGGACGCAAAGGAGAAAGGGCCAATATTCTTGCAAGTGATGCTGTGCTTAAAGCCAAGGATTGTGAAGTCTGCCAGGTGGATCGGGGCGGAGATGTTACTTTCCATGGACCAGGACAGTTAGTAGGATATCCCCTGCTGGATCTGCGCCATTATGGTCAAGATGTTCATGCTTACGTGGAAAAACTGGAAGAAGTCATAATTCTCACCTTGAGGGATTATGGAATTAACGCAGTTAGAGATGAGGAATATACAGGAGTATGGGTAGGAAAGGAAAAAATCTGCGCCATTGGCATTGGTATGAAAAGCTGGCTGAGCTATCATGGCTTTGCTCTCAATATTGACACTGACTTATCCTATTTTCAATTGATTACACCTTGTGGAATTACGGAGCGAGGCGTGACCAGTATGGCGAAGATCTTGGGAAAAGCACCCCAAATGCAGGCAGTACGAGAAACAATAATCACTCACTTTATGGCTGTATTCGGTATTGATCATTGGGAGATAGCAGAAGGACGCTGGTTAGGAGAAAAAATAAAACCATCGTGGCTCAAGGGGCATGTTTCAGGAAATAGCAATGTCAAAGAGATGTATGGGATGTTGGATGAATTCTCTTTGACCACAGTTTGTTCTGGGGCTCATTGCCCTAATATTGGTGAGTGTTATGCGTCGAGGACAGCTACATTTATGGTATTAGGGAGCCAATGTACAAGGCGCTGTCGGTTTTGCGCTGTTCCTAAAGGTGTTGTACAGCCTGTAGATCAAGATGAGCCCCAGCGTGTTGCTCAAATGGTGAGGAAGTTAGGGCTGAACTATGTAGTGATTACCTCCGTTACACGTGATGATCTTGTTGATGGGGGGGCTGTCCATTTCTCACAAACCATACAAAAAATCCGTGAGCTTTCTCCAGAAACCTTAATTGAGGTCTTGATTCCTGATTTGCAAGGGGAAGAAAGTGCCTTAGACGTCATTATTGCTGCTCAGCCGGAAGTAATCAATCATAATGTGGAAACCGTCTCCGCCCTATACTCTCATGTGCGTCCTCAAGCTGATTATCAGCGGTCTTTAGATGTGCTGCAATACGTAAAGAAAAATGCTCCTCAAATCGTAACCAAGTCTGGGATTATGGTTGGACTGGGAGAATCACCAGCTCAGGTTTCTGCTACGCTGGCTGATTTACGCAGTGTAGGTTGTGACAGCTTGACAGTAGGACAATATCTGGCTCCTTCCCCAGAGCATATTCCAGTTGCAGAATATATAGTACAGGAGCAGTTTCAATATTACCAGCAAATAGCCAAGCAACTTGGTTTTTCTCATGCCGCCTGTGGTCCATTGGTACGCTCTTCTTACCATGCTGCAGAAGGATTTTCTTCGAAAATAAGACTTTCTTCTTAATACAAATAGTGGATCATCTGCTAAAGATACAGTTTCAAAGCTCATATGTAATGTCGCTATCAAAAATCCTATTGCCGGAAAACACTGTAAAGTTGTTATTCCGGCATTTTTGTATATCGTACAATAGAATTGATTCGTTTCAAAATACTTATGCTGGTTTGTATTTTGTAGTATAACTAAAAAAGCCATTTAGCGAGAACATCGGCAGATAATGTTATTGACACGATGTATCGGTATAAATTGTAAAAAAAACAATCCGAAATGCAAGTTTGTAAGATCGAACAATAGAGAAATTCAGACTATTTATCGCGTGTATATGTGATTGCAATGGTATATTTTGTTTGGCACGCCATTTGCAATATATAATATCAGAATCGCTTATAGACAATGGGATTCTATTGTAATGATGCATGAACAAGAAAATAAGATTGAGTCAAAGGAGGGTTTGATGATAGTGGATTTTACGTTGCTGCTAAAGGAAGAGCTAATGATGGTGCCTCTTGTAGCAAGAAACCGGGAGGATGCATTTGAGAAGCTGGCACTTAGTTTGGAACAATACGGTTTTGTAAAGGATACCTATTTAGAGGCAGTCAAAAAAAGGGAGAGAACTTTTCCCACGGGATTATGCACGGGCGAAATAAATGTGGCTATCCCCCATACGGATGTAGAACATGTCATCCAATGTGCTATGGCAGTAGGCGTGTTAGAAAAGCCGGTTCGCTTTGCCAATATGGAGAATCCTAAAGTGGAGATTGAGGTTTCAATTATATTTATGCTGGCATTAAAAAATGCTCATGAACAGCCTGCATTCCTGCAAAAATTAGCAGGTTTATTTCAGGATAAAGATCTTCTGCATGATTTGGCATCTAAAACAAGTACAAGTGCTACGTATCAGTTATTGCTTTCTGCCCTTGCTGATTAAGAAGAAACAAAAGAGAGGAGGAAAGGAGAATTCTATAGTAAACAGAGACTATGATTGGAAATAAGGTAAAAGTATAGTTCAAACTTGAGGAGGAAAAAGATATGGCTGGAGAAAAAAGAATTTTGGTTGCGTGTGGAACTGGGGTATGCACCTCTACAATGGCAGTTAATAAATTAAAGGATGCTCTCGAAAAAAGAGGCAAATTGAAACAAGTAAGGATTAATCAATGTAAAATTGCGGAAATAGCATCTATGGCATCAGACAATGACTTAGTGGTGGCGACAACTCAGGTATCTGCAAAAATTAATATTCCGGTAGTAACTGGAACAGCTTTTTTAACTGGAATTGGGGTGGATAAAGTAGTAGAGGAAATTATTGATCATCTCAAAATTTAATTGAGGGGGAATCATACATGGAAATTATAAGTTACATTGTCAGCCTAGGGGCTAGTGTTATGATGCCAATTATTATTACTATATTAGGACTATGCTTAGGTGCTAAGTTAAGCAAGGCGATTCGATCAGGTTTAATGGTTGGTGTAGGTTTCATTGGGTTAAACTTAGTTATCGGTTTATTAACCAGTACGCTAGGCCCGGCTTCGCATGCTATGGTAGAAAAGCTAGGACTGCAATTAACCGTGATTGATGTAGGATGGCCAGCTGCTGCAGCTATTGCCTTTGCGTCGACTGTAGGAGCAATCATTATCCCCATTGGATTGATCGTCAATATTATACTTTTGATTACAAAGCAGACAAGAACAGTGGATGTAGATATTTGGGATTATTGGCACTTTGCTTTTACGGGCGCCTTGGTTACGGCAGCTACCGACAGCATATTGTGGGGTGGTTTTGCAGCGGTTGTTAATATGATCATTGTGTTTTATCTGGCAGATTGGACAGCCCCTGGAGTAGAAGAATACAACAAATTGCCTGGTGTTTCTCTGCCTCATGGTTTTTCAGCAGCCTATGTTCCTATTGCTATTGTAATTAATAAGGTCATTGATATGATTCCTGGCATCCGGGATGTCAAAGCTGATCCAGAATCATTACAAGAAAAATTCGGAATATTTGGTGAACCTCTCATTATTGGCAGTATATTAGGTTTGATTATTGGTGCTCTTGCAGGATATGACGTAAAAACCATTCTAACGGTAGGTATTACAATGGGAGGATGTTTAGTGCTGATTCCCAAAATGGCTTCTATGCTTATGGAGGGGCTTTTACCGATCTCTGATTCAGCACAAGAATTTATTCAGAAGCGGTTTAAGAATGCTGGGAAAATCTATATTGGATTGGACTCAGCTGTGGCTATTGGACATCCTGCTTGCATGGCAGCTGCTTTAGTGCTTGTACCGATTACCATCATTTTGGCCGCTGTTCTTCCTGGAAATCGAGTACTCCCCTTTGCCGATTTAGCAGTACTTCCCTTCATGCTGGCTATGGTGGTTCCTGTAACCAAAGGCAATGTCTTTAGAACCTTTATTGTAGGGTTGGTCATGGTTACGATCGGATTATTAATTGCTACGGATATGGCGCCATTACATACTCAGCTTGCCATAAATGCTAATTTCAAAATGCCGAGTGGTGCTACACAGATCGCTTCTATTTGTGATGGAGCTAATCCTCTTACTTGGATTATTTTGCAGCTGACTGGTTTAAAGGTTGTTGGCGTGGCTGTCTTGGTAGCTGTTATTGGAGCGATGGCCGTTATCAATAGCAAAATTACGAAGCGTAGAGATGCACATGAGGATATACAAGCATAGTATTGCTAGATTGCTTGCCGGTTCTTTTTATATCCGGCAAGCAATCTAGCAAGTAAATCGTAAGGAGGAAAAGATATGATGCTGGAGGAGCTTAGAAAAGAAGTATTGGAGGCAGCGGTGCAATTAGTTCGCTATGGATTAGTAACACTAACAGGAGGTAATGTAAGCGGCAGAGACAAAAAAAGCGGATATATAGCGATTACTCCAAGTGGCATGGAGTATGAAAAACTAAGTACAGAGGATATTGTAATCGTAGACAGCAAAGGAAATATGATAGAGGGAAAATGGAAGGCCTCTGTGGATTTGAAAGACCATTTATATATATATATAAATAAACCCAATCTATATGGTATTATACATACTCATTCGCCTTATGCCTGCAGTTTTGCCATGCTGCATCAAGAAATTCCTTGCTGCAGTACTACTCTGGCAAACGAAGTCGGCGGCAGTGTTCCTATTTCAAAGTATAGTCCAGTTGGTGAGGGAGGAATTGGATCTGCTGTAATAGAAGCAATCGGCGATAAAAATGCCTGCTTACTAGCGAATCATGGAGTAATAGCTGTGGGCATATCGGTTAGACATGCATTAGTTGCCGCAGTAATGCTGGAAGATGGAGCAAAAGTATATCATTTAGCGAAATGCAAAGGAAATCCCATACCTCTTGATCCATCAGAAATCGAAAAGGCAAGGAATGTATTTTTATATGAATATGGGCAAAATGACTAGGCATATCTAACTTCTGCATGCTACATTTATATGACAGCATATAGAAGGGGAAGGATCTTCTGCTTTCAATAGAATGCTGCAAAGGGGAGATTATAATAGGGATGAAGAAAGAACGATTACAAATTTTAATTGATGCTGAGGATAGAAAAAATCCTTATACGGATGAAGCATTGGCAAAGAAGTTGTCTATTTCCCGTGGTGAAACTACCCTTTTGCGGCAAAAGCTGAAGATCCCTGACTCTAGAGAGCGGAGAAAAGCCATTTTATATGCAAGCATTCGGCAAATCCTAGAAAGCAATCCGGGCATATCAAAACGAGGAGTAACGGGACAATTACAGCAAATGGGATTTTCTGTATCCCGTTTTACAATAGAACAATTACTAAGCAATGCAGTGTATCGTATGGAAGAAATAAAAAGAGATGTCTTTTCTTCCAATGTAGGTATAGTTGTTGAAAATGGAGGCAAAGAATTTATCAGTACTGCATTTGATAACTTGATTGGTCAGAAGGGAAGTCTATTTCCGATTATCGAGCAGGCAAAAGCAGCTATTTTATATCCTCCTAAAGGACTTCATACATTGCTGTTAGGTGCAACTGGAGTTGGAAAAAGCGACCTGGCAGAAGCGATGTATCGTTTTGCCGTGGACTCAGAACGGTTAAATATAAAGGCCCCCTTTGTAGTTTTTAATTGTGCGGATTATGCCGATAATCCGCAGCTATTGCTCTCCCAGTTGTGTGGTCATATGAAAGGGGCCTTTACTGGTGCTGAGCGTTCTAAAGAAGGGCTTATTGAAAAAGCGGATGGTGGGATTCTATTCTTAGATGAGGTACACCGACTGCCGCCAGAAGGGCAGGAAATTTTATTTTATCTTATTGATAAAGGAAAGTTTCGACGGATGGGGGAAACGGAAAGTCTGCGCCATGTAGCGGTTATGTTAATTATGGCTACGACAGAGGTGCAGTCAGCCGCCTTACTGGCTACATTTCGTCGTAGGGTGCCTATGGTTATAGAGCTGCCCAGTCTTCAGGAGAGACCCTTACAGGAAAGATTAGCATTGATTCACTATTTTTTTAAACTTGAAGCACAGCGCACCGGGAATACCTTAAATATTGAGGCTGATGCGTTAAAGTCACTTTTACTTTATGATTGTTCCAGTAATATTGGACAGTTATCTGCAGATATACAGGTAGCGTGTGCCAGAGGATTCTTGAATCTCATTACCAGCGGCAGCAAGGCACTCTATATTACGGTATCCAATCTGCCTGCACATGTACGGCGTGGATTGCTTAAGCTTCAGCATCAGCGCGATAAAATTGAGAAACTACGAATTACTAGTTGCGAAATTTTGCCGGGAAAAGAAAATATGGTATATGTGGATGAGCTGTACTCAGTACCACGAGAAATTTACTCTTATATTGAGGAACAATATGGGAAGCTTTCTATGCAGGGTGTTTCTCAAGAAGAAATCAACCGGACCATTGGAGCGGAGTTGGAAGCGAAGCTCTGGAAGTGGATAAAAAGGGCCAATGATTCGCCGGAGCCTATTGTAAAAGCTGATTTATATAAAGTAGTTGATAAAGTGATGGTAGATGTCGTTGAAGCTATGATCGAGAAAGCTGCTAATATTTTAAACCGTCCAAGTGAACAAATCGTTGTAGGATTATCCATTCATTTAACGGAAACACTGAAACGAATCAAGCAAAATAAACGAATTATTAATCCGCATTTGGAAAAAACAAAATATGAATATGCCCGTGAATTTGCCGTAGCCCGGGAAATGGCAGAGTGTTTTCTAGGGCAAACAGGGGTGAGACTGCCAGAAGAAGAAATTGGTTTTATCACATTATATTTGACAATGTATTGCCGGCAAGATGCAGATGGGCGGGTAGGAATTTTAGTGTTATCCCACGGGCATGTGGCAGTAGGAATGGCGGAAGTTGCTAACAGACTGTTAGGAGTTAACCATGCTAAAGCAGTTGAAATGTCGTTGGATGAAAGTTCAGCAACAGCGTTGGAGCGTACCATTGAAATTGTTATGCAAATGAATGAAGGCAAGGGTGTACTCTTACTTGTTGATATGGGATCGCTAGCCAATTTTGGCAGCAAGATCACTGCCATAACTGGCATTCCCACTCGGTCGGTAGGACCTGTATATACGATGATGGTAATTGAAGCAGTTAGACGGGCGTTACTTCCCGATACAGAGCTAGATGAATTGGCGGAAATATTGGGGCAGCCTTCTTTAAGCGCTGAGTATTTAAGTACAGAATTGCCGCAAGATAACGTATCCTTAAATAAGAGTAAGTCCGCTATTCTGACGATCTGCATTACAGGAAAAGGAGCGGCTATGCAATTACAGAAGGAAATTGAACGGCAGCTTGGCAGGCAACAGGGACAAATCGAAATAATTTGCTTGGGATTAGCAGATCGGCAAACATTTGCAAATGAAGTTCAAAAGATTATGAAAACTCATTTGGTTAAAGCTGTAGTTGGGACGCTAGATCCTGGTTTGCCTGGGGTTCCTTTTATTACGGTTGATCAAATCGTAAAGGGAAATATAGCATCTATCCTGCAGTATTCATCAAGTCGACGGACAACGGTAGCTGAAGTTATCCAAGAAGATTTAATTTTTTATCCTAATCCGGAATGGAGTAAACCGCAAGTGATTGACTTACTTACACAAAGTTTGCTTTCTAAAGGTTTGGTTAAGCCTGAATTTGCAACAGATGTGGTTAAGAGGGAGTTAATTGGAGTACCGATTTTAAGTCTGAGAGTAGCCATTCCTCATGGTGAAGACCCAAGATATGTAAATCAAACATCAGTTGCACTGGCGATCTTTCCTGAAGCCATTCCATGGGGGGAGAATTACTGGGTAAATATTGTCTGTTTGTTTGCTGTCGCTACTGATGGCAGAGAACTTGTTCAAGAGCTTGGTGGAAAATTAATAAATGATGAAATTGTTGATTGTTTGCTTGAAGCTCGTACACCAGCTGAAGCAAAACGAATCCTGGCACACTAGTACAAGTCCATAGTTGAAAGACTACTTAGCCAATCTACTCCTTTAGGTGCTAAAGAAGCAGATTGGCTTTTTAGTGTCTTCGTGATTGATTAGCAGGGCTAAAGAAAGTATCTATTGTTTAATCAATATTCACAATATTTACAATCTTTATAAACACTAAATTGTTATACATTATAAAGTATAGTACATTTGAACAAGGGAAGTAAGAACACAGACTACAGAAGGATTAGTTTATATAGTCTGTACTTTGTAAACTGAAGGAGGAAAATATGAGTAAGCTAACGCAGGAAGAATTTAAAGCCTATTTGGTGCAGATTCGTGCACTGACCGAGGGGCGCTTCGATGAAATGCAGAAAGAAATTGAGGATACGAATGTGTTCCCCGAGGAATTCTATCAACTCGGTATCAAAAATAATTTGTATCGCTGTTCCCTTCCAACGCAGTATGGAGGATGGGGTCTCTCCGAACTGGAAATCCTTAAGGTTCAGGAAGAATTTAGTCGTGGACCAGGCGGAATGCGCATGCATCTCCACTATGCCATGGATTTAAACTGGCGACCCCTGTACGATTTTGGTACCGAAGAGTTAAAGGCTGAATTGATGCCTGGGTTCCAAGATCGATCTGTATTCACCTGCTGGGCCGTTACCGAAGAAAAAGGCGGAACTGGTGCCGATCTTCAAACATTGGCTGTAAAAGACGGCGACGATTACGTCATTAATGGAGAAAAATTTTTGATTTCCCATACGGATTGCTGCAATTATGCTTATATTACTTGTGTTACCGACCCGAAAGCGGATAAAGAGCACCGTCTCTCTACCTTTATGGTTCCTTGTAATACTCCGGGTTATGAAACGACTCCCATGCCCCATATGATGGGCTGCCGTGGTTCGGGACATACCGGTTTAAAGTTTACGAACATGAGAGTAAACAAAAAATACTTACTCGGTAAAATCGGTGACGGACTTCATATTTCGATTCATTCTCTATCGGTTTCCCGTGTCCATATTGCTGCCAGCAATTTAGGAATGGCTCAGCGTATGTTGGAAATAAGCCTTAAGCGTGCTCAGGATCGTGTTACTTTTGGCAAACCCATTATTGAGCGTCAGGCGATTAGAATGAAGATTGCTGACATGGCTACGTATATCCATGCTTTGAGAACTATGGTTTATGATTTTGCTAAGGACTATGAAAAGGATCCTAAAGGAGAATATATTGAAGAGAAGGCTGCTATGTGCAAACTGTTCAGTATCCAAGTCACTAAACTATGTGGTGATGAAATGCTGGAGATCTTTGGTGGTATTGGATATTTTGAAGATTGCGAGTATGGTCCGGTTGAACGTCTATATCGCGATTCCCGTGCAATGTGGTTGGAAGAGGGTACTCCAACTGTACAGCGCATTACCATTTCCCGCCAGACGATAGCACATGGTGGTATTTTAAAGTATGAGGAGTAATCCGGAAATGCCAGAGGGGCATCGGCATTAAGGCCGATGCCCCTTTTGAAAAATATAGTATTGGGAAAAAGCCAAAACCAGCAGATCACATTCTGTATAGATAAAAAACGATTTCAGAATGTACTGGGAGGGGTGAAAATTGGCAGAACTGCAATTTGGGCCGCTAAGAAGCAAGGCAGCCAGAAAGCCCTGGCCGGAATGTCCCGATATGGTAATCTATCGCTGTAGTTATTGCAGCAGGCTATACCAGGGAATGGGCTATGATATGCCAGCTAAAGAACCAGCTTGCTGCGGCACGTCCATGGAACAGTTGAAACCGCAGCAGTTAGAGGATGTACCGGCTGATTTTAATGTAGATTACAAGATTGTTGGAGGTTTCAATCAGAATGCGGTGCAAGTATTTTGGGAAACGAAACCGCCAGAAAACAATCCAGAGTGGATCTTGCTAAAGACCTTCGTCGGAGGTTACATGAAGTATGTGACTTCAAAGAAGCAGCCGCCCGTGGTATTCCCTTTATCCGATGAGGACGCTTATGTGTATTGCAACAGAAGCACCTGCCAGCAGTGTGTCTTTCGCTGTAAACGAGGTTTTATCATCTATTTATATAGCAAAACAATAGGATTACTAGAGGTTCCCTTAGATAGGGTATCGGACTATTTTAAGCTGCAGTCCTAGTCTGTATGCATAGGAAATGAATTGAAGATTGGAAGAGGGAGTGGTTGATTATGGTGAAGATCGTAGTCTTTTTAGCCTGGATGGGGGTTACTTTTGGCTCGATGGCGTATATGATTCTTCGCAGGTTCAAAAATACTCTTCATGGAAAACCAGAGAACAGGAATGATCGACCTAACGATCGACTGAAATACTTTCTGACAAATGTCGTAGGCCAGGATAAGGTGATACAGGATCCTATTTCTGGTTTCGCCCATGTTATGATCATGTGGGGGTTTATCGTGCTCGGTGTTGGTGCGATGAATCTGGCAGTGGAAGGGCTGTTTGGCGTTCCAGTGCCATTTATTGGTGACAATTGGCTGTTTATCGGGTTGAAAGAGAGCTTTCTGCTGCTTGTATATATGGGGGTTATTGTGGCGATACTTCGGCGTACGGTACTGAAACCGGATCGTATCAATAATTCTGTGGAAGCTTTTGCTATTCTTGGCTTCATTAGTCTTATCGTCACCGGAGATCTTTTATATAATGGTGCCAGTTTTGCACTTGGAGAAAATGCCGGTATTCGCGGCAGTGCCTTTTTTTCTAATTTTGTATCAGGATTGCTGGGACAGCATTCGCCTGCAACTCTTGAAATCATAGCAACGGGGGCATGGTGGACACATTTCCTGGCAATGGGTTTGATGGGAGTACTCATTCCTCACTCTAAGCATCTGCATCTGGCATTTGCGCCAGCCAACGCATTTTGGCATACTTTACGTCCCAAAGGCTCTCTAGAGAAAGTTGATTTTGAAGATGAAACAGCGGAAACCTTTGGAGTTAATAAAGTGGAAGAGTTTACCTGGAAACAGCTTTTTGATACCTACACCTGCGTGCAATGCGGCCGATGTACAGAACAGTGTCCGGCATTTCAGACTGGTAAACCTCTAGATCCTCGTGCGCTGCATGTTGAGCTGCGCGCCCATATGGAAAAGAAGGCACCTTTGTTGGATAAAATTAAAGCTGCGGGAGAGGAAAAGCCTCAATTTACGGAAGCTGAGCAGTCCATTCTCGATAAGATGATTGTGGAAGGGATTTTTTCCGACAAGTTCATCTGGTCCTGTACGACCTGCCGTGCCTGCGAACAAGCCTGTCCTGTTTCCAATGAGCATGTGCAGAAAATTGTTGATCTACGGCGTTATATGGTTATGACTGAAGCCCGAATGCCAGAAGATGTGCAGCGTGCTTTCAACTGCTACCAAAGCGGCAATCCGTGGAAACTTTCCAGCAGCAGCCGGGGTGATTGGATGAATGGATTGGAAGTTCCTGTATGGTCCGATGAGGCTGAGTATCTGCTGTATGTGGGATGTGCTGGAGCCTATGACAACCGGGCTAAGGCGGTGAGCAGATCGTTGGTAAAGGTTCTGAATGCAGCAGGAGTGAATTATGGTGTTCTAGGTAATGATGAGCCATGCTGCGGTGAGACGATCCGCCGGATGGGCAACGAATTTGAGTTCCAGCCATTGGCTGCAGGAAATGTGGAGTTATTTAAGGAAATGGGGGTTACAAAAATTATTACTCTCTGCCCTCACTGCTTCAATTCTCTCAAAAATGATTATCCCGATTTTAACGGTGAATTTGAAGTCATCCATCATTCGGAACTTCTTGCCGACCTTGTCAGGTGTGGCAAAATTAAAGTAGATGGTCCCTTTGATGCAAAGGTGACTTATCATGACGGCTGCTATCTTGGACGTCACAACAATGTGTTTGAGGCACCTCGCTCTGTCCTGCAGGCAGTACCGGGAGTAAGCGTGATTGAGATGGAGCGCAGCAGGAAAGAGGCATTTTGCTGCGGCGCTGGCGGGGGGCGCAACTGGATGGAGGAAGAAATCGGCAACGGACAGCAGCGTATCAATGAGGTTCGAGCAAAGGAGGCTCTATCAACAGGGGCTGAGGTTATTGCTACGGCTTGCCCGTATTGCCTGACAATGATGCTCGATGGTACTAAGGCACATAATGCTGAGGAACAGGTTCGTACACTGGATATAGCAGAAATTCTTGCCCAGTCCCTGCAAAAAAAAGAAATTCTTTAAACAATGTTTGGAAAAGGCTAAAGGCCATCGGGCATACCGACGACCTTTCATATCTGAACCGTATTAAAATTATACGTTACTTTTGCTATTAAAGGGGGTATTACGCAGTTCATTGGTTTTTATCCAATTAATAAAAAAATTTTTAAAGTTTAAAATAATTGGCAGTGGTTTCTGCTTTTTTTGAAAAACAACGGAAAGAGTTCTGATTTTGGTTGGTCTAAACCGAATGACGGCAATATTTTTCTGTAAATTCTTCGTAACTGTCCTCGAAGAAAGCATAGCAAGACCCATTCCTTCAGATACAAGTCCCAGAATTGTATCCGTATATTGAGTTTCATAAGAAAATCTTGGTTCGAATCCGGCTAGATGACAGGCATCAATCGTGTCCCAATAAAGACCGGAAGATTTGGAAAAAGAAAAAAAATTTTCTTGCGAAGCCTCATGTAAGTCAATTATCTCTCTGGACGCAAAGGGATGAGACGTATTGGCGATGATTACCAACTCATCGTCGACTAAAGGATAGGACTCTAAAGGTATTTTTCCAGGTTTACACTTATCAAAGGCTGTAAGAAATGCCACATCAATTTTGCCATTACACAGTAAAGGGTATAAATCAAAACATTCTGCCTCATAGAACTGCAGTGATATTTTCGGGTACGTTTTTTGAAAAGAAGCAATGAGGGAGGTAACGCCATAAGCCCCAAGTGCAGGACAGTTTCCAATGGAGATATTCCCGCTTTCACCAACAATATATTTTTGCATTACGACATTAATTTCAGAAATTTGCGATAATACTTTTTGAGCATTTTCAATAAATTCAACTCCAGCCGGGGTTAAGTGGACTGAGCGTGTAGTTCTTCCGAACAAAACGACCCCCAGTTCATCTTCCAGTTTTTTTATTTGCTGGGATAATGAAGAAGGGGTTACACAAACCTCATCGGCGGCGCGAGAGAAGTTTAGATGTTTCGCTAGCGTTAACATGTACTTGAGTTGGGATATTTCCATAGCGGATTCTCCTTCCAAATCAATTTCACTCTGGTGGCAGCTCAGCGTTGCTCTTTTAATTAAAAGAAAAGGATTCATAATATTCTTTGTATTTACAATTTGCAACTTCAACAAGATGAATCTAATTTCCTGCAAAAGAAGCTTATCATAAAACAAAAAGAATGTGCAAGAACAAACGGCAAATGCCGATGGATTATTCTTACTTGGAGGAGATCGCTTGTGTATAAAATTCTTCTGAAACAGCAATTAGCACCGAATGTTAAACTTCTTGAAATAGAAGCACCGCTTATTGCGCGAAAAGCCCAGCCAGGTCAATTTGTTATTCTGCGGATGAATGAAAATGGGGAACGAATTCCCTTGACTATTGCCGATTTTAATCGGGAGACAGGTACGATTACGCTCCTTTTTCAAGAAGTTGGTGCTTCTACAAGCGAATTGGGCCTTTTGAATACAGGCGAATTCTTACTGGACTTGGTTGGTCCTCTTGGCAAAGCAACACATATTGAAAAAATCGGCACAGTAGTCTGTGTAGGCGGCGGAATTGGTATCGCCCCTGTATATCCTATTGCTCGTGGTATGGAGGAAGCTGGCAATGAAGTCATCTCTATTATTGGTGCTCGCTCTAAAGATATTTTGATTTATGAGGAAAAAATGGCAGCAGTCAGTAATGAACTGATTATCACAACTGATGATGGTTCCAAAGGACGTAAAGCTCTGGTTACAGAGCCTCTTAAAGAACTCTTAGATTCTGATAAAAGGATTCGTCTTGTTGTTGCCATTGGACCTGTAATTATGATGAAATTTGTTGCTGAAACGACACGCCCTTACGGGATTCCAACAATTGTCAGCCTGAATCCCATTATGGTTGATGGCACGGGTATGTGTGGCGGGTGCCGAGTTTTGGTTGGCAATGAAAATAAGTTTGCCTGTGTCGATGGTCCAGAATTTGATGGTCATAAAGTGGATTTTAATGTACTTATGTCACGTCAGCGTATGTATAAGCTGTATGAAAATGAACATAGCAAATATAGCGCAGAAAAGCGGGAAGGAGTATGTAAATGTCACTCTTGCTAACAAAGCATCCAATGCCTGAACAAGAAGTAACGGCGCGAGTTGAAAATTTTGATGAGGTTACTCTTGGCTATACCCTAGAGCTTGCGAAAGCCGAAGCAGAGCGCTGTCTGCAATGTAAAACTGCTCCTTGTCGTAAGGGGTGTCCTGTGGAAGTTGATATTCCTGCATTTATTAAAAAAGTAAAAGCAGGGGATCTGGATAGTGCTATTGCAAAAATAAAAGAAGTGAATAGTTTGCCGGCAGTATGCGGCAGGGTATGCCCTCAGGAAGAACAATGCGAAAAATACTGCGTGCTGGCTAAAAAAGGTGAGGCTGTAGGGATTGGACGACTAGAACGGTATGCCGCCGATACTGCCCGAAATAAAGGCGAAGCCATAACGGCTATTGAGTGTTCTGCTGCTGCTCAAAAAGTAGCTATTATCGGCTCTGGCCCTGCTGGTCTGACCGTAGCAGGTGATTTGGCAAAAAAAGGCTATAAAGTTACTGTTTTTGAGGCATTGCATTTGCCGGGGGGGGTATTGATGTATGGTATTCCCGAATTTCGTTTGCCAAAAGACGAAGTGGTGCAGGCAGAGATTAATAATTTACGTAAATTGGGTGTAGAGATTATTGTAAACGCCGTAATTGGCAGTACTTTTACTGTAGATGAGCTGATGGAAAAAGAAGGCTTTGACGCTGTTTTTATTGGAACAGGTGCCGGATTGCCTCACTTTATGGAAATCCCCGGGGAAAATTTGAATGGTGTGTATTCGGCCAATGAGTTTCTAACTCGCTGCAACTTAATGAAAGCCTATCGTTTTCCGCAAAGTGCAACACCTATTCATGTTGGCAAAAGAGTGGCTGTAGTCGGTGGTGGTAATGTAGCCATGGATGGTGCCCGAACAGCTCTACGTCTTGGTGCGGAGCAGGTCTCGATTGTCTATCGCCGTTCGGAAAAGGAATTACCGGCAAGGCTGGAAGAAGTGCATCATGCAAAAGAAGAAGGTATTGAGTTTCAATTGCTGACTGCTCCAACTGCTGTACTTGGCAATGTGGATGGGTGGGTAATTGGTCTGCAATGCGTTCGCATGGAACTTGGTGAGCCAGATGCTTCTGGACGTCGCCGTCCTGTAGAAGCTCCAAACTCAGAATTTGTGCTTGATGTCGATACGGTCATTATTGCAATTGGCCAAGGGCCTAATCCATTAGTACAGTCAACGACCAAAGGACTAAAAACCAATAAAAAAGGCAATATTATTGCTGATATTGATAATGGTGCAACCAGTAAACCAGGTGTGTTCGCTGGTGGTGACATTGTTACAGGGGCTGCAACCGTTATTCTGGCCATGGGTGCAGGAAAGAAAGCTGCCGCGGCTATTGATACGTATTTGCAAGGGAAAAAAGAGTGCTCTTTATAAGACTAAGGCGTAATGAAAACTATGCTCTTTTTAGTCGGTCTGCTAAAAAAAGTATTGATTATTATTTCGCAACATTCAGTTAAGTAAACATTTACTGTTAATAAAATAAGGAGGAAAAATCATGAATTCAAAGATTGGCAAAAAACGGTGGGTAATTGTCACCCTGATGTTACTGAGTTATACTGCTATGTATCTTTCTAGGTCCAGTATGTCAATTGCCGGACCAATAATGATGCAGGAGTATGGTTGGTCAGCTACA
Organism: Pelosinus propionicus DSM 13327; assembly: GCF_900114615.1. GTDB lineage: Bacteria > Bacillota > Negativicutes > DSM-13327 > DSM-13327 > Pelosinus > Pelosinus propionicus. Next base: position 28,054 of record NZ_FOTS01000006.1, on the reverse strand, counting down.
CAGTTTGGTTTGGTTTCAACAGCATTTTTTATCGGTTATGCCCTTACGATGTTACCAGCCGGTTATTTAGCCGATCGGTTCGGCAGCGGCAAAATTATGGTAGTCGGAATTTTCTTGTACTCTATCTTTCAATTTCTTACACCCTTCGGGGCAACCATTGGTTTAATGATCGTGCTGCGTGCAATTATGGGTGTGGGCCAAGGTGTTATTTTGCCTTGTAATGGTTCATTGCTGGCTCAATGGGTACCCAAAAAAGAGTCAGCAACAGCCCAAGGTATTGTTATGATTGGGACCCCCTTAGGGATTACTCTTACAATGCCCCTTGCAATCTATGTTATGCACAATTGGAATTGGCAGATGGTATTTTATACCTTCGCTTTTATTGGTCCAATTTGGATTCTGTTATGGTCACAGTTTGGTAAGAACAAACCGGAGCTGCACCCGACAATAACCAAGGAAGAAATAGCTTACATCAAAGCAGATAAAGGTCCGGTTCAGCTTTCAGGTGAGGCTGCAAGCGTGACTCCAAAAGATGTTTTTTCAACCCCATCTGTATGGACCTCTGCATTGGCCTATTTTACAAGCAACTATCTCTTTTTCTTATTTTTTGCGTGGCTGCCAACCTACTTTGTGAATGGCCGTGGTTTCACACTTGTTAAGAGCGGCTATATGACCATGATTCCCTATATGTTTGCAATGATTGCTTATCCTCTTGGTGGGATTATAGCTGACCGCGCGGCAAAAAGATTCGGACATAATGCAGGGCGTAAAATGTATCCAATCATTGGTTTAATTGGTGCTGGTTTCTTCCTGATACTTGGAACTCGCGTAGGTAGTCCGGAAGGTGCTATCGCACTTATAACCGCGTCAATATTTTGTTTATCCATAACCCAGGCTCCATTCTTTTCCATGCCAATGATCTTTTCACCGAAGAATGCTGGTAAGATTATTGGTTTATATGGATTTTGTGGCACATGTGCAGGATTATCCGCTCCGCTTTTGACCGGTATGATTATTGACTATACGAAGAGTTATGATTATGCTATGTATTTTGGTGCCGCTGTAGCCGTGATGGGCGCAATTATATTATTGACTATTTGTACAGTCAAAGCGGTGGAAAATAAGACTGCGTTGCCCCCTCGCTCCGTAGACCCTCATATTTAAATAAATTGTAGATACTGGCAAAGATGCTGGAGCAGGTAATCTTGTCCAGCATCTTATGTTACAAACTAAACATCCCGATGCAGCCAGGTTAAACAAAGTCATACGAGCTATTGTGTCTAAAGAGTATTGGGGAGGAAGAGTTATGAATGCAAAGGTTGGCAATAAACGCTGGGAGATCATTTTTTTGATTGTACTATGTTATGTTGTTTTGTATATGGACAGATCGTGCATGTCAATTGCCGGTCCAGTAATGATGAAGCATTTTAATTGGACGGCTACAGAGTTCGGCTTGGTCTCAACGGCATTTTTTATTGGCTATGGCTGTACTCAAATTCTGGGAGGCTGGCTGGCCGACCGGTTTGGTGGTGGTAAAATTGTAATCATTGGTGCTCTATGGTGGTCGGTCTTTGTATTTCTGACTCCCTTTGGTTCAACGCTAGGCTTAATGCTGGCAATACGCATAGCAATGGGCTTAGGAGAGGGAGTTTGTCTGCCCGCGAATTCTTCCATCGTGGCGCAATGGATACCAAAAAAGGAATCAGGGTTCGCACAGGGATTATGCCTCATGGGTGTGCCTATTGGAATTGTTCTCACCATGCCTCTTTCCGTCTGGATTATGCAGAATTGGAATTGGCAGAGTATATTCTATACATTTGCTTTTATTGCTCCCATTTGGGTCCTGCTTTGGCAGAAGTTTGGTAAGGATAAGCCAGAGCAACATCCTGCAATCAGCAAAGTAGAACTGGAATATATCAGAGCTGATCAGGGACCACAGGGAATTTGCAGTCAGGCTGCCTGCGTGACTGCACGAGATATTTTTTCAACCAGATCCGTGTGGAGCTGTGCAGTATCCTATTTTTGTGCGAATTATCTCTTATATTTATTTATGACATGGTTACCAACGTATTTCGCTCTCGGACGTCATCTTACCATGGATAGAACAGGCATGTATTCTATGTTTCCATATCTTGTTGCAACCTTCACATATCCTCTGGGAGGATATTTGGCTGATTGTGCGGCTAAAAAATTCGGAGATAATATTGGACGAAAATTATATCCTGTCATTGGCATGATCGCTGCTGGGATTTTATTAATAGTTGGGTCACAAGCTGCCAGCGTCGGCACTGCAGTCGCACTTATCTCAGCATCCAATGGTTTCTTATGCCTTACCATGGGTGGATTTTATTCTATGCCTATTGTCTTTTCTCATAGGAATGCAGGGAAGATCACTGGAGTGTTTGCTACTTTTGCTACAATTGGAGGAGTCACTGCTCCAACCATTACTGGGTGCATTATTGATTATTTCGGTAGTTATGAATATGCTCTATTCGTAGGTGCTGGTGTAGCTCTAGTAGGTGCAATGATCTTGTTAATCAGCTGTAACGTTAGACCAATTGAAGAGAAAATCTCGCAAGGGTCTATGCTTCATATATAATTAGATTCAAAAGCCCAATACGAAACAGCCTACTTGTATGTTGAGTGGGCTGTTTTTATTACGCGCCCATATATGCAATTTAAAGCTATAATCTATGACTTATTAGTATAACTAAAGTACGATTGACAATTTAAGATTACTTCATAATGGTTCAATACTTTATAAATCTTAAATTGTTGCAAATAATTAAGTATAGTATATTGAAAATGAAAAGTAAAGTTAAGATCGCGTCCAGTCTGATCATTTATCTAGTTTATTTATGCATGGTGATTTCTCCTGTTCGCGCTTTAATCCACATTAAAATTAATTTATTGTATAACCCAGAGATTTACAAGCCTTTATCGATTTGGAGGGAGATTCATAAAGCTAAAGTAGAATTCTGGGTCAAACATCGAAACCTTTTTTTGAACAGGAGTTACATAAATAACGATGTGAAAGGAAAGAGAAAATGGAGAATACAGTGAAAGGAAATTGGTTTGCCGGGTTGCCTCTAAAGGGACAGGTAGCGATTGTCACTGGCGGAGGAACCGGAATTGGACGTGGAATTGCAGAAACCTTCGCCTCTGCAGGTGCAAAAGTAGTAGTCGCCGGACGCAGAGAAGAGAAACTGGCAGAAGTTTGCACTGCAATCAAGGAAAACGGGGGGGAAGCTCTTGGTGTTCCAGCTGACGTTACTGTTCAGGCAGATATCGACAATCTAATGGAACAGGCATGTAAAGCATTTGGAGCTATTACGATTCTCGTAAATAATTCAGGGATGGCACTTCCACGATGCAGCACCCTTGATGTCACTAGAGAAGATTGGGAAAAACTTTTTGCACTGAATATGACTTCCGGATTTTTTGTTGCTCAGGCAGCGGCTAAGGTTATGGCTAAGAACGGTGGCGGAAGAATCGTAAGTATGACATCACAAAGGGGCATTAGTGCTATGCCGGGAATTGTTCCATATTGCACATCGAAAGGTGCTTTGATGTCGATGACTAAAGCGCTTGCAATTGATCTGGCTCCTTATAATATTAACGTGAATGCCGTAGCGCCTGGCTATGTTCAGACGGATATGGTTGCAGGATTATTGTCTGATCCCGAAAGGCTCAAAGGTGTTTTAGATCGTACTCCGCTGCACAAAATGGGAACAGTGGATGAAATGGCTGCTGCCGTTCTTTATTTCGTTCTTCCCCAATCGTCATATACAACAGGTCAAACCATGATCCTAGATGGCGGTTGGTCCTGCCAGTAATCATTAAAATAAAAAGGAGAGAGTTATTATGAAAGGTATGATGGATGCTGTTATAAAGACGAAAGCTGCCCCAAATAGCATGGAATTCGCTTCTGTGCCCATTCCTGAGATTGCTCCTGACCAGGTTTTGGTCCAAATTAAAGCAAGTGGTATTTGCGGAACAGATCACTCTTTATTTCACTGGAACGCAGCAATTGCAAACTCCTATAAGCTTTCGTACCCTTCCATCTTTGGTCATGAGTTTTCCGGGGTTATTACAGAAGTTGGCAGCCAAACGAAAGATATGGCAGTTGGGGATCGTGTTACTGTAAATCCGATACTGTATTGTGGACAATGCAGTTATTGTGCTGAGGGAATTATCAATATCTGTGATAACCGTCCATTCCTCGGAACGGATTATGATGGTGGTTTTGCGCAATATGTAGCTGTTAGAGCGCAAAATATTATCAAACTCCCAGATGCTGTAAGCTTTAAAGATGCAGCATTAATGGAACCTCTCTGCGTGGCAATTCATGCTGTTGAAAGAGTGAAGCCCGAATTCGGTCAGAGTGCTGTTGTTATTGGGCCAGGCGCTATTGGTTTACTGATGCTTGTTGTTCTTAAAAACATGGGCGTTGGCAATGTAATTGTAGTTGGTACTGACGCTGATAAGGACAGATTAGAAACAGCAAAGACCCTAGGTGCGAACTTTATTGTCAATGCTAGCGAAGAGGATTCTGTCGCTAAAATAAGAGAGCTTACTGGCGGCAAGGGCGCAGATGTGATTTTAGATGCTGCTGGACATCAAACCGTAGTTGAACAAGCTGTCCAAATGGCAGCTAAGGGGGGAAGAATCGGGGTAACTGGTTTGCCCGCAAAACCAAGCGAGCTTATGATGACACAGATCGCAATGCGAGAAATTTCAATTGTTGGAAATCGTGCTTATAATCTTAAAAATTGGTTCCAAGCTTGTAACATGATTGCTGGTGGTTTAGATGTGGGGCCAATTGCAACTCATGTACTGCCCTTAAAGGATTGGGAAAAAGGTATGGATTTACTTGACCAGAAACAAGGGCTGCGGATCATACTTGAGCCTTAATAATTTTCAGAAAAAATAGAATATTGAATTTGATCCCGGCTGGCTGGGATCAAATTCAATATGTAAGGATAAGAGGCTAAATGTATTAGAGAATTTGGGGGGATGCAGAATGAATGAAAAGTCATTTGCCGGATTAAAGGTTCTAGACTTAACAAGGTATTTACCAGGAGGATATGCAACACAGGTCTTTGCAGATCTTGGGGCAGAAGTGATTAAAGTAGAAGAAATGGCAAAAGGCGATTTTTGCAGGGGGGATGAGCCTAAAATTAACAATGTTAGTTATTATTTTGCAGCCTTATGCCGCAATAAAAAAAGCGTAACTCTTAACCTTAAAAGTGAAGATGGACTTAATATCTTTAAGAAGTTAGCTAGAGAATCAGATATAATCATTGAGAATTATCGTCCTGGAGTTACAAAAAGACTGGGTATTGACTATGCTCAAATTAAGAAAATAAATCCTCGAATCATTTACTGTTCTCTGTCCGCTTTTGGGCAAGATGATCCCATGAGTTTAAAAGCAATTCATGACGTCAACTTGCAGGCTTTAAGCGGTTATTTGTCATTAAACGGAGGTAAGCTTTCTCCGCTGCATTTAGCAGATGTTGCAACAGCTACGTCGGCTGCTCAGGGAATTGCCATAGCGTTATATCACCGTGAAAGAACAGGTGCAGGCCAGTCTGTTGATATACCAATGTTTGATTCACTAGTATGGTGGCTTAGTCTGTTAACAAGCAGATATCATTTCCAGGGAAATCAGATTTCTGCTGAGACCATTGAATATCCCGCGCTTTGCTACAATATTTATGAAACCCGTGACAAAGGGCTATTGTCATTTGGTATGGTTGAAGATAAATTTTGGAAGATTTTTTGCGATAGCACCGGTATGCAAGATCTTATACCAAAACAGTTTTTACGTCGTCACGAAGATCCGGAGGCTTGGGAGAGAATGGATCAGCTGGTTGCCAGTAAAACTCAGGCAGAATGGATGGATTGGCTGAAAGATAAAGATATTTGTATCACCCCTGTAAAAAAGATGGGAGACGCCATTAAGGATATTGTGGCATCCAATACGGGGATCATGGAATATGTAGAGTATCCTATCGTAGGAAAGATACTGCAAACTAAATTGCCCTACAGGTTATCGGAGATTCCTATTTCCCTTCAATCTGCTGCACATCCGCCAGCTTTGGGGCAGGATACAAGAGAAATTCTGGAGCAACTCGGGTTCGACAAGAAAGAAATTGATTTGTTTGTGAAACAGGGCGCTGTCGGAGTTTCTTAACTGGTATGGAGATAATTTAGTTTTTCTTCATAGTCATTTTATCTTTTACTAATGTTAAATTGTTGAATTTTATGAAATATAGTAGGCTTAACATATCAAATCTAAGCTGTGGTAGGGGTTATCAGGATCGAATTTGAGTGGAGGAATTAAAGATGGGAAACATATTAACCGCAGAGCAAAAAGAATTAGTCGAGATGGTAAGAAACTTTGCCATTAAAGAGGTAAAACCGCATGTTAAAGAGCTTGATGAATCGGGTGAATTTCCAATGGAACTTCTCAAACCAGCTTTTGAGATGGGATTGCATTGTTTGGAAATACCTGAAGAATATGGTGGAGCGGGCCTCGATTATCAGACAACAGCTGCTGTCTTTGAAGAATTAGCCAAGGTTGATGCTGGCTATGCAATTTCTCTTGTTACGACATTCGTGGCACTAAGGTCCGTTATCATGGCGGGAAATGAAGCACAGAAAAAGTTATTTGCTGACATGATCATTCCAGGAGCATTTGCATCTTTTTGTTTAACCGAACCTAACTCAGGGTCGGATGCAAGCTCAATGAGGGCGTCAGCTGTTAAAGATGGAGACGAATATATCATCAATGCTACCAAGTGCTTTGTTACAAATGGGGGAGTCGCCGATGTATTTGTAGTATTTGCTTCTACGGATAAGAGCAAAGGAGTTAAAGGCATCTCAGCGTTTATTGTAGAAAGAAGCCGCCCGGGTATTGTCGTTGGCAAACATGAAAATAAAATGGGACTTAGGTTATCGAATACGACAGATGTAGCTTTCGTAGACGTAAGAGTTCCTGCGGATCATTTGTTGGGAAAAGAGGGAACAGGTTTCACAACTGCTATGAATACCTTGAACGTTTCAAGAGCTTTTGTGGGTACGTTAGCAGTTGGTATTTGCCAGGCTGCGATTGATGAAGCTGTAAAATATGCGATAGAGAGAATTCAATTCAAAAAACCGATTGGACAATTCCAGGCAGTTCAAATGATCTTGGCCGATATGGAAATTCAAACGGAAGCTGCTCGTCAGTTAGTTCATCATGCAATGATTCTAATGGATGATAATAAGCCTGTAGTAAAAGAAGGTTCCATTACAAAAGCGTTCTGCGGCGATACTGTAGTAAAGGTAACTACAGATGCCGTTCAGATTTTCGGCGGATATGGTGTTAGTAAAGAATATCCTGTTGAGAAGCTTATGAGGGATTCAAAAGTTTTCCAGATTTTTGAAGGTACTAATCAAATTCAAAGAATCGTAATCGCAAAAGAAATGCTCAAATAATCGTATCGGATACGTTAAGCAAAGGGAGGATACAGAGAATGGATATTTTAGTTTGTGTTAAACAAGTACCAGATACTGCGGAAATAAAAATCGATCCAGTTACCAATACGCTGATTCGAGCTGGTGTGCCAAGTATTGTAAATCCATTTGATAAAAATGCTCTTGAAGCAGCGGTGCAGCTTAAAGAAGCACATGGCGGCAGTGTAACGGTAATCAGCATGGGACCTGATCAAGCGAAAGCTGCTTTAAAAGAATGCCTATCCGTTGGAGCAGATAAAGCGGTGTTAATTAGTGATCGATTGTTTGGGGGATCAGATACCCTGGCAACGAGCTATATATTAGCAACGGCAATTAAAAAGCTGGGAAAATTTGATCTGGTTTTATGCGGTAAGCAGGCCATCGACGGTGACACGGGACAAGTCGGACCCGAAATAGCAGAGCATCTTGGAATTGCACAGCTAACCTTTATTGCCAAGATCGAAGTTAGCGGAGAAAAAATTACTGTTCAGAGAGAGCATGATGAAGGCTATGAGGTAATTGAAGCTAAACTTCCCGTAGTATGCACAGTTATTAAATCAATTAATGAACCCAGATATGCAAATATAAAAAGTAAAATGGCAGCGAATAAAGCTGTGATAGAAGTGATAACGGCTGCGGATTTGCCAGAAATTGATCTAACAAAAATTGGTCTTAAGGGGTCGCCGACCAAGGTAAAGAAAACATTTACACCGCCTAGAAAAGAGTCAGGTATAAGAATTCAAGAAGGTACAGGCAGAGAGTCAGCTCTTAAGTTTATTGAAAAATTAGTTGTTGCTAAGTTATTGAATCGGGGGTGCTAACAATGGATAGTAAGGATTATAAAAATGTATGGGTCTTTATTGAAACGGCTCACGGTGAAGTTAGAAATGTAGGTTTAGAACTGTTAAATCAAGGGCGAGTCCTGGCAGATGCTAATTATGAGAAACTGATTGCCATTGTGATTGGCAAACAGCTGGATGCTGCTGCTAAAACTGTGACTGCCTATGGCGCGGATGAGGTTATTGTAGTAGAGGGCGAAGAATATACGGACTATAATACTGACGGCTATACTAATGTCATGGTGAGGTTAGTAGAAAAGTATAAGCCATCGGTGATCTTAATTGGAGCTACGAATAATGGCAGAGATTTAGGACCAAGGGTATCCTGCAGGTTGGCGACCGGTTTGACAGCAGATTGTACAGGACTCGAAATTAATGAGGAAACGGGAGATGTGGCCTGGACAAGACCTGCATTTGGCGGAAATCTTATGGCTACGATATTATGCTCTGCTTCAAGACCGCAGATTGGAACGGTACGGACGGGAGTGTTTAAAAAGACACAGCCTGACTTTAGCAGAACAGCAGCTATTATACGTGAGGAAATTAGGACACCGTCAGAAGAGATTCGAACAAAAATTATAGGCTTTATAAAAGCTGCAGGGGAAACGGCAGTGAATCTAGAGGAAGCAGAAATTATTGTTTCCGGAGGAAGAGGCTTAGGGAAACCTGAAAATTTTGCCTGCATTAAAGAGCTGGCTGAAGTGTTGGAAGCCACTGTAGGAGCGTCTAGGGCTGCTGTTGATGCCGGCTGGATATCCCCTCTTCATCAAGTGGGGCAGACAGGGAAAACGGTTGGACCTAAAATATATATTGCCTGCGGTATCTCAGGAGCGATTCAGCATTTAGCAGGAATGTCCTCATCAGACATCATTGTGGCCATCAATAAAGATTCAGATGCACCTATTTTTGGTGTTGCTGATTATGGAATCGTAGGAGATTTGTTTGAGGTAGTCCCTGTTTTGATTGAAGAAATAAGGAAGATCAAAGCAAATTAAATGAAGTAAGAAACCTTATTCAGCTTGAGACGCTGATCAGGGGGGGAGTGGAATGTCTTCAAGGCTAACGTCTACAGAATGGCGGAAACGGGAATATCGCCAAAAGGGCTACTGGGGTGACGCCACACTGGCAGATTACTGGAAGATGGCGGTTTTAAGCTCTCCGGAAAAGATAGCGGTGGTGGACCTGGAAAGAACTTGCTATACGTATGCTGAACTTGATGATGCTTCTGATAGAGTAGCAGCCTTTTTAAAAGACGCAGGGGTGATACCAGGTGACTTTGTATCTGTACAATTACCTAACTGGGCTGAATTTACGGTAATTTACGTGGCGTGCTTAAAGGTGGGGGCAGTTATAAACCCTATCCTGCCATGTTATCGTGCCGAAGAATTATTGCATATTCTTACTACATGTGAATCGAAAGTATTCTTTTATGCGGCTGAGTTTAGACAATTTAACTATCTAAAAATGGTAGATTTGCTGGTTCAGACAATTCCTAGTCTACGGGAAACAGTTATGGTAGAAAAGGAGAAGACAGTTAATGAGGGCCATACATTTACCAAGGTCATACAAGAATACCGCCCATTAGCGAGTGACACCATTTGTAAAGCAGATGATCTTGCTGCCGTTCTCTTTACATCTGGAACAAGTGGCTCTCCTAAAGGTGTTATGTTTACCCATAATAATATTATTGCCAGTGAAAAAGCGTTTGCGGCGGCGTTTCATTTCAGTAATCTCGATGTGATGCTGATGCCAGCGCCAGTGGCGCACGCTACTGGTTTTCATCACGGTGTGACTGCAACCTTTATGTTTGCTGCTAAAAGTGTATTGCAGGATATATTTAAGCCAGATACTTGTCTTGCATTAATTGAGCGTGAGAAATGCACCTGCAGCATGGGTGCCATACCATTTGTCCATGATATCCTTTGCTCCTTAAATAAACAAAGATACGATATCTCTTCACTACGTTTCTTTTTGTGCGGCGGAGCCCCGATACCCAGGCACATCGTTAAAGAAGCACTGGACGTGGGACTGAAAGTACTGAGTGTATACGGTTCTACTGAGAGTGTACCCCATACTGCCGTAGGTTTGCACGATCCTGTTGAAAAAGTATTCAATACTGATGGGGTGCCTGTACCAGGTGTAGAGATACGCGTCGTTGACAAGGCACGGCATCCGCTGCCGGCAGGAATTGAGGGAGAGCAGGCATCCCGCGGACCCAATGTCTTTATAGGTTATTTAAAAGAACCTGAATTGACTGCTCAAGTCTTAGATGATGAGGGATGGTATTACAGCGGTGATTTATGCATTATGGATGATGATGGCTACATCAGGATTACAGGGAGAATAAAAGATGTTATCATTCGCGGTGGAGAAAATATAAGCAGTGTTGAAATTGAAAATATTCTTCTCCAATTCCCAAACATTCGGGAAGCAGGTGTGGTAGCGATGCCTGATCAAAGGCTGGGGGAACGGATTTGTGCTTATGTGGTGCTAAATGATGCTGATTTGGGGCTAACATTGGAAGAGGTAAAATCTTTTTTTGCATTAAAGAATGTGGCTAAGTGTAAATATCCTGAACGAATCGAAATAGTAGAGTTTCTCCCCCAGACTCCGTCGGGAAAAATTCAAAAGTTTGTGCTGCGCCAAGACATTATAAAAAAAATAAACCTGGAGAGGCTGAATAGAGCGAGTATTTAATGAACAAAGCAAAAGGGAGGGGGGCGCAAATGAAAGGTTTAGAGGGAATCAAAGTAATAGAGTTAACATCTTATGTAGCAGGACCGGCATGCCCGCGAATTATTGGCGAGATGGGCGCAGAAATTATTAAGATTGAGCCATTTACTGGCGATGAGCAGCGTACCCAGGGGCCAGGTTTTGGTATGAAACGAAATGATCTTGAGGATCCTGCATTCGATATGAGCAGTATGAACAAAAATTGGATTAGCGTTAACCTTAAGAATCCGGAGGGGCTTGCATTCATCTATAAGATGATTGAGAGTGCTGACATTGTTGTTACAAGCTTCAGAGATAAGGCCTTATTAAAATTAGGTCTGGACTACGAAACCATCAGCGCCAAATTTCCGCATATCGTCTACGGTCACATGAGAGGCTATGGTGAAAGAGGGCCGGAAAAGGATTCGAAGGGGTTTGATGCTACTGCTTATTCTGCTCGGGGCGGTTTGATTACCAGCTTTCCCCAGAAAGGGGAAAGCCCTGTTAATGTAGTAGTTGCATTCGGCGATTTTAACGCTGCCATTGCTCTGACTGCGGGTGTTTTGGCTGCCTTGGTTAACAAGCAAAGAACCGGCAAGGGGGATAAGGTTGTTGTCAACCTCTACCACACGGCTGTCTGGGGGATGCAGCTTGCCATGGTTTCACGTCAGGTTGGTGCAGAATATCCTAGATCAAGAAAAGAAGTTCCCTGTCCTACAAACAATTGCTACAAATCCAAAGATGATATTTGGTTCCTGATCTGTAATGGCAATTACAATAAGTATTTTGATATAATGTTTACCGCATTTGGTCTTGGGCATTTAGTGGGGAATAAAGAGTATGATACCCTTGAGGTAATCGGCGAACATAAGAGAACCGGCGAAGTAATTAAAATGCTTGATGAAGCATTTGCCGCAAAAACATTTGATGAATGGGAAGTTATCTTTAAGCAAAATGAGATTCCATATCAGAAATGTCACACTGTTGACGATGTTCTTGCCGATGAAGAAGCGTATGCTAACGATATCTTAAGGCCATTGCATTACAAAGAGTTCGGCAAGAGGATGATTCCTACAAGTCCAATTAGAATAAAGAGCATCGGTGATCCTGAGCTTAGAACTTCAAAGCCTATTGGCTACCATACCCGTGAGTATCTGTTGAAATATGGATACTCTGAGGCTGATGTTGTCAGATTGGAAGCTGCTGGTGCTGTTAAATGCTTTCACGGTGAGCTGTAATTGTACATAAATAAATAGTAGATCCGGCGGATTTCCGCCGGATCTACTATTTATTTATAAGCACCGGTGCATTGCTGCAGGAGTGTTGTGATTGTTTCATAGCCCGGTGCATCTTCATAGAGAATCTTATACAAGCCGGTCAGTAATGGCAGATCGCTGACCGCCAGCTTGGCTTCCCTTTCCAGCTGTTTTGCCAGCAAGTAGCCAAAACGAATAGCGGGATAGCCTTCGACAGTGATTCCTTCTTCTTTCATCTTTGTGACAGCCTGACTGGCGGTCAGTCCTTCGCCAATCACTTCGCCCAGTGTTCGGTTGCGTCCGGCTTCTCCGGTTACCTCCAGGTCACCTACCCCGGGAAGTCCATATACGGAAAGAAGAGTACCCCCTAAAGCCTGAGATAGAATGCCCATCTCTGCTATGGCAAAAGTGAACAAAGCAGATTTCGTGTTGTTATGCAAAAAGCCTTTGCGTTTTTTAAAGCCTTCCGCCATGCCTAATCCAACGGCATAGGCGTTTTTCATAGCGGCACAAATTTCGGTTCCGGTTACATCGGTATTGACTTCAACGCGATAGACATCAGTCATTAGGTTTTTTTGAAGCTGTTTGGCGGAGGCTAAGCTTGCACTGGAATACGTAACTGAAGTAGGCGATTCCCAGACGACTTCGACAGCCTTGCAAGGACCGCCGATAAAGACAAAAGAAAGGGTATCTGCAAGGTGATTTGGCAGCCGTTCCTTCAGAATTTCCGGCAGCAGGACAACGTTGCCGTTCCCATCGTATTCAAATCCTTTGGAGACGCAGCCGATTATCATGCCGGGATGCAAATAAGGCACGACCCGTTCAAATATCATTCCCAAAGCGTCCGACGTAATCGCCATAATGACAATGTCAGTATCCTGCATAGCCGCAGCCAGCGATTCTTCTTTGAAAGGTCTAATTGCTGAGGGCAACGAACATTTATGCTTGGGATGAGGTTCTCCGGCCAGCAGGGCATTGATGATCTCATGATCCAGCTCGGTTCCCCATAAACGAACCTCATGATTGTTTTTTATAAGAGGTACAGTCAGAGCACTGCCCATAGCACCTGCACCTATAATTGTTATTTTCGACATAGCTGTCACGCTCCTTAACTTTTTACTAGGTGGAGTAAAAAGCGACAGCTTGACAGGATCTGATCCGTCGGATTTATTATAGCAGATCTTATGAAAAAATCAATTGTATAAACGCTTTCATTGGCAGTAGAGCCTGGTACAATGTGTGCATGATTGAACCAGGCATTGGGGAAATTGGTTGGATTTGTTCTGCTGGAAAATATTTTCGATCGATAGAAGTGGAGAAGAATCAAGTCTTGACAAGGACCAGAGCACAAAACGTGGCAATCATTGGTACATAACTTGCATCTTATAGGCGAAGGTGGGGTAAATAAATGCGACAGTTATTAAAAATTATTAATCAGGAAAATAAAAAGAATCCTCTGACAGATGAAGAAATTGCTGCCCAATTAGGGATGGGAAGGAGTGATGTAGTCAAGCTCAGGCGATCACTGGGCATTGGAAATTCAAGACAGAGAATGAGAGAATTACTGGAAAAAGAGATTCATGTTTTAGTAAACAAGTATCCTAATTTGTCAGAAAGGGCATTGACCCAAAAGTTAAATGAAAATGGTTTTGGTGTCTCCAGGCATATGGTTAGTGACTTATATCAGCAGATGAAAATGCAAGGTGCCTTTTCCGCAGCAAAACCAGAATCGCCTAACAGTAGTGAGGTCAATAATCTGCCAGTGAAACAAACACAAACCGCTTTTGATGCTTTAATCGGCGCGCAAGGCAGTTTGCGGACGCAAGTAGAGCTGGCTAAGGCGGCCGTTTTTTACCCGCATAAGGGGCTGCATACCTTAATTGCTGGGGCAACTGGTGTTGGAAAAAGTGAATTAGCTTATTGTATGCACCGTTTTGCTTTGGAATCTGGCACAAAACCAAGTGATACTCCTTTTGTGGTTTTTAACTGCGCCGATTATGCAGAGACACCACAGTTATTACTGGCGCAATTGTTTGGTTATGTGAAAGGCGCTTTCACCGGCGCGGAAGTGGATAAAGAAGGTTTAGTGGAAAAAGCCAATCAAGGGATTTTATTTTTAGACGAAATTCACAGGCTGCCGCCGGAAGGACAAGAAATTCTTTATTATCTAATTGATAAAGGAAAGTTCCGGCGGCTGGGGGAAAGTGATACCTTCCGTAATGTAAGTTTGATGCTGATTGCGGCGACGACAGAAAATATCGAGTCATTTCTGCTGCTGCCTTTTCGCCGACGTATTCCAATGGTAATTGAGCTGCCAGCCATCGCCCAGCGTCCTTTGGAAGAACGATTTCAAATCATTGTAAGTTTTATTCGTGAGGAAGTCAGCCGTATCAAATTGACAATGAGGATTTCGTATAACGCAGTAGTTGCCTTACTGATGTATGAATGTCATGGCAATATTGGTCAATTGCGATCAGATATACAGGTTGCCTGTGCCCGGGCTTTTCTGAAGAATATGGCACAAAAAGAAAAAATATTAAAGATAGAAATTAATGATTTAACCCATCAAGTTGTTAAAGGGTTGCTGCTTTTAAATGAGCAGCGTCCTATCATAGAAAAAATTCTCCAGGGGGATCTGGAGATCTCCCCGACTGACGAACAAAGGGCACCATTAGTGGAACCTACGTATTTATTGCCGAATGAAGTATATCAGGAAATTGAAGACAATTATATTAAAATGGAAAATCAGGGAATCGATCTTGCGATTATCAATCGTGTCATCAGTGATGAACTTGAGGCTAAGGTACGGCAGCTCATTAAGCAGGCGCAAGGCAATAAGCAAAACCTGATTCGGCAGGATTTAGAAAAAATTGTGGGCGGAAAAATCGTCAATGCCGTTGATCGAATGATAAAGCTGGCTAGAACCCGGCTGCCAGATATTGATGATAGTTTGTTATATTGTTTGGCTACCCATTTAGCTGCCTCTTATGAACGCATCCGGATGAATCATAAGCTGATTGTCAATCCTCAACTTCAGAAGATGCAGGCTGAATATCCGGCAGAGTATGAATTGGCAGAGAGAATGGCACAAATCGCTTCTTATTATCTTGGAATGGACCTGCCGGAAGATGAGACAGCTTTTATTGCGATGTACTTAAAATCGTATGCTAAAAAAGATCATCTACATGAAGTTCATGTGGGGGTTGTGGTACTCACCCACGGACGGGTAGCCGAGGGAATGGTGCAGGTCGCGAATCGACTGCTCGGTGTTGATTATGCTAAAGCTTTGGAAATGCCATTAGAGGAGAGTTCTCAAGATACATTGCAGCGGGCTATGCATATCGTACGGCAGGCGGATAATGGCAAAGGGGTTCTGATGTTAGTGGATATGGGGTCTTTGGTGGGGTTCGGCAAGCTGATTACCGATAGTACAGGTATAGTAACGCGTATGGTAACTAGGGTTAATACACCGATGGTGATTGAAGCGGTACGCAAGGCATTGGCTCCGGATGCGGATATTGAGGAAATTGCTAATGCGCTGCACTGGGACAATTCAAACTATGAAATGGATTTGTGCCATATAAGCACAATTCATCATTTGACAGATGCAATTGTAACTATTTGCCTTACCGGTCAGGGAACGGCAGAGTGGATGGCAAAAATGATTGCCGATTATATGCCGCAATGTCTGAAACAGATAGAGATCATTACCATGGGAGCTTTAGTAGAAGAAGATCTGCAGACCCGTTTAAGGCAAATCGGGCAGAATTATAATCTTCTGGCTGTGATAGGAACCTTGGGTACAGTGGTACCCGGCATTCCGTTTATTACCGCGAAGGAGATTGTAAAAGGAAATGGCTTGGAAAAATTAAAGAGGATTATACAATTGCGCGGCAGCTCCTCAAATAAAGCAGGAATGATTTACTCTGAGGCTGGACAGTACTCGCAAAATGGATTAATTCGACCGGAACTTGTATTGCTGAACTGCTCCCCTAAAAACAAAAATGAAGTCTTGAATACGTTGGCTCAGACATTAATGAGTCAGGGACATGTACGAGAACAATACATCGTATCCATTTATGAGCGTGAGGCATTAGCGCAAACCTTATTTCAGGATGTGGCATTGCCACACGGCAGTCCGGAATATATCCTGAAGCCAGCTATTGCAGTGATGACGCTTCAAGAGCCGATCGAGTGGGTTGATGGGTATCGGGTAGAGATTGTATTTATGCTGGCTCTCAACAATTATCAAAAAAATGAATTTAAAAAATTATATTTCTTGTTAAATGACCGCGACCAGCTGATGAAAATGAAGCAATCCAAAAATATAGAACAATTTATGAGGGTGATTACAGATGGGCAAATGTTTTGAATTTGACGAAAAAGTGATAGCCGTTGGTTTGGAAGTCCGTGATAGAGAGGATGCATTGCGGCAGATGTCACAAATGCTGTATAAGGCGGGATATGTCCGCGATACCTACAGTGAGGCTATTATCCGGCGTGAGCGCTCTTTTCCTACTGGATTGCCAACAGGAGAAAATGGAGTGGCAATTCCACACACTGACATATGCCATGTCATAGCGCCGATGATTGCCGTTGGGATTTTTAAAACACCTGTCGAGTTTCAAAACATGGGTGACATTGAGGAGGCAATACATGTAAAAATTATATTTATGCTAGCTATGAATCATTGTGACAATCAAGTGAAATTATTATCCGAATTGATGCAGATCATTCAGGATCAGTCCTTGTTGAATCAACTGTGCATAACACAATCAGTAACAGATATTAGCCGGCTGCTAAAGGATAAAATTCACTTTTAAACAGTGAAAAGAAAAGATGAAGAAAAGAGGTAAAACAAGATGAAAACATTTCGTGTACTTACCATTTGCGGCACAGGAATTGCTACTTCAACCGTTGCTGCAGAAAAATGTAAGCAATATTTGACGAAACGGGGGTTGAAAGTAGAAGTGGTTGAATGTAAAGCAGTAGAAGCGTCTGGGAAAATTCCCGTATATTCTCCCCATGTGGTAGTTGCAACGACTCCGGTTAATGATAGTGCATTACATGGCACCAAGAAATTTAGCGGATTACCGTTTTTGACGGGCATGGGTATGGATAAGTTAGCTGATGAAATTGCTGCTTATTTGCAGAGTTTAGAGTAGGATCTTACTACTCTAAACTTTTAGAATACAATCTTTGCAGAACCCTAGAGAAGATATAACCCAAATATGGAGGAGGAAAGTTTGTGCAAATAATAAATTTTATTCTTGATTTAGGACCTACGGTCATGATGCCGATCATTATTATGCTTTTAGGATTGCTTTTTCGGCAGGGGTTTCCTAGGGCTTTTCGTTCTGGTTTAACGATCGGTATGGGGTTTGCCGGAATATTCCTGGTTATAAGTATGCTTACCAGCAATTTGTCGCCAGCAACCCAGGCTATGGTTACAAACTGGGGACTGCATCTTGATGTAATGGATGTTGGCTGGCCGATCGCTGCGGCGATCAGCTTTGGTACACCGATTGTTCCAGCCGTTTTTATTATGGGTCTGTTCATTAACGTTTTGATGCTGTCTATGAACTGGACCAAAACGATGGATATTGATTTATGGAATTACTGGCATTTTATCTTTTCTGGTGCATTGATTATGTATCTGACAAACAGTGCTATTCTGGGCATTATTGCCTCCGGCATTACCATTGTAATTATTCTTAAGCTGGCTGATTGGACGCAGCCGTATGTGGCAAAAGTTTTTGATATGCCGGGCATATCATTACCGCATACGGAGTCCATATCCTGGGCTCCTCTTGGAATATTGTTAAATAAAGTAATTGACAATATTCCTGGCATCAATAAGATTGATATTAATCCGGAAAAGATTCAAGAACGGTTTGGTGTTTTTGGAGAGCCTATGTTAATTGGTCTGGTTCTTGGTGCATTTATTGGAATATTGGCAGGATATACTGTAGAAAGTGTTGTCAAGTTAAGCGTGAATATGGCAGCTGTACTTTTCCTGATGCCGCGAATGGTTCGTATTTTAATGGAAGGTCTATTACCATTGTCTGAAAGCGGACGTGAATATCTTAGCAATCGATTTCCTGGCAAAGAAGTATTTATCGGTTTGGATGCTGCTGTTGTTATTGGTCACCCTTCAGTAATGGCTGTTTGCATTTTAATGATTCCGATTACCCTGCTCTTGGCTGCTGTTCTTCCGGGTAATAGAATTCTGCCCTTCACTGATCTAGCTGGTTTGCCCTTCTGCTTACTTTGGGCTGTAGCTCCCTCGAAAGGAAATGTCTTTAGGGGACTTATTATCAGCACGATTTTTATGGTTGGTATATTATATATTGCAACCGATTTGGCACCAGTTACTACTTTGATGGCAAAACAAGTAAACTTCCCATTCCCTGAAGGTACTGCTGCCATTTCTTCTCTTGATGGGGGGGCTCATCTAATTCCTTATATCATATTTAAAATGGTTGGAATTTTCCATTAATTTAGAGTTGACTATATATCGTAAGGCTAAACTCGTCGGTACTACAATCCGATCATTAGCATTGAATAAAGGAGGTAACTTATGGTTTATGAAATGATGAGAGCCATGGCTGGACCTTATCTGAGCAGCATGGTAGATTCATATATTTCTCATCAGGATGTCCTTAATGGTGCTGTTGTTGCCGGAGGACTTGCTTGGCGGGTGTATAAGCAGAAAAAATGGAAACAGATCAGGCCTAAAGAGAAGCAAAAAGAGATATTCTTCAATCGAATTTAAATCCTAAAAGACTGCCGAATTACGCTATTGTTATTCAAATGAAAATTGTAGACCAATCAAATTCTTTATATATAAAGAATTTGATTTTTTTTAACTTTGCAATGGTAATATTATTGTCGTTTTAACGAAAAAAATAATAAAAAAATAGTAAAAAATAAATAAAAAAAAGCAATAAAAAATAATTGACTATTCTAAAAAATGAAAGTATACTAAGTGTAAACATAGGTAAAGGCGCTGAACAAATGTAAAAATAAGCGAGATATTGTGAATAAATAAAGTAGGAGGACGAGTAAATGCTGGGATTAAATTATAAATTAGAAGAATTAGAAAAGAACGGAAAGAACATATTGACAGGTATCATTGGAGCGGGGCAGATGGGAAAAGGTATGATCAGTCAGATGACCCTGATGAAAGGCATGACACCGGCAGTCGTTGTAGATATTAATATAGAAAATGCCAAAAAAGCATTTTTGCATGCAGGAATTGATGAAAGTAATATTAAATATGCTAAGACTGCTGCCGAAGCAGATGCGTTTATTAAAGAAGGCAAGTCTGTTATTGGGGATCATAGTGATGTTGCTACTAAATCGGAAGTCATCCAAGTTGTTATTGATGCAACAGGAGTGACAGAAGTAGGAGCAAAAATTGCTTTAGATACGATACTTGGCAAGAAACATATTGTAATGTTGAATGCAGAAGCGGATGTTGTAATTGGACCCATCCTAAAGAAATTTGCTGACGCGGCAGGTGTTATTTATACTGGGGCTGCAGGCGATGAGCCAGGGGCAGTGAAGGAACTATATGATTTTGCAGTAGCGTCAGGGTTCGAGGTTAGGGTAATCGGAAAAGGTAAAAATAACGTACTGGATTTTGATTGTAACCCAGATACTGTTTTGGAAGAAGCTACTAGAAGGGGCGTTAGTCCGCACATGCTGGCATCATTTAAAGAAGGAACGAAAACAATGGTTGAGATGGCATGTATGTCTAATGCTACTGGTTACATCTGCGATGTAAGAGGAGGGCATGGCATCAGTGGTGAGGTCAAGGATCTGCCGCAGTTACTTAGCTTAAAAGAAGAAAATGGAGTATTAAATCAGTATGGTGTTGTAGATTTCGTGAATGGTATTGCTCCTGGAGTATTTGTAATCGTGACAAGTAAACTGCCTGAAGTAAGAGCTGAGATGGAATACGTAAGTATGGGGAAAGGGCCTAATTATATATTGTATCGTCCCTATCATTTATGCAGCTTAGAAACTCCTTTGTCGGCAGCTAAGGCTGTATTGGATCATCAAGCCACAATTGCACCAATGGGAGGTCTAGTATCAGAAGTGATAACCGTTGCTAAAAAGGATCTAAAAGCAGGTGATCATTTAGATGGAATTGGTGGATATACTGTCTATGGAACAATTGAAAGATATGAAATAGCGAAACAAATGAATGCCCTGCCTGTTGGCTTAGTCAACAAAGATACAATATTAAAACAAGATGTTAAGAAGGGTGATCTTATTACCTATGATATGGTGCAGCTGCGCGAGGATTCTTTCATTCTCCAAATGAGAAGGCTTCAAGATAAATTATTTGCATAAGAAATTCATAGAAGTTGCATTCTTTGCAATAGGGTAATGTTCTCCTAAAAATGAATAAACGTTAGTATAGGATAATTCTTAGTTTCCTGAAGGATTGAAGAAATTATTATTGTCAATTTGTGGTTAATACTATATTATTTTGGTGAACTGGATAAATATACTAACAACATAATTGGGGGGAGCAGATATGCAAAAGATAGTTGATGATAGTCGTCTAATTGTGAAATGCTGTAAATTATATTATGAAGAGTATTATACGCAAAATGAAATTAGTAATATCCTGGGAGTTTCAAGGCCTACGATTTCAAGACTGTTAAAAGAGGGGCGAGATTTAGGCATTGTAAAGATTGAAATTATTAACCCTTTTGAGCGTGATTTTGAGGAATTGGAGAGGCGAACTGAACAGCGGTTTAAGATTAGAGAAGTGCTCATTGTTGAAGATGAGGCTGACGAAGTGATGCAAAAAAGACAGCTGGCAAAAGCGGCTGCCAAATATTTGCGAAGGATTGTAAAAGATGGTGATACTCTTGGAATTTCAATGGGAACTACTCTTAAGGCAATTGCAGAACATATCAATAGTAACGAAAAAAGAAAATTAACCTTCATTCCTTTGATTGGAGGGGTAGGGCAATCTAAAATTGATATTCATCCGAATGATATTGTTATGGGATTTGCACAAGCTTTTGGTGGAAATTTTAAATTGCTGCATGCCCCTGCTGTAGTCAGTAACGAAAATGTAAAAAAAGCACTGCTAAAAGAACAGAGTATTAAAGAAGTGATTGATCATTCCAAGTTGTGTAATATTGGCATTGTGGGAATTGGTTCACCGACAGATATGGGGTCAACGATGATGACTTCAGGATATTTTAATGAAGATGATACGAATGAATTTGCTCAAATAGGTGTAGTAGGAGATATCTGCCTGCAATTTTACGATATAAATGGTAATGCGGATCGATTTGATTTTAATAAGAGAGTGGTAGGAATTAATTTAACGGATTTAAAAGAAATTGAAACGGTGATTGGCGTAGCTTGTGGTGAGAAAAAAGTAAAGGCAATAATTGGTGCTTTGCATAGCAAAGTCATTGATGTACTCATCACAAACTATAGTAATGCAGTAGCAATTAATGATTATAAAAATGATAAGTAGAAAGAGATAAAATGATTTATGTGGCGGTCTAGTTCGTTTCAAGGGAAAGTATTCATCATTTTCAAGTTGAATCTTTCTATTTTCCCTTAAAATATTATTAGAAAATTTGGAATTATCGGTCAAGACATCTTAAACTACTATTGTTTACAGAAAAAAAGGAGGAAAAGTATGGAAAAATTACTGCTGATTGCCTTCTTGTTTTATGTCCTGCAAATGATTTTAACGTATTTTCAAGTAAAAGACTTTCGAAGTAATGTTGATGAACTAAGAAAAAAAGGAGTTATTGGCATCGGTTCAAAAAAAAGAAAGCTGTCTGCTGGTACGATTGTTATTCTGGTCAGCAATGAAGTCGGAGATATTATAGAAGGTCGAATGATGAAAGGGTTTAGCATCTTAGCTAGATTCAAGAATTTTAAAGAAGTTAATGGGTGCAGCATCAGTCAACTAAAAGAAAAAATACACAGAGAAGACAGTAAGAATACAGCAATGCTGGATGCGTTAAATCAGATTGAAAGTCAATTATTAAAGCTGCAGGCTATGTAATTGATTTGTCTATATGGATTCGTACGTTTGGAAAGGAGGCGTTAGGGAAGTCGTTTAAATGGGGAAAATGGTACAAGGAAAAAGTAAAGGGAGGTAAAATTTCATGCTGGTATTAGCGCACTTAGCTCAAAGTTTCATTGCACTATTTCAAAAAGGTGGAGAAGTTTTTGTAGGCTTAGTTACGGGGATTCTTCCGACACTGATTGTTCTTATTACGGCGGTAAACTCATTGATTGGTTTAATTGGAGAAGAACGAGTGAATCGGATTGCCAAGGCTGCCACGAAAAATATTATTTTACGCTATACGATATTTCCTATTATGGCTGTATTTTTTCTAACGAATCCAATTTGCTATAGTTTTGGCAGGTTTTTGCCGGAAAAGTATAAACCTGCATTTATGGATGCGTCCATATCTTTTGTTCATCCGATTACTGGTTTGTTTCCGCATGCCAATGCTGCTGAATTATTTGTATGGGTAGGGATTTCCAGCGGTATCACAGCTTTGGGTCTTCCGTTAGGTGAATTAGCAGTCCGCTATTTTATTACTGGTGTGATTGTAATCTTAATTAGAGGCATTTTAACGGAAAGAATGACCATCTATATGATGAATCGCAAAAATAATCAAACCGTAAAGGCATAATTGGGCGAAAAGTAATGATAGGGAGGCGGGAGTGTTATGAGTAATGCAGTTCGAATTGAAAAAGGTCCAGGTGGATTTGGTGGTCCTTTGATTATAAGAACCACAGAAACAAGGAATAAAGTAGTGTGTATCACTGGTGGTGATCTTCATCCTGTAGCAGTTAAAATTGCAGAAATGCTTGGTGCAGAGCTGGTAAATGGATTTAAAACAGGTGTTCCCGATGATCAGATTGCTGTTGCCGTTGTTGATTGCGGCGGTACTGCACGCTGCGGTGTATATCCGAAAAAAAGAATTTTCACTGTGAATGTATTGCCTGTAGGAAAGTCCGGACCGTTAGCTCAGTTTATTACAGAAGACATTTATGTTTCAGGTGTTAAGGAATCCTGCCTTACCTTATTTGAAGGGGAATATACTCCTCCTGAACCTTCAACTGCGCCAGCAGCAGCTACGCAGCAAGCAGCGCAGGAAGCTCCGGCAGAAAAGGGAAATATCCTGGCTCGATTTGGTAAAGCCGTAGGTGGCGTAGTCGGGGTTTTCTTTCAATCCGGTCGTCATACAATTAATACGGTTATGACCAGCATTCTACCCTTTATGGCTTTCGTAAGTATGATTATTGGTATCATTTTGCAGTCAGGTCTAGGAAATATTGTGGCAAATGTAGTTTCTCCTTATGCAGGAAGCCTTCCTGGATTATTGATTATATCTGTTATATGCTCTCTGCCAGTATTATCGCCGATGCTAGGACCAGGTGCAGTTATTGCTCAGGTAGTAGGCGTTTTGATTGGTGTTGAAATTGGTGCAGGCCATATTCCTCCACAGTTTGCTCTGCCGGCCTTATTTGCGATCAATCCTCAAGTTGGCTGCGACTTCTTGCCTGTGGGCTTGAGCTTAGGTGAGGCGGAACCAGAAACGATTGAACTTGGGGTACCTGTTATCCTCATGTCAAGATTGGTGACAGGTCCTTTATCGGTAGTAATTGCTTATTTCATGGGCATAGGATTATTTGGTTAAATGTAGAGAAATATTGCTTCTCTTATGGTTGATTCCTGAAGACACACATTATGAAATGAGAGGGAAGTGAATGATGAAATATGAAGTTGTAGTGACGAGCATAGGAGATATGGCTAGCGAATTAATGGAATCTACTGGGGATCTTATTATCTTTGATACATGCCCTTTAGATGGCTTAGAAGAAATTTCGATTATGCACACAACAGGAGAAATTAAAAGACCAATTCAAGTTGGCGATAGAGTAACCTTAGGAAAAACACAATATACGATTACGGCTATTGGAGATGAGGCACTTAAAACGTTGGAGGAATTGGGACACTGCACATTTAAATTCACTGGCAGCGATACAGTCGAATTGCCAGGGCAGATTGAATTAAGGGGCGAAGGTCATCCGGAGATCTCTCTGCATGATATTATTCGAATCGAAGGCAATTAAAAAAGTAAGAAAATTGCTATTTGTCTCCTTAAAGAACAAATAGCAATTTTTTTAAAAACGATGTGCTGATGGGATGCCGCATCAAGATTTGCAAAATACGGTTTATAACCTTGAGAAATAAATAAGAGTCAGAAAAGATGAGTATTCTTTCTAAAAATATGAATAGGATGTGATGGCAATGAAATTGACATTGGATACGATCGGTAGATTAGAAAGTAATGATTTTTTAAATGCCAAATTGGAATGCCAATGTGGAAAACCACATAGTATCAATATTGAAAAAGTAATTATTGAAAAGGATGCTCTGAATCAAGTGCCAGATGTAGTCAAAACATTAGGTGCGAAAAAAGTGTTGCTTGTTGCTGATACAAATACGTATGAAGTAGCTGGGAAGAGAGTCGCTTCGCTGCTTGCAGAACAACATTTATCTTATAAGTCTTACGTATATAAAGTGACTCGAGATTTAGTGCCAGATGAAGAGGCAGTTGGAAAATTGCTGTTGCAGGTCGAAAAAAATACAGATCTCATAGTTACAGTAGGATCAGGAACTTTAAATGATATTGTAAAATTCATCAGCCGTAGAACCAATATCCCGTCTATTGTAGTGGCGACTGCACCTTCTATGGATGGATATGCTTCTGACAGCTCCGCATTAATTATTGATAATCTAAAAACCAGTGTGGAATCTTCCTATCCGAAAGTTATTATTGGTGACACTGAGATTTTAAAGAAAGCACCTATGCGGATGATTTTAGCAGGTCTTGGGGATATGATCGGAAAATATTCTGCATTAAGTGACTGGCAGATAAGCCGCATCGTAAATAATGAGTATTATTGTGATGTCACTGCTAAAATTTCAAGCGATGCGATTAAGAAATGTGTTGATAATATTGATGGGGTAAAAAATCGAGAAGACATTGCAATTGAAAATGTTATGGATGGTTTAGTTCGTACAGGGATTGCAATGAGTTTTGTAGGAAATTCTCGTCCGGCATCAGGGGCGGAACATCATATTTCTCACTTTTGGGAGATGAAGTTCTTATTTGAAGGTAAAGAAGCTTTGCTGCATGGTACAAAGGTAGGATTGACTAGTATTATTGTAGCCAGACTCTATGAAATGTTAGTAGAAAAACAAGTTGATTTTGAGGAAGCGGTAGGCAAGGCTCGTATTTTTGATGAAAAGGCGTGGCGAGAATCAATCAGTGAACTTTATGGAAAGGCTGCACCTGGTATTTTGTCTATGAGCGAAAAGGATGGCAGAAATTCCATAGAAGCAAGAATTTCTAGAATTCAAGTCATCAAGGAAAATTTCCCCCAAATTATTAACATTGCCAAGGAGGCAGAAAAAGCAGACCGAGTTGAAAGTTTAATGAAGGGAGCTGGAGCACCCATTAAGCCAGAGGAAGTTGGTGTTGATCAACAAACCGTGTTGGATAGCCTCTTGGTAGCAAAAGAAGTGCGTCCCCGTTATACCATTCTTAACTTATTATCTGACTTGGGACTATTAGAAGAGTTCACCCACGATATTAAAAAATATATATAATTATAGAAAGGAGTCATGTTGATGGAGCCAGTAATAAATACGACACAGCAGCAAGAGATATTGAGAAAGATCAAATGCTTCGTTATGGATTTAGATGGTACTGTATATTTGGGGAAACGGATTTTAGACGGTGCGATAGACTTTTTGCATACGCTGGAAAAGAACAAAATTAAATTTAAATTTTTTACGAACAACTCTTCCAAAAATACCAAGGTATATGTGGACCGTATTCGTAATATGGGGTATTACGTAGAAGAAGATATGATGCTTATTTCTAATCATGTTATTATCAATTATCTGAAAAAGCATGCGGCAGATCAAACTGTCTTTGTTCTGGGCAATGAATATCTGCAAAATGATTTTAAGGAAGCTGGGATTTTATTAGTAGATGAAAATCCCGACATTGTGGTTGTCGGCTTTGATACTTCTCTGGCTTATGATAATTTGACGAAAGCATGTACTTTCATTCGAAATGGAGCAAGGTTTTTAGCAGTGAATCCTGATTTTAATTGTCCCATAGAAGGCGGATATATTCCCGATTGTGGAGCCATATGCGCATTAATTACGGCATCAACTGGTGCTAAGCCTGAGTATTTTGGTAAGCCGACAGCTCATACGCTGCAGTATATATTAGAAAATACTGGCTGCCAAGAAGATGAAATTGCGATTGTTGGAGATCGACTATATACAGATATTGCTCTTGGAAAAGGAAATAATGTAACAACGATTCTAGTGTTGTCTGGTGAAAGTCAATTAGTGGACATTCCTGAAAGTGAAGTAAAGCCTACACTGGTATTCCCTTCATTAAAGCAAGTTAAGGAAGCATTGGAAGAAACTTGCTAGGGCAATCATACGTCTCTTCCAGGAAACGTTAAAATGCAGAGTACGCAAAGACACAAAGATATGTTAAAATAGACTCTTTTGTGTGCTTTGCGTCTTTGCTTTTTATATTAAACGCCATGGCAGAATCCATGGGAAAGGTATTGCCGATGAATAGATATAAAGGAGTTATCTTTGATTTAGATGGTACTTTATTGGATACATTGAGTGATATTTCTAATAGTGTGAACGAGGTTCTTGCCAGCTATGGGTATCCTATACATGCAAAAGAAGAGTATCGAGCAATAATTGATAAAGATTTTCATGACTTAATTGAGCAAAGTATGCCGGAAGATATAGAACTGGCATATATTGAAGAAGGGGTAGAGAAATTTATCAAAGCGTATCATAAAAACTACAAGAAAGAAACAAAACCATATGGAGGAATTGTTTCTTTGCTGAAAGCTTTCAATCATGAGGGGATGCCAATAGCCGTAAATTCTAACAAGCGTAATGATTATACTAATAAACTACTGCGATATTTGTTTCCTGATGTTGTCTTTAGCGCTATTTATGGTGAGCGTGCTGGTTTTGCTAAAAAGCCCGATCCTCTAGCTGCCTTAGAAATTGCCAAGCAAATGCAGCTTGATTCCAAAGAAGTATTATATGTTGGTGATTCTAAAACAGATATGCTTACAGCGAAAAACGCTGGCATGGATAGTATTGGCGTGTTGTGGGGATTTCGTGATGAGGTAGAATTAAGTGATCACAATGTCACTTATGTCGTAAAACAGCCACAAGACATTTATAATATTGTGTTTCTAGAATCAGCCACGAATTCTTTGTAATTGGAGTTTTCTCATGGGATCAAGTAATTTAATTATAGAAATACGTATTGATTGTGATTTTGCTTCTTTAAATAGAAGGGGCTGTCTCAATAAGAAATTGAGATAGTCCCTTATATGTATTAAAAATACAAGAGGCAGGTTCCGAAGAACCTGCCTCTTGGTGTAGAATTAAACTGCTATGAAAAACTTTACACATATAAATCCTACAACAAAAACAAATTCATATCAACTAGTTTTACCGCTTCCTATCGAAATCCTCATACCAGAAAACGATTCGGTCAGGCTGTTAAGTAAGATAATGGATCAACTTGATTATTCGCTGTTATACAAAGCGTATTCTCGTAAAGGCAGAAAATCAGTAGTCTCACCTAAAATGCTTTTCAAAATTATCGTTTA
>NZ_FOTS01000099.1 GCF_900114615.1 Pelosinus propionicus DSM 13327 | reverse complement strand
AAACAAGTTAGCAGCTTGGCTGTTAGCGACTAACATGCAGTCTTTCTTCTGTGAAGTTTTGAAGGAACATATTTATATGTACTTCTAAAAACTTTAAATCCAGTGACGATAGCTAAGGGGTTCCACCTGTTCCCATACCGAACACAGTAGTTAAGCCCTTATACGCCGAAAGTACTTGGTTGGAAACGGCCTGGGAGGATAGGTAGTTGCTGGTTAAATAAAAAGCACTCATTTTTATGAGTGCTTTTTGTTTTAGTGTGTCATGGAAATCTTTGCTAGATACATTTAATTTCTATTGAAGGTTTTCAACAAGAATATAAAGAATTGTATTACAATATAGTTTATGGTGTTGCTATGCTGAAGTTATGTATTATGGGCTATTAGGAGATGCCAAGTGAAAATATTGGAAGGTGATTTAATGAAAAGAAAATTAATAATAATGATAATGATAATGATTGCAGTGTTATTTATTTCAGGGTGCTTTGGCAAGAACAATTCCTCTAATGTTTATAAAGAAACTCAATTTCTGATGGACACAATTATTGAAATTACTGCATACGGTCCAGGTGCGGAAGAAGCTGTAAAGAGTGCTTTTGCTGAGTTTCAGCATTTGCACGCTTTAACAAATAATTTTGATGATAATAGTCAGGTTTCAAGAATTAATCAAATGGCAGGTAAAGAAAAGGTTATTGTTGATCCTGAATTGGTGAAAATTATTAAGTTCTCCCAGGATGTATCCGATAAGCTTGGTGGTTCTTTTGATATTACGGTTGGTCCTCTCACGAAATTATGGGGAATTGGACATAAGGGCGAGTATATACCAAGTCAAGCTGAGATTGATAAGGTTTTGCCATTAATAAACTATCACTTGGTTGAGGTAGATACAACTGCGAATACAGTATATTTACCTAAATCAGGCATGATGCTTGACTTAGGTGCTATAGCCAAGGGATATGCTACTGATCAGGCTATCGAAGTGCTGAAAGCTAAAGGGGTAACATCCGCTCTAGTAAATGCTGGAGGAGATGTAAGAGTTATTGGCAATAAGCCTGATGGCAAGCCATGGAGAATTGGTATCCAGGATCCTCGTAATCCTGATGGAATTAGCGCTAAGCTCGCTTTGACAGAGTGGGATACTATGGAGACATCAGGAGATTACCAGCGGTTTATGATGAAAGATGGCATACGTTATTCGCATATTTTAGATCCGCGCACAGGATGGCAGCCAAGGGAAGTGTCAAGTGTAACGATGGTTAATTCTAGTTCAACCTATGGCGATGTTCTAAGTAAACCTATTTTTGTTTTAGGAGTAGAAAAGGGATTAGAGCTCTTAAAACAATTTCCCGGAAATGAAGCTGTGATTGTTACTTTAGATGGAAAGATTATTATTACTCCTGGTCTTGAAGGAAAGATTGAATTATCTTCGGATACAGATAAGAAATAAACAATAATTCTTTTTATCAGCTGTCATATAAAATTGGATATTGAGCAAGATGAAATTATTATAAAATTGATAATTAATGGGAGAGAGATTTATGGATGATTTATGCAGCAAATTGACAGGAGCCTTAGCTTTGAGTGCAGAAAATAAGGCTGCTTATAATGAATTCTTTTCTGCAGCAGTTTTGGTGCCTCTTATCGTACAAGATGGCGAATTAGCAATATTATTTGAAAGACGTTCTACACAATTGTCTTGGCAGCCTGGCGAGATTTGCTTTCCTGGGGGGCGTATTGAAAAGGAAGATGAATCTTCACTAACTGCTGCTGTGAGAGAAACGCAAGAAGAACTTTCTTTAGCAGGAGAAGAAATAAAAGTTTTAGGAGCTTTAGATGATATTATTAGCCCTATAGGAGTAAAGTTACATCCATATGTAGGTTATCTTTCACCTCTTCAATCAATTGCGCCCAGCCAAGATGAAGTTGCAGAAGTATTTACCATTCCTTTACGTTTTTTACTTACCCATGAACCGATTGTTGCTCATATGGAAATGGGAACAAGGCCTTTAGCAGATTTCCCTTTTTCTCTGGTTGCAGGATATTCTGAAGAATGGAAAGCTCGTAAAACATATCAGGTTGTATTTTATAAATATAAAGAACATGTTGTTTGGGGGTTAACTGCTCAAGTCTTGCAGAATTTTCTAGAGGTTTACAAAACCCTTGACGAGAAATAATAAAAATCCCTCTGCAAAGAGGGATTATTTTTGTAAATAAATAGTTAATTCTTTTTAGGACAAGTTATATTCATACTCGTTCTAATAATTAGTAGCAATACGCCAATTTTGTCCGTGAATAATTTGATTATAGATTTCAGTCAGTGTTTGGAAAATAGTTGATCGCTTAACTGTAAGTTTCTTTGTGAGTAGTGAAATTTTAAACCAATGACCTTCTCGGGAAAGCTGATAAATCGTGTTATTAATCTCTAAACGAATAATTTTGCTAGGGGACTTACTAAGGGCATCTTCCAGAGTTTTTACAGCATGGCCGTCAAGTGGAGGCATGGCTTGAATAAGATCTTTTTTCAATTATCAACACACTCCCTTTACTACTTGAATAAAATGTAGTTGCAAGCATTATATCATTTTCATATAGAAAATGTATAATGGATTTTTACCTAGAAAACGGGGTTCTTTGGCTTCACAATGCAATAATCTCTTAATGTCTGTGTTATTTGCAAAATTCTGAGTTTTTATAGGGACAGCCTTCATGTAAAAGAAGTATAACATTAAATTGGCAGAATTTGTTTGAATATATTGCTTATAAAAGGCTGAATATAGAGTAGTTAGGGTAGATTTTTATAAGCCCAGCTGATATACTTGTAATAGTTTTAAAAAGTGTATTCTCGGAGGAGACTTTTAGACAATCTTATTTAAGGGGAGGATAAATTCGTGGAAAAAAACAAAAAGGGAATAGGACTTACAAGTCAAATTTTTATTGCTCTTATACTAGGTGTTGTTTTCGGTTATATATTCCCTACCTATGGACAAGCATTAAAGCCCGTTGGTGATACTTTTATTCGCATGATTAAAATGATTGTAGTACCTTTGATCTTTAGTTCATTAATTATGGGTATTGCAGGTACTGGCGACTTCAAAAAACTAGGCCGATTAGGCGCAAAAGCAATTATTTGGTTCGAAGTTGCTACCACGCTGGCTCTATTTGTCGGCCTAGCTGTGGCAAATCTTTTCCAGCCAGGTGCAGGTGTTGCAATTGCAACTGGGACGGACGTCAGCTCTGCAGCAGCAGCAGCAACGAAAACGATTGATATGACTCAAATGCTGGTTAACATTGTACCTACCAACGTGGTAGATGCTATGGGACGCGGTGATATGCTGCAAATTATCTTGTTTTCTACTTTCTTCGGAGTAGCAGCTGCTTCCTTAGGAGAAAAGGGTAAACCAGTAGTTACATTAGCAATCAGCGTCGCTGAGATTATGTTCAAGTTTACTTGGTATGTAATGAAATTAGCTCCCATAGGTGTTTTTGCTTTGATTGCTTTTACAGTAGGAAAATTTGGTCTTGGAATGTTGATTCCATTGGCTAAGTTAATTGGATCATTGTATTTTGCTTTAGTACTATTTATTACGCTATTGTTAGCATGTGCCTCTGTAATTATTCGAATGAATTTCTTTCAATTATTACGGGCTATTAAAGAACCAATTTTGATTGCGTTTTCCACTGCCTCCAGCGAGGCTGCCCTTCCAATTGCAATGGAAAAATTAGAGAAATTTGGTGTTCCAAAGCATATTGTTACTTTTGTATTGCCAACAGGTTATACATTCAATCTTGATGGCTCTACACTATATAGTGCATTAGCAGTTATTTTTATAGCGCAAGTGTATCATATCGATTTCCCGCTTTCTACACAAATGTTAATGTTAGTTACATTAATGATGTCAACTAAAGGAATTGCAGCAGTTCCCGGTGCATCCCTCATCGTTATTGCAGGCACGGCGGCTGCTTTTGGCTTACCGGTTGAAGGCATTGGCATTATTCTGGGGGTTGACCGTATTTTGGATATGGCTCGTACAGCCTGTAATTTGATTGGTAACTGTGTAGCGGCTGTAGTAGTAGCGCGCTGGGAAAATGAATTACCAGATGAAGTGTTGCAAATCGCTTATAGCAAAAATTATGACGATTAACTTATTCTAGAAGTAAAAAGAGATGGTGCTGATTCAGCACCATCTCTTTTTGCTTTTTATGATTAAATGTTAATGCTAATATTTTTGAATAAGATAATTGCACTTGCCAATACTATGAGTAAGGCGGAATAAAGCAGAATGAAATTTATAATACCTGCTTTTGACTGTACTTAGTATAGCATTAGGAAAGGGTGACGATATTGCGTTATTCAAAGACTGTAACTAGTATTGTACTGATATGTTTTGTGATAATGGTAATTGGACTTGCAGGTGGGTGTAGTACCAGTCCAGCACCTAAACCACTGCCAGGTATGCCGGATTCCACAGATAATCCTGGAGTTAATGGGGCAGGGAAGATCATGATGCCATCGAGAATGATCATTGGTTATTATGAGAATCCTTGGCCAGGAACACCGGACAAAACAGGTTCTTTCCCAAGTATGAAAAGTTTTGCTAAAAGTATGACAGGTGTTGGCCCTTTTTGGTATAAGGCAACCAAGGATGGCACTATTGAAGCAAAAGACAGTCAACTGGTATATGACACTGCCAGAGATTTAAAGCTTAAAATGTACCCTTTGATTACCAATAAAACGGGATCTACCGAAGAATTATTAGGTAACCCAGAAGTACGCAGTAAAGCCATCGATAATATTGTAAAACTCGTTCAAGAAAAACAATATGATGGTATTAATATTGACTTTGAATTATTGCCCCCAGCACAACGTGATAATTTAACTAGTTTTATGTCAGAGTTATATCCCAAAATGCAAGGTATAAATAAGACAGTTATTATATCTGTTTTCCCACAAGTTGACGTAGCCGAGGATGTATCGGGAGCATATAATTATCCTGAGCTGGCTAAGAGCGCAGACTTTTTGCAGATTATGACCTATGACAATCATTGGTCCACCTCAAAGCCAGGGCCTATTGCACCAATTGACTGGTATGAGAAGAACATTAAATATGCTATTGATAATTGTGGTGGACCCCACAAGGTAATTATTGGAGTTGGTCTATATGGATATGACTGGGTTGGCAAAGAAGGAGAAACCATAACTTATGTAGATGCGATTGTACGTTCCGAACAGCATGAAGCAAAGATCATGTATGATGAAACAGTGCAGGCGCCTCACTTTTCTTATAAAGATCATGAAGTTTGGTTTGAAAATGACAAAAGCATCGCTGCTAAATTAGACATTATCGCAAAATACAATCCTGCTGGAATTGCACTATGGCGCCTAGGTCAAGAGCAGCCTGAAGTTTGGCCATTAATTGATAGTAAATTTCCTAAGAAATAAAGAAAAGGGGCTGTCTCAATAAGAAATTGAGATAGTCCCTTATATGTATTAAAAATACAAGAGGCAGGTTCCGAAGAACCTGCCTCTTGGTGTAGAATTAAACTGCTATGAAAAACTTTACACATATAAATCCTACAACAAAAACAAATTCATATCAACTAGTTTTACCGCTTCCTATCGAAATCCTCATACCAGAAAACGATTCGGTCAGGCTGTTAAGTAAGATAATGGATCAACTTGATTATTCGCTGTTATACAAAGCGTATTCTCGTAAAGGCAGAAAATCAGTAGTCTCACCTAAAATGCTTTTCAAAATTATCGTTTATGGTTATATGAAT
>NZ_FOTS01000007.1 GCF_900114615.1 Pelosinus propionicus DSM 13327 | reverse complement strand
CTTGAAGAAGAGGCTTGTTTAGTGCACCCATTTTTTGCGGATTACTTACAAAACTTATTTTTTATGGGCTTGACATATTACCAGATTGCTTTGTCTTCAAGTCGCCGCGTCCACGCAGACTTTCAATGTTTTGAACATGGGCATGATAACCGGCTCCGATATCTTTGGTGGCTCGTCCAATAATTTCACCATATTTAAGAATCTCTTCTCCGAAATGGACAGGTTTCAACGTAAATTTGTGTCCATATGGAATGTCCTCTTGCAATATGATATGACAAACATCGTGATTGATCCGAACTGTCGCCTCTTGTCCTACCTTGAGATCCTGCACTGCAGTAGCCACATTATCTGTCATATGTAGAGCGATTGCGTCAATAGCCATTTTTCTTCCTCCCTTGCTGTTTTAACTTTTGTTTTTATTTTTCTCGTCTATAAAAAAATGATATACGTAGTAACCATATTCGCGATAAGCCCAATTATAACCGGTATTGCACAACGCTTTGCCACTTGGAAAGGTGATACATCGGCTATACTGGATATAGCGACAATTGCGGGGGTTATCGGCGATATGCATCGACCAAAACCCGCCGTAATTTCCATAGGCAGTAGTATTAGTACAGGATCCACCTTAAGGTATGCAGCAATTTTAGGAGCCAATCCAGCGAAAGCAAAGAAAGAGGCATTACCTGAACCCATAATAAACGAACATGCAACCATGATCATGCTGATAATGAGCACCATTGACTTCAAACCGAAACCAGCTGATTGTGCCCCTTGTATCAGAGCATCCACGGCACCGATTTTCACCAAGCCCATTGCAAAAGTCTCTGCACAAATGATCAATGATACTACAACAACGAACTGTTTCCCCATTCCATCGAAAAAAGTCATAATGTTGTCCATGACTGGACGAATATCCCTCAACCGAATAAATTCAAAGATCATAGCGACTATTGTGCAAATGAGCATCGCTGTAATAACATCCATTTTAACCGACTTAACAAACAATGGGCAGAATACAATTACCAATATCAGTGGCAAAGTGGGTAAAATTGCGTATACACGAGGTATCTTTTCTGTAGCAGCCGCCTCTTCAACGGCATTATTCGAAGCATCTACGCTATAGCCTTCACGTCTATCCCACCAGGGTTGGATGAAATAATGGGCAATACCAACCACTATTATCGACGGTATAACGACAGGAAGCTGATATTTGATGAAATACGTCACCGGATCTAATCCAGCAGTGTGAGCCGCTAGAATAGCATTTGATGAAATTGGACCAATGTCGGTGAATTTTGCGGTAGCAATAATAGCAACAGCAGTTAACTTGCTAAGACCTGCTTTTACCATAATCGGATACAACGTCAACATTAGGAGTAGTCCAAGACCAGCGTGACTTGGAATAAACACGTCCACCACCTGACCAATCATATATGCCACCATCATTACAATCATCGGCGAACGTACTAATTTGAGAGGATATGCAGATACTTCTACCAATGCTTTATTGGCACCGCACTGCTCCATATACCTTACAAATCCACCAATGGACATAATCGTTAAGCCTAATCCCGCCAGTCTGTCACTCATCATTTTTTTCACGGCTTCAAATATGTCAAACCAAATAAAGCCTGTCGCTTGTTTTGCTGGCAAGATGGTTCCGCTCCCAAATACAACCGCGCAAACCATCAAAGCAATACCAGCTGCCAGTAATACCCCTTGCGGCTTATACCTTTTGTAAAGCATATAGCCAACCCAAGCGGTTACGACCACAGACAGTGAAAGTCCTAACATTTCTATCCCTACCCTTCAATTTACTTTAAATCGCAGGAGCCCAAGATATCTTACTATGCCTTTTTCTAATCCGCCTTCTAAGATCGGTCCTTCTTAATATTTTCCACAACGTTTTCTGCTAATTTATAACTAAAGCCTGTGTAATTGTGGGGATTCAAAATGTTGTCCAGTTCCATTGCCGTACAATATGTATTGACTCTAGGGTCGTCTAAAAGATATTGTTTGAAAGAAGCATTATCTTTGAACGCCTTCATTGAAATTTCATACACCACTTCATGAGCTGTTTGTTTGCCGAGTTTTTCACCTAGATAAAGCATAGCAGCCTCCGATAGCAATAGACCTTTTAGAATATCCAGGTTCTGTTCCATTTTTTCTTTGTTTACCACTAAGCCACTCAGTACCTTCTTGGATTTTGCCATAGCAGAACCAGCGAAGATGAAAGCCTCAGGCATAACCACCCACTCAACTTTCCAAGCAGCCCCGTCTCTTTCGTGTTCCTGAATCATAGATTCATACATCACAAGCAGGTTTCCTTTGACAAGCTTAGACATGCTAACCATACCCTCTGCACCGTTAGGGTTTCTCTTGTGAGGCATTGTACTGCTGCCTACAAGTCCATCTGACCATGGCTCCGCTAATTCTGACATTTCCGTCTTTTGCAAATTGAGAATTTCATTCCCAATCTTACCCAATGTTCCTGTAACTAAAGCCAGCATGCTTACTAGTGAAACCACTCTATCCCGACTAACATGCCAAGTAATATCAGGTACCACAAGACCCAATTTGCTCATAACTTTTTCTTGCAATTCAAAAGCATGTTCGCCAAAACCTGCCAAGGTACCCACAGCACCGCCGAGCTGCCCCGCAAAATCTCTTTTCTTACACTCTTGCATGCGCTCTAGATTTCTGTGAATTTCACTTGCCCATATGGCAGCTTTATACCCAAAGGTAATAGGTAATGCATGCTGTGTGTGTGATCGACCAGTCATTATCGTATTTTTATGCTTTTCTACCAAGTCAATCAATATTTCTTCAATTTCATATAAATCATTATATATTACATCAAACGCATTTTTCGCAGCTAGTATAAATCCAAGATCAATAATATCCTGGGTTGTGGCACCTAAATGAATATACTCTCCCGCTTTACCATTACATTTTCTTTGCAGCTCCCGAAGTATTGGAACA
Organism: Pelosinus propionicus DSM 13327; assembly: GCF_900114615.1. GTDB lineage: Bacteria > Bacillota > Negativicutes > DSM-13327 > DSM-13327 > Pelosinus > Pelosinus propionicus. The sequence goes on along the minus strand of NZ_FOTS01000007.1, from coordinate 142,706 downwards.
AGGGAATGGCCAATCTTGTTAATGTCTTGCCTGACTACAGCAAGATCTAAGTTCTCTACTTTGGCTTTTTTGACAATTTCCTGAGCAACTGCAGCAGGAATAATACCAAGCTCTGCTTGGCTTTCCGCCAATGCAGCTTCTACATCCAGCCAATTTTGAATAATTGCTTTATCATCCCAAATTTCTCGCATTTTTGCAGTAAGATAATTATCACTAAATAAAATTGAATCGATCATATGACAAGCCATCTTAAACCATCTCCTATTTTAAAATTTGTTTACATTAGGTGCTTCATTAGCATGTTTAAATCATCTAGTTTATCAATGCCTAAAATCATCTCCTTAACGGTTTCTACACGTTGGCGCTCTAAGCAGGTACTCGCCAGTGATCTGAATTTCTCCTCGAGAGCGCTATAGTCTGGAGCATCTTTTGATGAAATAGTTTCCTTTGCAATGATTAGGTTGTTATCCATTTCAATCTGAATGCTCGCCCTTCGTTCTCTTGGAAAATTCCTTGTAGCTTCCGGGTCCTCTGTAATTTTTATTTTGGCTGCTATTTTGGCTACAAGCGGATCATTTAATTTATCAAAGGAAAATTCTTCTAATGTGACCCTTTTATATAAGAGCGCAACAGCTATACAATAAGGTAATGAAAACTTTGCTTCTTCTTCATTGCTGTTTTTAAATTGTCCCGTCAGTTCAACAGCAGTAAGGTACGTCTTTATCTGCACCTGCCTTATGGATTGCGGTAATAAATCATGTTCTTGCAGGATCATAAAAATTAAATCTAATGGCGAGTTGGTATGTCCACAGGATGCATACACTTTAAAGTACGCTGTTCTTGATAAAAAGCTGCTGTCATTTATTTGTTTAAGAATTTTACTATTATCGTTTGAAGATGTTGCCTTAATAAAGCCTTTCTTGCCTCCAAGAATATCTTCAGGTCCTGTAAAACCTTTCATCGCCAATAAAGCCGATTGAATGCCACTTTGGCAAGCATGTCCAACATTGAGCGCTTTGGCATGTGTACCAAAGGTTTCTCGTGATCCCGATGCCATTGTCCCTGCGATTCCAAGGGACATAAGGATCCTGTCTCTATCAAGTTTTAATACACTCGCAGCAGCAGCAGCAGCAGCAAATGTCCCGCATGTGCCAGTCGTATGCCACATGTGATAATGAGATGGATTGACAGCGGTACCCAATCTGATTAGCACCTCATACCCCGCAATGATACCTGTTAATAGCTCCTTGCCCGTCTTGTTATACGTTTCTGCTATGGCAAGTGCAGTTGGAATCGTAACGGCTCCAGGATGGGCAATTGCCAGCCTGTGCCCATCATCAACCTCAGCTACATGCCCGATAATTCCATTGACTAACACAGCCTGAGAAAGCGGAACTTTTAAACCGCCTTTCAATACTGTTGCCTGGGCAATGCCGCCATTTGACTTTACCATTTCGGTAACAATGACAGATGGTGTATAGCGCGCCCCCACTAATGCACCTCCCAGCCAATCAAGAAGACGATACTTTGCATCTTCAATAATTTCTCCAGGCAAGCTATTATACTGCAATTCTGATATAAATTGCGCCACTTCAGCCTGAAGACTCTGCCGTCTTTTTTCCATTTCATCCCCCCATTTCCTTAGATACTCATTATTTTTCATTTGCTCTAAAAACGAATGGAACCATCGTACGCTTATCTCTTTTTAATTATATATTATATATAATATATAATTAAAGTTGACAATCCAATTTTAAATGATTAAGACGATAAGACTACAGCCAATTTAAGAACTTGAAATGCTTGCTATGGACTAAAGCAGTAATATTAAAACATAATCAATATTTAAAATATATTATATATTCTGATATTATATATAATATATACTTAAAATTCTAATCTTGTCAACAGCTTTTTTATATCTACTTTTATTCTGAGGGTTAAAAAGCCAAGTGTGCTTTTTAACCCCGAGACAAAATAGATATTCAATGTCGTTATGATTCAAGTATTAAATTGAGAGCGTAGATATTGACGCATCTTGTCAAATACCTTCTTTTTATGATCATATACCACTTTTGCCAACGCCTTGCTATCTCTGTCTTTTATAAATTGTAATATTATGCTGTGCTCCGTATTCGATGTTTCAATTATTTCTGGAAACAGTTGAAATATCATCTGCATTCTTTTCTCAGATTCCATTAATTCAAATATTGTTTTTGTCAGCAGCTCGTTTCCGCTGGCCTCAATAAATAATTTATGAAATGCTCTATTAAGATCACGGTATTCTGTCACATTACCAGCTTCTAATGCGCTTTCCATCTCATGATAATATTTTTCCAATATCCCTATCGTCTGCTCATCAATATTTTCCACAGCTAATTCAGCGGCTAAAGGTTCTAAGAATTCACGCATAAAGAACATTTCTTCTATCCCTTTTAAAGACATGCTAGCAACTCTGGATCCAACATGTGGTGTTGTTTCAACGAATCCTTCGGAAGTTAGTTCCCTCAATGCCTCTCGTACAGGAATATCACTTACACCGTATTGATTGGCTATGTGCTGTATCAACAAACGAGCTCCCGGTTTAAGGGTTCCATTAAGAATCTCTTTTTTGATTTCATTGTATATAGCTTCTGATTTGGTGATCGAAGTAATTGACATCCTTTACACCCCAATATATATAACATTATTTACACGATAATATATAATATATTATTCTCATTGTCAATATTAGAGGATCGATTCCTACTACCCCATCTGCGTTAATACTATCGATAATTTAATGAGGATTTCTTTGACCTGCAAGGCAGAGGAACCTCGCAGATCGAAGATCTGTGACAAGACGACAACGATGCAGGATAAAACGGCTGTTAAAGCAGTAGCGTTTTTTATAAATCTACCTTATGCTCTAATAAATAAGAAGTCGCCATAAATAATATCCCAAAGGTAACGATGTCAAAAATCATACTGCCAACATTCATTGTCATTGTTGTGACAGAGTGGATTTGCACCATCTGGGGAAAGGAGCTTGAAATTCCTACTGCTAGCCCTGCCTTTGCTATGCTAAGTAGAACAAAAATAACAAATGAGCCTATTTTCCCTATCTTTTTTCCTTTCAAGGCAATTCTGCCAACCACCATACAAAAATACATAAATGTCAATGTTGAAACGATGGTCCATAGGTGCAAAAGGATAGAATACACTAGTTCATGAAGCTCAACTTGATTAAAAATAGCATTGAATAATCTCCCCTGATCAAGTACACCAAACATGGCTGCAGATACAAGAGCAACAAGGCTGATTTGAATTACGGCTGCTATTAATCTCGAAGCCATAATTGATGTACCCGACTGCGGAAGTGTAAATAGCAGATACCCTTGATCCTCATACAAATAATCACTCATTAATGTTAACGAAGATATACCGATAACAACTAAAGCTGCTCCCCCTAAAAAACCCGATAGTACAGGTACTCCAATTTGCCAGGATTCTACCTTTGTCATTAAAAAAAGGTTCCCGATTATAACCGATAGGCAAATGCCAAGTATAGTTAGCAACTTTCCTCTTAGTTCATATTTTATAAGATGAAACATTATTGGAATACCTCCCTATACAATTCATCAATGGATTTATTCTTGTTCAATCTTAATTCTTCGGCATTGCCTTGCAATACAATCTCTCCATCAGATATAAATGCCACATCATCAAAAATTCGTTCAATATCATTAACAAGATGAGTCGTAATGATCATGGAACTATCTTCACTAAAGTTATTGATGATTGCATCTAGTATTTTTTCTCGAGCAGTAGGATCTACTCCACCAAGAGGCTCATCCAGTATATATAGCTTAGCTTTCCGCGAAAGCACTAAAGTTAATTTTAATTTTTCTTTCATGCCCTTTGACAGACTCTTAACGCTGCTATTTGCATCTAGTTTCATAAACTCCAGCAGCGCAAACGCCTTCTTTTCATCAAAGTCCGTGTAAAAATCTTTAAAATATTGAACTGCATCTTTTATTTTCATCCATTTGAATAAATACTCTGTATCAGGCAGATACGAAACGATAGACTTTGTGTACACCCCAGGTTCTTGGCCATCTATAAGCAATTTTCCAGAGGAAGGATGTAATATGCCTGCTGCTATCTTTAAAAACGTAGTTTTGCCACTACCATTCGGACCAAGAAGGCCCAAAATTTTTCCTTGTTGTATTGTTAAATTTGCTCCTTGCAGTGCTCTTTTATTTAAATAGGATTTGCATACGTTTTCAGCTTCCAATACATTATACATTTTTCTTCACCTCTGTTATATTTTTAGAAATACTCTCAATAATCTCTTCCTCATTAAACCCCAGACGTTTCATTCTCAGAATAAAAGAATCGATTACTTCCTTTGCCATCTCCTGTTTCAAATCATCTATCATATGCTTTCGCTCCCCCACAAATGTTCCCATACCCCTTTGGGTATAGACTATTCCAAGTCTCTCAAGTTCTTGATAGGCTCTTTGCAGGGTATTAGGATTTACCTTTAAAATGGTTGCCATTTCCCGTACTGAAGGCAATTTATCATTTACTTTTAACTTTTCTGTAGCAATATCCATTTTTATGTGGTCCATGATTTGTAGATATATAGGCATCTTATCATCAAATTCAAACTCCATACCTTCATCTCCTTAACTTGCTACATCTCCGATCTAGTGTATTAGTTAGATAATACACTAGATCGGAATATTTGTCAAAAAAAATACCAAATGAACAGTTAATTTTTTTCAATCTGTTCGTTTGGTCATATCCATGATCGCAACGAATGAGAAAATAGAAGCTTCTCAATTGGTGCGAAAATGTACTCCCTATACAATAATACGCTGTAAGGGCATCCTTAGACTTACGGGTTTAGGATAGTCGTTGATATAACCAACTCGTAATAAGAGCTGCATCTCGCCTGCAATCCCTAATCTTGAGAAGAAATCATTTCGTACTGCTATTTCTTCAACCATTTGCGTCATCGGATGAATTGCTATCTTTTTATCTCTTGCAGCAAGCCATATTCGCTGAAGATTCCGCCCTATATTAATCAACTCTGTAATAGAAGAATCTTTACTCGTAAGCAGAAGCCAACCACTGCCAGTTGCTACCTGCTCCTGTATTTTCTGAATCGTTGCTTTACGAAAATGATTTGCTAATGCAGATTGACGTGAGTAGAAATTCTTAACAAACCATCGTGCTATTCCTTCAATTTCCATTGTTTCAGCTGTCAATCCATTTTGATACTTCTTGCCCTCTTCATTAGACCATCGAATCCATTTCGCCAATTCCTCTTGCGTAGAATTTCGATCCGCTTGTATTTTATTTGCTAAAACAGTCCCTTGAGATAGATACTTACCTTCCTTGGCCTGCCTTGAGAAATAAAAGAACGACTCTTTGTTTTTCCCTGCAAGAAAGCGAATATCTTCATTGGATAATTCATTCGTAAGAAAGTTATTTCTTATGGTCCTGCGTAATTGAATTTTCTTAATGTCAAAAGATTCTGACTGAGCTACTTTATGCAGCTGCAAATCTACTATTTCTTTATCTCTGGAACTTTGTGCTTTTATCTGAACCTCTATATCATACCCTTTTGCCCTTGCAGCTACTACTAGATTTTCCAAGAAAGCTCCAATTGATATCAAAACTTCCCGATTTTCTGGATCCACAGCAGGCAACCATCTGGCAGCATCAGTACCAATTATCCAATGATGAACAGTAATAAACTTCACTGTCCATGGCTGCGTATTATGTCCGCTAGGCGCTAAGGATGCTAGATATAGCAGTTCCCTAAAGTCTTTTTCTATTTCTTGGACATAATCATAAGAATTGTCTCTAGCTACTTCTTTTAGCTGTGCCAAGGAATGAAAGAGAGAAAGCCCTCCTGCTGCGGCAAGACCTGCACCGCTCCATTTAATAAATTGCCTCCTATTCATAACCCACCTCCATAGGACAGAGAATTTAGCTATACGTATTAATCACTTTCTGCATTTTGATTTACCATTTCTGCTGCCTTGTAAGTAGCTTTGTGAATCGCTTCCAGTACTGTTACCTTCTTTCCTACAGACGTATACGGAATGACCGTTTTATTCGTATCTGTACCTGCTACGTCTTCAAACAGCACATATTGCTTTCTTGCCACGTCATATAAACGAATGCTTAGTGTAACTTCTGATCGTATTGCCTTATAAAATGCAATGTCACTAAAATCAGACTTAACCGGTAATATTTCTACGACTAGTACTTGATCTGCACCTATCTTTTTAGCTAAATCTAATAATCCTGATTGTTCTACCTTCGCTATTTCATCAATCTCATGACGACTTTGATTTATCAGCTCACTTTCTTTCATCACTTCAGCCTTTAGCTGTTTCTTTAATTGTGTAAATATCTCACTCTGCAGCTGGGTGCCATAGGTTTCTTTTGATTTATCTACAATAAGCAAAAGAACCTCTTGATTTGATATACTCTGAATATCATTGGCTAGGCAAGAGAGCGCTGCCCCATAGTAAATTAAAATAATAAAAAAAACACTTAAGAAGCCAGCTATTTTCTTCATTATTAACCTCCTTAAATTCATATTTTTATATAATTAGTTTTATGAAACTAATTATATATTTATTTTAAAACCCGCTTATTTGCGGGTAATAGTATTGGTAACTTTATTTAAAAGAAATGTAAAGGTCTTCCTTTCTGTCTCATCCAACGTCTCCATAATGAGATCCGCAAATTGATAGTATCCCATATCCTCGATCTCAATTAAATATTTTCCTTTCTCCGACAGGCGTACATACACGACTCGTAAATCGCTTTGCGATGAAAATTTCTCAACAAAGCCGCGCTGTAATAACTTATTCACTGCAACGGTTACGGTTGATCTTTGTACCCCAAACATTTCAGCAAGTTCGCTAATCGTAGGATTCGTCCTCTCCCTTATTGCGTGGAGATAATGCAATTGGGTTATGGATAAATTAAATAATTCCTGACTATTCGGAGTCTGCTCCTTATGTTTTCGCATACATTCACGCATTGAGTCTGATAAAACATTGATCGCTTTGACGATTACCTCTTTAGTTGCCATAGCCTTATTCCTTTTTAGTTAGTTCTATGAAACTAACTATATAATATCTCTAGATCACTGTCAAGCTTAAACCTTACTTAGGACTTAGCCGCCATCAGAATCTCTTGCCACTTTGAATCACATCGATTTTTCTTTATAGGCGGCAATATCCTTTATGGAGAGGTCCTCAATGCCATACCCCCTAATATCAAGTATATTGGGTCAGGTAATCAGCTTCTGTGAATATTTCTGATGCAAAGGCATCAAAAATTCGTATTGCTTCTTTTGTTCTGGATTTCGCAAATTTATGAGTTAGCTTATAACAAATTCGATCAGGGGGAGGATCACTCAGCCTTTGAATCGTATATGTGCTTGCTGCCGCCGTAGATTGAGCAATCGATAAGGGGACAATGGCCCATTGTTTTGGTGTTTTAAGGAGAGGTAAAACCATGGGACCGTTGCTTACTTGAATATGAGATGACTGAAAAGGATCCCACCATTTATTATGCCAAATCTGATAAGCCGGAAACCATTCATGATACAATTCATCACGGGGCTTCAGCTGATCCGGATCAATATTGGGGTTTTCTAAATGCTCTGGCAATGCCAAGCGAACAACAACCATAGGTTCTGCAAAAAAGGGCGTTAGTTCGATATTCTTTATGATTCTTTCATGCAACACAAAAGCAATATCGATTGTACGCTGTTCAATTAATGTATAAAGGTCTGTTGAATTTTGGGTATAGATATGTAAGCGCATGGCGGGATGCTGTTGGATGATTCGCTGATAAATATTGGGCAGCACATGAGTATTTACGCTGTCAACTGCACCAATCGCTAAAGACAAACGAGTACGTGCTTTTAATGATTGAGTTTCTAGTAACAATTGAATCCATTTTTCAGCGACTGGAATAAAATCTTCACCAGCAGGAGTCAGAGAAATCATTTTTAATCCTTTGCCACGTTCAATCAAAACCAGATCTAGTTCTTGTTCCAGGTTCTTGAGGCGATGGCTCACAGAAGACTGAGATAGGTGAAGAATTTCGGCAGCCTTTGTCAAACTCTGATTAGAGACAACTGCTAAAAAAGCTTGAATGTCATCAATATTCATGATAGCCCCTTTTAAGTAAATATTAATTCTTTGCATATTATTAATGAATTTTATTTGTTTTACTTTAAGTATACGCACTGGCTATAATAAATTCAAGAGACAGCACTCAATAAGGTTGTGCAGAATAAGGGGGGCAAAACCATGCGGGCTTGCAGTTTTGTATGCACAATTATTGTTTTATTTTTATGCATTGACCAATTTTACAGCGGTCTAAATTGGTGGAGGCTTTTTATTGGCGGTTTTATGATTATTGCCGTATGGACAGATTGTGAACGTTGGCTGCGCTATAAGATAAGACATAGAAGACATGGATAACGTGTCGTAAAAATCGGAGGGTAATGTTTATGGAGCATATTAGTTTAGAAATGCTTAGTTTTTTATTAGGAGCAGGTTTTGTTGCTGCTTTTATCGACTCAGTTGTTGGCGGCGGTGGCTTAATATCCATGCCAGCACTGCTGATGACAGGACTGCCTCCCAGCGTTGTATTAGGGACTAACAAACTTGCTTCCATCTGCTGTTCCAGTACCAGCAGTATATCTTTTTTGCGTTCAGGTAAGATGGACCTTGGATTAGTGAAATATCTTTTTCCTTTATCCCTATTTGGCTCTGTATTAGGAGCCTATACGGTGCGACTGATTCCGCCGGAATTCTTAAAACCATTAGTTATCGTTATGTTGATTTTAGTAGCCATCTATACGATTTTCAAAAAGGATTGGGGAAAACAGTCTACTTATAAGGGAATTAGCAAAAGGGTCGGTATTTTAGGAGGTTGTGTTGCTTTCCTACTAGGTTTTTATGACGGTTTTTTTGGACCGGGAGCTGGATCATTTCTAATCTTTGCATTTTTAATGCTGGGATTTGATTTCGTAGTAGCTGCGGGAAATGCCAAGGCCTTGAATTTAGCAAGCAATCTTGGTGCAGTCTCAACCTTTCTGCTATTTGGTTCCGTCAATTATGTCTATGGTATCAGTATGGGGATCGCAATGATTTTTGGTGCAATCGTAGGTTCTCGGTTTGCAATTGCCAGAGGTACCACTTATATAAAACCTCTATTCATTTCAATGACAACCTTGTTAATTGGAAAACAAATGTGGGATATCTTACATTAACTAATAAAATCCTAGAAGAAGGTATGAGCCTTCCTTTAGGATTTTATTAGTTAAACCGCTGACTATTGAACCATAAAACCAATCGGGTCCACTGCGTTCCCATTTACTCTGACTTCATAATGAAGATGAGGCCCCGTACTTTTCCCTGTGCTGCCTACATAAGAAACGACCTGACCTTTTCTCACACTTTGGCCGACACTTACAATTATACGAGAATTATGCCCATAAATAGTGGAAATGCCATTGCCATGATCAATCTGCACCATATTGCCGTAGCCTCCAGCCGCCCCACTCTGTACAACCACACCATCAGCGGCGGCAACAACGGGTGCTCCCATACTATTGGCAATATCCATCCCAGGATGCAATTCACTTCCGCCACCCATAGGCGAATTACGCCAGCCAAAGCCAGAGGTAACTTCTCCGCTAGTTGGCCAAATAGAAGGCTTTGTCGCTAGCTGATCGGTATCTCTCGCCATTTTTTCAATTTCTTGAACCTGTCCATTGTCTCTATGTCGAATCGGTTCAGGCTCAGGGATTACACGGCTGCCGGCACTGATACTTTGATGATAGTTTGCAAAAAGGATTACCGAAAATATGCTAAGTACGCACATGGAGGAAACAATCCATCGGACAGAGATAAACTTCGTCCACTGGCTGCCTGCTTTTTGCGTATCATGAGGTTCATTTGAAATATGCATTACGATGTATCTCCTCCTTTAAATAAATATAGCCACCATAATATTCTGGCCGTAGTATAGTCACAAATAATGTTGACTCACTCTATTTTACATTATACCGGAAATACATCTCTTTTACTGTCTTATCCTGCAATTTAATTCACTTTTCTTATCAAAACTTGACGTAAAAAGTGAAAAGTGAGAACATAGTAACTACTACAGTATCATTATTGGAGGAAATATAGGTGAAAAAATTAATCCAGCAATATCCCGTTGTCGCTATGCTAACCTTACTTTCATTTGCTGCGGCACTATTATTAGCCGCCAGTCATAATAGCCTGTTCCCATTTTCAATCTGGAATGGACACAGGGCTCCTCGAGAGTCAATTCATCTTACTGCCATCCCCTTGGGCAATATAAATAAGCCGGTACAAATCATTCGAACGGGTTCTGTCGAACATGCCACATCCACTCCGATTATAGCAGACTTTTCTGGTCTTCTTAATGAACTATACGTCGCAAAAGGACAAGTAGTCAAAGCAGGCCAGCCTCTGCTTAAGATTGAGGCATCTACAGCATCAGTCGTCGAGCAAACTACAGAAGGACCTTCCGAGCAAACGCAAAATAATTATGATAATGCCCTAAAAGAATTTAACCGCTTACAAAAATTATTCGAGTTAGGAGCGATTCCACGACGACAGTTGGATACTGCTGCCGCCCGTTTGCAAGAAGCAAAAGAAAGTTTATCCGGCACCCAAAATACAACGCATTCATCCAGCAGTATTGTAAACGGCTCTGCTACAATCAACGCTCCAATCGACGGTATCGTGACTGGTTTATCCTCCTCTTCTGGAAAAGCGGTACAAGCTGGGCAACAGCTGCTTTCCTTAGGAAGCGGCCAAGAAGTAGAGGTTGTTATTCCTCTAAACCAAAACGATCTATATTTAGTTCATCTTGGTACACCGGCTGCAATAGAAATATCTGGGCAAAAGGTGGGAGGTCAGGTTTCCAGAATCTATCCTCGAATTGAAGCAGAAGAAGTATCTGCCTATCTTGCCCATATGAAACTTGCTGCTAATCCAAATGGATTGCTTACATTTGGTATGTCTGTTACGATTCATATTGATACGGGTAAAACAGTATCCGTGCCTGCAGTTCCTAAAGCTTCAATATTTCAAGATGATCAGGGAAGAAATCTCATCTATCTCGCGGTCAATGAAAAAGCGCTCCTGCAAGAAATAAGTATTGGAGAAACCATTGGTGATTATACCGAGATCACCTCTGACCTTCCACAGCAAAGCATAATCATAACAAGCAATATCAACGATGTAAAAAATGGTGATCCGATTACAGTAGTGCCAGAATAGCAGTTCCTGAATTACCTGGCTGTGAAGTATCATACCTTTTTTACTACAAAATTCCTGCAAATTCTCCTTAGAGTCCTTTGCAGGAATTTATTATTTTCTACAAAGCCTAAACACTTTGCCATGATTCAGTAAAAGACTCTACCGTCCATAACCTGATATATAATTTTCACTATTTCTCATTTGAAGCAGCAAACGCTTCACTGGCAGTACACGTAAGATGAATAGGCAGATCATCAACTCCGGTAAAAGATAGGTGGCATTAAATACGAAGGAATACCAATAGGGAGATGTTCCAGGAGGTGCATAGCTGGCAAAGAAAACTACTCCTGATATAAAATGACAAATAAATCGACCGCAACTGCCTACAATGGCCCCCAGCAGCATTCGATCTTTGAAATATCCCGCCAGACCAAGTGCCATATAAGGCAGAGGATAATCAAAAAGGACTTGAATAGGATGCAGAATATAAGGATCTTGGAGTAAATTAAACAGACCATAGACAAACCCAGCGAGGTATCCGACAATCGGTCCATAACGAAAAGCAATCAATAAAAGCGGAATCATTGCGCCCAAGGTTACACTGCCTCCCTGAGGCATATGATATAAGCGGAAAGTATGCAAAATGATGGTCAATGCTACCATTAAACTAATATGAACCATCATCTGCGTATTTAATTTTACTTTTTTTATGTAAGCAAAAGCAAATATCAATGCTACTATAGCTGCTAAAGCGAAAACACTGGTAGTCTGTTCAAATATCATTGCTATATTCTTACTAAAAGCTGCTTCCATAACACTCATCTCCATTCCAGCATAAATAAATCCCTAACCAACCTGTTCCTATCGAAGCGCGAATTTCTCTGTGGATTGCATGGGGACGATTACTAACAGCATAAGGCAGGGCATCCCGCAATATTACATTGGTCAAGGGCCAGTGAACTCCCTCAATCGATACATCCGTACATTCCGTAGATAACGGGAGCAAAGAAACTACTTCTGGAGGAAGAGCTGTTTCGATACATATAGACTCCCTACCTTTTAACAAGATCAGCACCTCTTTTTCATCTGCTGCGCAGCAGCCCCGTATCCCAAAATCTTCACAGCCCTTTAATGAATGAATATTACTAAAGGTATGATCGAAGCGGCCTCCCCATATGCCAGTTAGAGTGACTGCAGCCTGTCCATGGACCACTCCCACCCGTTGCAATGCTAATTGTAAATCCGTCAAATTCTTTTCTGCCGGATAGACCTCCACGGGGATCCCCAAGCTCTGTCCCCAAGTCCATCCCTGGAATGTAGCACTATCACTATCACCAATGAGCCGCTCAGGAATAATGTGATTCGCGTGACAACTATCTATACCGCTATCTACACACCAAACTGGGAACAGATCCGCAGCCTGAATCAGCCATTCAGCTGCTGGTTTCCTCCCCCCTGCGACAAGTAACACTTGTGTATCCGGTAGGTCTTTTTCAAAGTAGCATCGTAATTGTGGCAATACCAAAAGGTTTTTCATTCCATCAAGCTCCTGAATCTTTATCCATTGCATCTTTAAAGCAATCTTGTCATATAACTTATATTATATATTTTTTATTTAAAAAATGCATCTATATAAGTAAGTCCCCCGCAATATATACCTTATTAAGGATATTGCGGAGGACTTACTATCGCTAGCAGGAACATGCAGCATTTAGCTTGTACTGCTATTTTTTGATAATACTTTAAAGGATAACCTGAAATCAAAACGTCCTAATAACGTGGTGATGACGATGGGGCAGCCGGAAGTCTCAGTGGAATTTTTTTGTTTACGGACTGTCTGAGGCTGCAAATCTACTTTAAATCCATCAGTAGACAATAGACTGCAGTAAACACCGTTATGGACATTCAGAAATTCACCAATGCTATCAAGAGCCATTTCATCAATTATGGTAAGTTCTTCGCCGCTGAAACGACTAGCGGCTTTCAGTACGGTTTGCTCGTCCATAATTAAGTCAATTGTTATATTCAAATCGCCGATGATTCTCTGGGATGCAACCCATTGACTGCTATGCTCTGCATCAATAGCCTCGGGCTGCATAAAAGGAGTCTCATTTAAGAAACGAACCATATTGCGCAGCGTCAAGCCCGCATAACTATACAATACATGGGCATTGTCACCCGCCTGTGAGAAGTCCAGCAGCTTTTTGATTTCAGTATCATCAATGGGGGCTGAAGAGGCTGATCCAGGGGCTGTAATGCCACATTCCACACGAAATTCAGCTAGTGCCTTTTCGATGTCGCCTAGCACCATATATCCTTTATCTGCGATTGTCTGAATCAGCGTGAGATGCCCTTTTGCCTGAGCAGCTAATAGCTCTTCTATCTGTACAACAGTCAGATATCCTTTTTCTAGCGCCAGCTCGCCAAATTTTTTATCCTTAGCACGTTGAAGATCGTGAACTTCTCCTACTTGTACCGCTGTCATCAAGCCTGCATCTACAGCAAGAACGCCTAGTTTGACTCGGGTAGAACTCTCATAATGAAGTGCTTGAGAAAGCTGTTCAGGAGTAACCAATCCTTTATTTAGCAAGTAATACCCAAAATATTGATTAAACATTTTGTTTTCTCCTTTTTCGTCTAAATAGCTATAACCTTTCTCGACTAGATCGCTACTTTATACCTGCCTGTTTGTTGTCTAAAATGAGGTCTATTACAGGAAGTAAATTGCCTTCATTAATTGGTTTAATAATGTAGTTCCTAGCACCCAATTGCAAGGCATCCATTATAACGTGTTTTTGACCCGATGAACTCACAACAATAATATTTGCTGCCGGATCCGACTGTACAAGACGTTTAATCGTTTCAATTCCACCTAAACCTGGCATAGTAATATCCATCGTCACGATGTCTGGTACCCATTCTGGATAATGAGCAATGGCTTCTTCACCGTTTGCTGCTTCTCCTACTACCACATGCCCTGCTTTCTCCAGTACTTTACGCAACGTCTTTCTCATCATCATAGAATCATCAACTACTAAAACTCGTGCCATTTTAATCATCCTCCTGTAAGCATATCACTCTCTTAAAACCACATCACAGCTTTGACTTTAGCTTGCATCAGTTTTAAAGATAATGATTATCACTATCAATAGTTTGCTATATTAGAGAAAATTCCTGCAAGGCAACCTCATTTCTTTGTAGTTTATTACCTTTTTATTTATATCTTTCATAACAAACGGATGCTCCAGTTTCCAATACACCCGCGATGAATTTGGATACTTCCATATGGACTGGATGAACCAGATACGCATCAAAATCTGCCATAGATACAAATTGGCTCATCAAAATGATGTCATATGACGACGCGCCATGGCGAATATCTAATTCTACCCTCAAATCATGAAGATATTCAATTTTACCGTTCATGCTCAGCAATACATCTCTAGCCTTATCGATGCTTTCACGGTCTCTGGCTTTTAGTTTAAGAAGTAAATTGTTTATTATCATTTTCATTTCTCCTTTTTTGCCTGTACAAAATCCGCAATCATATAGATCAGGTCTTTTCCTTAATTATAATGAAATAATAAGACAGCAGTATGTCATATTAGAAATGCAGACGTTAAGTAATCTGCCATATTTCCTTCGTAACCTTTCGTAACATTGCTCATATAACGATTGACAAAATACTAAAATGAGATTATGTTAAATTTTGTATATACTATTTTAAAGAGGAGAGGTACTTGCATGCATTTTTTAACATATCAATCTAATGGTCAAGAAGAAATCGGCCTAATGACAGCAGATCAGAAACAGATTATTCCTCTACTGGCCGCCGAGCATTATTTTTATAGAGAGACCATATTGCCAGCTACTTTACTCTCTCTTATTCAGCAAGGTGAATTAGCGATTCAACGAGTCAAGTCGATCATGAAATCAGTTGAAGAACAAAGTGATCTTCCATTTCTACTGTCCCCAGATAACATCCGGATTGTAGCGCCAATCCCCCGACCAGCCAAAAATATTTTCTGCATTGGCAAAAACTATGCCGAACACGCTATGGAAGGTGACAAAAGCGCCGACCCGAGTGTGGCAATCCCTAAACACCCAGTTATCTTTACCAAAGCTCCTACCACGGTAATTGGTCTTGGCGACATCATTAACAGCCATAGCCAAGTTACAAGTGCCTTGGACTATGAGGTCGAACTGGCTGTAATCATTGGAAAAAAGGCTTCCTATGTTAGCAAAGAAGAGGCAATGGACTATATATTTGGCTATACCATTTTAAATGATGTCACTGCGCGAGATTTGCAAAAACGCCACCAGCAATGGTTTCGTGGTAAAAGTCTTGATACTACAGCACCAATGGGTCCATACCTTGTTCATAAATCTTCTGTTCCTTCAATTCATGACTTAACCGTAACATTAAAAGTAAATGGAGAACTCAGACAGCATGCTAATACAAATTCTTTAATTTTTGACATACCAACACTTATCAATACAATTTCTTCTGGCATCACTCTTGAGCCCGGAGATATTATTTCTACCGGCACCCCTGCCGGTGTCGGAGCCTACTTAGAACCTCCTGTATATTTAAAGCCTGGAGACAAATTGGAATTATCAATTACGGGTCTAGGAACATTAATAAACACAGTCGGTTAAAAATAAATGCCCTTTGGTCCATTGACCAAAGGGCATTCTATTCACAGCTGCTGATTATAAAACTTCATTTAATTTTCGGTAAAGAGTAGCGACCCCAATCCCTAACTGCCTCGCAGCGACTTGTTTACCCTTAGTATCGCTGCCATAAAAAGCAACAGCCTTCAAAATATGCTCCTTCTCCACCTCACAAAGCGGCCGAATACTTTCACCACTTGTTTCAACAATCTGGCGTTTATATTCTTTTATATTTCTTGGTAAGGTCTCCTGCGTTAAAATGCCAAAGTCATCTGCCATATTTATCATAAATTCAATGGTATTTTCTAATTCCCGCACATTACCAGGCCAAGGATAACCTACTAAAATATCCATCGTTTTTCGATCAATTGCCTGTACTTTTTTGTGAAATAGACCACAGTACTTTTCCATGGTACTTGCTACAAGCACTTCAATGTCTTCTATTCTATGGCGGAGAGGAGGTACTTCAAGTGGAATCACATTCATCCGATAGTATAAGTCTTCTCTAAATTTATTTTCCCTTATTAAATGCCTTAAATCTTTATTGGTAGCAGTAATGACTCGTACATCAAATGCTATGGATTGATTAGAACCAATACGTACCAATGTTCTCTCCTGCAATACTCGCAAAAGTTTTACCTGTAAATAAATTGGCATACCCCCAACTTCATCTAAAAAAATAACCCCTTTATTGGCTAATTCAAACTTACCAATTTTCCCACGAGGATCAGCCCCAGTAAAAGCCCCTTTCACGTATCCAAAAAGTTCGCTTTCTAATAGCGTATCAGGAATCGCTCCACAGTTAATCGCAATAAATGGCTTGTCACTGCGATTGCTTTCTGCGTGAATAGCCCTAGCAATCAGTTCTTTACCAGTACCGCTCTCACCTGTAATAAGAACTGTTGAATTTGAATCAGCAATCTTCACAATCTTATTCTTTAGCTCCTGAATAACCTCCGATTTGCCAATGATATGATCTAACTTTACAGACTTAGCTACATTGGTCAATCCATAAATACCTGACTTGATGTTTTTAATTTCATTAAAAATAAAAATCCGATTATACACAGAAATTCCTGGCGAAACTGCTAGCAGTTCACCCATTAGAGAAAATATCTTATTACCGATAGTAACCCTATACTCTTCTGCGCCTAACAAGGAATCGCCGGTAGCCTCAATTATCATTTTCCCATTTATACAAGATGATGACAACTGCAATTGTTTTAATGCATTATTATTGATTTGTATGATCTCGTTATTTTGATTTAAAATAAGTACGCCTCTATCTACGCTATTGATAACCTGAAATAATAAATTCATCATGAGCTGAATTCGTTCGCTTTCTTGATGCTCATAAGCCTTTGCGCTGATGAATTCAGCAATTTGGACTAAAAATAGCTGATAATAATTCAAGTTCTGCAGTAAACGCTGCTTTTGTTCTTCATTGAAACAAATCAGCCCAATTACACCAATGATTTCATTTTTAGACTTGATAGGAGTGCAAAGTTCCATTTTTTCTTCGCAGTGTTCATACTTTGGACATGTGGTGCATAATTTATGTTTACCAGGTTCTTCAATAAATTGGGTTTGTCCTGTAGCTAATACTTGCTTATATACAAACCCTTCTTGGGACATGTCCTCGTTCAGATGATTGTCATAGCGCCCTGTACCAGCAATACGAAATAACCTAGTATCAACAATCTCTACATCGACTTTGATAACATGGGATATTACTTTTGCATATTGTATCACGGCATCTTGGATCTCCTGTAAACTTGTTTTCTTCGTAATCGCTTCCCTCACTCGGACTTTGTCACCACCTTACAATCATATCAAGTATTGCATTCCACGACATATCCATTTTTCCCTTTATACAGTATCTGTATTTTCTTCTGCCTAAAAAGTAAGATATCATGATGTTTCTCCTCATTGATTATCTATTTTTCAATGAGCAATTTTACCCACACAAAGCAGTCGAGAATAATCTCGGCTGCTTTGTTCAAAACTTTTATTATACCTTTACTTCAGATACAGAACGCTCTTGCTGTACTGTGAAAGCAACCGCTGCTGAAGCAATAATGGCTATGATCAGGAATATAAACGCTTCATCAAAAGAACCTTGATTTGCATCGATCAGATAGCCCATGATAAAAGGAGAAATAAATCCCGCAACTTGTCCGCCAAAATTTACTGTGCCTGAGCTGGACCCCATAATATGAGGAGGAATCGTATCCATAACCAGTCCCCAGAATGCTGACATTGCTAAAAACATAAAGAATGCGGAAACACTCTGATACAGGATAACCATATCTGCTGAAGCTACAGAATATGTTAAATATAAGAAAAATCCAGCGATAAGCGCATTGGGAATAAACATCCATTTACGCTGACCTTTTATACGGTCAGATAAGTAACCACCAACTAACATACCAACTGTCCCAACAAAAAATGGTATGGAACCGGTAATACCTGTTTTAATGAGGGAAAATCCTCTGACTTTCATTAGATAAGACGGCAGCCAAGAAACAAAGCCCCAGAAAGTAATATCAAATAAGAACCAAATTAAAACCATCTGCCAAAGAATTGGCTTGGTAAGGAATGTTTTAAAGGTTATACCAGAGCTATTGGTGTCATGGCCTCCCTGCACCTGATCAATATTCAATTCCTGCAATTCTTCTTTTGTTATTTTGGGATGCTTTGCCGGATTATCTCTAAAGTAGTACCACATGAGCGCTGCAATCAAAAGACCGGGAAAACCAAGATAAATAAATACGTGACGCCAGCCATAGCTTGCAATAATACCAGCTGCAACTAAGGAAGCAACTGCAGGCCCCAGGGTATTTACAGATGATTGTATCGCAGTTGCGGTCGCCCTTTCTTTCGGTGGAAAGTAAGTTGCAATCATTTTCCATGAAGCGCCTGGAAAGCAGCCTTCCCCTACGCCAAAAACCAAACGACAAAACAGCATAATAGAATAAGAACTCACAAAACCAGTAAGAGTGGTAAATACAGAAAACCATGCAATCGCAATCGACATTATTTTTCTCGGGCCAAATTTATCCGCCAGCATTCCACCAGGTATCTGGAATAGTGCATATCCAGCAAAGAAGGCACTTAAAATTCCGCCTTGCATGGTTGCATCAATATTGAGATCTTTGCCGATAAAAGGCAGAGCAATACTAATGACCATTCGATCTAGAAACGAAAACAACCATCCTGCCCAAATAATCGACAAAATCGTGTGTCTGACTTTCCACCGAAAACCGCCTTGCGTTAACTCACTCATACTCTTTCACTCCCTATTTTTGTGCGGGCAAATTCTTGCCTATATTTATTACGTTACTCCTCTTTTACTGCAACTTGTTTTTTAGATTACAGCAATCCCTTCAATTTCAACCATAACATCCTTCGGTAACTTTACTACCTGTACACATGCCCGAGCAGGAGCCTGCTCTTTAAAGTACAAACCATAAATCTCATTCACAGCCTGAAAATCATTTAAATCTTTTAAGAATTGCCCCTGGCGCTTTATCAGTATTTACAACCGTTTTCATAAAATTGCCCCCTTATACTACTCATTTGCGCATCAATTAAAAATATTCAGTTTTTATGATTGACCATTCTTTCTAATCACTCTCCCTGCCAGTGTTTTGGCCTCCACACCATTTTGCACTACAGGGTTTCCATTAATGATGACGTGCTCAATCCCTTCAGGGTATTGAACAGGATCAATAAAGGTTCCTTTATCAATAATCGTTAGCGGATTAAAAACAACAATATCAGCAAAATTTCCTGCTTTTAACACCCCGCGATCAACAAAACCAAATACCTCTGCGGGCTTTGAGGTCATCTTTTGAATTGCCTCCTCCAATGTTAAGGCTTTATCCTCTCTTACGTATTTCCCTAATACTCTGGGAAAAGAACCAAATACCCGCGGATGGGGTTTCCCGCCCAAAAGTCCATCGGTACAAACATTTTGCTCAGGTCTCTTCATAAAACGAATGACATGCTCTTCTGTCCCATAAAAATCAACCATACCTACGGCATTCTCTTCATCATGCAGCAAGTCAAAGGTAGCTTGATAGGCATCTTTTCCTCTGATTTGACCAATTTCAATTAAATTCTTACCAATTAAATCCGCATTTGCTTTTGTTTTTACACTTGTTACAAAGATTTGATCTAAGCCAGCAAAATCTATAAAATTATCCCATCCTGGTATACCGTACTCAATATCATAAATCATTTTCTCTCTGAGATCAGCATCTTCCAGACGTTTGAGAAGCTTATCTGTCCCGCCGTCATGTACCCAGGGCGGTAAAATAACGCCTAACATCGTACTTCCTGCTACATAAGGGTACTGGTCAAAAGAAACCCTGATGCCTTCTGCCTGAGCGTTTTCTAATAACTCCACAACTTGATCAATCAAGTCCCAGTTCTTTCTGCCACATACCTTAAAGTGTGAAAAGTGAACTTTAACTCCGGACTGACGCCCAATGTGAATCACTTCTTCCATTGATTCTACAATGGTATCTGCTTCACTGCGCTGATGAACAACAAAGACACCATCATATTCAGCAACAACTTTGCACATCTCAACAATTTCCTTGGCCTCAGAGTAAGCGCAAGGCATATAAATAAGCCCCGTTGATAATCCAAAAGCACCGGCTTCCATTTCTCGTCTGGTGATTTCACACATTTTTTGAATTTCGTCTGCTGTAGGCAAACGATTATCCAGCCCTATAGCTTCCATGCGAATATTGCCGTGAGGAACAAGATAGCTTTCATTGAGACCGACTCCGATCTTTTCCATCATTTTCAGATAGCACTCTGTTGTTTCATAGGTCCAGTCGACATCATCGCTGTCCCCATCAAGACCTGCTAAATTTTTTCTCCAAGGACTAACATACTGCTTGGGCAATGGTGCCATGGAAATTCCATCCTGACCTAAGACTTCAGTAGTAACTCCCTGACGAATCTTAGGTATCACATAGGGGTCAAGCAATATTTTGAGATCAGAATGACTATGAGTATCAATAAATCCCGGACAAACTACCATCCCCTTCCCATCGATGACGGTGTCAAATCCATTTAGGCTTGTCTTTCCCACTGCTGTGATTCTATCATTTTCGATTGCTACATTGCCTATAAATCCTTTCGCTCCTGTTCCATCAATAACGGTACCATTTTGAATAAGAATCTTCATAGATTGCACCTCCTGTTACTTCAATACTTCTTTCAAAATCCCATAGTAGCCATTTGCTACATTCACTAACTGTTCGACTTCAATATATTCATCGATTGTATGAGCCAAGTTTTCTCGTGAAGGTCCAAAGCCAATTGTTTTAATTCCTGCTTCACCAGCATAATGACTGCCATTGGTACAAAAAGAATATTGAGTAACTGCAGGACTTATACCCATCGTTTTTATGCCTTTTAAAGCAGCTTGGATAAATTGATCTTCTTCATCATATAACCATCCTGGGAAGAACCTCTCGCCCTCAATGTTAGTTCCCGTATAACATTTCTCAACTCCAACGGCATATGAGGCTGTCCCTTTAAACTCAGCATCTTCCCTACTCATTTCTTCAATTAAATCCAATATTGGTTTTAATACAGATTCTCGCGTTTCGCCAACCAGCAGTCTTCTGTCATAGGTTGCTCTGCAGTAATCAGGTACTACAGATGCTCCAGGATAGGGTGATGATTTAATGTCGGTTAACTCCAAAATACCCTGTCCTAAAACAGGATGAAAGGTCATGGTAAGCTCTCTGATTCTGTCAATTAGTTTGGACATCTTGTATACAGCATTAATTCCGGCCTGTGGATTTGCAGAATGAGCAGGTCTACCATAGGTTTCTACTACAATCTCTGCCCGCCCTCGCTGACCTATTTTCAAATTCAGTTCCGAGGCCTCCCCAATTACTACATAATCCGGTTGCACCCTCTCACTTACTTCACGGGCAGCTACCCCTTCAAAACACTCTTCATGTACTACTCCAGCAATATAGATATCCCCGGCAAAATCCCGCTTTGTATCCATTGCAAAGTATCCTGCTGCCATAATCATGGCACTGACGGCCCCCTTCATGTCTGATGCGCCTCGACCGTAAATTTTTCCATCTTTCAATATTCCACCAAAAGGCGCTTGCTTCCATTTTCCATCATCGGGAACAGGCACCGTATCAATATGACCATCAAATAAAATCCGTTTACCTGGTCGCTTTCCCTTAATATGACCAACAATATTTCCATAACAATCCACCCAAAAATCATCAAACCCCATTTTTTGAAATGCCTTGCGAATTCGCTGCACCACATGATTTTCTTCACCAGAATAGCTCTGCTGCTGGACTAATTCACTGCAAAGTGTAATTAATTCTTCTTTTCTGCCTTCGCTCAACATAAATTTCACTCCTTTTATTTATAACTGGGATATGCTCCATCCCAAACAATGCTACGATATTGATCAGGGTCTGTATCACCTTCTGTACTAAACAGCAGCACAATTGAGTCTTTATTGAGTCCCAAGGCTGTTTGTGCCTGTTTTAGCTGTTCACTCTGCATGAGTTCGACCAAAGCGCCAGTCGTGACCGCCCCAGATTCTCCCGAAACCACCTTCCAATCGCTGCCTAGAGGATTTGCCAAGATCCTCATTCCCTTTGCTGCAACCCAATCAGGACAAGACATAAACATTTCGCTGTAATCACGCAGCACATTCCAGCCGATGGTATTGGGTTCACCACAAGCCAATCCTGCCATAATCGTTGCCATATCGCCACCAACAATTCTAGCTTTGCCATCACCAGCCTTCACTGACTTATATAAACAATCTGCCTGGTCAGCCTCCACAACAACAGTTTTAGGTCTGCTTGCTGCAAAGACAGAAGCAAAATAACCTTGTACAGCAGCGGCTAAAGAGCCGACTCCTGCCTGTATGAAAATATGTGTAGGCTGCTGGATCTTAATTTCGTTTAACTGCTCTAGGGCTTCTGCTGCCATTGTGCCATATCCCTGCATAATCCAAGTAGGAATATCCTCATATCCCTGCCAGGCGGTATCCTGAACCATTATCCAGCCTTTTTCTACTGATTCTTCTGCAATCATCCGAACCGTATCATCATAATTATAATCTGTGATCTTTGCTTCCGCTCCCTCTGCCCTAATATTTTCAAGCCTTCGAGGAGAAGAACCTTTAGGCATATATACCACTGATTTTTGCCCAAGCTGGCGGGCAGTCCATGCCACACCACGCCCATGATTGCCATCGGTAGTCGTTGCAAATGTAACATCACCTAATTGCGCTCTGATTCTCTGAGAAGTTATTTCTCCAAAAGGCAGCTCACTAATATCTTTCTGCAATTTCTCTGCCATATATCTTGCCATAGCATAAGAACCGCCAAGAACCTTAAATGCATTTAAACCAAATCGATAGGACTCATCTTTTACATAAATTCCTGAAACACCTAATAGTTGGGCTAAGTGACTGAGACTTCGCAAGGGTGTCTTTTCATAACCAGGAAAGCTCATATGAAATTGATTTGCTTTATAAATTTCCTGTTTATTTAAGAATCTAACAGATGCTTTACATTCACTATTATTAGCCATGAGATTGTTAACCCACTTTATTTTTCCCAGCACGATATCAACCTTCCTTTTAATACTTTTTCTCACTTTTACTAATTGCAAATTTCATGCCATGATTCAAAAAATATATTATCGCAGTAAAATCAGCCTCTAACAGCAGCATCTTAGAAAAAAACTTTGCTTTTTAATTATCAAAAAGATAAAAATTATCATTTTGATAATTAACCCCTTTTTTCTCACATATGCATCTAAAGTAGAAAAGTTAAAGATTTACTACTCTTTTTACCATAAAAATAGGACTTCAAAAGTTATATAAACTATTTTTGAAGTCTTATTTGGGAAAAGGGTTAATTATCATTTTGATAATTAACCCTTTTCATAATGTTCTTCGCAATCTTTTTCTGAACAACTTTATTCCTCCACAAATTGCACTAATTCCTTATTGAATTTATCCCGCTGATCATAGAACAGTCCGTGACCGCTGTACTTGAAGGGCACAAGTTTAGAGTTTTTAATTCCTTCATGCTGCGCAATAGCCAATGGAAACAAACATACTCTATCATGAATACCATGAAGAATTAAGGTAGGAACGCATATAGCTTCAAGATCGGCAAAGAGCCTTTCTTCATCTAGCCACGAGTTTGCAACCGCAGCAGTAGACCAGCCAGCCGCTTGTAGTCCTAACTGGAAGAACCAATCTGAAAAAGGCTGGGATACATACTGAAAGAAAAACATATCCCCAAAGCCCCTAAGCATTTTAGGACGATCATTTAGTGTATCTTGAATCATCTTGTCTACGTCTTCTTTCCTTAAGCCATGAGGAAAATATGGACGTTGAATCAAACTTGGAGCAGCAGCTGCAAAAAGAGCAAGCTTTGCTACCCCATAGCCATTGTGACGTGCCATGTAGCGAATCACAATGCCTCCCCCTGTAGAATGTCCTCCAAGTACAAAGTTCTCTAAACCAAGGGCATCAACCACACATCGAATATCATCTGCTGACTGATCGTAGTCATAGCCTCTCCAAGGCTTATCCGAATTGCCGAATCCTCTAAGATCAATTCCGATACAGCGATATCCCATAGCTG
Organism: Pelosinus propionicus DSM 13327; assembly: GCF_900114615.1. GTDB lineage: Bacteria > Bacillota > Negativicutes > DSM-13327 > DSM-13327 > Pelosinus > Pelosinus propionicus. The sequence goes on along the minus strand of NZ_FOTS01000007.1, from coordinate 118,033 downwards.
GAAGCTGGTCAAATTGATATTCGAACATTCTATGATTCGCTGGCCAACCATGTATAAATACAATAGTCTTACAGCTTCCTGGATTGACATCTTCTACATAAAGGTTTACGTTTGGTTCGACTTCAATAAAATATCCCATGCAAATCACTCCATATCAAGTCTTTACATGGTAATATATTCAGCTCGTAATAAAAAAGCACAGAATAGAACCTATTTAAATGGTCAAAAATTCCTTTGCAAAAATCGAACATATGTTCTACAATGTAATGAAGACACATAAAGGAGCTAATACACATGGATGTTTTTGATAAGCTGAAAATTTTGACCGATGCAGCTAAATATGATGTTGCCTGTACCTCTAGCGGAGTGAACAAAAAGGCAGCTGCCGGAGGAATTGGCAATGCAGCGGCCAGCGGTATCTGCCACAGCTTCTCAGGAGATGGGCGTTGCATCTCACTATTAAAGGTACTGATGACCAATGCATGTGCATATGATTGTAAGTATTGTGTAAACCGTAAGTCAAATGATACTCCTAGAGCGTCATTTACACCACGGGAATTGGCAGAACTAACCATCAATTTTTATCGACGCAATTATATTGAAGGACTTTTTTTGAGTTCTGGCGTGTTAAAAAATCCTGACTATACCACCGAGCAGATGATTGAGGCACTGCGCATCCTGCGAGAGGAATATCGATTTTTTGGATACATCCATGCAAAAGCCATTCCTGGCACTGACAGCGGTCTCATTGCCCAGTTAGGCATGTTAACTGATCGTATGAGTGTAAATATTGAACTCCCTTCCCAGAGCAGTCTCCAGATGCTGGCCCCCGACAAGTCAAAGCATTCTATTTTAGCGCCTATGAAATACATTCAAAATCGCATTCAAGAAAATTCCACGGATATCATAAAATATCGTCATGCACCAAAGTTTGTTCCTGCCGGTCAGAGTACTCAAATGATTATCGGTGCTACGCCAGACACTGATTTTCAGATTTTAAATTTAACAGAAGGTCTTTATAAAAAATATAAATTAAAGCGGGTGTTTTTTTCTGCCTACATGCCCGTGGCCGAGAACGACCTGCTGCCCACTTTAGATACAACTCCGCCTCTTTGGCGCGAGCATAGGCTTTATCAAGCCGACTGGCTGCTTCGTTTTTACGGTTTCACGGCAAATGAGCTTCTGGATGAGCATCATCAAAGCTTCAATCCTTATTTAGATCCGAAATGCAACTGGGCACTCCATCATATGGATTTCTTTCCTATGAATGTGAACCGGGCATCCTATACTGACTTGCTGCGAGTGCCGGGCATTGGCGTCAATAGTGCCAGACGAATTGTAATTGCCCGCCGCACAGCTACTCTCCAATTCAATGATCTTAAGAAACTAGGAGTTGTACTAAAGCGGGCACAGTATTTTATTAACTGTGGCGGTAAAGTCATAGGCAGCTTAAAAATCTCCCAGGATAAAGTACTACGATCTTTAATGTCGGAAAAAACATTGGGTATGTATCACCAGAGTTTCCCACTTCAATCCCAAGCCGAGCAGCTCTCTCTTTTCGAACAGCCACCCATGATACTATCTGGATTTCCACAGGAGGATCATCAAAGATGCTTGACCAATTCACTCTGATTTATCGTTATGACGGAAGCTTTGATGGACTGCTCTGCTGCGTATTTGAGAGCTATGATAAAAAAGAAATTCCGACAGAAATCATTCTGCCGGATATCTCTCAGACGTTGCTCTTTGCCGCTAAAGAAATTAGGACCGATGTTCAAAAGGCAAATCGAGTGCTGGCGTCCATCCCAGAAAAAATGGGATTTGATGCCCTAAATTTTATACAGCGCGCATTCTTAACCTGTGCTCCTAAAAAAGAGCTGTACATCCTTCTATTCCTGCGTTTGGGGTATCGCCATGGGCGTTCCGTAATGGATATGCTGGCTGATGATGCAGTCCATACCCTCTTTAAGGCTGTGAAACATTTGGATAATGAAAGCCACCTGCTGAAAGGATTTGTACGCTTCTCCATTTTCAGCAATGTTCTGGTCGCTGAAATTGAGCCCAAAAATTGCGTGCTGCCGCTGATGACCCAGCATTTTTGCGAACGTTATCCAGAAGAGCGTTTTTTAATTTATGATAAAACTCATGGCATGGCACTAGTTTATCATCCTTACCAGTCAGCCATTATTCCCATTGACGATCTTGAACTGCCTGAACCAGATGAACAGGAACAATCCTATAGAGCACTATGGCAGCTCTTCTACGATACCATCGAAATACAGGGTCGTCATAACCCCAAATGCCGTATGGGTCATATGCCAAAACGTTATTGGAAATATACGACCGAATTCGGCAGTTCATCAAAAAAGTCTTTGCTGAAGCTGGAAAATACCGCAAAGTTCCTTATACCATGACCTTGGTTTTCCATACACCGCTTTTCCAGCGCCATAACATACACATTCCCCGCAGCCATTCATCGACAAGCATTAGAGCCCAAATCGCCGGCAAACCAAATCCTAAAATAACTCCCATATAGTAACCTAGCCCGATAGTAACAGACCACATAGAAAGTATGGCAACCAGAACTGGAAAATTGACGTCTCCAGCTCCCCGCAGGCCATAAATAAAAACAATATTAAATGTTCGCCCCGGCTCTAAAAGAGCATCAATTGCAAAAATCAGAGCACCAAGAGCGATAATCTTCGTATCCGTGGTGAAGATTCCAATGAGTTGATACCTAAATAAGAATAACATCCCACCAATGATCCATGCCGACCCAAAGGCAATCAAGAAATTTTGCATTCCAGCCTTCTCAGCTTCATCAAATTTCTTAGCTCCTACTAATTGTCCGATCATAATAATATTGGCTTGCCCAATGGCCAAGGAGAATAAAAAAGCCATTTTTATAATGGACCAGGCATATGTGCGTGTAATATACGCATCGGCACCCAGGTGGACAATAATGATCGTCATCAGCACTGTCTGACTCATGTTATAAGACATGTTTTCCATTGCAGCCGGAAAGCCAATCTTCAATAATTGTTTCAACTGAGATTTAGGAAATTGAACTAAATGACGCAGAATATTAAGTTTGAGCAGTTTAGTAAATAAATATAGCAAAGCAAAGCACACAGCAATTCCTTTACTGAAAACAGCTGCAATTCCAACACCATAAACTCCCATCGCCGGAATTCCAGTCACTCCAAGTCCCAATACAACAGATCCAATCAAATTTAAAATATTCATTAAAGCAGTAATCACAAGACACTGCTTTGTTTTCCCAAATCCTTTCAGTATAGCATCAGCCGACGAAAGCATCGCATCAAAAAAAATAAAACCACCTGCTAAGAGCAAGTAGGTATGAGCGTAGGATAATAAATTATCAGCAATTCCCATAAACATCAACATCTGTTTTCCACCGATGACTAGCACCAGACTGGCCAACCCGCCCAAAATCGCATTAAACAGCAGCGATACAGCAGCAACTTTATCAATTTCTTCGGGCCGCTTCGCCCCTACATTCTGGGCTACTAAAACTGAGGTGCCCATGGAAATGATAGCAAATAGCAAAAGAAAATTCCATAAAATTTGAATCGTCGCTTCCACAGCTGCTGCAGCAACACTATCATACTTGCTTAATATAAATACATTTACAAATCCGACCAATGTAATCAGAAATAATTCCAAGAATATCGGCCAGGCTAATTTAAATAATGACAACTGCTTCACAGCCATCCCCCCCATACAACAAAAACAGGATTCCAAATACAATTGGTTTATCCTATCAGAAAACTGTGAGATTGTCAAAAGCTTTATCCACATAAACTAAAATAAAACTGCAAAGGAGCAACGTTGCTGCCCGCAGCGAAGATAGGAAATAAATAAATATTTTATATTTTCTTTACTTAGCAGCTTTCTTTATAATAATGGTTTTTTGTCCCTTTCCTTCTTCTGATCCATGAGTATATCCAACGACATCAAAGTGCTCACTCAGGCGCTTTGCCAGTACCTCATAATTAGCGGCTTTTCCCCTCATACAGGTAGACAAATGTACCACATCCACACCATTTTTGATCATTGTTTCAATCTTATGGTCAATATCGCCGTCGGCATGAGAAAAGGTGATCAGCTCAACATCGTCCTTGTAGCCGGCAAATGCATCCTTTTTCTGAAAAAAAGCATTTAGGCATCCTTTTCCAGTACAACGCTTCATGGTTTCTTCTCTGACTAATATAGCAACTTTCATAATTCACCTTCATTTTTACATTTTCAAACGGTCTTTTCATGTATCTCTATCGAAATTATTATAGATCCTTATCATTGCTGCAATTGACTTAGATCCACTAGTGCCTTTTCAAAAATCTCGTAAGTTAGGGCCCCTTCTAATACCTTTTCCGGCCCACTAAAGATAGTCGGAACCCATTCCAGCTGCTTGTCCATACATTCCTGATCAGTCTCAAGCAATATTGGAAGATAACGTTCACTTGCAACTGCCTGCTCAAATGCCGCTGCATCCAGGCCAATCTGACGAGCAATATCGATTAGTACCTGTATATCACCGATATTTTTATCTAACACATAGCTGGTTTTATAAACCTCAGCAACCCATTCCTGCATCTTGCCATTGTCACGAGCAAATTCCAAGCCTTGCAAGGCCAACCGTGTATTCGGTACAAACAGCTTATTTCCCGGAACAATACCAGCCGGCTTACCAAGGCCATTCAGTTTCTCAACCCTTTCGCTTAATACAATACCTGGCACGACATCTTGAATCATCCGGCCGTCCTTTGGAAGATCAGGATGTATTTCCCAGCCAATCCAGTTAACCGCCAGATCAACTGTTTCCTTTAACTTTTGTACATATCCCCACGCAATGTAACAGTATGGGCAAGAAAAATCAAAAATAATTCGTAATGGCAATGTCATATGTATCTCCTCCTATTATGTAACGGCCTCATATGTAATCTTATTTTGCTAGAACATCTCTGTTTCTATTCTATTTCACACTTTATAGATAAACTCCTGCAGGATTATCCTTGCAGGAGTTTATCTGTATACCCATTTTTAACTAGTTTTCAGCAATTGTAATACTCTCTCAGGCTGTAATCTGGCTATCTTCGACGCATTGTTAGCGTTTGTCCCCTCCAGACTGGCCTTTACTTGCTCCACTTCTTTTTCGGCTCTATTAGAATCCGTTATCGCTGAAGAATTTGCATTTTCAACTACGATACTTTCTTGATTACTTAAATTATTTTTAATCTCACCAAGCTGTGCTTGCTTATCGGTAATATAAGATATGGCCTTATCAAAAAGTGCGCTAGCTGTATCAGAATGATTAACAAGATCGATTTGATCTGTACCAAGAACATGGCTATCCACTTTTAAAGGTGTGTAATTTCCCGTACTACTCTGAATCGTAGCAGCTTTATTTGCTTGATATGGAATTGGATCTTCCCTGCGAGTTGGCCAGATAACACGGAAGTTTTCCAGTGGTGTCTCCGTTGGATGGTTGATATCAGGAATTACCGATTCTGCCGTCTGAACGGGACCACCATCAACGGTAGAACCTCCTATAGCACCAGTATCTCCTCCAGCTAGAGAGGCTCTAAATTCACCTGCTGCATCAAGATTATGGATAAATGCAGCCCCATTCCCATTTTTAACATAATCATTAACAAATGCTTTCACATTTGAATATCGAGAGACATGGTTCAAAGCCTGATCAAGGCTTTCCGTTGGATTGGACTTTAGGTCCGTCATCAAGTCTTTTATGCCGCCGCTATAGCCATCTTCTTTTATTTTCGTATGTAAATAACGTACTGCCATGGATGCTGCAGAATAATGTAAACTCGTATTTTCCCAGGAACTATTGGTACCATCACCCAAAGCATCTTGGAGTGCTGTCGCGCCCTTCATTCCACCACCACTACGCTTCAAATCAAGAGCCACCCTCTCATTAGGGCCATGGATGAATTCCGCAGTTCCTTCTTTGAACCAGTTAGGCATCGCTTGAAAGTTCATCGTCCTCCCCATAAGCACATGAACCATCTCATGAGTAACCACACGATCATCATACTGTCCAGGATCTCTTCCCCCATTAGGCAAAGCAGCTGGAAGTGCACTCTTAACTGCAATATGCATGGTCTGATTAATTGCTTTGCCATCTTTATCGTAGTTGTACATGATCGCAGCAAGATAAGGTACAGAATCTTCATCCAGTACGATTTGCAATTCTGCTCCATCACCGACTAGCCCGTAACGCTCCTGAATAACGTCTTCTGCTACTTCTAACCAGTCACTCTTTAAGGCAGTCATAATCTCTTCATTGTTTGGATCTGATGAGTAAGTAGTTTTATAGTTGTCAATCTCATGATTTATATTATTAATTTCATTTTGAAGCCTTTCCTTTTCCGCTGCATCCTGAGAAGTAGCCGCTTGAGCCGCTAATTCTTTTCCTCGTTCAAGCATACTACGAATTTTATCTAAATCTTGATCCGCAGCTTGCAGCAAAGAAACACCGTTTTGTATATTTTCCAACGTTTTCGCTGGTAGGCTTGTCTTATTTTTTGTACCTTCAGACATTTCCACCTTGGCAGCATCTTCATATGTTGAGGAACTTGTCTCTATATTAGAAACAAGTGATAGCGGCTTCTTCTTTGTCACATTATCTTTTTGACTTGCAGCCTTATTCGTATCCGCAATAGCGCTATTAATTCTCATTATGCTCACTCCTAACCCCTCGTGAGAAGGTACAGCTTTTTCCTATCCTACATTTATATCGAAAGGATTTCTTTGAACTGCATTTGACTATATACAATTAAACTAAAAAATCAACAAACTGCAAAAAGCAATTCATTGATTTTTTTTATAAAGCTATATATTTTTGCTCAACACCAAAATGTCTACTTGACAATATTGTCATTGCGAGGAGGCGACAGCTGACATGGTAATCTCTACTGCCTCCCAGCTTGCTATTGGAGATTGTCGCGCTCCGCTCGCAACGACAGAACGTCAAGCGTACTTTCTGGTGAGGATCCATATTTAGGATTTGCCATTCATAGTGCTATTTGATTTATTATCTGTTTATAGACAAAGTATTTCCTTGTACATGAGGAATACAGGCTTCACAAGGTACAGCGGTCTGGCATTTTCCACAGCCGTATCTGGGACGATAGCGCGCCAATACGCGACCAAGGTAATCAGAACAAACCGCATTATCCTTGCCTTGCTCATTGATCGCAAAAGGGGGGCAGCGCAGGATACAAGCACCGCATTTTGTGCAATGTTCATCAAATTCAGTATACTGGCGCTCAGTAGCATCAATAGCAGCATCTACAATGATACTGCCAATCCTACCTGCAGAACCACGAGCTGTAATTAATGATCGATTCAGACTAAAGGTTCCTAGACCAGCTATAAATGCAATATGGCGTTCTGACCAATTACTGCGGCGATTGACCACACTAAAACGAGGATCCATAACGGGAACAACAGCTTTTATTCCTGCATTTTCTAAAAACGCTACTAGATAATTACTTAAAGAGTTATTGAATTGCTCTCCTTCATAGCGTCCATACATCCATTCCCGAGCAGCCACCCCTGGTTTTCGATTTGCTTCACGGACTCTTTTCGTCAAGGGCAAAAAATAAGATATAACAGACTTGGCACCTTCTAACCACTCCTGGGGCATTCGGTGCTGCGGGCCAACAACTTCATTCTCCTTTAGCTTTGTAAATAATGGATCATAGGCATCCGCTGCTGCTATCAGCGGCGCATCAAAAAGCTGCAGCGAATCTAACTCTGCAATCGTGTTCAGTGGACTATCCTTTATAAAAGCACTTGCAGCATCTTGAATCCTCTGTAACGTTATTCCTGTCATACATCATTCCTCCACACCTAGCTCATGGCGCCATCTAAAATAATGGTCATTTTGCAGCCCTTTCCAATGCTTTAAATAACCCAATGACTAGTACCTCATCTGCATTAAAAGTTCTGCTACTTTAGCAGCCTTTTTCCGTCCTGCTTCATTGGCATCGCCTTACAGATTCCCGATCTGCACGATTCTTCCGCTTTGCAGGTTAAAAACGCCTCGCTAAATTATCTATCTTTTCAACGCAGATGAGATACTATTAATTTTCTAATTTCATTGTACTACATCTCCTTAATTCTGTATAATTGAAATATAAGAATCATTATATCAATATTATTGAACTATCAATTATTGGAGTGATAATAACTATGGACCTACGAGGACTCAAAACATTTCTAACAATTGTAAAATTAGGCAGTTTCCAACAAGCGGCTCAAGAGCTTCGCTATGCACAATCTACCGTAACGATGCAAATTCAAAAGTTAGAGCGAGATTTAGGAGTAATCTTATTTGAACGTGGGAAAAGCTTCCGTCTGACAGAAGCCGGAAGAATTTGCAGCGAACAATCCGCCCATATCCTACGAGATGTCGATCACTTACAAGATACTATGAGTGATATCACTCTCGGAGAATCCGGTTCCATTTTATTAGGTGCTATCGAACCTACAGCAAGCTTCCGATTGCCTAACATTCTAGCTGCTTTTATGGAACAATATCCCAAAGTACAAATATCCATTCAAATTGGAAATACGTGCACCTTGACGGAACTCACTCTAAAAGGCGAAATCGACTTTGCTATTTCTTCCGTACCAGCAACCAGCTCTGGATTAATGTTTGACCCTTTATTTTCGGAACCCCTTGTATTGCTGGTTCCTTCCATGAATCCCCTTGCAATAAAGCAAGACATCACAATACAGGATTTAAAAGGAGAGCGATTCTTAGTTACCTCCCGCGAATGTGTTTTTCGAAAAAAATTATCGATACTACTACAAAAAATAGGCACTTCTTACTCAACACTTGAAATCAACAGTTTAGCTGCCCTTAAGTATTATGTTCAAGCCAATCATGGCATTGCCCTAGTACCAGCAGTTACTGTAACACCAGCTCCTGCTGGTACTGTAGTAAAAATGGTACAAAATTTGGATCTGGAACTAGACGTAGGATTTTTGCGCAGCTCTGAAAAAAGCACCTTTGGCATAGCAGAAGAAAAGCTATTTACTTTCTTAAGAAAATCGATATACGCCTTTCAAAACAGCTAAAAACGTATGTATCTGCTGAAGTAAATAGATCTACTTTAAAATAATAATAAGATGACCAGGTGCTCTATCTTCTAGATCACCTGGTCATCTTCATGGGAAATAACCATTGTAATGCAGTTGGGAAACGCTTCAGAAAAAAGGAGTGTCCATGATCCTCTCCCTCGTGGGTAAGAAATTGACATTGCTCCTTAAGAAACCCTTTATCTAATAAAATTTCATACGCTTCTTGATTTTTTGCGACCATGCTTCTTTGCTCGTTATTTTTTCTCTTCCCTTCTAACGATCCAACGTCCATGTAAATCCTGCGTCCGAGATGTACAACATCTGAGGAACGCATAAAATCAATAAATCCCGTATACCAAAAAGAGCCTGAGATTGAGGCAATCCTGCCAAAAATCCCGGGATACAGGTACGCCGCGTACATCGAGATCAATCCTCCAAAGGATGCACCTGCAATTGCTGTATTTTCCGGCTTCTTCATTGTACGATACTTCTCATCTATGTACGGTTTTAGCTCATTTGCCAAAAAAGCAAGATACTGAGATCCCCTACCGCCAAAGTCCGAAAATCCTGCTGTTACCGCCTTTGCAAACCAAGGACTATACTCATCATTGCGGTTATCCGGTTTAATGCCTACAAAGATAAACTCCCTCAGTTCTTTTGCAAACATCATTTCTTCTAACTCACTCAAACAGTCGCGAAACAGATAACCGCCATCATGCAAATAAACAACAGGAAAATGCTTTTGATGCATATCATAGGATGGTGGCAGGTAAATACAGATTTCACTGCTCATAAAAGTACTAAGAATCAGCGTTCCCGTCATTCCTCTCCTCCTACCGTTTCCTTCTCTGTCTGCAGATTATCATAACTAAAGCAAACAGGTACCCCATCCCGAGGATCAAGCATCACCCTAGCATCGATACAAAAAACTTGTTTCAATACTTCTGGTGTGATCATTTCCTGAGGACTACCCAACGCAATGACATGCCCCTCCTTCATAGCAACAATCTCATGAGAAAAACGGGCTGCGTGGTTAATATCATGCAACACCATAACAATAGTGCATTTCCTTTGACGATTTAACTGCTGCACAATCTTCAGCACTTCTAACTGATGTACCATATCCAAATAGGTAGTCGGTTCATCCAATAGAAGAATTGCAGTTTCCTGTGCCAATGCCATCGCTAACCATACCTTTTGTCGCTCTCCTCCTGATAAACTGCCCAACTCCCGCTGCCGAAAAGAAATCGTTTTGGTAATATTCATAGCCCATTCAATAGCCTTTTGATCCGCTATTGAACTTTTTTGTCCTTGATTGCGATGGGGGAACCGCCCATACGTAATCAATTCTTCTACGGTCAACTCTTTAGGCCCCACTGGATTTTGGGGAAGAAGTGTGAGTTTTTTAGCAATTTCCCGGGTTGAAAGATTTCTTAAATCCTGGTCATATAAAAAGACGGTTCCTGATTTTTGTTTAAGAATCCGTCCCATGGTTTTCAATAGTGTTGATTTACCACAACCATTAGGACCAATAATTGTGGTGATCTTCCCTTCTTTTACAGAAAAATTGAGATTCTGAAAAACGGTACGCTGCTCATAGCCTGCCTGCAGTTTTTCGGCTCTAAGTATACTCATATCCATACACATCCTCTTAGGCTTTACTTCTAAATAACAAATAAATAAAATAAGGTACTCCGATCAGGGATACGATTGTCCCTGTAGCGACTTCGGCCGGTGCAAAGATGTTTTTGGCGATAAAATCCGCCACGATCACAAGAAGCATGCCTAACATTGCACATAAAGGAATAATTTGCTGATGGCGAATACCCGTCAGAGATTTGGCTAAATGAGGAACAATTAATCCTACAAACCCGATACTCCCGGACACAGAAACACAAGCACTAACTAGCCCAGTGCTGCAAAGCAATAAAATGACCTGCTCTCTCCCTACAGAAACACCTAGGCTTTTGACGCTGCTTTCCTCAAGTTGGAACAAATCAAGAATATGGGCTTTCCAGAAAATAATAGGCAGTAAAAATAAGAACCATGGCAATATGGAGATACTATATTGCCAATCGGCGTGAAACAGACTGCCGACGCTCCAAACTGTCGCGGTGTGAAAATCCGTAGGATCCATTTTTAATGTAATATACAATGAAAGCGCCGCAAAACCAGAACCAAGAGCAATTCCCGTTAACAAAAAGCGCTGAGAATCCAGCCTCCCATTTTTCCAGGAAAGAAGATACACTAAAACGGAAGTAGCTAATCCTCCAATTAAACCAAAAAAGGGCATAGCCAGTATTGAAAGCCAATCTGTTCCAGCAAGTTTCCCCTGATAAAAGAACATAAATACAACAATAGCAAGACCCGCTCCAGCATTGATGCCTAAGATGCCAGGATCAGCCAATCCATTTCGGGAAACACCTTGTAATACAGCTCCGGCGACTCCCAGACCCGCCCCTACCAACCCGGCAATCACAATCCTGGGCAGCCGAAATTGATAAATCAGTATATCATATTCTCCATTACCCTGGCTGAATAGCGTCTTAACGACCTCAGCAAAAGTAATATCAAAGACTCCATAACTAAGGCTTATATAAATAGCAGCTACAATTAGCCCTAAAGCAGTAAGCATGATGCCCACAAAACGCTCCTGACTGTATTTAAGCATACGTATTGCCCCCCTTTTTCCTGGCTAAATAAAGAAAGAAAGGCACGCCAATCAAAGAGGTGATAACTCCAACTGGAGTCTCGAAGGGATAGTTGAGGAAACGGCTTACTATATCAGATAAAGCCAAAAATATAGCACCTAGCACCCCTGAACAAGGTATGACCCATTTATAATCAGCACCTACAAGGAAGCGAACGATATGGGGAATAATCAGACCTACAAAAGCAATTTTGCCAGCTAAAGCCACAGCACTCCCTGTCAAAAGCATGACTGCTGCTGCTGCCAAGACTTTAACGACAGTAGTCCGCTGTCCTAGGCTGACCGCCACTTCCTCTCCCAAAGAAAGAACGGTAACAGACCTGGAAATTCGAAGTGCCGCAAGCATTCCGGCTACTACAAAGGGAATCGCTAATCCTACCTGCTCCAGCTGCAACTGATGCAGACGCGCATGATACCAAAAGCCAATATTTTGAGAAATTTGAAAATAGATTGCTAAAGCAGAAGCAAAGCTGCTTAGAAATGTTCCAATAATTGTCCCTAAGATAGCCAGCCTTACTGGTGATAATCCATTAGGCAATATGGATCCCAAACCAAAGACAATCCCTGCCCCAAGAGCAGACCCGGCAAAGGAAAATATGATCCGCTGCAAATCAGAGGCTTCGGGCAGCAAAATCATACTTAAGGTAACAGCTAAAATTGAACCATCACTAATACCCATAATTCCGGGAGAAGCTAGATAATTTCTGGTAATTCCCTGCATCAGGGCCCCGGATACACTAAGAGCACAGCCAATCAGCATCGTTCCTATCACTCTGGGCAGGCGGGAGCTCATAATAATCTGATGATCCACATTGGTGGGATCAAATTGAAATATGGCATTTTGTATCGTCATTACATCAATCTCTTTTGCACCATATAGTATAGATAAAGCTGCCATCAAAAGGATTAACACTGGAGATGCCAGCAAAATCATATAAGGAAAATAACGTTTTACATACATTGGTTCCCCTCACTTTGTACCATTCATTGATAATTTTTCCATAGCGGCATTTAGAAACTGAATTTTTCCGCCGATTGCTACCCCTTGCACCAAAGGGTCAACTACATTAATAAATACATTATTATTCTTTACCGCTTTCAGACTGCGCCATATCGGATTCTGCTGCAAGTCATTTAATACGTTAGGTTGAGCAGGACTTTCAAGTACGGCATATTGCAAAAAGATATAGTCTGGGTCCATTTCACTAAACTTCTCTAAAGAAATGACCTCTTGTGCTTTGACAGCTTTAATTTCCTCTGGAACAGGCAAACCTAATTCCCCATACAATATTTCATTAAAAAATACATCAGCTGGATAAACACCAATGTTACCCGCACGAATTCGTACCGCTACCACTTTTTTATCCCTCACGCCTTCTGGCAACCGGGTTTTGGCAGCTGCTGCATCCTTTTCATATTTTCGCAGTACTTCTTCTGCCTGCTCTCTTTTACCAGTCAATTCACCAAGAAAGAGGAGGTTGGCTTTCCCATCAATGGGAAAATGGGATATGGGGATGGTCGGAGCAATTTTTTTCAATTGCTCTGCCGTAGATGCAGGGAATTTGTCGCTGCTCAAAATGACATCCGGTCTTATTTTCAAAATCGCTTCAAAGCTAGGCTGCATCCGTTCTCCAATGGGTTTTGCATCTTTCGTAATATCTGCAAACAGAGCCGGAAACGTCCCTCCAATCGTCATAACACCAACCGGATTTACCCCTAAGACTAACAGATCCTCTAACGCTTCCAGCGCACCTGTAACTACAATTTTATCAGTCTTGCCAGGCAGAACATATTCTTTTCCAAGATACGAATGACGTTTTTCTCCTGACCGCTCCTTTACTGAAACTGACGCACTCGATTTCGCTTGATATAGTACTGTCTTATTGACATAAATACCTGTAATGAGACCGCCAGCGATTACAACCGCCAATACTACTATCCACATTTTTCTTGTCATGTTATTGCTCCTTACTTTATCTCAGTAAGAAAGAAACGTATATTCGCTCCCTTCATAAAATTGCACTGATTTTATTTCTCAATTAAAGATAGCATTTCTCCTATGAATTCCTTAGAAGAATATTACGATTTTTATAACAATATTGTGATTTTCAGAAAATAAATGTCTTGCCAAATCCGAGGCAACTCATCAAATCTCATTGACAACCAAGGAAAAGAAGCATACAATAAATAAAATCAACAATTGATAATGGTTATCACGACCTAACGATACTTAAGAGTCCGATCGGATGTTTTGGAGGTATGCTGCATGTTAGTTCAAGAACATATTCGTCAAATCGATACAAAATTCTTTTTGTGTACTCATCTTCCCATTCGAACCTTTGATTTCAACGGAAATCTCATTTATTCCGCTGGCTATAATCGCGAGATGGAAGATTTTTTTGAACACCATGACATTTTTGAGCAAGTACGTCAAAAACTTGTCACCAAAACTGAAAACTGCATTATTACGATTTCCTGCTTGGAATCGATTTCTTTCACCGCTTGCTGGGTTTGCAGCAAAAACATCAATTGGGGCTTTCACATCCTAGGTCCTTACACCACTTTAGAAGCGGTCAACCCTTTCGACATCGTATACAAGCCAGCTTATTGTATCCCGTACTTAATTACATTGCTGGGCACTATAGCAGCAGATAGTGCGTATTTGAAGCAAAAAATCAAGAAATTTAACGACATGCCTTATAGTACCTATGTCAAAAAATCCATTGATTACCTAAATGCGCGCTACCATGAAACCATCAAACTATCGGATATTGCGGCGCACCTGAATATCAGCAAATATTATCTTTGCAGCTTGTTTAAAAAAGAAACAGGGAAAAACTTCTCTCAGTACCTCAATGAGATCCGGATTGAGAAAAGCAAGGAACTGCTATTAAAGAAAAATTTATCTGTCCTGGACATTGCTCTTTCCGTGGGTTTCAATAATCAAAACTATTATAATGTAATGTTTAAAAAATTTATGAAGCACACTCCTTTAGAATTTCGCAATCATCGTCAAACATCCTAATTCATTACAATGCAGCGACCATCTATTGAAGTATATCTAAGTAGCCAATCTATTACTATCGATTATACTATAGCAATAACCCTCTAAAGCAGTGAACATTCCTTCTGCTTTAGAGGGTTATTGCTATAGTTACGCTGGAGTCACTCAGCGCCTCGTCTTAACATGGCAAGATTATTAATTTTAACCGATGTACGATAAAATTCGATAATCCCTTCATCCCGCATACGACCTAGTTCGCGGGAAAGCGCTGTTCGGGAAACGCTGAGAAAATCAGCTAATTCATTACGTTTTAATGGTAAAATAAAGGTATGTTTTTGATTGATCTTATATTGCTCCAGAAGATAAATGCTTATTTTCTCCCGCATACCTTTTATCGCCAAGTATTCCACTCTTTGATTCAGCATCAGTGCCTTCGTTGATAAAAGCACCAGCATATTTTTAATCAGTTGCTTGTACCCTCCACAAACATGAGTACACTCACCGATTATTTTCTCAGGGGGTAAAAACATCACCGAGCATGTACTCTGAGCAAAAACTGATGCCGGCCAATGTTTTCTTGGTGAGAACGCGATCATTTCTCCAAATAGATCGCCCGGGCGAATCACTGTCATGATAACGCGGCTGCCTGACGCACTTTCTTTGATGATCGATGCCTCTCCTGAAAGCAAGATGCCCAAACCGGTATAAGGCTCACCCTGGACTGCAATATAGCTGTTTTTGCTAAAGGTATTGATTTTAGGTTTTAAACATTCTAACATGATATCTAGTTGACTCGGTGAAATATCATGAAAAATTGGCGATGAAACCAGAATTTTTACTATATTTGCATCCAAATGACGGGCACCTCACTCTCGGTAGCTATAGCTACCGATTTTTTATCTCTATTGTATTACAGTTAGGTATAAGAATTCAATGAATATCCCTTAGGAGGAAATTATGATGCAACTTCGAAAAGTGAGTAAAATCGATGAAGAAAAATGCACCGGATGCGGAATTTGCACCCAAACCTGTCATGAAGGTGCTTTGCAATTAGTCAATGGTAAAGCCAAATTGATTTCAGCTTCCCAATGCGACGGTCTGGGGATCTGCCTGCCAGCTTGCCCTAATGGGGCAATTACCCTGGAAGAACAACCCGTTACAGCTGCTCCTGCAAGTACTCCAGCAAATACAAAATTTCAATGCCCGGGAAGCCACTCTAATCGAATTGAAAGGAAAAAAATTAACAGTCAACTGCTAGAGCCGACAATCATTCCACAATCCCAATTGCAGCAATGGCCTTGTCAGATCAAACTCATTCCTACTACTGCAAGTTATTTTCAAAATGCTCATGTTTTGATTGCTGCAGATTGTACAGCATATGCCTATGCTAATATTCATCATGATTTTATGCGTGATAAGATTACCCTTATTGGCTGCCCAAAGCTGGATGAGGGAAATTATGCCGACAAGCTCAAAGAAATCTTCCAATCTAATACCATCAGCTGCATCACCGTATTGCGAATGGAAAAGCCTTGCTGCAGCGGCTTGGTCAATGCTGCCCGGGAAGCATTAGAAAACAGCGGCAAGTCCATTCCCTTTGACTTTGTAATTATCGGAGTTGACGGCAGTATTATCAGCTCTTAAAACTAAGCGAACAAGATCTCATCAACCCACTGCTAGATTACATGGCTACAATGAAAAAACTCCAGCAAGTTTTCAGCTTCACTGGAGTTATTTTTTATCCGTTCGGTAAATACTAAACCGAATCAAAATTATTATTTAATTTCTTTAACAAACGTAAAAAAACTTCCTGTTCATCAACAGAAAACCCCTTATAGGCCGTCTGATACACCTTACTTGAGATTTCACTGAACTTTGCCTGCATTTGCTTGCCCTTCTCCGTTAGCATGATATACGTAACTCTTTTATCAATTTCATTCTTTTCTCTTGTGATATAGCCTAAATCCATTAGCTTATTTACTAATGGTGTTATCGTTGATTTGTCCTTTCCGATTGTTTTGGCTATTTGCTTCATGGTTAGCTTATCATGATTTTCATAAAGGGCGGTAAGAATATTACCATGAGACGGAATCAAATCATTTAATTGATTTTCCTGTAGTTGCTTTTCAATAAAGTGTAACATTTTATCTTTCGTTCTACTGATAAAGTAGACGATGTATTTATCCTTCATAATAACAACCTCATAACAAATAGTAATTCTATATCGGATAACCATTGTAATTATAGTACTACGTAAAATCCCATGTCAATATGAAATATTCTTTAAAATTCGATATAGTTTGACACAAAACTATTATCTGTTATAATGTTTTTAACACACTTTATAAATTAAGAAAGGAAAGTGAACCAATGTCTACAACCCACTTTAAAGCCATGTTGGTAACAGAGAATACAGATGCTACATTTTCAAGAGAAATTGTCAATAGAGAGCTTGTCGCCCTTCCAGAAGGAGATGTTTTAATCCAGGTAAAATATTCTTCTTTAAATTATAAGGATGCTTTATCTGCTTCGGGCAATAAAGGCGTCACAAGGAAATATCCTCATATTCCAGGTATCGATGCTGCAGGAATTGTTGTGGAAAGTACGAGCGAAAATTACCATGCTGGCGATCATGTTCTGGTCACAGGTTATGATTTAGGCATGAATACATCTGGCGGCTATGGACAGTATATTAGAGTTCCTGCTGACTGGGTGGTTAAGTTGCCTGAGAATCTTTCATTACGAGAAAGTATGATCTACGGCACTGCTGGCTTTACGGCTGCGCTTTCCGTCTATAAAATGATACAGGGCGGTATCAAACCCAGTGCAGGTAATATTCTCGTAACGGGAGCAACTGGCGGTGTAGGCAGTATTGCAGTGAGTATCTTACATAAGCTTGGCTATAGCGTCATTGCAGCTACTGGTAAAGCAGAAGCTAAAGAGATGTTATTAGAAATCGGCGCCAAAGATATTATCTTAAGAGAAGAGCTTAATGATCAATCAGGAAGAATCCTATTAAAAGGAACTTGGGCTGGTGTCATCGATACCGTTGGCGGAAACATGTTAGCCACTGCACTAAAATCCACAAACTATGGCGGTAGTGTAACGTGCTGCGGAAATGTAGCCTCTCCCGAGCTATTAACCTCTGTATATCCATTTATCTTAAGAGGCATCACTCTATATGGAGTAGATTCGGTAATGTGCCCTATGGATTTGCGTTTGGAACTCTGGTCTTTACTCGCAAATGAATGGAAACCTTTTCAATTAGAACAAAATGTCGAAGAAGTATCATTAGAAGGCTTAAATCAAAAAATCGACTTAATCCTACAGGGAAAACTTCAAGGCAGAACTATCGTCAATCTTGCTTTGTAAATAATTGAACCACAGAGCTACAGAAAATAAATAAATGGTTAGAATGGTCTCCAATTAAAAACACAAGAACGAGGTGCGGCTTTTACGCCGCCCTCGTTTTTTTGCTGCTACTATATGATTTATATAGCATCTGGTTTTCTCGAACATTGTTTTGCATAATGCTCAATAATCTCTCTTCGGCGAATAATCCCGATAAAAATTCCACTGTCATCCACAACTGGAACAAAATTTTGTACGATAGCTAAAGAAAGTAATCCTTCAATTTCAGCATTTACACGCACCGGATTATTAATCATCCTCCAAGGAATTTCGTCTATCATAACCTGCTCTGTATCAGCGAAGGTTAAGCCTGGTGTATTTTTCATCTTCCAAAGTAAATCACCCTCGGTAATCGTCCCAGCATATTTACCGTCCTCATCAATGAGAGGAACAGCCGTATAGCGATGATATTCCATTTTCTCAAGAGCCTGCCGCATCGTACTATTTACTGGCAGATAAACAACTTCATTTTTGGGAATCAGAAAAAATGCAATGTTCATGGAAAGGAATCCTCCAGCTTTGATTTAGTTGCTGATTGCAGTGCTATCATTGCCTTACAGCAATAGTATCAAAGTTCTACATAGCCTTTGGTTTTTCCTCGTTTTTATGCCCTTTTCCTGTAATCTTTTCTACCACTACGAACAGTACAGGGATTAAAAAAATCCCAAGAGTTGTAGCGGTAAACATACCTCCAACAACTGCCGTCCCCATAGAATTTCTAGCGCCAGCACCAGCTCCCGTAGCAATTGCTAAAGGAAAGCAGCCAATAATAAACGCTAATGATGTCATCAGAATCGGACGCAGACGGATCTTAGCTGATTCTATGGCAGCCTGTACGGGATGCATGCCTTTATCAACTCTGACTTTAGCAAATTCAACAATTAATATTGCATTCTTTGCTGCCAAACCAATGAGCATGACTAGCCCAATCTGCATATACACGCTATTTTCTAAATTACGTACATACTGAAATAGAAACGCACCAAATATTCCTACAGGAACAGTAAGCAGCACTGCAAAGGGAACACTCCAGCTTTCATAAAGTGCAGCTAAACACAAAAATGCAAATACGATTGCCATGCCAAAAACGATGGGGGCCCGATCACCAGAGAGTTTTTCTTCTCGGCTTTGACCTGACCATTCATAGGTATAACCTTCAGGTAATACTTCAGCAGCCACTTCTTCCAAGGCCGTCATTGCTTGACCCGAACTATATCCTACCGCCTGGCTGCCGCTAATTTTAACTGCCTTAACACCATTGTATCTTGTAATGACCGATGGAGCGCTTACTTTTTTTGGTTTTACCAAGGTATTTAACGGTACCATTGTGTCGTTTGAACTCTTTACAAACAAATATCTCATGGCGTTAACATCACTGCGAAATGCGGCATCTGCCTGTACGGAGACCTTGTAAGTACGTCCAAACTTATTGAAATCATTTACCTGTGATCCACCGAGGAATATCTGTAAAGTGGTAAAAACATCATCAACGTCTACACCCATTTTTTCAGCTTTCGCCCGGTCTACTTCAAATTCATACCCTGGTGTATTGGCTTTGAAGTTAGACGCAATTGACCCAATTTCAGGACGCTGCTGTGCTGCAGCAATAAATTTCTGTGCTATACTGTCTAAATCATCCAATGAACCTCCGCTTCGATCTTCCAGCATAAAGCTATATCCGCCCACCATCCCAAGTCCTGGAAGAGCAGGAGGAGCAAACGAAATTACAGTTCCTTCTGGCAATTGAGCTCCGCTCATGAAGGTTTGTGCAATTTCCGCTTTCACTTGTAATTGCGCATCTTTTCTTTCTTCCCAGGGGGCCAATGAGATAAACATTGCACCTGCATTTGGCTTCGTTCCTCCGCCTAACATGTCCATTCCGGATAAGGACATCACATTTACAACTCCTCCTTGTGAGGACACGGTTTGGGTTAAGCCTTTCATTGCATTAATCGTACGATTTAAGCTGGATGCTTCTGGCAAAGTAAGAGAGGTCATATAGAATCCTTGATCTTCATCAGGCACAAAAGAAGTAGGAACCAGCTTATACAATACGCCAATCAATATAAATACAACCAACAATAGAACCATACACAATCGTGCTTTAGCAATGATTTTTGTTAAGCCTGCTCCATATTTTTCAATTGCCTTATCAAAGCAGTTATTAAATTCATCAAAAAATCTGCCCACAGCCCCTTTATGACTATTGGGGTCATAGGGTTTCAATAGCAGTACGCAAAGTGCCGGTGTAAGAGACAACGCAACAACAGCAGATAGAGCCATGGATACGGCAATGGTTATAGCAAACTGTTTATATAGAATTCCCATCATTCCGCCAAAAAAAGCGACTGGAATAAATACAGATGCTAAGACAAAGGCTATGGCAACTACCGGGCCGGAAACTTCGCTCATCGCCCGCCTCGTAGCTTCTAAAGGAGTTAGTCCTGAATATCGCATGTGATGCTCAACTGCCTCAATTACAACAATCGCATCATCCACTACAAGCCCGATGGCAAGCACCATGGCAAATAAGGTCAATGTATTGATCGTAAAGCCTAAGGCACTAAAAGCTCCGAATGTTCCCAGCAGGGATACAGGAATTGCCAATGTAGGAATCAAAGTGGCACGCCAGCTCTGCAAAAAAAGGAATACAACAATGATTACCAGCAGCAATGCTTCGGCAAAGGTTTTTCCAACTTCTATCATTGATTGCCGTACAAAATTGGTATTATCAACGACTATTTTGTATTGCATCCCCACAGGGAAATTTTTAGACGCTTCTTCCAAAACCTTTTTTACATTTCCGATTGTTTCTAAGGCGTTTGCATCACTGGTAAGCTGAATTGCAAACCCGGCACTTTGGTGACCATTAATCAGACTGTCATAGGTGTACTCTTTGCTGCCGAACTCAACTCTAGCTACATCTTTGATATGAACCGCTGAGCCATCGGAATTGGATCGAATAATAATATTTTCAAACTCTTTAGCAGTACTAAGACGTCCCTTTACGCGAGCCGTATACTGGAACTCCTGATCGGATGCTACCGGCATTTTTCCAAGAGAACCAGCAGCAGCCTGCACATTTTGTTTTTCAATAGCCGATGTCACTTCACTTGTAGAAATTGCCAGTTCCGCCATTTTTTCAGGCTGCAGCCATATTCGCATACTATAATCGGAACCAAATGCCGACACATCGCCGACACCTTTGACCCGTTTGATATCATCAAGAAAGTAGATACTTCCATAGTTCTTTAAAAAATTTACATCATAGGTATCATCTGGGGAATAGAGATTAAAAATCATGGACATATCTTGAGACGCTTTTCGAGTTGTAATGCCTGTTGTCTGAACAGAACTTGGTAATGATGCGTTGGCCTCTGATACACGATTTTGCGTCTGCACGGCTGCAGTGTCAGAATCTTTTCCAGATTCAAACTGAACCGTTAAGGAGTAGGAACCTGAGTCTGTACTGGTGGAAGACATGGAGGACATACCTTCTACGCCATTTACTTGCTGCTCAATTACCTGTGCTACCGTTTGATCTACAACATCAGCATTTGCCCCTTGATAACTTGTGCTAATGCTTACTGTTGGCGGCGAGATCTGCGGATACTGCGCCACAGGTAGGCTGAAAGCAGCAGTTACGCCTATTATTGTTATGATAATTGATAAAACGATAGCAAAAATAGGGCGATCAATAAAAAATTTAGCCATTGAAATCTCCCCCTTATTGCTTCGCCGGAGTCTGTAAATCCTCCGGTTCTATCATAGTTACTTTTAATGTTGTTCCTTGCTTAACCTTGTCGATACCTTCTACAACAATACAATCATCAACCGTAAGTCCTTCTTCTACGATCCACATGTTGCCAACCTTATTTCCCATCTTGACGCTGCGGCTTTCGGCTTTGTTGTCTTTTGTCACTACCGTAACAAATGTATTTTCCAATAATTCTTTTACTGCCCGCTGGGGAATTAGCAACGCTCCCTGACGAACATCTCCTTGGGCTGACACCCGGGCAAACATTCCAGGCAAAAGAAGCTTTTGCGGGTTACTAAAAGCTGCTTTTAGTGTAATTGTCCCTGTGGTATCACTTACGCCCTTATCGATTTGCTCGATATGACCAATTAGGGGATATTCTGCGCCATTACTAAGGGTAAGTTTAAGATTGTCCTTAAAATTACTCGGCAGCGTACCATTCCCTTGCTGAGCAAAGTTTAAGTATTCATTCTCACTCATACTAAATTGCACCCAAATAGGGTCCATTGATGATACGGTCGCCATAGTAGTGGACCCGGCCACTACATAATATCCGTTACTTACGTCGTTGACGTCAATTCGTCCATCAACAGGTGAGACGATTATCGTATCTTGTGAATCCTGCTCAGCCTGCTGCAAATTGGCCTGATTCACCTCAACAGTAGCAGCATCTTCTTCTGCTTGCGATACATTCGCATCTACGGTTTGCTGCGCAATACCGTTTACACTAGCTAGTTTCTGATATCTCTCCACATCTTTTTGGGAATTACGAAGGGTCACTTTTGATTTGTTTAGGGTTGCTCTAGCAGAATTTATAGCTGATCGATACTGCTTGTCATCAATCTGAAACAATGGCTGCCCCTTATAAACTAAATCTCCGCCATTGACCATTTTCGCTACAATGTTACCAGAAACTTTAGACATAATTTTAATTTCATCTTTCGATTTTACTTGTCCTACGAATTCATACTGAATCGGAGTATCACGTTGAACGACTTTCGTTGCTTTTACTGCTACTGCTTGTGAAGCTTGGGTGGTTTGTGTCTTTGAAAACCATCCTGAATGTACAATCGCAGCACCTACTAAAATCGCCGAAATTATGACCGCCGCATATCTTCTAGTTGAATATTTACTGTTCACTAACGATTCCTCCTAATAACGACATTGGTGTTTTATTTTATGGGAATCCCCATAGCCTGCTCTAACTTTGCTTTATTGGTATTATAGTCATATAAAGCCTGGATATGATCTTTCTTAGCGGAATCTAACGATAATACTGCATCAAGAAGGTCAAGATTAGTACCAACTCCCACATCATAACGAACTTTTTGGATCATAAGACTTTCCTCCGCTTGGTCTACCGAGACTTTACTTGTCTCAATCCGTTTTTCAGCTTCATACATACTGAGATAATACTGGCGAACACTCAACAAGATAGTATCCCGTTCTGTTTTCGCCTTATCTTCTACCATATCCACATTATGTTGTGCCTGCTTCACTTTGGAATTGGTTAATCCGGAATCAAATACATTGAAAGAAGCTGTCATTTTCAGCGTCCAATTATTATTTTTTGCACCCGGAAGATGTGTATCATTCCAATCCTCCGTAGCTGCCAGATCAACTGTAGGCAGATAACCGCTTTTAGCAATTTTAACGTCATATTGGGCACTGGCGATATTTGCATCACTTTGTGCTAGCTCCAAACGGTGGTTTTTAGCATATTCAATACATTCCTCAAGGGTTTTGGAATACTTTTCATATTGAAAGCTGTCTTTTAATTTTAACTCCGTGTCATGGGATAGCCCTATTGCATTATTAAGTGCAGCCATCGCATTATTGTAATTATTTTGCGCTTTAACTAGACTATTTTGAGCCGTTGCCAAATTGACTTGGCTTGATAGTATATCCGTTTTAGCAACAAGACCTAAATCATATTTTGTTTTTACTAAATTCAAATGATCCACATAGTTATTCACGGTGTCCTGATTCACTTGCACTTCGTTGCGATATTCTAAAACCGTAAAATAGTCCGTAACCACATCTAATTTAAGCTGCTGTTTCGCTAGATCAATTTCCATTTCCGCCACTTCAAGGCTCAGTTTAGCCTGATCAATTTTATTCTCTAATTTATTACCCGAGTAAATCGGCAGGCTAAGCGATAAGCTATTATCAAATTCAGTAGTATAGGTGTATGCGGGAGTTAATACTGTAGGTGCTGTCTTGTACCTTTCACTTATGTGACTATAGTCAAGAGACACTCCTTTATTCTTCTTTGCTTCTTCGACAGCCCAATACGATTTTTCCCGCGAGGACTGTGCATATTTTATATCATGGTTATTTTGCAGAGCCAATGCTATTCCTTCATCCAATGACAGCTCAATGGGGTTTGCAAATGCAGCTTGGCTGAAAGTCAAAATGAAAATGGGGACTAATGCTGTAAAGCACCGCAGTTGTATATTCATTCGTTACCTCCTAATGAATCTTAGATCTGTAAATTATATCAACCTAAAATTACATTTAGTTGTAACTTATGTGTCGATTCTGTCACAATTCTTATTTATTTATGAAACGACAAAAAGCAACTATATGCGATTTATATCGAGTCTTCAAATACAAATAAAATAATCTTTTGTTATAATCCATATAAAATTGCTTTGTGTTTCTGTCTTAAGCCGAGGACACAGAGAATATATAGATCGATTAGAATTACCTTATAATTATGCAAAAGATCATTTTACACAAAAACAGGGAGGTTTTATCTATGAAAAAAATTATTACTGTGGTCTTTTTATTATTTATCTCCACTTCAGCTCTTTGCTCAGCCAGTCCTGTGCCAAACTATTCCTTGGGGGAAATCTCAATTGACATGAATTTAGGTGCCCCGGACCTGACAAATGACAGTGGAAAAGCCGACGGAAAATATAATGTAGGATACAGTGTAACAGCAGGGGTTGGATTTGGTTTTGCCGGACAATATACCTATAATAATTTCAAGACAAAATCTCCTCTTAATGGAAGCAATGAAATTAAGGCTCAGCAGCTAAATGTCATAAGCAATATATTTGATACCATTGCTAATGTTTCTGTTTTTGGGGGTATTTCACAAACTGAGGCCGTTGGCGGATCTCAAAAGGATGGACTTGTTGTGGGAATCGCTGCAAATATGCCAATCGCGCCAAAAACGAAAGTCTATGGAGTACTCAGCACAGGCAACCACCTTGGAGGTTATGAAATAGGCATAAGCTATCATATAGCTAAAGATACAGACTTTAACCTTGGCTACCACGATACCAAATATAAAGATTTAACTTTTGAAGATGACACTAAGAGCGACGTAATCTCAAAAGGGTTCATTGGCGGTATTCATTTTAAGCTATAGTCCCTATAGCACTTCCTAATTTCGGTAAATTAGGAAGTGCTTCTTATTTATCATCCTATTTTCAAGCATTAGAAAACGGCTACTCATCTATGCATGAGTAGCCGTTCCTATGATTGTTCTTATTACTTTTTAAACTTCAATCAGCTCATACTGCTTCGTACCAATACCGATTTTCTCAGCATGATCAACACAGGACATCCAGTTGGTTTCAGGATGAGCCGCTTGGAAGTGATCATTGTCGTTGGAGCTCTTATTCTTTAGCTGTTCAGCTAAGTAGCTGTTTGTGATCACAGGTGCCTCATTTGCTTTATCAGCACAGGCCATGTCAAGGGCTACAGGATCAAAGGATGCAAACATGCCAATGTCAGGAATGATCGCTACATCATTTTCAGCATGACAGTCACAATTTGGTGATACATCAATTACTAAGCTGATATGAAAATGTGGTCTGCCATTTAAAATCGCCCAGGTGTATTCGGCAATTTTCTTATTAAGGACATCATTGGATTCATCCCAGGCAGCACCAACGGCATTAAAATGACAAACACCTATGCACCTTCCACAGCCTACGCATTTGGCATGGTCAATTTGGGCCTTTTTATCGATAAGACTTATGGCGCTATGTGCACAAATTTTTACACAAGCACCACAGCCTACGCAGCTTTTCGTACGAACGCTCGGCTTGCCTTCACTATGCATTTCCATTTTTCCTGCCCTTGAGCCACAGCCCATACCAAGATTTTTTAATGCACCGCCAAATCCAGTAAGTTCATGCCCTTTAAAATGATTGAGACTAATAATGATGTCCGCATCCATGACAGCGCGCCCAATTTTTGCTTCCTTCACATATTCTCCAACAGGAACAGGTACATAGGACTCATCTGTGCCCTTCAAACCATCTCCTATAATAATTTGACAGCCTGTAGTGAAAGGGTTATAGCCATTTTCATATGCTGCATCTAAGTGCTCAAGAGCATCCTTACGCCTTCCAACGTATAAGGTATTACAGTCCGTAAGAAATACCCTGCCGCCTAAACTTTTGATTACATCTGCAATCACTTTGGAGTAATTGGGTCTAAGATATGCAAGATTGCCAGGCTCACCAAAATGGATTTTAATCGCACTAAATTTGCCTTTGAAATCAATTTGCTCAATCCCAGCGCTCTTTACTAACCGCTCTAACTTTTGCAGCAAATTCATCTTACTAGTTGCTCGCATATTTGTAAAATAAACCTTTGATTTTTCCATAGTATCCTCCTTATTCTCATGATCATAGACTCTTGGACAAGTAATCCACAATCGCTATTTATGTTTTATTTACCATTCAAAGACATTTTCCTGCAAGAGTAACAATGGAAGAGCTTAAAATAAAACATTTCAAATGCAAAGATACTAAGGCTGTAAAGAAAGCCGATCAACAGAGGCACAATGTGCCTCTGTCTCCTCTGTGCTCTCGGCAATTAAATCGTCTTTACTATATGCAGTGTTATTATAATAACTTCTCAATGTCCTTTTCCATACTCAAAGGCGCAGTTGTTGGCTCATAACGTCCTGCAACATTCCCCTGGCGGTCAATGAGGAATTTGGTGAAGTTCCATTTAATATCATTCCCTGCCAGAATTTCAGGAAATTTTTCTTGTAATATGCCCTGCAATCGTTCTCCAATAGGATGATTCAGATCAAACCCTTTAAAGGGCGCCTTTTGTGTCAAATAGCGAAATAAAGGATGAGCCCCTTCGCCTCGAACATCTATTTTCTCAAAGAGCGGAAAGGTTACACCATAATTAATCTGACAGAAGTTTTGTACCTCTGCATTACTTCCTGGCTCTTGTTCTGCAAATTGGTTGCTGGGAAAGCCTAAGATAACCAGACCTTGCTCTTGGTATTTTTGATAAAGTGCCTGCAACTCTTCATATTGAGGCGTAAATCCACATTTACTGGCAGTATTGACAATTATGAGAACTCTGCCATGATAATCGGTTAAGGCTACTTTTTTACCTTCAATGGATTTCAATTCAAACTCATAAATATTCATTACGATCGACTCCTTTTCACTATATACCTTCTTTGCCAATACAATCCACTTTAGTATGAATCCAAAGCGTTTTTACTATACCATCCCTTTGGCTGCTGGCTTATTTATGGAAAATGGACAATTGCCCCACTGATAAAGGGCAGCAGCCAAATCAGCCAGACCATTAAACTATAGCGATGAAATTTTCGAATCCAGCTTTCTTTATGAGCTGCGATAATGACCGTTGCCCAGCATGTATGTACTAGCATGAGAAGCAGTGCTATTATACCAGTCAAACTATGAAATTCACTGGTTATGGGTATCATACCAGCAACATGCCCTTTAGCAATTTCTCCCATGGCTGCTGTGCCTAGAACATCACATACAATTCCCAACCAGAAAAGAACTAAATGTCCTCGTTTTAAATTGCCTTGTATCTTCTCACTCCAAACTCCAACTGTATATAATACAAAGGCACAGTTTATAAATAGTACCCCATATGACATTTTAACGCCTCATTCTTTTTTGCTTCTTGCTCCATTACAGGCTTACATTTTAATTTTCCTTTTCCAAATATTTTTCAAAAGCCTCCCTTCCCTCATTCTCCCACCATAGCTGATGCTGTTCTTTTTTTAGCGTTTTTTTATATTTTTTGGCCTGGTCCCCATGTTTTCCATAACCACAGGTGCCAAAAAGCAGGCGACACAGGATCACCAAACCACTACCCTGCCAAAAGTTTATTGCTTTTAAGCCAAAAATGTCAGGCATTAGAAAATTCCATAGTAGCATGACAAAATATCCAAAAATAAGGCCAAAAGCAAAAGCCATGATGATACCTGCGAAAACATGAATTACGAGCAGTTTCCCCCCTGCTATACATGGATTATTATCTGCTTGCATATTGATTCCTCCTTATACATTATTTTTAAGTAACTTTCGCAGTATTTTTGTTGCTCGGCTTTTCCGAGATAACAATGTTCCAATCGGCTCTCCCCATTTAGCAGCTAGTTCTTTATATGTATAGCCTTCTATTTCAGTGGCAATCCACACTTCACGCTGCTTGCGATCAAGTTTCATGAGTGCTCCATACAACTGGTTTCGCAATTCCTCTTGCAGCATCTTTGTTTCAATATCAGCACTCCTATCTACGATAAACTCTACTATTGATCTCCCTGAAACTTCATCGGATTGATACAGCGAAATTGCTCTAGAAGGCTGTCGAAGATAATCAATCATCTTATTTTTTATCGAGCGATACATATATGCAAGAATATTTTCTATATGGTATTGAATATCGACTTTGTTATATACATTAAAGACTACATCCGCTACAATATCTTCTGCATCCATATCTGAAATATTTTTTATTCTGCGTCGAATATATTGCAAGAAATTCTTCTGCTCTTTACTAATGATCTCGACTACATCTTGTTCTTGCTTATACATAGCATTTGAATTCCCCCAACCTAATGACAATTTATAGCATCATGCTTCCTCTTTCCTATTGTACCATTATTATAAATGACGAAATAACATTCTATTTATTGCATGATTTTTTTGTTCTATGAGTAATATAAAAGAGCTGCTCTAGAATCACCGATTCCAGAACAGCTCTTTTATAAAACAAATTTAGTGTTCTTTATATCCAATTATCTCAGAACTTACTATTTTAGGATGATGATATCGTTTTCTTCCGGCTGTACGCATACCAAACTCAATACTTTGGGTTGGACAAAAGTGTAAACAAGATAAGCATTCTTGACAATTGTTACTCCATTGGGGCTTCTTACCGTTCATTTGAATATTATTGACAGGACAAATCTTTTCACAGCATCCACAAGAGATACAGGATTCCGAAACGGAGAACTTCCCCGGGGCATGTGAAAGACGTTTTTCCCTCCAATGATTGTTAATAGCCCGGGAAGCCGGCCAAAGATACTCGGAGTCTCTGCCTGTTTGCTGTTTCTTTATAACTTCTGCAATTTTTTGTATCTTTAGATCTGCTTGCTCCAGCCTCTTTTTTACTTTTTCTGCTGGAGGAATATCAGATAGTGGTATATAACTTGAAATCATTTCTATATGAAATCCAGCATCCAGACCCTTATTCTTTTGCCTTAATAACAAATCCAGCTGATGTAATACACTAGTAATATAACGGCTTCCACAAGTTGCAGCTGCAAAAGAGTATTTCATCTTATCCAGGTTCAATTTCTTAATAAATTCTATTACAAGCGGCGGCAAACCAAAATAATGTGTTGGAAAAACAAAACCGACTCCATCCGTATCAATCTTTACTTCTTCTGCACCTCTAAAACTTGGCATAGATAAAAGCCTACAATTGTGCAGCTGTCTTCCAAGGGATTTTGCTGCGTGCAACGAATTGCCTGTAGCTGAATAATAATAGATAGTAAAGTTCATACTATTTCCCCTTCTACCAGAACCTTTTTAATTTTATCATTACGTAAAAGACACTCTCAAACTAAGAAATCGCCACTAATAAGGGGATCAGAAATGGTACCATTGTTGTTAATATTAGACCACTCACGAAGGCAATCATTGCTGTGGGTGTATCCGTCATTTTAGCAATAATCGGCAGGGTAGAATCCATGGTTGTCGCACCGCCAGGAGCAATCGCTACAATCTTCCCAATATGAATTGCTAAAAAAGGAATTAGGACAAAAGCCATTAATTCTCGAAAAACATTAGCTAAGAAGGCAATCGCTCCCAACTCAGCGCTATACAGCTGCGTAATGAGAACACTAGACAAACTATACCAGCCAAATCCCGCTCCGACAAGCAACACTTCTTTTAAGGACATATCTAAAAGCATGCTGCCAATCGAAGCGCCCAAAAGGCTTCCTCCTGCAATCGCTCCAGGTACTAATACAATACGCCAGCCAACTGCTTTTATTTTTACCAACTCCCGGCGATTATATCCTATGCTGATTCCTACACCAAACAGCATGACCGCCAATACATCGGTGATTACTTGATCCAATACCTCAGGATTCACCGAAGGTAACATCCATCCTAGAGCAATGCCTGCTAAAACCGCTGACATAATACAGCCAATCATTCTCATAATTGCTCTTCCTCTTTTTTATGATGTTGAAAAAAATCTACCTTTAATACAACAAACCATAACGCAAGCACACTGCCAATCGTACTTATCCCTGCGACCACTATTGCTTTGTAGCCCAACAATGTTAAGTTTCCTATAAGTTCTCGATTGCTGCCAATTCCAATACCAACAGCAATTAATAATACAAAAACAATTGCCATTACGATTTGATCCAAACGTCCAATCCATTTTTCAGAAATTACATTACTGGCCCCCAACAAACAACCTGCCAGTAAGCTGATGATTACAATTTCCACTTCATCCCCTCACCTTATTCTTTTTATTTATGATGATTGCTTACAATATTTTCACGAAACGACCTATATCCTTGGAAGTTACTTTGCTAGCCAAAAAACTACTTATGCTTTTTGATATATGTAGTTTCTTTTTAATCCTGCTGTTATTATATCATTCTTTTCCCAATAGTTATTTGCTTCAGCCAAATTTTAATTTCATCATGATAAAACATGTATACATTTTACATATATTGGAATTTTAATATGTTTTCTATATAATATAGTTATATTGCTTTTTCTATCAAGTAAAAAGGGAGGCTATTCATATGTTCGACTTGAGAAGCGCCTTACTACCAGGTATGAATAATACGGTTCAAAAATTAGTAGATGAGTCCGATACCGCCACACATTATGGCAGAGGCTCACTAGGGACTCTAATTGCCACTCCAGCATTTGTTTCTTTAATGATTGATGCATCAATTGCAACAGTAGAAAATCGTCTCCCCGAAGGCTTTACAACGGTAGGAACCTCATTTGAATTTACTCACGATGCTCCTACTTGCATGGGCATGACTCTAAGAGTAAAATCAACTCTCATTGAAATTAATGGCGAAAATCTGTTATTTGATATCGTAGCTTCTGATGATTATGGTGAAGTAGGCCGTGGGCACCACCAGCGGGCCGTCGTTAATCGCAAGCGTCTTTTTGAAAAAGCAGATCAGCGTATCAATAATCGGTTGTCCTAACACCATCAACTGGTCTAAAGGATGAGACAAACACAGAGAACACAAAGGGGTGAAATAAACCCATCTTTGTGTTCTCTGTACATCTTTGTGCTTTACAAAGTCGCCCCTGCCCCAATATCTCCGAGTAATCTGACTATTACGTTCCTATGGATAATAAGGGTTGGCCGCTCTGCACTGATTCATTCACTTTGACAAATAACTTACTAATGGTACCATCATTCGCTGCAAGAATCGGATTATGCATTTTCATTGCTTCCATAATCAATAAAGCTTGCCCTTTTTTAACACGCTCACCCTCATGTACATGTATTTCAATAATCTTACCTGGCATTGGCGCTGTGACTTTTTCGCCATCACCACCAGCTGACAAACTTGGCTGGACTGCAGCCATAGGAGTCACGGTTTTACCAGTGCTTATGGGCGTGTCAGCAAGCGTCTTCTTTTTCTGTACAGTAACATCATAGGATCTGCCATTCACCAATATCGTATAGTTTGTCATGGATTTTCCTCCAATACTTATAGGTTCTATTCCTTTCTAACGATTTATAAGTAAATTTTGCCGACCTGTTAGTATCCAATTTTGCGCAGTCAACCGAATCCTCACCACCTCAAATTCTTCTGATTCAGTAAATTCATGAATGGCTGCTGTAATAGCGGCAATGATATATTCATCTTCAACATCTGCATCAGTGCTAGCAGATGCTGCTACTTTTCCATACTGCTTATGATCCACCTGCATGGCAACTTCTTGTTGTGACCTATTTTTCCGCAATACTGCAATCACACAGATTATAAAAATAGCAAAAACCAGCCACATCATCTATACCACTCCCTTTATCTTTTTTCTCGATATGCAGAAAAGAAATAGTAGCCTAACGTTACCACCAATGCCAAAACAAATGCTGTTGTATTTATGCTTTTCACCCGCCTTTTATTTAAGAAACCTTCCCTTATTTAACTCCAATAAGCGCCAACATGATGCCGCCGGATATCGCCGTACCAAAAACACCTGCAAGATTAGGCCCCATTGCATGCATGATTAAAAAATTGTAAGGGTTTTCTTGTAACCCTACTACGTGCGACACCCGTGCTGCAATGGGTACAGAAGCAATGCCCGCCGAACCGATCAGCGGATTAATCTTTCCACCGCTGAACCAATTCATAATTTTAGCACCAATTACCCCTGAAGCAGTCCCTCCAATAAAGGCAATTAATCCAAGAACAATAATTTGCAGAGTTTTTATATTTAAAAACTTATCTGCCTCCATCGTTGACCCAACAGCTACTGTTAAAGTAATAGTAATGACATTCATTAAATCATTAGCTGCCGTACTTGCCAAACGGTCAACCAATAGCACTTCTCGCAGCATATTGCCTAGCATGAGCATCGTGATCAATGGAGCAACTGGCGGCAGGAGAAGATTCACGATAATTGCCATAACGAAAGGAAAGCAGATTTTCTCCAGGCGACTTACCTTGCGACTTTGCACCATAACAATCTGCCGCTCTGCTGGCGAAGTCAACAACTTCATAATAGGCGGTTGAATAAGAGGCATCAATGCCATATAGGAATAGGCCGCGACAGCAATTTGCGGCAGCAAATGGGGCGCAAGTTTCATCGTAACAAAGATTGCCATAGGGCCGTCAGCACCACCAATTATACCGATTGCACCAGCTTCAGCTAATGTAAACCCAAGCGCTTTGGCGCCAATCAGAGCAATAAAAATTCCTAAATGAGCAGCTGCACCAAGAATCATCAAACTTGGATTTGCAATCATGGGGCCAAAATCAGTCATCGCACCTACCCCTAAAAAAATTAAAGGAGGTATAATGACCAGCTCTACTCCTCGATATGCATAATAAAACAATCCTCCAGGCTGGGTTAAGTCCGATCCAGGTACATTTGCAACAATACACGAAAATCCTATTCCCAGTAACAAAAATGGCTCATATTTTCGATAAAGCGCTAAGTAGACGAGTATTGCCCCTACTACGATCATGAAAATATTTCCCCACCAAATTTGAGCAAGTCCAGTCTGTTCTGCAAGATTTACCATGAGAGATATAATTTGCTGAAACATGTAAGTTCCTCCTAATATATCGTCCACCAAATCCGTTCTAATGCCCGCCTCTTAATTTACTATCATCCAGGTACCCCAGTTTATTGAGATACGGGAAAATATATAATACTAGACTTATACCCCAGATAATTACAAAACTTAAGAAAAAATCAATCACACTTAAGATATAGGCCCCCTCCATTGTATCGGGTACTGTCATTTGTCCTCACTCCTTTCCATTGTTCTTATGACAGTCACTTATTAATAGTACTACCACTCTTAAGAAAATATGAATGGTAAATGTGACTTTATAATTAGAAAGCACCTCGAGTGAGCTACATTAAAAAAGAGACCCTGCAAGGTTGCAGGATCTTCTTTTCTGATCTTCGATGTATTTTACAAAAGACTGTTTACAGCCTGCTGCGCCCAATTGGAATCTTTCAGTACGACCCTGCCCACACCAATTAAATCTGCTTTTCCTTCAGCTAATAGCCCCTCTGCAGATTGCGCCTGAGTAATCCCCCCGGTAAGGATAACTGGTATAGACACAACTTTTTTGATTGCGGCTGTTAATGGAGAAAAATAGCCCTGTTCGCTGCTGCCACCTGGCATCATGTAACCGCAAAATCCGCCAGAAATATCAAGGATATCTACACCAGCCTTTTCAAATTCCTGCGCTGCAACAATACTGTCTTCAATGGTGCTTCCTCCTTCAGTAAAGTCGGATGCTCCTAAGCGCAGCAAAACTGGAAAATCCTTTCCCACCACTTTCCGAACTGCAGCAATTACCTCAAGATGAATGCGAATGCGCTTTAGCACCGTTCCACCATACTCGTCTTTACGCTGATTCGTCAAAGGAGAAAAAAATTGGTTCAGAAGATATCCGTGAGCTGAGTGAATTTCTACACCATCAAATCCAGCTTCTTTAGCTCGCTGGGCAGCCTTTTGAAATTCAGTTATAATCTCGCTAATCTCTTGTATTGTCAGCTCATGAGGCACCGTTCCTTTACGAGGATTGGCAATTGCGGACGGTCCTACTGGAATGATTCCTGTTACTCTCTGATCTGCAGCACTGCCAGCATGATTCATTTGTACGATTGCTTTAGAACCGTTGCGATGAATGACATCTGCTAATTTCTTATATCCTGGAATGGCACTGTCTCCAGCAATGGACAGCTGACGTTCACTAGCCTTTCCTGCTAACTGTATAAAACTATGTTCAATTATAACTAAGGGTAAATAACCGCCCTCTGTTTTTTCTGCATAATAGTCTAATACATCCTGACTTACACTCCCATCAGCTCCAGCTTTTGCCGTAGCCATAGGAGGCATTACTAAGCGGTTCGCCAATGTTAGCGATCCTGCCTCTAAAGGTTTAAGTAAATGTGACATCGATAAATCCTCCTTGTGTAATATGGTCATCCAGTTTCAGTATTTCTACTATAATAGTAAATAATAGGATACTCTTTGACAAGTACAAACTTATTAGTACCATAGTTACTCTCTATATACTGATATAGCAAAAAACCCCCGCTTACTGTAAGTGGGAGTTAAGAATCGCTAGTACCTCATCTGCGTTAAAACGATAGATAATTTAGTGAGGATTTTTTCGACCTGCAAGACGGAGGGCCACACAAATTGGGAATCGGTAAGGCAACGACAACGAAGCTGGACGGGAACAGACTGCTAAAGTGGCAGAGTTTTTAATGCAGATAAGGTACTAGAAGTTCTGGATTTCTAAAATTTACAACTAACACCTATTCCAATACTAGATTTATTTCCAGAAAGAGTCGACAAATTGATGTTTAGATCACTAGTATCCGTCAGGCGATAATTAGCCCCCAGCTGCAGCTCTTGTAATCCGTTCCCAGCAATTAAAGAAGCGTAGCCCTCTAAATCATCAGCTAGTTCACTCTGCACAGCTCCCCCTAAATACCCTATTGAGTGAGAATCAGAGATTCGATTTCCAACGATCACTCTCAATGTATCATTATCCGTTCTGATCTGGGCATAATAATCCGTTGCACTTTTATCATTTCTTAAGTCGCGGTATGAAATACCAAGGATTAAATTATCCGTAGTTTGCGTTTCCAAATAGTACATGCTATTCTTGCTGCCGCTTATAACACCAACAGCTGTATCATCTCTTTCCAGATCATTGATCGGCGTTGCAAATACATTATTCATATTGAACAAAAGGAAAGATATAAGAGTCATGATTACCTTTTTCAACTAAATCCCTCCCCATTCTACTACCTTTATCTCACGGCACTTTGACTATTTCATTGTTACATATTCAATATTGTTTTGAATATAGTCTGCCATGTTTCTCATAATCTTTTCCTCTGTTGAATCAACGGGAACTGTAACCCAATCAGAGGCGCTTACTTCTCGAGAAATCAGCTGGGAGTCTTTGTCATAATAATAGGATTCTAAAATTTTGTATCTAACATTTTTAGAATCAAATTGAATATGTATGTATTGATAAGACATCTTTTGATAAAGTTCTTTTACTTCCTTGATTTTTGCTTTTTCTTTTTTCGATGCCTTTTTCTTAGCTTTTTTGATACTCTCCAACTTAGATTTTCTTTCTTTATCAGTAACAACCTTTTTCACCCAGCCATCCAAAATTCCACTAGTAACATATTTGGTGATTCTTGTGTTATCCAAATAAACGGTTCCAGGTTCCCTTGTAGCAATTGATAGGAAACTGCTTTGACCATAAGCAGGAGCCATTATGCCCGTCAGAAAAAACACTGTAATTAGCAATATTGATATACTATGATGCAGCCATTTCTTTTTTTGAGATATCCATAGGCAGTTTATCTTAACCATGCGAATATCACTTCTCCTCACACTTATAATTATTGAGTCAATTATAAGTGATAAACTTTGTAAATTCCTTTTAAATTGTAGTTGTATGACTACTAAGTGGTAAAAAATAAAATAGTTTGATGCTTTTTGCAAAGCTTCAAACTATTTTATAAAGTCGAGCAGCAATTCTATGCAATTTTACGAAGTATTTCTTCTTCTTTTTTCGTATCGTACTGATGTTCTAATTTGGAAATTACTACAGCAGCTAACGCATTCCCAATAACATTGACCACTGTTCTTGCCATGTCCATAAAGCGGTCAACCCCTGCAATAAAAGCCAATCCTTCTGCCGGAATTCCTACGGTGCCAAGGGTTGCTAATAATACAACAAAGGATGCGCCTGGCACACCTGCTATTCCTTTAGAAGTAAGCATAAGTACCAGCATTAAGTCAATCTGACTGCGAATGGACAAATCAATACCATATAATTGAGCTAAGAAAATAGCAGCAACTGCCTGGTAAAGGGTTGAACCAGTCAGATTAAATGAGTATCCTGTTGGAATTACAAAAGTTGTAATCGACTTAGGACAGCCCATCTTCTCCATTTTCAGCATAATATTAGGCAGAACAGCCTCCGAGCTTGCTGTTGTGTAGGCAAGAATCAATTCATCTTTCAGTACCCTAATAAAATTCATAATACTTAGACTGTAAAGCTTGGCAATTGCGCCCAGTACGACGAAGACAAATACAAACATCGCTCCGTAAACTGTAATCACTAGCTTCCCCAGAGGAATCAAAGATTGAAGACCAAATTTGGCAACGGTTGAGCCAATTAATGCAAATACACCAAAAGGCGCAAATTTCATAACTTGGTTCGTTACCCAAAACATCGTTTCTGCAATTCCTTCACAAAGTTTGAGAACAGGTTTTCCCTTTTCTCCAATTGCTGCTACCCCTAGACCAAACATAACGGAGAAAAAGATGATAGCAAGTAAATCACCCTTGGCCAATACATCAAACACATTCGTAGGAACAATGTTAACAAAGGTATCGGCAAAACTATGATGGCTCATATTTTCAGCAGTATTCACATAATTGGCAATATTCGTTTTAGCAAGAGTGCCACTATTTTCAATACCAATTCCCGGTTTTACCACATTCGCAATGATTAGTCCCATAACAATGGCTATCGTTGTAACAATTTCGAAAAAAAGAATGGTTTTACCGCCTATTTTCCCAAGCTTCTTAGCATCACCAACACCTGCAATCCCAACAATCAGGGAGGACACCACAATAGGTACTACAATCATTTTAATCAGCCTAATAAACATATCCCCTAAAGGTTTGAGATACCCTTCAATCGTTGGATCACCATAGTAAGCAGCTCCCACTGCTACCCCTAGTACAAGACCAATCAGAATTTGCATGCCTAATCCCAATTTTATTCTCTTCATTTTTCATCGCCCTTTCAATTATTCTAATATGATGGAAAAGTCTAACGTAATACAATTTTCTGATTTTAATGTATCACGCAACCTATAAAATCCAACATAATACTAGAAAGCTACTGAAAACTTTAAAAAGAA
Organism: Pelosinus propionicus DSM 13327; assembly: GCF_900114615.1. Classification (GTDB taxonomy): domain Bacteria; phylum Bacillota; class Negativicutes; order DSM-13327; family DSM-13327; genus Pelosinus; species Pelosinus propionicus. The sequence continues at coordinate 80,063 of NZ_FOTS01000007.1, read as the reverse complement.
TGCCTGGAAGACGGTTATATTTTCTGTTATCCTGTAGAGAGTACCAACAGCACTACCAAGATTCTTTTCAAGGAAGTGTACCGTCTAATGAAGAAACACTACATTGCTATTTTACTTATGATGGTCATTGTTCCCTTAGCAGGGGAATTAAAATTTTATCCTTTTGAAGGAGAATTTCATTCTTTTCGCGTTAGTTTTGGTTCTCCAGCATTTTTATTTTTTCTGTTGTGGCTGCGCAGCACCTCATTCATGCTGCCAGGCTTGCTTGCAGGTTTATCCGTTTTAGTCTTTCGCTTACTTTTGGATTGGAGCACTGGCGATAGTTCTTGGACTTCTAGTTTTTTGCTTCATATGCCAGCATTTCTTTATTATGTGATTTATGCAGGGATTTTTTATTTGGCAAAAGCCAATGATTTATATAGCAGTCCCTTACGCATTGGACTGTTATCGATACTAGCAGAAATTACCGCTAGTATGATAGAACTCTTACTGCCCCTTACCTATTCTAGTGCAGCCTTTATACTTACATTTTCAATTCTTAGTAAGCTTTTAATCGCTGCCGTTATACGCAGCTTTTTTGTTCTTAGCTTCTTTTTTATCACAAACTTACGTCACGCGGAATTTGCCGCTGAACAGCAAAAGGAACAAAATAAGCACATATTACTATTGATTTCCAGCTTATATGAAGAAGCTATCCAACTTACAAAGTCTCTGCAAAATGCCGAAAATATCACGCGAGACTGTTATAAATTATATAAAGATGTAAATGATGGTCATTTTCTGCTTACTAAAAATGAACTTGCTCAAAACATACTGGAAATAGCCGGACAAGTACATGAAATAAAAAAAGATAACCAAAGAATCTATGCCAGTCTTACCCAGTTAATCTCAGACGGTGAATTGCATGACTACATGACCGCATCGGAGCTAGGTGAAATTATCGTACAATCCCATCAAAAATATGCTCGCTCTTTGGGCAAGAATATAATCTTTGACCTGCAGGTTGAAACAACTCTGCCACCATTGCACGTGTATACCGTTTTATCTCTCGTCAATAACCTCGCTTCTAATGCTGTAGAATCCATTCAAGCTTCTGGCTCCATCAGAATCCTTTTTTATCGCAAAGAGCAATTCATCGTCTTCCAGGTAGCCGATAACGGACCAGGAATTCCAATCAAAAAAAGAACTCTGATTTTCAAACCTGGCTACACCACTAAGTTTGATGTATCTGGCAATCCTTCTACAGGTATGGGGCTGCCATACAGTAAAGATTTAGCCAATAGCCTAAAGGGCAGTCTTACCCTCGAAGAAAATTCCCCTGGCAATGAAACCATTTTCACCATAACGTTACCACCACAACATTTAGTAAGGGAAGGATAATCATGCGTTTTTTTATTGTTGATGATGATGAAGCAATCCGTTCTATGTTGTCCGAAATCATTGAAGATTATGATCTGGGCACCGTAGTAGGAGAAGCGGAAAATGGTGCTGCCATTGACGATCATTTGTTAAATATGAAAGCTGTTGATATTCTAATAATCGATCTACTCATGCCCCTGCGAGATGGCATTGAAACGGTTCGTGCAATAAAACCTAGCTTCGATGGAAAAATTATCATGCTCTCGCAAGTAGATAATAAAGAGATGATAGGAAATTCTTATTTACTTGGCGTAAATTATTACATTACAAAACCGATTAACCGCCTAGAGGTTATTGGTATTATACAAAATGTAATGGAACATATAAGGATGCAAAATGTCATCCATAATATTGAAAAAAACCTAAATGTGCTCAATACAGAAAAAAATCCTCCTGCATCTTCAACTGCTGCAATAAGTAAACATTCTATTGTAGCATCGGGGCAAAACCTGCTCGCTGAATTGGGAATGATAGGAGAAAATGGCTGCAGTGACTTATTGGGCATACTAGACTATTTAAAAAGCTATGAGAATCATCAACCACTAGAACAGGAATTCCCTTCTTTAAAAGATATCTTTATGAATGTAGCAATGAAGAAGCTCGGCTTGTCTGACCCAAATGATATAAAAAGAGAAACAAAAGCATTAGAACAGCGAGTGCGCCGTGCAATCTTTCAAGGACTGCATCATTTATCTTCCATCGGTGTTACGGATTACACCAATCCAAAGTTCGAAGAATATGCACCAAAATTCTATGATTTTGTTGAAGTCCGAAAAATGATGCTCAACTTACAAAATAATATGAAACCTTCCATCTCCAATTCTCATATCAATATTAAGAAATTTGTAAAAGTTTTGTATCTGGAATCAAAAAAACGGCTCTAACAGCAGAAACTGCCTATTTCCTAATAACATAGTAAAGTCCCAGCAATATTCTCCTGCAAAAGAGAGTATCGCTGGGACTTTATGACGTATGCTGCATTTTGTTCATTTGTACTGCCAGTGGCATATTTTTCGATCCAAATAATCAATTACACCAAATAAAACTAGCCCCATGCAGCTTAGCACTACGATTCCTGAATACATTTCCAAATAATTTACCCGCATCCAGGCATCCATTATGAAATATCCCATCCCATACTCAGTGCCAAATGTTTCTGTAAAAAACAGTACCGAAATAGCTGTTGCCATAGCCACTCGTATCGATGTCAAAAATTTAGGCATAGAAGCAGGTATGAGAATTTCCCAAAAAATATTACCAGATGTAGCACCTAATGAATATAAGGGATAATACGTTTCCTTCGGTATACTTTTAACTCCATCTCGTACGGCTATAATGACCTGAAAAATAATAATCAAAAAGATCATAAGGATTTTTGATACTTCTCCTAAGCCCAGCAGCAGCATCATAATCGGTAATAAAGCAATTTTAGGAATAGGGTAGGTTAAATAAACAATGGGGGAAAGAGCCCTGTCCCATTTTGGAAAATACCCCATGTATAGACCGGCAGGAACTCCAATAATTACAGCCAAAATAACGCCCGCCACAATACGCCATAGACTATAAGAACCGTGAATCAGAATTTTAGAAACAAAAATCCCCAGCAAATTCTCCATCACAATCCAAGGCATTGGGATAATTGGCAGATTTACTAAGCTGGCAGCCATATACCATAACGTGAAAAAAATCAGTATGCCGTAAAGATACCACACTCCCCTTCGCTGTTCTATCATTTTAACCAATCCTCTTTTATCATTTTTCGCAGTGCAAGGCTGAGTTGGAAAAAATCTTGATGGTTTCGAATATTCTCAATACCAAAGAGAGGATTATCTATTATTTTGCTGATTGTGCCGGGAATACCAGATAATATTACAATCTTTTGTCCTAAATACAACGCTTCTTCTACATAGTGAGTAACAAGAATGGTGGAAACCGAATATTTCCGCCAAACATCCAGGAAAACATTTTGTATTTCTTCCCGTGTCATCGCATCTAAAGCCGAAAATGGCTCATCCATTAATAGCAGATCCGGCTTTAGCAGAAAGGAGCGGGCTAATGCAACACGCTGCTGCTGCCCGCCACTTAACTCTCCAGGATACCTGCCCTCCAACCCTGCCAGTCCTAACTGCTGAACAAAAAAATCTAGTTCTTTAGAATTATCCCGATCTTTTATATTTTTTATTTTGGCACTCAAACGGATATTTTCATATACATTCTTCCAAGGCAGCAGTCCATAATTCTGGGGAATAAAACCAATCTTCTGTTTCATAGGCATTATAGGCTGTCCATTTATTTCTACTATGCCTTCATATTCTCTGATAATCCCTGCCAATACCTTTAAAAGTGTAGATTTGCCACAGCCAGAAGGTCCAATAATAGCGCAGGTCTCCCCTGCTCCAAGCTCCATATTAATATTTTCTAGAGCAGCGTATCCCTCTCCCATGGCTTCATAGGTAACGTTCAAGTTCTTGATTTGAATCATTGCCTTACAAACCGATCATCAACCAGTTCTTTGTAGGGATAAGCCTTTTGGATCAATTGTCTAGCTTGAAGCCATGTCACACAATCTTCAACATCCTTTATACCTGGTGCTACTGCTTTCTTATATTGAGGCAGGACCAGCGCACCTTTTACACTTTCAGGGAAACCTCCTTTTTCAATTAACAGGTCAATGTAATTCTCCATTGGCTCTCGTGATAGATATTCTATGGCTTTATTGTAGGCCCGATACATCCCTTGCAGTTCTTTATCTTTTTCATTCACTGCCTTAGTAGTAAAAATCAGAACTCCAGGGTTGATGCCCAGTTGGTCTGAACTATTCAGCAACTTGCCCCCATTGCGCACAGCAATGCTTGCCATAGGCTCCGGCAGAGTGGCAGCAGCGACCTTACCATTTTGCAGCATTTCTAGCCTCGTAGGAATTTGAGGGATCACAACTTTATGAATGTCTTCTGGAGCAAGCCCCCCTTGGCTTATAATCTTATCCGTTACATATTCAATAATTGTATTCTTTGATATCGCAACATCCTTGCCTTTCAGTTCTTTAATCGACGTGATTGTTTCATCTTTGTTAATAACCAGCTTGTAACTACCGCTAGTTAAAGAGGTTATCACGGTATTAAATCCGCCTTCCTTAGCAAAAGCTTCTGCCAGCATGTCCGAAATTGCTCCGTCCAAATTGCCGCTTTGCAGTGCACTATCCCGGTCTACGGCACTTCGAAATGATTTGAGAGTTACCGTTATCCCTTCTTCTTTAAAGTATCCCTTTTCCTGGGCAATGATGAAAGGTATAGAATCGACGTCAGGCATAAGTCCAATAGTAATATTCTGCAGTTGTCCCGCCTTTGAATCAGCGCTTTCTTTTTTACCATTAGCGCAAGCTGCGAGAAAAACCGTCATAGCACATATGAGCAGGAATACCATGATTTTTTTCACTTCAAAATCCTCCGTTCTTCCATATAGTTAATTCTTCTTCATCCATAATAACATAGATTCGTTATCTTTTAAAACATATAAAGCCCAAGCAAACTACTAGCATGCGAAGGACAGGAAGAAGCCAGGAGTATCGGTCGGCAATACTCCTGGCTTGTTTCTTTCAACTTGTTACACTTTGCTTTTTTTCCTCTCTTCCGCCATATCTTTGCCAATTCGCTCTAGAATAGCAGCAGCTTCTTCTACCAAATCAGGACATAACTCAAATAAGGTGTCTCCTTGCAAATCGGCGAAAACCGCCTCTACTTTATAGGGCAGAAAACCAATTACATTTAAATCCTGCAGTTCATCTTTGATAGCGGATGCACTGACTCCGTGAAGCTTACTCACAACAATATATACATTTTGAACACTTAAATCTCTGGCCATCTTGGCAACGGCACGTGCGGTAGCAAAGCTGCGTTGTCCAGGTTCCACTACGATAATGAAGGCATCCACACCTTCAGCAGTACCCCGTCCTAAATGCTCTAAGCCTGCTTCCATATCAACAATAACCGCTTCATCCCGCTCTACTACCAAATGATTTAAGAGAGATTTCAGCAATATACTTTGGGGACATGCGCATCCTGTACCACCTGTAGATTTAACCCCCATTTGCAATAGACTGATGTTCCCTTGTTTTACTACATATTTCTCTGGTATATCTTCTACAAAAGGGTTTAGTGCAAACCAGCCTCCGAATTCCCCAGGAACCGCACCAGTACGTTCTTCAATCAGCTTTTCATCCTGAGCAATGGTTGTTGCTTGATCAAGAAGCGTAGAACTGAATCCTAGCGCCATACCTAGATTGGCATCAGGATCTGCATCAACGGCAAGTACCTTACTTTTACGCTGGGATAAAATATGGCACAGCAGTGATGCCAGCGTTGTTTTCCCCACACCCCCCTTACCGGAAATGGCAATTTTCATCCCTTTTTCTTTCATATTCCTGACTCCAATTTTGAGCTGAGCCCCAGCGCCAAGCGCTTTTCTTCAATTCGACGTAACAAAATAGCAGCTGCTTTTACTGGATCTTTTTCATAGATCAATTTACCGCCAAATAGTTTTTCTAAATTCAGACCATCATCTTTCACACCATTGCACAGTACATCTGTGACAAACTGGGAGCCAGATACTTGAGGATTCACACCAACATGAACATCCACCCCATTGGCTAGAAAGTACGTACCAATGACCAATGCTTTCGGACTATGCGTTTCTGGGCAAGATCCGACAGCAGGCAAATCCTTAACTTCCACACCCAATCGATTTGCTACTGCCGTCAACAGATCGGCAGGACGAGAATTATCAACACAGCTTCCCATATGAAGAGTCGGCGGCAGCGATTCAAGACCAGCAGCTTGCCCAACCGCCTTTAAGACGCCCCGTAAGGATTCGCCGCAATATTCCAACCCTTGCATGTTCATCAAGTTATGTTTTGCCAAAGAATGAGCCGAACACCCTGTAGCAACGACTAGAACATTATTCTTGAGCAGTTCTTTGGCAACTGTAACATTTCCCCAATCTTGAAATTCTCGGACATTTGTACAGCCAACAATAGCCGCAACACCCCGAATTGCTCCGCTTGCTATTGCATCAAGCAAGGGTTTAAGGGGATCTTCTCTATTTAACGCACTTAGCGCTTCTATGATTTGTTCGTTGGAAAAACCTGCATATGCCTCTACAGTCCCAGTAAAACTGTTAATTTTCTGATGATCTCTTTTAGGGAAGTTGGCAATTGCTTTGCGAACGATATCCTGAGCCGCTTTATCCGCTTTATCTGTGTGAAAATCAACATGAGTCGATCCTGCAATTTTAACGTAAGGCAGAGTTGTAATAACCTCGGTATGATAACATTCTGCTACCTTTTGAATGCCAGGCATTATGCATTGCACGTCTACAATCATTGCTTCGAGCATGCCTGTTACAATAACCAGTTCCTGGGATGAAAAACTTGAAGCCGCAGGTATGCCATGACGCATGAGCACTTCATTGCCCGAACAGCAAATTCCCACAACATTAATGCCTGCCGCCCCAACAGCCTTTGCTTCTCCAGATAATTTCCGAGACCACTCTACGATTTTTTCGGATAATAAAGGAACATGACCATGTACTGCAATATTAACCATTTCTTTTTTTATTACACCGAGTCTAAAATTGGATTTTACCAATTTAGGCACACCAAATAGAATGTCTTGTAAATCTGAAGACAAATGCAGCCCGCCAAAGCCATCTACCAGTCCCATGGTCAAACAGCCTAAAAGAAGATTTATCGGATCTGCATCGCATCCCATTGTTGTTCGGGTAACAGCTTTGGAAATCTCTAAATGAATGTTAACAGGAGTTATACCAAGCTCGTTCCACTTATGGATGGATTGCTGTTGTGCGTGAAGCGCTAACCAGTTCATGACTCCTGTTTGCTTTTGGAAGTCTTCTAAAGCCTTGAGAGCTACTTGTTTCCCAATATCCTCCACAGCTTTACCACTCGTTTCAATTCCTAAACCGGCAGCTACCTGATATAACTTTTCCACACCTTTAATCTGATAATCAGAATTTCCTTCTGAAGCTTCTAATAAGGCCAACGCCGTCTCTCTGCCATGCTCGGCATGCCCCGCCGCACCTTCAATCATCATCGTTAATAAATTGCGAGCAACAATCGTATCTCCATTCGCTCCACATATGCCTTCTTGGGGTCCTTTGCCATTCAATCCAATACGGCATGGACCTTCCAAACAGTGTCTACAGCAAACTCCTGCAGACCCAAAAGGACAAGGAACAGGGGTTTGTTTTGCCCGAGAAAATGCTGTCTCAATTCCTGCTTCACAGGCCTTCTCGTAAAGAACTTCAAAGTCTTGATCCAAAGAGATCCTCTGCGTATGAATGTGATTCTGAGTCTTAGGCATTGTAAATCCTCCCCTTTAAATTGATCCTAAAATAAGTTCAACTTTAAACCAGCTGGAGTAAAATATCCACCCGGTTCTTTAGTCTACTTATCTATACACTAGCAGAGAGACGGAAATAAAAATGTCGGCTAGCTGACAGAATTTTATGTTTTTTTATATCTCTATTCATCATCATCCTTGGCTCGCTCCATAATGATATCAAATTTTTGAATGATGATCTTATCCTTTCCAAGAATGAGTACTCCCTCTTTCTGCAGATTGTTAAAGAATGTGTTCACCGTTTGCCTTGTACTTCCCACAATCGTAGCAATCTGCTGATGAGTTAACCCAATATTAACTTGGAAGGAATGTAACTCTTGCCTGTCACTAGACAAAGCCAGGCTATAAATAAACTGATAGAGGCGTTTATTCACTTCTTTAAAAACTAGACTTTCAATGGTGTTAATTGAATTTTTTAAGGAGTCTCCCAGTACTCCAATTACGGTCATCGCAAAGGAAGGAACCTCCATTAACAAATTTCGAAATGTTTCTACAGGAATAAATAAAATTTCGCTATCGACAATCGCCTGACCAAAAGCACGGGTATGACCACTATACGTATCGCCTGCATCCAGCAGTGTGAGGGTGAACTCTTTACCATTTGGGTATCGTAAATACACACGAATTCTGCCGCTAACCACAAGATAAATATACTCAGAATGCTCCTCTGGTCCAAAAATTTCTGCTTTCTTTTTATATTTTTTAGAAAGACAGTGACTTAAATATTTGGTTACAATCGGTACAGGCAATTGGCTAAATAATTGTTTTCTCTGCAGTTTCCCTAGATTTTTCATTATCAGCCCTCCCACTATTTCGATCTGGGTATAAAATACTTTGTGTTCTCACGAACATAAATGCAAAAAAATATTTTGAACCGTGCTTTTACCATCAAAAACTTATATTTTCTATATTACTATAAAAATGCAAAACTCCTGCAAGATTGAGATAAAATCTCATCCTACAGGAGTTTCTATATATAGTATGCTAGCCACAGCTCTTGTTCATCCTACAACATTAATTTCTTAATAAACGCGCAGAATTCAATACGACTAAGATCGAGCCAACATTATGCACAATAGCAGCGGCAACAGGTCCTAACAGACCAAGAGCAGCCAAAACAATTGCGACAAAGTTAATTACATTGGAGACTACAATATTCTGCCAAATGGTACGAATCGCCTTGCGGCTTTTTTGTATTGTCTGAGGCAACTTTTTCAGGTCATCGGAAAGTAATACAATATCTGCAGCCTCAATGGCAATATCCGTTCCAGAGTAACCCATGGCAATACCAATATTCGCCTTGGCCAGGGCTGGAGCATCGTTAATTCCATCCCCAATCATTGCTACATTACAGCCTAGCCGTTGATAAGTTTCTACATACTTAACTTTGTCTGTAGGTAATAGATCACCATGAACAATAGAAATATCTACTTGCTTCCCAACAGCCTCTCCAACCGCTGAGGCATCTCCTGTCAGCATCACTGTTTTTGTAATTTTTTCTCGTTTTAAACTGTTAATTGTCTCTTTTGAACCTGTCCGAATGGGATCTTGTATTGTCAGTATCCCATTTATCATTCCATTGACGGCTATAAAAACAACGGTAGCTCCTAATCTTTGGCTTTCAGAACAATAAGCCTGCTGCTCTGATGTAATCCCTATATTTTGGGATTCCATTAAAAATTGATTTCCCAACAAGAAATGATCACTATCTTTTTCTGCAATTATTCCTTGACCAATGACAGGCTCCCAATAAGATGGTTCAACAAAGGATATGTTTTCTTTTTGTGCCTCCTCAATAATTGCTTTTGCCAAATGATGCTCGGAGCGCTTTTCGATTCCTGCTGCAATGGCCAACAGCTCATTTCTTTTCCAGCCATTATAGCTTCGGATCTCTTTTAATGAAGGCTTCCCAAGTGTGATTGTACCTGTTTTATCAAATAAAATCGTATCGAGTGCTCCCACTTTTTCTAGTATTTCCCCGCCCTTAATTAAAATGCCTCGACGAGCCGCTGCTCCAATAGCCGCAGCCACAGCAGTAGGAGTACTTAATAACATCGCGCAGGGACAGAATACGATTAGAATTGTAACGCCTCGTACAAGATCTCCTGTTGCCAGGTAGACCAATACTGCAATCGCCAAGCTTAATGGAACAAACCAATTCGCCCAACGATCGATGATTCGAGCGCTCGGTGCCTTATTGGCCTGAGCCTCCTTTACCATTCGAATAATATGACCTAAGGCTGTATCTTGCCCAACCTTCGTCGCTACAATTTCAATACTCCCCATAGTCACAATCGTCCCGCCAAAAACACTCGCACCATTTCTGCATTCAGCAGGTATCGATTCACCCGTTATCGTAGCCTGATCGACTGTAGCCTGACCACTAACTACTATACCATCAACCGGTATCTTTTCTCCTGGCTTTATCAACAGCTTATCCCCAGTCCGTACTAATTCCGCTGCAATTTCTCGTTCTATTCCGTCCTCTATAATGCGAGCTTGTAATGGGGATAGTTCTGCAAGTTTTTTTAATGCAGTATTCGATTTTTCCAAGGTAATATGTTCTAACATCTCACCTATCGTCATAATAAGAGCCACTTCAGCAGCTGCTAAATATTCACCAATGGCAATGGAAGCAATAATTGCAATACTTACTAAAAGACCAACCCTGGTATCTCCTCTTTTATAAATGGCTGTTATGGCTTCTTTCACAATGGGCACTCCACCGATGATCGCTGCAATCAGCGTCGTCTCAATGCCAAAAATTTGCGGCAGCCACTGAGACCAACTGCTTACTAACAAAATCGATGTGGATGCAATGACTATATAATCTCGAATATGTCCTCCTGCCCCATGCTCCATATGCTCAAATTGCTCCGTTGCTTCTTCTTTTGCGATCAGTCTGCATTCATCTTCCATTCTTTAAAAAGCCTCCGCATTAATTTTTTTAAGTATGTTTATTAATTGTTGATTTTCTTCAACGGAAAGAACAGAAAGTATCTGTTCGGTTAAATTCGAATGATACTGATGATGCTCAGCAAATGCTTGTTGGCCTTTTTGCGTTAACGTAATTAAATGTATGCGGCGGTCTTCCTTCACTGCCTCTCTTCTGGCATAGTCTTTCTTTTCCAGGCGATCAACAGTAACCGTAGTGGTACCAGTAGTGACCCCCAAATGCCCTGCAAGAGTTTTCATCTTCATTTGGCCATGTGTTCCCAATATCTCTATGGCATGAGCTTCTGATACTGACAGTTCACTCGTCTTGATTACGGAGTTTTCCCATGATGAAAATCCATTGAAAAAAGTAAATAACTCATGTGTCAATTCATCTAAAGAATCCATTATTCACTACTCCTTTGATTTCCTTATTATTTTAATTTATGATTGTTTGATATTCAAACTAATTTTACTTTATTGATCTTACTTTGTCAATTTAAATTGCTTTTAAAATACGCAAAAAAAGGAACAGATTTGCTGAATCTATCCCTTTAACCCTTCCAGACCACCCATCGGCAGACAGTCTGGTAAATTTTTATATGCGATTGATGTGTATATCTGCTTTTATCAGGCAAAACTACAGGAGTATATAAACGATAGGAGGTCTTACTGTGAATAATCAGATGTTAATGTGGTCTATGCTATTTCTGCCCTGGCTTACTTTGTTTTTTATGAATAAGGAAGAGGTGAAGCGTTTTATGCCTGCTGCGCTGTTCTCAGCGCTTACTAGCGTATTAGCTGTAGAGATGGGTGAAAGTCTAGGGTGGTTTATTTACGGACAGACAACTTATCCTTTAAGGACATCTTCTTATCTTATTTTCGGATTAAATTGTGTCACAACTATCTGGCTTTTTCACTTCATTTATGGTAATTTCGGAAAATATATCATAATCGATCTAGTACTAAACTTAGGATTTATCTATTTACTTCATATCTATGTTCTTGGTAGTAGAGGGATTTTTCATGAGATCGGCTTAACTCCTTTTAGAAATGCATTAATTACTACTGCCGATGGTGTTTTAGTATATGCTTATCAAATGTGGCAAGAAGGTATTTTCGTTCATTATGAAAAAGCCGAGAGAATAAAGAACCTGCAACTTTTACAGCCAAAAGCTGCTAAACCATTGGACCCTGAAAAGCAAGAGGATAATGAGCATTAAGGATTCTCAATTACGCTGATTATCCCGTCCGTTTTTTGACCTTTTTTTATAGACTGCTTTCACTTTGTCAAAAAGAGTCTGCAAGAGGAGCAATAACAGAATGTGCTACTCCTGCGCGTGGTCGTGCCATCCAATCGGCCACTGTATCTCTCCATTTTAAATAATGAGCTGTCCTTTTATGGTCTGCAGCAGCCTCCTCTGAGGAGTAGGCTTCATAAAGAAAAAACCTGGTTTCATCACTTGTGCACCGCAGTACATCGAAGCGAAGATTTCCTTCCTCTTTTATTGAATTTCTGTGATTATCAAGAGTAGCTTCAATAAAATTAGATATAAACGGTTCTTTTACATAAATAGTAACGCATGTAACAATCATCTGTATTCCCTCTCCTTTGTATATTGTCGAATGCCCTCATCAAAGGCTTTACCATGCAGAATTTATGAAAATGAATTATACAAAACTTTAATAAATTCAAAACGATTTTTTGCCTTTAGAAATTCATCTATATTATTTTTCTGTTTAAGTAATTTGAACAAATCATTAATAATATTAATGTCATCATCTTTTACTGCAAGAAGAAATACTAAATTGACCAAATTTTTGCTGTCATCCCACTCAATGGCTTGGCTTAACCTTGCAGAAATAATCGAAGTTTCATTAACAAATGAGGGTAATCCATGGGGAATGGCTACATTCTTCTTAAAACACGTACTACTCATATTCTCTCTTTCAAATACGGAATCTATATAACCTTTTTTAATAAAACCGTTATTAAAAAGAACCATACTCATGGTTTCAATTACTTCCTGCTTTGTTTCACATGCTAAGTCAATCATTATAAAATCTTCTCTAAAACTCTTCTTAAGACTATTGTAATTCTTTTGTTTTAATACCTGATCTAGAAGCATCTTTTTGTCTTGGGTAAAATTGTTTTCAAAGGGTATAAAGTTGATTCCTTCTATGTACGGATTCATCGTACCAATAATCGCTGGAATCGTATACTGTTGTTTTAAATTGTGTATTTCCTGCTTTACGTTAGCCTCTAATATGCTTAAGGAAATTACTTTTATGTGAGGGTAATTTACAGCTAAAAGTTCTTTTATTTTTATAGCAACTCCATGACCTGTAAGACACATAGCAATTAAAGCTAAGGGCTTATCCGAATGATTCGTTGACACCATATGATAGGTGTGTTTGGAATTCATTATATCGTAATAAATGTCATCAAGGGTTTCCTCGGATATATATACTTTTCGAATTGCTTCCATAACAGAAACAAGGTCTACTCTATCAATAGTGCGAGTTTTAATACCAGTTCTTTTTTCAACGATTTCTCCAACATTTAGCAGCGATCCCATATCAACAAAAAACAGTATACCACTTTGACTATCCAAGGTTTTAGAAATTTCAATGATTTGCTCAAAGATCTTAATTGGATTCACATTGAAAGGCATATCTACAGCAATAGGAAAATCTACATTCATCATTTTATTAGCAACAGCTATCATCTCTGATGCTATTTTGCCATGAGAAATGACAATGATATTGATCCTGCTTTTGCTGCTCCTGGGTTTTAACAGCTCATTAATATACATTGCAATGAACCCGACTTCGCCTTCGGGAATCCTGACTTTATTGATAGCCTCCAAATCATATACCAGACTGCATGCCATATCATATTCTGATTTGAGGTTTTCTTTTATGTAGATAAGATTGGGATTAATGATATCTTGTTTAAAATTAATCCTTTTCATCGCTTCACTGATGTGAATCGCTAAGTATATTGCAACCTTCTCATTTACCTGTAATTGAGAATGATCTTTTTTAATCCTTTGAATAAACTCTTTTACAACAACAGCAATATTTTCACCTACAAGATATTTTAATTCCTCTAGAGAGGTTACATTCTTGTCATTATTCGAATCAATTCCCATCATGCTAAAATTACTTAATATAAAATTCCAAATGATTTTTTCTATTTCAGCGGATGTAACGTTTGCTTTTTTCAATTCATAATATTTTTCTTCAATTTTTTCATAAATATCTTTTGGCAGTGAGTAATGACTATTGTTTGCAGTAACAAGGTGCTCCCCCTTATTTGTTGTGTTTGGAATGAATAGCATATCCTTAAAGGTAACTGTGAGCTTCGTCACCTGCATTTCGGAATTTTCTGTATTATTGCTAAAGAAATTATGATACAACATCTCATTAAAACCAATATTAATTTCATCCCTGCTGTTGTTCATTTTCTCGACATAAGCATTTGCGCAGGTTACTTGAATCTCACTTTTGAGTTGACCTATATTACCAAGATATTTTTTTTGAACAAAGGCTTCCATAATTTTAGCCTTTACAAAGATTTTTAAATGAGTCCGATTTGATTCTTCTTGAAAGAAACTGTAAATCAACTGAATCTTCTCTTTGATAGATCTCTCTTTTAGAGATGGCAGTTCTATAATCATAGGAATTCTTCTTCGGAATGTTAGAAGCAGGGAGGATTCAATATTCTCAGTAGTTGCACCGATAAAATAAATTTGCGCCTTTCGGTCGCTTACAACCTCACCAAGTCTCCTAAATTTTCCTTTATCCAAAATAGAAAATAGCATTTCCTGCCCTTTGGGAGGCAGGCGATGGATTTCATCTAAGAACAATATTCCTTTATTGGCACGCTCTACAAGGCCTTCTGTATCTTGATTTGCTCCTGTAAAAGCCCCTTTCTTGTATCCATATAGCATGGACAGTAAAAGTTGAGGATTATCACTGTAGTCAGCACAGTTTAGTGATACAAAAGGACCATCCACTTCTATTATTTTCTTCTGCACTGCATACTGATAGATGCATTCTGCAAACAAGGTTTTACCAGTCCCGCTTTCTCCAATAATCAGGGTAGGGAGACCAAAGGGCGGATATAACACCGACGCTTTGCCTTGTTTGATATTATTAGTAAGACTTCCATCATAACCTGTTAAATTCTGAAAGCTATCTATTTGCATTTTTTCTTCAGCACGCGACTGTAACTCTTTTGTTGTTCGTTCATCGCATTCACTATTTATGATCTCCCCGATATAGCCCCTAGTTACTTTAAATCCCTGCAGTTTCAATTTGGCAACAAGACTTGCAATCGTTAGATCCAAGTTATTCGTCGTTATTAGATCTACAGCCTTTTTCACGTTCATTCTTTTTCTGTCTCGAGAACTGGGGATATTCAATTTTTTTCTAATATTAGTAACGGTTTCCCGTAAGATGGATAACTTTTGTGATATTTGCTCATCCGTTAATGGCTCTTGGGGGCGTTCATTTTTAATTAATTCCGTAATGCCTTCCTGGTTGCCTTCCGCCATATTTTTCTCCTTATCAATATAGTGATGTAATGACATTATTATAACGCAAATTAAAAAATACAGGTTAGAATACACAAAAAATCATTACATTTTTCCACATTTTTTTACACTAAGTTACAATCGTTACCCCAGTAAAAATAAATTCGTCTACTATCTACTTTCTAAAAGAGATATGTAAGCTGATAGGAGTAAGCTTACATATCTCAAAATAGAAGAAATTTATACGCTATTAAATTACTAGGCTCTCCCGCTTGCTCCAAACCATTGTATGTAGTGTGCCAGTTTATCAGAGTAACCTTTAAACATAAGATTGCAGGCTTCTGTTATTTTACTTATTTCTTTTGCTTTTATGGACTCTTGAAATAAAGTATATCCCGCCATATCCAAATCAGTATATAAATTAAGCTTTGTTATTCCATACCCGATGGCTTTTTTTAAATTTCCATCTCCTGTGCCTGAGCATCCATGAAGTACTAAGGGAACGTCTACTGCATGATTTAACCTGCTCAGCAAATCAAACTGCAATTCAGGCTTTCCTTTATACACACCATGAGAAGTTCCTACAGCAACCGCAAGGCAATCCACACCTGTCATTTCTACAAATTGAATTGCTTCTTTTGGGTCTGTAAGCCCTTGATCCTTGGTTTCTGTATAGTCACATCCCTGCCCAACATGACCTAATTCTGCTTCTACTGTTACCCCTACGGCATGAGCAAACGTAACAATTTCTTTCACGGCTTCTACATTCTTGTCAAAAGGCAAAGTTGAACGATCAACCATAACCGATGTAAAGCCGGCTCGTATCGCCTTCACTACTTGCTCTAACTCTTGTCCATGGTCTAAATGAACTGCAACCGGTACCGAAGCGTTCTTTGCCAGTTCAACGGCAATTTTGCCAAATTCAAAAATATCAGCCATTACAGGATAAAGGGCAATGATGATCGGCGCTTTTTCTCTTTCGGCAGTCCTGATTGCTGCTCTTATGCTATCTTCATTCCATGCATTAGGAGCTGCCACCCCGTAAGATTTCTTCTTGGCATCTGCCAGAATGCTTTTCATATCTGTAAGCATACTTTCACCTTCATTTTCTCTATATTTTATTCTAAGGCACTTATATCTGCCGCTTATTTATTTTTCTTAATTTCAGCGGAATTAAAGCAAGTAGCAAGGCTGTCTTCCTGGAAGAATGGCTTCATCGTTCCTTCTAATATGGAGGCTGACCCTTCTGAAACATCTTTTCTTTGCCCTGCTAAATGAGGAGTCAGAATCACATTGTCCAATTTGACTAAAGGGCTGGTCGCAGGCAAAGGCTCTGTATAATATACATCCAGGGCTGCTCCCGCTATTTTCCCCTTCTGCAATACATCAATCAGCGCTTCTTCGTCAATAATTTCTCCTCTTGCAACATTGATGAAGTATGCAGAAGGTTTCATCTTATTAAAGAGTTCTTTGCTGATGATGCCTCTGTTTGATTCAACGGGGGGAATGTGAATGGTTATAAAATCGCTGTTTACAAACAGCTCCTCCAGAGTACATACCGTGCCATACTCACCTAATATCTTTTTATCTAAAAACGGATCATACACTTGTACGTCCATACCAAGTCCGGCTGCCTTCTCAGCGACTTTCCGCCCTATTTTACCAAGGCCAACCACGCCAAATTTTTTATTTTTAAGGGTAAGTCCTCTAAAGGTTTCGTACTCTTCCCAGCTTGGTACTTCTCTATTGAGATCGCCTGCCCATCTGCCCTCTTTTACGTACCGATCAGCTCTCAATATATTTCTGCAAAGCGCCAAAGCGAAAGTGATCGTAAGATCCGATACTGGTTCAACGGACCGTCCTGGGGCATTAAAGAAATAAATTCCTTTATCCGTAACAGCATCTACATTTACACTTACAGCATCAGATCTGCAGCAGCCAATTGCAATTAGATCTTTGCCTGCCTCAATTACTTGCTTTGTAACAGGAGATGTATGAACCACCAGTAAATGCACACCATCAATTCTGCTGATCAGTTCTTGGGGATGCCCACAATATTCGGTAACACTGTCATCGCCTATATCGTCTTTTTTTTCTCTGCTCATTGGTTTGTCCATTACTTGATCAAATGAATCGATTTCATAATCATAACCTTCCAATACACGCTTGGTAGCTTCAATCAGATCTTTTGTTTTTACCCAATCGTCTCCCACGACTAATGCTTTTATTTTTTTATCTTTATTCATACTAACGTCCTCCTCTTATTTTGCTTTAATCAGCATTTACGATCTCAGCTACAAAGATCTGTAACGCTTCCTCTGCCGATTTTACACCATAGAGTTTTTCAATATTTTCTTCTACCTTGCAATAATTAACAATATTCTTCAAATAATTGATATGACCATTTTCACCCTTTAGTGCCAGTAAAAACAGAATTCCAACATTCAGTTTGGAATCACTATTTCCCATCTCAGAAAACTCGATTAGCTGATCGGATATCCCCAGTACAACCGACTGCTTTATTACATTCTCGTGTTTAGAATGAGGAATTGCTATAGCAATTGGTTTGGTTGGAAGACCAGTAGGATAGGTATCTTCCCTTTCAATTGTTGCATGTTCATAATGTTCATTGACATGCCCCTTCTTTAGCAAGTACTCTGATAAAGAATGTATTGCTGCTTCTTTTGTTGTTACGTTCCTTAACATTACTACATCATAAAATATAGTATCTGCTTCATTGCTCATATTTCCCCTCCTCCTAGTCTTTTGACATTAGCTGACTACCTGCTTACGCATCTTCTTATCATGAATTTTCTCTTATAAGTCGGATGTATAAGCGTATCTTTTCATATTTGCAGCTATATAGCTGCAAAATGAAGAAATCTTACTATAACAAACTCATTTATATGTGCGCGTTAAAAACCAAATATCCAAGAAAACAATCCATATACTAAAACCAGTCCAGGAGTACCTGCCGCATCCCAATTGGACACTAAACCTTTAGCAGCATCATATCCCATGGAAACCGCCAAATGTGTCATAGGACCTGCCATGAAAGTAGCTCCCCAGCAGAAGAGACAAACGATCAGGGATAATATGATAATGTTATGAAATATGTTTCCCTCTGTGATCGCATTCACCGCTGCACTCTCCCAGAGAACGATGATTAAGCTTACGGATGAAATCATCTGATTGCCTGGAAGTATGACCGATATGAGCAATGCTAACGGATACATAATAAGTGTTGTAGGGACGACTGCTGCATGTCCAATAACCGTCGAACAATCAAGTGCGATACGCACATCATCTCGTTTTAGCTTACTTACCAATATCTGTCTTGCAGCTTTAATCACCGGGAACCAGCCCTCCACCAGAATGGCCGCCATTCTCGGAAGAAGAAGAAATGCAGCTGCCATTTTTACTCCAAGCAACAAGGAAGGCATAATACCGACTTGGCTAAATAGTCCAATTACAATACCCAGTATTGCTCCCATGACTGTTGTCTCTCCAAATATTCCAAATTTCTCTTCAATTGTTTCGGCCTTAATATTAATATCCTTGATAATGGGTATTCTTCTCAAAACCCATTCAATTGGTATAGCAATGCATGCCTGAAATGAAAAGTGACTGCCATGAGGCCATGAGCCTCCAGGAGGAAAATTATTGATTTTTTCTATATATGGCGCCGCAATATCTGCAGCTTTTACATCAATGATGAGAAAGATTACAACAGCAAACGTGGCAATCCAAAAGTTGCCGGTCGTAACACCGATCATTCCTGCCAGAAGCATCGCTCTCCATGTATTAAAAACATCAACATAGATGGTCTGGGTAAATCTTACGGAAACTAATATTATATTTACGATTAAAAATACGAGTACTCCAAAATAACCATATGTATTGCCAAAAGCATATCCGACAGAACCCCAGCCAATATCTACTATACTTTTATTAATGCCATACAAAGAGATCATATTGCTTATTGGATTTACCATGGCGGTCTGTATCAAATCTACAATTAAGAATAGACCTGTAAGCCCTATAGAAACTTTCAAAGCACCGAGTACAGCTTTCTTGATTGGTACTTTCACAAGCAGAGAGATTGCAATAATAATACCCAGTATAGTGACGGTTGAATCAAATCTAAAGAACGCAGACAGCCCACTGGTAATTGAACTTATAAATTCCATTTTTCACCCTCCATACATATTCTCTTTACCATCACAATATCTTAAAAAATCTAAATCCAGCTATCAGAACCATTTATTTTTGCATAATGTTTTTCACTTCATCCACAATTTGATCCAGTGCTTTTTTTGCAGCCTTATCATCTAACATGATGCCTAAAGCCCTTATCATTGGCACGGGGTATGCTGCCTTCATTTCCACAGTTGTAACAAGTAAGTCAGCCCCGCTGATCGCTTCGTCTACATCACTCACTCTGCATAAAACGATTTTGACATTTTTTAGACCTTCCTGTTTGATTCGATCTTCAATTTCTTCTTTTAAGTAATTGGATGTACATATGCCTGCTCCGCAGCAGCAAAGGATTGTCACTTTTTCTTTCATGCTCACATCTCCTCCAGATTTTATTTCACCTATAAATATATGCAACTATCGTGCCAGTTACAAATTTTACATATATACTCCTTATAAACACTATTATCTGAGATTATGAATAGTAATGTAATTACATTACTATTCATAATCCTGGCCCAGAAACATACAAAACTAATCAAAAAGAGCACCTACTTCTATTTTAAATGATAAAATACAATATTTTAATCATTATAATCTAGATTCCTTTGGTCTCAGAATCATCTTCCACCATCCACAACGTGATGTATACTATACCAATGAAAATACTAAAAATAAGATAGTAATATATTTTAAAGTCCGTATATACTAACCTATAGAAATCAAACTCTAACGAAGTACGATTCCTCCAAAATTCTATTAAATACTGACACCTATATAGAAACAAAGAAGGTGAAGCAGCATAAATGAGCAGTCATCAATGGAATATTCAGGCACGTGCTTTTCTGATTCCCTATACTCCATTTAGCCATAACTTCTGGGCATTATCGAATTCCAATCATAGGGTAACAGATCAGCTTCATGGCCTGGCATTTAATATAAAATCCAAAACAACCAAAGCGATCGGAAGCTCCTCAGATCATTTACAAGTATTTCGTGACGCTGGAATATCTTGGTCTTTGCAGTTTAATCAGCCAATAACATCCTGCATTACAGGTGATAAAGCAGAGATCAATGAACGATGGCAAGCAGCAGTCAATGCAATTCCTGCTATCAATGCATTACAGCTGCGTTACCCTAATTTGTGGGAACATTTTTACAAAAAAAACTGCAATTCTGTTTTTAATACCCTAGGACAGATCATGGGGATTGAATCCCCCTCTCTCCTTCTTCCCACTTGGGCACCTGGAATTCACTTAGTCATTTCACAAGATATCATCAATTATTATTGCTACAAACAGCGTTAGTCTTCGAGACAAAAAAGAACAAACAGAAATTGATCCTAACTGATCCTTCTGTTTGTTCCCTTATCAGAACCCTTTTATTGAAACACAACGTGCATCTTATTTGAGGTAATTCACATGAAGCAGCTTATGCACCTTATCCTTTAGCATGCCATCATAAAGCTCTTTTATAATCGGATTCTCTTCCGATCGTTTTATATTGCTCATCCGATCCGCATTATAGAGTCCTGCTCCTCTATTATACTTTCCATCTCTATTGGTAACCGGCTGTCCCGCTCCCCCGATACAGCCTCCAGGGCAAGACATCACTTCAACAAAATCATATTGTTTTTCGCCTGCTTGTATGCTTCTGATTAGATCATCCGCATTTTTTAGACCGCTGACAATTGCAATTTTTACCTCACGTCCATTACAATCAATCCTTGCTTCTTTTACGCCCTGCATACCCCGTACACCTGTAAAGGCAATTGCTCGCAGCCCAAATGCTGATTTATCATCGGAAAGCCGTCTAATTACTGCCTCAGTGACCCCTCCGGTTACGCCAAAAATGATCCCAGAACCACTAGTGGTTCCAAAAGGCATATCCACAGCTTCCGGTTCTATTTCAGAAAAAATAAGGTTCGCTTCTTTAATGAGATGGATCAGCTCTTGCGTAGTGATCACATAATCGACGTAGGGGACACCGTCTTCTTTAAATTCATCTCGTGCTGCTTCCTGCTTTTTGGCTGTACAAGGCATAACTGCAACAACAACGACTCTCTTTTCATCATCCCTATGATGTTCTTTCAGAATGGATGCCAGCATCTGCATTGGAGAGCGGCATGTAGATATATTTTTGAGCAGCTGAGGGTAATTCAGTTCAGCATACCTTACCCAGGCAGGACAACAAGAGGTGAATAGAGGCAGCTTGTCTCCAGTTAGCAATCTTTTACTAAACTCTTCTGCTTCTTCCAACACGGTAAAATCCGCACCTGTAGATGTATCGAACACTTCATCAAAGCCAATCCGTCTTAAAGCAGCAACAATCCTGCCCATCACATTTTGCCCCTCGGAAAAACCAAGTTCTTTTCCGATGCCTACCCTTACTGCAGGAGCAATCTGTACAATTACTTTTGTATTGTTATCACTTAATTCCTTCCAGAGTTTCGCTGTGTCATTTCGAACAACGATAGCACCTGTGGGACAGACAACAGAACACTGGCCGCAGCCTACACACTTGGTATTGGCTAGAGGCTCGTCAAATGCTGTACTTACACACATCTTTGATCCGCGAAAAGCAAAATCGATAGCTCCCACATTCTGCACTTCATTGCACATTCTCACACAGTCACCGCATAATATGCATTTGCTTTTATCCCGAACAATGCAGAGAGAAGAGGTATCAAGTTCGGAATCTTCCGAAGTGTTGTGAAATCGCACCTGTTTTATGCCAAAACGCTGCGCCAGCTCCTGTAGCTTGCATTTTCCATTTTTCTCACAGGTTGTACAGTCACGACAGTGATTGGAAAGCAGCAGCTCTAGAATCATCTTTCTATATTTCCTCAGCCTTGGCGTATTCGTGCGAATCTCCATACCAGCCTTGGGTGGTGTCGAACATGCCGCCTGAATCGAACCCCACTGATCCTCTACCACGCACATACGACAGGCGCCATAAACGGATAACTCCGAGTAGTAACAAAAAGTTGGAAGGTCAATTCCCGCCTTCCTGATTACATCCAGGATATTTCTTTCTCCATTTATTTCTACGGGCATATTATCAATTACCATAAATTCTGTATTCATTGTGTCATGCCTCCTTGATTGCTTTGAAGGCACATGACTCTATACATGCACCGCACTTTATGCATTTATCCGGATCTATCAAGAACGGCTCTTTTAATTTGCCGCTAATTGCCCCCACCGGGCATAACCTGGAACATTTTGAACAGCCACGGCAAAATTCTGCAGCAATATAGATTCTTTTTAATTTTTGGCAAGTTCTTGACGGACATCTCTTTTCTACGATGTGAGCTTCATATTCTTCTCTGAAGTTTCGAATGGTACTGACAACAGGCAATGCTGCAGTTTTTCCCAGACCACACAGTGCCGTCGATGAAATCGTGTCTGCAAGCTCCAATAACATATCTAAGTCTTCTATAGCACCTTGCCCAGAAACGATACGATCCAGGATTTCAAGCATACGTTTCGTCCCCTCACGGCAGGGTATGCACTTGCCGCAAGATTCATTCTGCGTAAAATTCATAAAGAATCTTGCTACTTCTACCATGCATGTATGCTCATCCATTACCACTAGCCCACCAGATCCGATCATCGCTCCCGCCTTTTTAAGGGAATCAAAATCTAAAGGCAGATCAAGCTGTTCTTTGGTCAGGCATCCACCGGAAGGTCCGCCTATCTGAACCGCTTTGAAATCATGACCTCCTCGCATTCCGCCGCCAATATCAAATATCACCTCACCAAGGGTGGTCCCCATTGGAACTTCAATAAGACCTGTATTTTCGATATTTCCTGTCAGAGCAAAAGCCTTTGTTCCCGGACTGTTCTCCGGTCCTATGGCTTTATACCACTTAGCTCCCCTGTGAATAATAAATGGAACATTGGCAAAAGTCTCTACATTATTAAGGACAGTAGGTTTATCAAAAAGACCATGTTCAACCGTTCGAGGAGGCTTAACTCTTGGCATTCCCCGCTTACCTTCAATTGATGCAGTAAGAGCACTTCCCTCGCCACAAACAAATGCTCCTGCGCCTTTACATATTTTTATATCAAAGTCAAAACCTGAGCTTAGTATATTCCGTCCAAGAAGTCCCTTCTCTTTTGCTTCACAAATTGCTGTTTCCAGTCGGCTAACGGCAAGGGGATATTCCGCCCGTACATAGATGTAACCTTCCGATGATCCGCAGCCTACGCCAGCAATCATCATTCCTTCCAGTACCCTGTGAGGGTCTCCTTCCATGATACTCCGATCCATAAATGCGCCAGGATCGCCCTCATCACCATTGCAGACAATATACTTTACACTGGAATTCTGCCCCTTTACCTGCTTCCATTTACGGCCTGTAGGATATCCGCCGCCTCCCCGCCCTCGTAAATTGGATAAATCAATTTCCTTTACAACCTCTTCCCGACTCATATCGAATAAGGCTTTTGTAAATGCTCCGTATCCCCCAATTGCCAAGTATTCATTGATCGATGTGGCATCAATATGCCCACAATGTTCAAGTGCAAGCCTAGTTTGTTTTTTATAAAAAGGAATCTCTTCTTGCGTGGGATACATCACTCCTTCTTTTTTATAAGCCAAACGCTCAATAAAGGTTTCATTAATGATTGATTTTTCTATAATCTCAGCACAGTCCTCTGGCTTTACTTTTATATATAACCATCCCTGCGGTTCTATTCGTACCAGCGGGCCCATTTCGCAAAAACCATGGCATCCGCTCTTTTTGATTCCTATCGATTTGTCATGAGGCTCCTTCTCTAAGGTCACCGTACAAGGTACATTATACTTTTCATTGGATTTTATCAATTGCTCATAAATCTCAATGGCCCCACCGGCCACACAACCCGTTCCGGCACATACCAAGATCTTTTTTATTTGCATACTAAGTGAATCGGTATATGCTGTACAAGCATTTTTAAAATCTTCTCTGTTTAAAAACATCATTCTTCCTCCTTAAGCCTCATAAGAAGTTCCTGTGCTTTATCCGGCGTCATGGCAGGATATACCTGATCATTTACGGTAAGCACAGGTGCTAGACCGCACGCCCCAAGACAGGAAACGGTTTCAATGGTAAACATAAGGTCATCCGTTGTTACCTTGGCTTCCGTAAGTCCAAGCTGACTTTTTAATCGTTCCAATATCGGGATGGATTTTCTCACATGGCACGCCGTTCCATCACATATTTTTATTACATATTTTCCTTTTTGTTCTAGAGAAAAATTTTCATAAAAAGTAGCTATACTATATATTTTGGCCGTGCTGATTCCTAAATTTTCTGAAAGATAAGAAAAGGCTTCCTTGGGCAGATATCTGTATTTTGCTTGTGTCTCCTGCAATATAGGTATGATACAGCTTTTCTCATATCCATATTTCTGTAGAATTTCGTCCATTTCCTTGTTATCTACTACCTCCGACATTTGACTCCCTCCCATATTTACCACTTGACTGATTCCTTATCTGATTTATGAATAACCTATATGAATGTATTCCCACAAAAAGACAATATTCCTGCTCCATCCAATAGAAGATATCTCTTCCAGGAATATTCACTCAAAAATTCTGCATTCGGTGTTACGTATATTGTTTATGTAGCATATAATATATCAGTTCTCGTAAGTTTAATTGGCGGTGATTGCATGAGTAATGAAGATCTGATCAGTAGTCACGATACTTGGGAAATGACAGTCATCCCCGGGGGAATCATTGAATGGGTCGATAGTCAATCATCTATTTTCATATTGGAAGATCCTCTCATTGAAAGCAACACTATTCTGAAGTCGTTTCGAGATCATTCTCTACTAGCTGATCCTCTTAAAATTGATACGTTAAATTCAAATTATACGTTAATTCATAAGCCCTTATCTTATGAATATCAACCGCAAATTATGGGGTTTAATTCTGCGTATGGTCCACTATTACAATTTTTACAAACTGACGCATTTCTTTATGAAGAAAAAGGCAACACATGCACTACCTTATTTTTTGAAAGTAATGCAAATCAGCTAGTAGGGTTTTGTTCAACAAAATGCTCATCGTTAAAAGTTAAAGGAAGAAAAATAATAAGCCTCTGTCCATCTATAGAAGTGGCAGCGTTATGCATTGACGATCACTATCGATATCTGGGCATCGGGCAAGCAATCTTTAATCATACGATCCAGAAAATATTTAAGATTCAAACGCTAGTAGGAGTACAATTGATTACCCTATTCGCTCTGCCAGAGGCAGTAGCCTTCTATCAAAAATTCGGCTTTCGTAAACTGGGAAAAGGAATGAAAGTACTTTACACTTCCGTTCACGAATGTTGCGTCCCTATGTATTTTCCTCTACCTCACATTCCTGTTAAAGAACGATATACTGCAATCGTAAACTAACTCCATGGAATTATCCATGGAGTTTACTAATGCTTTTATTTTTTAATTGTCACATTTAAGCTTGACTTCTCATATAAATAATTTATAATACAACATATGAATATATGTTCATATGTTAGGGAGTGAGAATTTGCAAACAAAAGAATGTCCTGACGATATTTGTGAGCAGCTCTGTGAGCATCCACAGACTATTTGTCTAGCTAAAAAAGAATCGATTTCTGACAATGAAGCACAGCAAGTCGCTGAAATCTTTAAATTACTTGGTGATACCACCAGAGTGAAAATACTACAAGTTTTAAGCAAACGGGAGCTGTGTGTATGTGATATTGCAGCAGTGATCGAAATGGGCCAGTCTGCCGTTTCTCATCAGCTGCGGCTTTTACGAAACGCTCGACTTGTTAGGTACCGCCGTGAGGGAAAAATGGCTTGGTATTCCTTAGATGACGAACACGTCCGTTCATTACTCTCTCAGGGTATCGACCATATTAAACATCGATAGGAGTGAGACCATGGCAAATAAAACTCAATTCATAGGGGAGACAAAACATTCCTGTAACGATAGCTGCTGCTCTGAATCCAGTGCAGCATTGACACAGCCGGAAATACCATCCTGCAGCTGCTGCTCGCCAGAGGATTCTCCCACTGATGCTGATAGGAATCATACGGGACACCTAGATGAAGAAGCCGATGCTATTGAAGAGCATTGCGATTGCTGTTCACACCCAGCTGCTCCAGCTACTGCTAAAAGTGATATTAGCGTAAATAACTTTACCATTACCGGACTCGACTGTGGAGACTGCGCTATTAAATTGGAAAAAGGTCTCAGAAAGCAAGAAGGTATTCTGGACGTGAAGGTCAACTTTGCTACTGCAAAGATGAAAGTGACGCATAATCATACTATAATTCAAGCTGCGGAAATTGCAAAAATCGTTAGCAGTTTTGGATATAAAGCCAGTCTAATAAACGCTATTAATCAACAGTCCCAATTTCATAAGTCTGTCTTTACCGTCTCTGGACTTGATTGCGGTGATTGCGCTAATAAGCTGGAAAAACATCTCTCCACTCTTACTGGAGTGCACTCAGCAAATGTAAACTTTGCTGCCGCAAAATTAACGGTAGAGCATGCAACTACCGATTCTGCTATTATACAGGCAGTCTCACAAGTAGGTTACAAAGCAGAAATGAATACCCAATCGATACAACATGCCAAAATCCAGGAGGAATGGTGGAACAATCCTAAAACCCAAGCTACAATAGGTTCCGGAATTATACTAGCAATCAGCATGATCCTTGATTGGCTGGCTATTGGTGATATCTTCATTGTTCCCTTATATGTTCTAGCTGCCATTATCGGCGGATACAGCACCGCGAAAAGTGGCTTTTACAGCATGCGATCCCTTACTTTTGATATGAATTTTCTGATGACAGTAGCTGTTATTGGAGCTTTTGCCATAGGAGAGTGGGGAGAAGGGGCAACAGTTGCTTTTTTGTTTTCCTTTGGCAACACGCTCCAAACCTATACAATGGATAAAACAAGACAATCGATCCGAGCTCTTATGGAATTAGCTCCAGCGGAAGCTTTAGTTGTGCGTAATGGACTGGAACAAAAGTTACCTGTAGAAGAAATAGTGATTGGCGATCACATTATCGTAAAGCCTGGTGAACGTATTGCTATGGATGGTATTGTTAAAAACGGAACATCTGCTGTGAACCAAGCGACAATTACAGGAGAATCCTTACCGGTAGAAAAAACAATCGGGGACGGGGTATATGCGGGCACCGTCAACGAACATGGTGCATTAGAAATTGAAGTTACTAAAATTGCTACCGACTCTACTCTTGCCAAGATTATGCATTTGGTTGAAGAAGCACAGTCACAGAAGGCTCCCTCCCAACAGTTTGTTGATCTGTTCGCAAAATACTATACACCAGCAGTATTAGCAATTGCTGCTGGAATCATGGTCGTACCTTGGCTGCTCTTCAATCAGCCATTCTCTCCGTGGTTCTACAAAGGTTTGGTTCTTCTTGTTATATCTTGCCCTTGCGCTCTGGTTATTTCCACACCTGTGTCTATCGTTTCAGCTATTGGTAACTCTTCGAGAAATGGTGTTCTTATTAAAGGTGGCGCCTACCTAGAGCAAATGGGCACCATACGGGCCATCGCCTTTGATAAAACGGGTACCTTAACTCATGGCCATCCCCGAGTTACAGATATTATTTCTATAAACAGCAGTCAAGAAGATGTTTTAACCACTGCAGCCTCTATTGAAAAATGGTCTGAACATCCATTGGCTGTTGCAATTGTAGAAAAATCGGCAGGGTTAACATTACGATCAGTAACCAATTTTAAAGCCTTGGTAGGACTAGGGGCACAGGCCGATATAAACAGCCAAACTATATTTATCGGCAATCCACGCTTGTTTGAAGATTTGGGATTGGATTTATCTCCATATCAAAAACAAATCACCGATTTGCAGCAGCAAGGCAAAACTCTTATGCTGCTTGGAACCCAAGATAACCTCCATGGTATGATCGCAGTGGCTGATACTCTACGGGAAAATAGTAAGGATGCCCTTGTACAGCTTCGGGAAGCAGGCATAAAACATATTGCCATGTTGACAGGCGATAATCGACAAGTAGCTGGCTCGATCGCAAAAGAACTAAACATTGATACACTCTATAGCGAGCTATTGCCTCAAGATAAGGTTGCAACTATAAATGAGTTATTAACTAACTATCAAAATGTTGCTATGGTGGGCGATGGAGTCAATGATGCTCCTGCAATGGCTGCCTCTACAATTGGCGTTGCCATGGGGGTGGCGGGCTCAGATACGGCTCTGGAAACAGCCGATATTGCGCTGATGTCTGATGATCTTGGAAAACTAGCCTATGTAATCAAACTCAGTAATAAGACACTATCCATCATTAAGCAGAATATCAGTTTTTCAATCATAGTGAAAGTCATTTTTGTTATTTTAACTTTCACCGGTATAGCAAATTTGTGGCTAGCAGTTTTCGCAGATACAGGTTCATCTATTCTAGTAACATTAAATGGAATGCGTTTAATGCGAAAAATAAACTAATACTGCGCAAAAAATAAATGAAGCTCACTCATACATCAATAAGAGTGAGCTTCATTTATTTGGGGGATCCTTATAAGTAGATGTTTCTTTTCCTATTAAGTTACCTGCTACTCTCTTTGCTGAAAGCTGGAACACTCCGTTTGCGTATAGAACTCGACTCTTTCTCCGCTCACTTGAATCTGGTCAAGCGTACAGAGTCGATTGTCATTATAGCTGCAAGCAGCAACAGTACATTTTAAACAATCACAAGAGCCCATACTTAACGTATTGTTTGTCAGTTCAGAGTAATGCCGGCTGTCTAAAAATGAACCACAACAGGTATCACATTCTTTTTTTGCAGAACCGCCAACAATATCAATACAGTTTGCATAACATTCACCCGATTGATTATGGGAACAGTTCATAACTTTACAATTGATTTTTGCCATGTTAATTCCTCCTCACTTAAAATATCGATCGAGTAAGCCTGCAAAAGCGCACCCATGCCTAGCTTCATCCTTACACATCTCGTGTACAGTATCATGAATCGCATCTAAATTATGCTGTTTTGCCAATGTCGCTAGTTTCTTCTTGCCATCACATGCACCATACTCTGCTTCTACCCTTGCTGTTAAGTTAGCTTTGGTATCTGCCACAACGACCTCCCCTAAGATCTCGGCAAATTTAGCAGCATGATCTGCTTCTTCATAAGCAATACGACGATAAGCCTCTGCGACTTCTGGATAACCTTGCCGATCCGCCTGCCGGGACATAGCCAAATACATCCCAACCTCTGTACATTCTCCCATAAAATTGGCACGTAATCCTTCAACAATTTCTCCAGGTATATCCTTTCCTATGCCAATGCGATGTTCATCTGCCCAAGCTAATTTTCCAGTCATTTCTTTAAACTGTTCTTTACCAGCTTTACAAATTGGACATTTGTCAGGCGCTTCTTCCCCTTCGTGAACATATCCACAAATTGTACAAATAAATTTTTTCATTCCGTTTCCTCCCAGTTTATTTAAAAAGATCATTATCTTTAATGGCTAGTATTTGTTAATTCTCCCAATACAATACCAGCTTGAATTCCTACTGGCAAAAATACAATATTTCCTTGGGATTTTTTTATATTTATCTTGAAGGTGCCAGGTATTTTTTTGGAGAACCTTAACATAAAGGGAGGTCATTGCTAACATGTGCTTAATTCTATTTGCTTACAAATATCATCCCAACTATCCTTTGATTATTGCTGCAAATCGAGATGAGTTTTATTCTCGTCCCACATCCCCAGCCCACTATTGGTCGGATCAACCTGATATTCTAGCTGGAAGGGATTTAAAAGAACTTGGTACTTGGATGGGAATCACTGTTCATGGACGCTTTGCAGCCCTAACCAATTATCGAGACCCTAGCCAGCATACAGTAAATCCACTCTCTAGAGGACATTTAGTTGCCAATTATCTCAAGAATCAGCAATCACCCCAGGAGTATTTGGAAGATATCTGTAAACAAGCTGATCAGTATAATGGTTTTAATCTCCTTGTTGGCGATCTACACTCCTTATGGTATTATGGGAACAAACAAGGACAAGTACATCCCATTGTTCCTGGAGTCCATGGACTTTGCAATCATCTATTGAACACTCCCTGGCCTAAATTAGAAAAAGGTCGTCAGCAATTAATACAATGCCTGACTAAAGAGGAGGTCTGCGAAGACGATCTATGGCATATTCTGACCAATGAAGAAAAAGCCGCTGATGATCTGCTGCCAAACACAGGGGTTGGCTTGGATTTAGAACGTACTCTCTCCCCGATTTTTATTGCAAGTCCAGAATATGGAACACGGTCTTCTACACTCTTACTCATCAGGCAAGATGGCTGGGTCACCTTTGCTGAACGAAAATATCATTCCTCCCAAAGTTCATGGCAAGATTCCACATACAATCTCCAACTCAAGCTATAACAGTATAAAGTCAAAAAAGTATAAGCAACTTATTTTTTTGACTTATAGAAAACTCGGGATTAAAATGTTTGTATCATTATAAATAAATCAATTAAACTGGAGGAAATTTATCTATGAATGCAACCAAAAATAAGCTTGTCATTGTTGGTACGGGTCATGTAGGCTCGGCAGTATTAAATTGTGCATTATCCTTTAATTTTGTATCCGAAATTGCTGTAATCGATATTATCAGTGAAAAAGCCCAAGGTGAAGCCTTAGATTCCACACACTCAATCCCTTTTTCCACTGGCACAAACGTAAATATCCATGCTGGAACGTTTGAAGAGTGCAAAGATGCACGAGTGATTATCATCGCTGCCGGCCCTAGTATTCTGCCAGGTGAAATTCCTGATCGCCTAACGCTTGCTGGCAGAAATGTAGAAGTGATGAAGGATGTAATGACCTCCATCACCCAATATACCAAAGATGCTGTTATCATCATGATCACCAATCCCTTGGATATTATGGTCTATTATGCGCAAAACTTCTTTGGTTATCCTAAGAATAAAATCTTTGGTACTGGAACAACCCTTGAAACGGCACGTTTTAGAAGTATTCTAGCAAATAAGTATAAAGTAGATCCTAAAAATATCCATGGTTATATGCTTGGCGAACATGGTAATTCCGCATTCCCAGCTTGGAGCCTTGTCAATATCGCTGGAGTTCCTTACAATCAGCTAGACAACTATTTCCAGCCTGATGAGTCTCTAGATCTAGAAAAGACTGCTGCTAGTGTTATCTCTGTCGCCTATGATGTTCTCAATCTTAAAGGCTGCACGAATTCTGGTATTGCAATGGCAGCTTGTCATCTTGCCAGAGCCGTTCTATTTAATGAACGTAGTATCTTTCCTGTCTCTACCACTCTCCAAGGAGAATATGGTTTAAATCATGTTGCCTTGAGTCTTCCCTGCCTCATTACAGAAGAAGGTATCGAAAGACGCATTGAGGTCTCCCTATCCGACGAGGAAATAAAAAAACTTCAGCATAGTTGCCAAAGCATCTCAACTGTCATGAAGTCCGTAGGATTGATAAAATAATCTCTCTTATTTTAAGAGATTGCTTTGCTTTATTAGCAATGAAAGTTAATATTACAGAGAAAGCTAATGTCTTTTGCACATTAGCTTTCTTTTGTATCATTTGCATACCTCTCTACTGACTCATAGATACATATTTTTCCTCCCTAAGAAGGATTATTAGATAAAACGTCATATATCTATAGTTATGTAAAATTGTAATCCAGCCATACATATGATCATTTGCATTTTATTCTTCGGCAATAATATATGCGGCACAACGCAGTGCCAATTTAAAAATTGGTTACAATTTTAAAGTTATACTAGACTAGGAGGGAAAAGGATGTCAATTAAAACAAAAACACTCCTTTTACTCGTGGCTGCCCTGCTCGTATCAGGAATCATCGTTGGCAGTACAGGAATTTATATGCTATATAAGCAAACACTGAGCAGTACGGAGTTAGCCATGAATAATCAAACGGAACAGCTTGCAAGTCAAGTAGAAGACCTTTTTGAGGCTTTTGCAAAAAGCGGAAAATCCTATGGTGTTGATAGTGATCTACAATCTAATAATCCTGCGCAAATACAATCTAAAATCAATACCTATTATGGAGTCTCCTGGGGTATTGACCGATTGAATGTTCTGGATACAAAAGGAATTCGAATTGCTATTTCTCCCTACGATGCTAAAGTAATCGGTGATAATTTATCAGATCGAAAGTTTTTTAAAGATACCATAAGTACCCAGAAATCTCAGCTTAGCGATATTATTATCAATCGAGTAACTGGAGTTCCCTCTATTATTCTCACCCAACCGATAACAGTGAACAATCAACTTACTGGAATGGTACTGCAAGCAGTCAACTTAGATACCCTGCAGAATTTTTTAGCTGAAGTAAAAGTAGCATTTTCAGGGGTCGTCGCCATTGCAGCTGATGATGGAACTTTAATCGCTCATACCAACAAAGAGATTATTAAAGAGCAAAAAAAGATTCCTGAGAACTTAATGAAACGCTTCAAGGAGCAGCCTGGACATTTAATAAACGACACAGATATTGCAAATATTGACTCTATGATGCTGGCAATTCCAATAAAAAATACAAACTGGCTTGCAATAGTAACATTACCTACAGCTGAATTTCGTATTGGCTTTTACTCGACAGTCGCATGGATGATTGCTTCGCTGTGCCTCGGCTTACTCATTGTTGGCCTAATTGCTTGGCGATATCTTTTCAAAACATTACATCCCATTGAAACGTTAGTAGTGGAAGCTACTAAAATATCCGAAGGGGACCTTACTCTTACCTCACTTGGATTTGAAACCAATGACGAAATTGGCCGTTTAGCACAAAGTTTTGAAAAAATGACTATAAATTTACGATCACTTATGCGGAAAATAGCTGAGGCTACAGAGCAGGTAGCCTCTTCTGCAGAAGAACTAAACGCAAATGCTGAACAGTCAGCTCAGGCTGCCACCCAAGTCTCTGCATCCATTTACCAAACGTCCCAAGGAACAGAAAAACAAACCGCAACATCTACTACTACTCTTGCCTTAGCTGAACAAATTACCGCTAGTGCACAAAAAAGTGCAAACGATGTCAAACAGGCATCCGATATCACAGATAAGGCAGCTCAAGCCGCATCCGAGGGTAGCCACGATGTAAGAGAAGCAATAACGCAAATGGATCAAATCCAACGAACAGTCAACGCTTCTTCTAATGTAGTAACTGAATTAGGGTATCGTTCAAAAGAAATTGGAATGATTATGGAAACAATCTCTAATATAGCAAAACAGACGAATTTACTCGCTCTCAATGCTGCTATTGAAGCTGCCAGAGCCGGAGAGCAAGGTCGCGGTTTTGCCGTAGTAGCCGAAGAAGTCCGAAAACTAGCCGAGCAATCACAAGCCGCTACTGAAGAAATTGCAGAGCTGATTCATGATATACAAGAAAAAACTGAGCATGCAGTTCAATCCATGACTACTGGTACATCCGAAGCACAAAAAGGTATGGATGCCGTCAATAAAGCTGGCAAAGCATTTAAAGAAATTGAGCAGCAGGTTCAAGATATTGCCGCTATTTCTAAAGAAACAACAACCGAACTTGAGCGCTTAGTCACAAATAGCACACAAGTACTTTCTGCTGCCCAAGAAGTTAATAGCATTAGTCGCGATATTGCAGGGCAAACACAAAATATTTCTGCTGCAACCGAAGAACAATCAGCAGCTATGCAGGAAATCTCTTCTTCCAGCCAAGGATTAGCCCATTTAGCAGGGGACCTGCAGCAATCCGTCCATCAGTTTAAAATATAGCTTGCGCCTTAAAATAGTCTTTTCGGTCATAATACTCATATAAAAAGCTGATTCCGATGTTTGGGATCAGCTTTTTATATGAGTATTCCTATAGGGTATTTTCAATTCCATTTTACCGGCTTCATATTTACAATCTATTTATATATTACCGAACCAGCCCCATAATCCATAATAGTACAATCGCCCCTATTGTTGCCGTTATAATTTCACCAATGGTTCCATAAGCACTTAGACCCAAAAGACTAAACAAGAACCCACCGATAAAAGAGCCTACAACCCCTATAACTAAATCTCCAATTAAGCCAAATCCTCTGCCTTCTGTAAGATTACCAGCTAACCAGCCCGCAATAACTCCAATAATTAAAAACCAAAGCATACTTACCCCCTCCCTCTTGTTCATTAGCGAAAGAAGCTTAACTTCTTTCGCTAATGAAATTTAACTGAAACGTCTCTACTTATGTCATCTGGATTACTTAAATCGAGAAACCGCCTTCTCAATTGAATCCTCTAATTCTGCCCATGCTTTTTCAGTACCTTCTTTTACATCTTCCCACGCATGTTCACTAGTTTCTCTAATTTGTCCGTATTTTTCCACAAACTCATCTCTCTTTTTTTCAAGGTTATCCACTTGCAAAAGATATTCGGATTTCAGATCTGACTGAACCTCAGTAACTCTTATTTTAAAATCAGCCAATTTATCATTATATTTGTCTATATTAGCCTCAATCTTTTCTAAATACATATTACGTTTTTCCACTCCGTATTCCCCCAATCTTTTCATTTCGTCTTTCGATTGCGAGTTACGAAAGACCTACTCTACCGTTTCAATCGAGTGTAATACATCGCCAGTAAAGCCAAGTTTTTTTGTACCGTATATCCAACTCATATCATCGTCTTCCATGCGAACAGGCTTCCCCCAGCTAAGGCGTATTTGTTCTTTCGTCATACCTTCCTCTACAATACCGCTTTCAATCTTATTCCACGCATCTAGGGACCAGCCAAAGCTTATTCTTGGATCCTCAGTAAATAAAGCCTCTTGCCATGGCGGAATTTCTGTCCAAGAACTTACTGGTATATTGGTCCAGCTGTAAGCAATAGGCAAAATTGCCTTTTCTCCATTTATAGAAAGAACCAACCAAATCGGATCTTGAGATTGATTCCCCGTATACACATCAACCACTGTGGCTGGTCCGCCAATTGAAGCTGGCACTGTTGCTGACATTGTGTTTACATTGGGTACATATACACCAGACAGCTCTCTAAACTTAGGATAAACTACTTTTCCCAAGAATTGTTCTTTGGCATTGACCAGATCAGCTGTTAATACCACTCCCTCTAATTGACCACGCATCGTGCGGCCCACCAATTTTTCCCCTGTGTCCTTTACTGTTAGATAAACCAGATATTCATGCTGATTATAGCCGGCTGGAAAGGCTATAAGTTCTGTAACAATTACGTCTTTCCCAACATAACCATCATAGGAGATGCGAACTGTACGATCCCCTTGGAATCCACGCTCTGCCTGATCCACCGGAAAAAATTCGTATCCAGCAGCTTGCTTATCAGCTGGCAAAGCAAGAAAGGTAAAACTATGTCCTCTCCACTGCTCTGTCGTTAAATTAGTTGGAGATGTTTCGCTAGCCCAGGCAGCTCCTGCTACTCCAAATACGAATAGTAAACTCAGTAATAAAATATTCTTTACAGTTAATTGTTTCATCTTATATTCTCTCCTTTCCTTCTTATCTCTTCATTGTTTATTTTGAATGAGAGACATCTATCCGATTGCCTCTTACATCATGTTAGAATTTTTTCAAAATCAGAATTGTTTTAAATACTTCTTGCATAGGTTAAAGTAATCTTGATGACAAAAAACCTCCTGCGTGTACAGGATGTCTCTGTACAAGGCAGATCCAAATTCCCATTTTTCGCGGAGGCTAGTATTTTTATTTATGTTTTACTGCTACTTCTTATCCACATTATAACGATAATAATAATTATTGTCAAATAATAAATTTATTATCGTTTGACAATTCTAATTTATAGAAAGATCGTATTTGCATTGTAAGACGGACTTCTATCCAGTATAGTAGAGTTAGCAAGTAAAATTGGAGGTTTCTTCAATGGATGACAATGGAGATAAAAAAGTCGCTTATGCAGCAGCTGTGTTATACGCCTTTATTATAGGTTTCTCTTTTCTCTTCGTAAAATTAGCGTTGACAGTTTCTGATCCCATCGACACTCTTGCTCATCGTTTCACCGCCTCTTTTCTGGCAATTTTGGTTCCTTTCTTGCTTGGTAAAATTCATTTAAGCTTTACAAAAAAAGATATCGTACAAATTCTCCCTTTGGCACTTTTATATCCAGCGCTGTTCTTCGGTTTTCAAATCACAGGACTGGTGTATACCACCTCTTCAGAAGCCGGTATTATTTTAGCATCTACACCAGTTCTCACAATGTTTTTAGCCTCTTATTTCTTGAAAGAAAAAAATAATTATTTACAAAATTTTTCCCTTGCGCTATCCGTAGCAGGGGTTATC
The DNA here is from genome assembly GCF_900114615.1 of Pelosinus propionicus DSM 13327. GTDB lineage: Bacteria > Bacillota > Negativicutes > DSM-13327 > DSM-13327 > Pelosinus > Pelosinus propionicus. The sequence goes on along the minus strand of NZ_FOTS01000007.1, from coordinate 43,237 downwards.
TATATTTTGATCATGAAAGGTGCTTATTTTGAAACCCAGCAGATGCTAGGAACCTCACTACTCTTTCTCTCTTCTCTTTCCTTTGCTGGCTACAGCGTATTAGCCCGACCTTTAACCCAAAAATTTAAACCACTAGAATTGACTTTTCTCATGCTTACCATTGCTTTTTTTACCTTTAATTTATTCGCACTCATACGCCATGGCATGAATAGCACGATTCATGAATACTTTCAGCCCCTATCAGATCCGATCTTTCTTGTCTCGATTTTGTACTTAGGGGTACTGTCCTCGCTAGGAACTTCCTGGCTATCCAATTACGTATTATCGAAGATTGAGGCATCCAAAATGAGTGTATTTGGTAATTTAGCTACCTTGATCTCTATGATTGCAGGAGTCATCTTTCTACAAGAGCACTTAGAGTATTATCATATTATTGGAGCTATCATGATCATTGCAGGTATCCTTGGTACAAATCTACTCTAAACTGCTCTTTAAAATTTTTTAGAAAGGAAAGAGGGAGCACCACTCACAAATGAGCCGTGCTCCCTCTTTCCTTCTTAATTATAATAGATGCCCTTCAGCGTATGATGAGCTAAAATATGTCCTTCCATCGCCTTATAGAGCTCATTCACATAAAAACCATCCTGTAAATCCAATGAACGATCTAATGCAAAGATATGTATTTCATAGGTATGAGGCTTATCAGGAGGCATTGGCCCACCATACTTGGCGGCTTCATATTTCCCTAGCGGCTTTTCAAGTAAAGCGCTAGACCAGCTATTCGTACCTTGGACGAAAGCTTTGGTATTGATACTCGCATTCTCTTCTAGTAAATCACTTGTTATATTAGCAGCAGACCAGTGTATCCAAGAAAATCCAGTAGGAGGTATCGCATCTTTATCTTCCATAATAAGCGCAAACGTTCTTGTATTTCGGGGATACTCTTTGATCATTAAAGGTAAGGAATATGTTGGCATACCCTTAAAAAATTGTTCTCCGTACTTTCCATATTTCTTATCGATAAGTCCATTAACAATACCAGTACTAGTAACAATCATAACAATAATCTCCTTTCAATTCCTTACCAATTAATGTATATCAAATTTGTAAAACAGTAAAGTATAACTTTATCATGCCGTCGAAAATTTGAAAAGCAGATCTTAGATGCTCTTTATTATCGGTCTTGGTTCCATTATATATTCACGTTACTGTTAAACCATTTTTGATATACTGCTTCCAATTCGCCGTTTTTCCTCATATCTGCTATAATCTTATTCATCCTTTCACCGATTGCCTTATTCTTATTGGAAAAAGCAATTGCATAGTCTTCTTGATGGATGACCTGTAGATCCACCGGATAGGCAATCATTTTTTGCGATATGAAATATTCTAATGTTAACTTATCAAAAGCAATTACATCAATCCATCCTTGATTAAAAGCTTGGATCATATCTAAGTTGGACTGAAAAACCTGTATTCTTGCATTACTATTATTACGGATGAACGCTTCACTCGTCGATCCTTGCGGTACACCTGCAACCTTGCCTGCCAAGTCTTTCACACCTTGAATCGGCGTTCCTTGCCTAGCTAATAAGGCTAAGCCACCTTTTTCAATATAGGGTTTCGTAAAATTGACACTCTTTTGCCTTTCTGGTGTTACAGACAAAGAACATATCGCAATGTCAGCATAATCATGATTTACGGCATCAAAAATATATTCCAATGAAACCATTCGATAGTTGACTTTTAAATCTGCCTTTTCTGCAATGATATTAATAAGTTCTATATCAAATCCTGTAAGCTTGCCATTTTGATCCTCATAAGCAAATGGTGCGAATTGCGGTACAATACCTACCGTAATTTCTTCCCGATTATCAACTACTTGTACAAATAGCGTCAGCAGTCCAATGACAAGCAAAGCACCTATACCAACCATATATTTTGTTTTCAATCTTGAAAACAGATTTACGTTCTTTTCGCTCCTATTTAGGTAATAATATAAGGGTAATCCGGCCAGCGTAAGACCAATAGAGATGATACCGTTTAGAAATTGGTAACTCAGCATACCATAAATGACATATATGGCACCACCAATTGCAATTAAAGGCACAACGGGATAGCAAAGCACCTTATAAGATCGTGGTACATCTGCATGTGTCTTTCGGGCAATGATAACACCAATAAACGCCAGTAAATAAAACAACCAAACGGAGAACATCGCAATATCGGAAAGCTTGTCAGCATCTAACAGGCGGCAATAGACGTAAGAACTTGTAACCAGCATCAATATCGCATTTACTGGTGAATTACTATCATTATCAATCTTACTTAAAATAGAAGCGCCGAAAATCTGCCCTCTTTTCCCCATAATATAAATCGTACGGGACAACGTCATAATATATCCATTAAGACCACCCAGGATCGAAATCATAATACCTACTGCAATCAGGTTGCCCCCCATCAGACCAAACATCCTTTGTGCCGCAATGGACGATGCATCATGACCAAGGGCAACCATTTCACTCACTGGAAAAATATTAAACATGGCAATATTAATGCTGATATATACGATAACCAGAAATGATATCCCGCCAATAATTGCCTTAGGCAGCACTTTACTGGGATTCTTGATTTCACCAGCTACAGACGCAACTTGCGCCCATCCATCATAAGCAAATAAAGTTGCAAGAATTGCAACAGAAAAAGGAGCTGCTGTCGCAATGCCCCCACCGCTGGCACTAAATATAGCTACCTGCCCATTCCCTTTCCAAATACCAAATACGGCTAATAATACAATTGGAATCAGTTTGCAAAAGGTTGCTACAGTCTGCAGATATCCAGCTTCTTTTACACCTATAGAGTTCACACAGGCAATAAAGCCTAAGGCTCCAGCACCGACAACGCCATTATAAGAATCGGGAATATTAAATAACAAACAGAATACAGAACTAAAGTATCCAGTAAGTGCTCCAACTAGGGCTGGCCCAAAAATTACACTAATCATCCAGCCGTATAAAAAGGCCACTTTAGGACCATATATTTCTTCCAGATAGACAAAAATGCCGCCTGTACGAGGGAACATAACCCCCAATTCACAAAGTGTCAAACCGCCACTAATTGAGAAGAGCCCACCGATAGCCCAAGCAGCTAAGGCCAAGTTAAAATCTCCTGCCGCTGCTAATACAGCTGGCGGTTTCATGAACGCACCAGCACCCAAAACCATACCGACTACTAAGGACAATGCTGAAATCAGCCCTAGATCAGCTCGCAGTTCTTTTTCAGGTGAATTATGATTGCTTAACTGACTCATAGTAATACCTCCTTGCGCGAATATTCTCCTATTTTAAATGTTATATATAAGTTAAACTACATAATCATACTATTACATCCTAATGGAAGACAACCTGGAAAAGGACCATAAATATTAACCCTAGTATTTATGGTCCTATTACCAGTGTTTAAATGATTCTACCCGAAAAAGCATTCTTTCCTGTTTTTATTTTTTATAATTTCATTTTGCTTTTCTTAAAAAATACCTGATCTAAACCTGTATCTTCTATACCAATAATGGAGATTTATTATTTACGAATCAACTCTTCTAAAGCTACATAGGGTAATTTCAATGCATCTGCTACTGCTTTATAGGTCACATTGCCATCCAATACGTTAACGCCTTTAGCCAGCCCTTCATTATCAAGTACAGCTTGTTTCCAGCCTTTATTTGCAATCTGCAGTGCATAGTCCAATGTAGCATTTGTCAAAGCCAACGTGGAAGTTCGAGAAACTGCCCCTGGCATATTTGCTACAGAATAATGCACTACACCATGTTTGGTATAGGTAGGGTTGCTGTGAGTAGTAGCATGGTCAATCGTGGCAATAGATCCGCCCTGATCAATAGCTACATCTACTATAACCGAACCCTCCTCCATTGTTTTAACCATTTGTTCACTCACCAATTTCGGAGCCTTCGCACCTGGAATTAACACAGCGCCGACTAAAAGATCAGCTTTCTTGACCCAGCTGGCAATATTGTAGCTATTGGACATAACAGTTGTAACTCTTCCGCCAAAAATATCATCTAAATAAGCCAGACGATCGGTTGATTTATCAAGAATAGCAACTCGTGCCCCCATTCCTAAGGCCATTTTAGCTGCATTGGTGCCGACATTGCCGCCGCCAATAATAACGACCTGGGCGGATTCAACTCCTGGTACGCCCCCTAAGAGAATTCCTTTACCACCCCAAGGTTTTTCTAAAAATTGTGCACCGATCTGTATTGACATTCGACCTGCGACTTCACTCATTGGTGATAATAATGGCAATGTATTATTACGCCCTATAATGGTTTCATAGGCAATACCAATTACTTTCTTTTCTAATAAAGCATGAGCTAATTTAGGCTCTGGCGCTAAGTGCAAATAGGTAAAGAGAATTTGCCCTTCATGGAAAAGATCGTATTCTGATTCGATTGGCTCTTTTACTTTAATAATCATTTCTGCTTTATCAAATAAGGTTTTCCTGTCAGTAATAATAACTGCACCGGTCTTTTGATAACTTTCATCTGAGAAGCCGCAACCAATGCCTGCACCTTTTTCAATCATAACGGCGTGACCAGCTTTACACAGAGCTTCAGTACCTGCTGGCGTCAAGCCTACGCGAGCTTCATTGTTTTTAATCTCTTTTGCTACACCAATAATCATTATAAAAAACCTCCATTTAATAATTTAGCAAGTACTATTTTGAGTACTTGCTAATTAGTAATGCAACAAACATGCCAAAACAACAATTCAGACTTTACTAACTTTTCTATATATTCTGTTATATTTCGTTCCAAAAGGTGGTATAAAAGTGTTCCGCATTGGAACATTTTTATACCACTATAGGATCACGCTCCTGACAAGCTCTTTGTTTAATTGACATTTAATTCAAAAAATTTCTTTATTCTGGAGATTTACGATGTTATACTATTTTTAGAAAAAAAGATTGTCCTTATTGAGAGAGCTAACAGTTAGCAATAGACTTAGCCTGTTAATAATGTAGCTTCATCTTTCATATTATTAACAAGAGGAAGAAAAAAAGATTTTCTTATAAGGAGAGTGAAGGAGATGGCTAATCTCTGTTTAAAAATCTGCAATCAGGACCGGGTCGGACTTGTTCTTGATATTTCTCGAGTACTCGCAAAGCAGAATATCAACATTCTTTCTATGGAAGTCTTGCCCGATGTCATGTATTTAGAAATTCAATCTTTGTCCCCTTACGAGGAAGTGCTCCTCAATACTCAATTGGGTGAGATACCGCAGATTGGCAATGTGAATCGAATATCTCGCATGCCTCATCAGGAGCGGGAGCAGGAATTAAAAACAGTAATGGATACAATTGGTGATGGAATTTTAGCAATTAATCAACAAGAAATCATAACCCATTTTAATGCTGCCGCAGAAAAAATGATGAGCTGCAGCAGCGGGAAAATCATTGGATCTAAAATTAGGGATGTTTTTATCTCAAAAGTACCATTACTAGAAATACTGCATAATGGAATGCCTTATAATAATCGCGAAATCATAGTTACCACGGTGAAAGGTAAAAATCATTATCTTACAAGCGGACGTCCTATAAAGGATGCTAACGGTATCGTTATCGGAGCTGTCGCAGTGTTAAAGGCCATGAAAGACGTAGAGGAATTGGTCTATTCCGTAACTAAACCTGAGATTAATAGTTTTGAGGAAATTCTTCATGTCAGCAAAGTGATGGAACATACCATCAACATGGCAAAATTAGTTGCACAGAATGATTCTACCGTACTCATTCGCGGAGAAAGCGGTACTGGCAAGGAGCTTTTTGCTAGATCTATACATATGGCAAGTCCTAGACGAGACAAAGTTTTTGCACCTGTAAACTGTGCAGCTTTGCCAGATGCTCTTCTGGAAAGTGAGTTATTTGGCTATGAAGAAGGTGCTTTTACAGGAGGACAGAAATATGGAAAAAGTGGACTTTTTGAATATGCCAATGGAGGAACGATTTTTTTAGATGAAATTGGTGAGCTTTCCTTTAGTCTTCAGGCAAAATTATTGCGAGTACTGCAAGAAGGAAAAATCAGACGTGTTGGCGGCAATCGAGAAATTGCTGTCGATGTTCGAATTATTACAGCAACCCATAGTAATTTAGAAGAGATGCTTTGTAAAAATCAGTTCCGTGAGGACTTATATTATCGATTAAATGTGATTCCACTTTTTATTCCTCCGCTGCGTGAGCGTAAAGAAGACTTGCCCTTACTCATTGAAAGCCTTTTATTTAAGAAAAATCACCGTTTAAAAAAACATATTAAGCATATCTTGAAGCCCGCTATGGACAAACTGCTGCAGCACGATTGGCTGGGAAATGTCCGGGAGTTAGAAAATGTAATGGAACGTGCCGTTAGCTTTGCTTCTCATGGACAAATCACTCAGGATGACATTATCCTGGATCATATGACCCCCACATCTTCCGCTATTGCCTCACCAACTAGTAATAACCGCAAATTAAAGGAAGTCTTAGAAGAGATGGAATGCTGTATTCTTCACGAAACCATTAATAAGTATGGAACCTCCCGTCAAGTCGGTAAAATACTGGGGTTATCCCATACTGGAGTGCTAAATCGAATGAGAAAATACAATATTCCTAGTAGGGCAGATTCCCTATAAACAGATTACGAACGTAAAAACCTTGATAAATAATCAATTGCATTTTAACTTCCGATAGATGCGCTTGCCAACTTGAATAATCAAATCATCTGCTATAATAATCACTGCATGTATATCCAAAATCTTTTCACCATTCATCTTTATACCACCATTTTGAATCATTCTCCTTGCTTCACTTTTAGACCCCAGCAAATCAAGTACAATAAGCAAATCGATTACTGTTATTGATCTAGAACCCTGCCAGTGAACTGTAGGAATATCAGTTGGAAGTTCTCTCTTTTGAAATATGGATTTGAAACGAAGTTCCGCTTCCTCTGCAGCCTGTTGATCGTGATACATTCTTACAATCGTCCTACCTAAGAGCATTTTGGCATCACGTGGATGTAGAATATTATTTTTTAGATCATGCTGTAACGTTTGTATTTGATCTGGGGAGAAATCTGTAACAAGTTCAAAATACTTAAGCATTAATTCATCAGGAATTGACATGGCTTTTCCATATATATTATTGGGAAGCTCATCAATGCCAATATAATTATTCTTCGACTTAGACATTTTCTCTACCCCATCGAGACCTTCCAACAAGGGCATCAATATTGCCACTTGCTTTTCCTTACCAAATTTTTCTTGAAAATGTCTGCCCATTAAGATGTTAAAGTGCTGATCTGTTCCGCCTAACTCAATGTCATTTTCTAAAATTACAGAATCATATCCCTGCATTAAAGGATAGAAGAATTCATGCAAGGAAATCGGCTTTTTAAGGGCCAAACGCTCTTCAAAATCATCTCTTTCCATTAAACGTGCCACTGTAATTTTTCCTGCCAGGTTAATTACATCCTCAAAATGAAGCTTGGAATGCCACTTTGAATTGTAGTGAAGTTCAACTTCTTCCATTTGTATCACTTTGCTGAATTGCTGGAAGTAGGTTTGAGCATTATGCTGAACCTCTTCATTTGTCAGCTGTTTTCTCGCAATAGATTTACCTGTAGGATCTCCGATCTTACCAGTAAAATCACCAATGATCAACTGAATAACATGTCCATTATCTTGAAACTGTCGCAACTTATTTAGTACTACAGTATGTCCTAAGTGAACGTCTGGTGCAGAAGGATCTAATCCCAGTTTTATTTTTAAAGGCTTCTTAATTAACACTGATTTTGCAATTTTATGCTTAAGTTCTTCTTCAGGGATGATCTCTACTGCCCCAGAAGAATAGAGGGAAAACTGTCTATCTACTTCTGCAAGCTGCTTACCTGTTAATTGTTCCAATTGATTTTTCATCTTTACTTCCTCCAATTGTATTTAGATATAAAAAAACCACGCCCCTAAAAAGGGACGTGGTTTCTTGCACGCGGTACCACCCTACTTGAAGAATCTCTTCTTCCACTCAACGACATAACGGTTCGCTCCGTTCTTTGCTACTCACTTTGTTCACAAAGAAAGCTCAGGGAGGTAATTCACATCTATCTTTGTACCGATTCACACCTTACATCGGCTCTCTGTTTACAGGGAGATACGATACTACTGATTCCCGTCAATGCTTCCTATTTAGTTGATAACTGCATACCTTTTATTACTTTTCGCAACAACTTGGCAAGTGTCTCTTGCTCTTCGCCACTTAGTTCTTTCACGATTTCCACTTCACCTTGATGAAAATCAGGATATAAATCCTGCATAATTCTTATACCCTTTTCAGTAATCGTAACATTGACTAATCTGCGATCCTTTTTATCTACCTCTCTCATGCATAGCGCTTTATTTTCTAATGTTTTTATTACATTGCTTACTGTAGCCGTTGTTATACCGGAAGATGCAGCTAGCTGCCTTGTTTCCAGTGAAGTGCATATCCAAAGATCATACAATATTGAAAAGGCTGTCCAAGACAGATCATACTTCGAAAGTTTTTCTCGCTCCATTTTGAGCTTTAAACATTGACCCGCCCGATAGATGTTCGTTGCCACTGAAATGGCACTTACATTTAGCGGTCCTAATTGAACGTTAGGTAAACGTCGCAGCACATTCAATTCTTCCAAGTCAGAATTAGGATCCATAAATTTCATTATTTCCCATCCTCCAAATCATTAGCTATATAATGATTAGTGTTGAAACAATTCTATCATATCTCGATTATAAGAGCAAGCACATCGTTTATTTGTATTGCTATTTCTGCATTCACTATATAAAAGCAAATAGAAGGTTACCTCTAGGTAAGCAGCTAATAGCAAAGTGCGCTCTTCTCTCTCTAACGATTAAGTGATATCATTATCATAAATCAACATAAGGGAGAAATAAAATATGAAAAAGAACCTTTTATCGATTCTATTAGGTTTTGCTATTTTCGCTGGAAGTATTCTGGCCCAGCAGTCATCTGTTGAAGCAGCCAGCACGCCAAAAGGCAATCTGGCGGAAACAAATAAAAAAATCGTGGAATCCTTCTGGAATGGCATATTCAATCAACACGATGTAAGCTTTATTCATACATATGTTGGAACAGTATACATACAGCACAGTCCTAGCTTCAAAGATGGAAAAGATGCCTTCCAATCCGCTATTTCCGCTTATCTAATACAATTTCCCTACAGCAGTGCGGAAATTAAACGTATCGTCAGTGATAAAGACTATGTATTTATTCACAATAATGTAAAACTGAATCCCAATGATCCAGGCCAGGCAGCCGTAGATATCTTCCGTGTAAAAGATGGTAAAATTATCGAACACTGGGATGTGCTGCAGGATATACCCGAAAAAGCAGAAAATAATAATACGATGTTTTAAGAATCGTGCAAGTCCAGCTATTTCTATATGACTGAAAGCAATATATTTACAAGGAGGTAATTTTTTATGAAAATAGCCATAATTGGCGCTACTGGTCGAGCTGGTTCCCGGATTTTAACCGAAGCAAAAAATCGCCAGCATGACGTTACTGCTATTGTACGTAATCCAGCAAAATTATCTGACCCTGATGTGAAAAGCATCGAAAAAGATATCTTTTCCCTACAGGCGGCTGATCTTGCACCTTTTGATGTCGTTGTCAATGCTTTTGGCACTGATTCCAGTCAGAATCATTTGCACCTAGAAGTTGCTAAGCATTTAGTTTCGCTGCTTAATGGTAAAGAAAAACCACGACTGTTAATTGTAGGAGGAGCTGGCAGCTTGCTGGTTGATGATCAGGGAACAAAAGTATCTTCTACTCCTGATTTTCCGCCCGCCTACCTTCCAACAGCTACAGCCATGGGAGAAGAACTGGTCTTTTTAAGAACACTTGACAATGTAAACTGGACATTTTTTAGCCCGGCAGCAGAATTTGGCCCAGGAGAAAGAACGGGTCAATTCCGTTTAGGCAAAGACCATCTCCTCGTTGATTCTCAGGGAAAAAGTCACATTAGCATGGAAGATTACGCGATTGCGCTAATAGATGAAATCGAACATGCAAACTATGTACGAGAACGATTTACAATTGGATATTAATGATTTATACTCGTTCTAAAAATAGCGTACTGCCTTTAGAAATTGCAGTACGCTATTTTTTAGTCTATTTTTGTATAATGATGTGCCCAAGAATTAATATCTTCTATAATGTTTGCAAACTCAGTTCCTTGCTCAGTGAGGCGATATTCAACAGTTGGCGGTATGGTTGGGTATACCGTCCTATTTAAAATATGATTTTCTTCGAGAATTTGGAGATTATCAGACAGCACCTTAGGACTGATGCCACCGATTAGTCTATGCAGTTGGGAAAATCGTTTTGGTCCGTTAAGTAGTGACAAAATAATCGTGGTTCTCCATTTTCCTTTAATCATGTTGATAAAGCAATCAAAAGGACATTCATACTTGGTTGCATGAAATAAAAACATTACAGAACTCCTTTGCATTTATATAACTTAACCTTATGCTTCTTAGCATGGCGCAGTAAGTATTTCCCACTCCGCTTCCTTAAACCCGATCAGCACCCGATCCTCGGATATCACTAAAGGGCGTTTGACAAGCATTCCATCAGTTGCTAGCAGAGAAAACTGTTCCTCCGCAGACATGTCTGCCAGCTTATCCTTTAGTTCTAAAGATTTGTATAGGAGTCCGCTGGTATTAAAAAATTTGCGCAAGGGTAGGTTGCTTTTTTCCCACCATTTACGCAGCTCGGATGCGTTTGGATTCTGTTCCTTAATATTTCGAATTTCATATGAAATAGCATTATCATCAAGCCATTTCTTTGCTTTCTGGCAAGTAGTGCATTTAGGATACCACATAAAAAGACATTGTTTACTCATAATCGTATCTCTCCTATTTAATATTAAAGATTTCACTTCTAAATGCTGACATCCTGCTGCTTAATTGGATTCATCTATCGTATACTTCTTATTTAATTATAAAACTCCTGCCAAATCCATACTAAATTTGGCAAGAGTTTTTCTTTTACAATTATAATAATTTTTCCATATGAACAATCTGAGCGGTTCCTTCTTCATCAATCGTAATACCAAAGCCCTGCTTTCTCCAAAAGTTAAAACCGCTCCCAACATGCCACTATTCTCAGGGCTTAAATAAGTTGTTTCCAGCTGCCAAACATCGTTATTAATGCTGACCTGGAGTTGAGGAGTCAGGAGTTATTTTAGCTGCTTGAAGAAATGACTATTATTCAGAATTAGCTAATCGCATCCACTCCCAAATCACTAGTCTTTTATAAATTGAAACCGATTTTTACCAGTTCTTTTAACTTCGTATAACGCTTGATCCGCTAAATTAATCACTGTTTGGATGTCATCCCCACCTAACCAAAAAGCACATCCTATGCTGCAGCCGACCTTTACTTTCTCACCTTCAACTATAATTGGCTTGTTAATTTCTTGAATAATTCTGGTAGCGATATTCCCTGCAATTTCTTCTTGCTGATCTTTTTCTACAAAGATCATAGCAATAAATTCATCTCCTCCAAGCCGAGCAACAAATTCACCGGCTCTCACCGTATTTTTTAATCTACGGGCCACTGTTTTTAAGACTAAATCTCCTGCTAAATGCCCCATTGTGTCATTAACATTTTTAAATCCATCGAGATCCATATACAAAACAGCAATCACATCATTCTGCTCCCTAGCCACTTTTGAAACCGTCATGGTAAAGTGATCTAGACCAATTCGATTCGGTAAGCCTGTAAGACGATCGTGATGAGCGATGGCTTCCATTTTAGTTAATTCCGTTTCAGCAGCAGATAAACTATTTACCAGCTCCGTTAGTGATTCTGTTAAAAGTTCTACTTCTTTAATTCCCTTGTATTTCGAAATTTCAACTCTTCCGCCAAATCGAATGCGGTCTGCAGCCTTTGTAAATTCGGTCAGCGGTTTTGTAATGGAACCCGCCATCCCCCAGCCAACCATAGCAAATAGTACGGAAAACACTCCACCGATAAGCCAAATAAATAGCTGCAGATGATATACAATACCATATGCTACTTCTATCGGCTGCCTTACTAAAACGATCCATTCTAGCCCTTTAAAATCCAAGTAGCCTTCTCCAGAAGCAAAGCCAGTAAGATATTTTTCACCATCCGGCCAAGATTCTTCTCGCCAGCCAATTTCTCCTGACTGAGCACGCTTTATACTCTCTAGTTCAAGTTTTTCTCCAAGCATCGCTTTTGGACCAAGAAGAATCGTATTATCAAGACGACTTACAATAAAGATTTCCTCTTTATTACGATCTCTTAATGCTTTAAACATTGATTCTTCAATTTGCCCAGCCCACGACCAGCTCAAATGTGCGGCTAAAACACCAATACTATTATTATCTTTATCTTTAATGGGAAGACTAATATCAACAAACTTCATTGGTTCTCCTGTCGGATTTGGCAGTAATTTTGCCAGCAACACCGCATCATGAACATCCCCAATAAATTCGCCTTTCATTCCTTGCAAATAAACAGGTCTCTTTGCAATACTTTGACCTACTAGAATACCATCTGTTCCTGCTAGTACAACACCCTCCACGTTTGTTAATCCAATCCAAGCAAAAGCTGGATAGTTTTCTTTCATTTTATTTAACAAAATCTCAACTTCGCCTAGATTGGTCGGATTCTTTAGAAGCGCCAGCTCGCTTAACATTCGAATTTCTCCTGCACGCCCCCACATATATTGATCTAAGCGACTCGTCATTTGATATGCCGTATCCGTTAGTGAAATGCCAATCTCAGTCTTTAAATCTGCACTCGCACGTAATCCGGTAAGAAAACTCAACGTTGTTGTTAAAAAAATAATTAATGTAATAACTAAAATAACTACTTTTGCTCGAAGACTTAAAGACACAAAAGCTCCTCCTGTAACACCTTAACTATATCAATAGATACGATTTTCCCATTATAGCAAAGTGCCTACTTTAAAACAATAAAAAAGTAGGCACTTAACAGTATTTTAATGTATTGATATCGTTAATTCTTCTTTGCAGAAGTTTTTAATTTAAAGCCAATATACAAAGAAAGCAACCAAATGGGTGCAATATATAAGGAGAAGCGAAGATCAGGGATAAAGGCCATAATCACAACAACAACAACTAAAAATAGCAAACTAATATACGATGAGATGGGATGCAGGGGCATCTTGAATACTATTGGCTCACCAGTCTTGTCCTTATGCTTTCGGAATTTTAATTGTACAATCAAAATGGTCGCCCAATTAATAATAATCGAAATCGTTGCCAATGCCATAAAGTACAAAAATACCTTTTCTGGATCTAAATAACTGATTACTACTGTAAACAATGTAAACACTGTAGAAAATAAAATTGCATTGATTGGTGCGCCAGACGAATTAAGCCTTCCAAAGAATTTAGGAGCATTCCCCTGCACTGATAAGCCGTATAATATTCTTCCATTGCTATACAGCGCACTGTTATATGCAGAAAGAGCCGCTGTAAGAACTACAAAGTTCAATAAATTAGCGGCAGATGGAATGCCGACATGGGAAAAGATCTGTACAAAGGGGCTGCCAGTTGCTTCAATTTCATTCCAAGGAAAGATTGCTAAAATAACGCCCATAGCACCTACATAAAAAAGTAAAATCCGCCATACCACTTGGTTTATTGCTTGTGGAATTGTTTTTTAGGATTTTCAGCCTCACCAGCAGTAATCCCCACAAGCTCAACACCACCAAATGAAAACATGACTAAGACCAGTGACATCACCACTCCTAATACGCCATTTGGAAAAAAACCGCCATGTTCCCACAAATTGCTTATTCCAACAGGATGTCCATTATTACCAATGCCAAAGGCTATCATGGCTACGCCAAAAACAATCATTCCAATGATTGCCAATACCTTAATAATGGCAAACCAAAACTCAAGCTCACCATAGGCCTTTACATTTACCGTATTAATGAATGTAACAACTACTAAGCAGATAAGTGCTGTTATCCATGTAGGAATATCCGGATACCAATAATTCATATAAGTCCCTACAACTGATAATTCAGCCATTCCAACAACCACATAATTAAACCAGTAGTTCCAGCCAGCAATAAATCCAGGAAGCTCCCCCCAGTATTGATAGGCATACTGACTGAATGATCCAGATACTGGGCAATCTACAGCCATCTCTCCTAATGCTCGCATAATAAAGAATATAATGATACCGCCGATTAAATATGATAACGTAATAGCAGGCCCAGCCATTTTGACTACCGTAGCAGAGCCGTAGAATAAGCCGGTACCAATAGCCCCCCCTAACGCGATCATCTGGATATGACGATTTTTCAGCCCCCGTTGTATTTCTTGATTCGTAGTGTTACTATCCATACTTGTCCCCTTTTCTAAGATGTTTTTGTCTAGATCAATCTTCCGTTGGTATCGATAATGTTCTCTTTTCAGTATTAATTACAATACTGGTTTCCACCCGACTTACCCCAGGTATCGACATAAGTGAATCGATTACAAAATCTTTATACGTTGGCATATCTTTCACAACGATCTTTAAAAGATAATCCTTATTACCAGTAATACTGTAGCACTCAAGCACTTGTGGAAGCTTATTAATTTGCTCCAAGAAGAAATTAGCGGTTTCACGATTCAAAGGGGACAAAATCACCATAATAAAGGCAATTGTCTCCATTCCAAGTCTTCTTTCATCTACAATCGTTGTAAACTGCTTAATAACCCCCAATTCTTTTAGATTTTTGGTTCTAGCAAGACATGCAGAGGTTGAAAGACCAATTAATTTAGATAAATCTAAATTGGATATTGAAGAATCTTTTTGTAAAGCATTTAGAATGGCTCGGTCATAACGATCAAGTGTCATAACAATATCCCTCTCCTTTATACTGAAACGCAATAATATTTCCGTATAAATATATAATGCAATATTTTATTTTGTTTTGTCAATAAATATAAATATATTATTAGGCACAAGGTCTAAATCAGCCTAAAAATATCTTCTGTTTATTTCTTCCATTTTTATTATTATTATTTTCTGCAAGCAGCAGGATAAAACAAGATAACGGCGAATTTGAAGATCATAATCATATATTTTTTACTATTACAAGTCATGAAGACTTGTCAGATGGCTACGGAAGTCATGCTCCAAGAAGTATTTGGGGCTTTTCTTGCGTAGCCATCTTTATATAAGGAAGAAGGGATGCCTCCATTAAATGGTCCTGGATATATATTTCGTACAGATTTATAAATTAAGAAAACAGTAAGGAGTGATCATGTATGCACATGGCAGACGCACTAATTTCCCCAGTGGTTGGCGGAACCCTATGGGCCGCAACTGCTGGATTAGCGTCTTACGCAGCCAAGAAAGTTCAAAGTGATATGGATGAACAAAAAGTCCCTTTGATGGGTGTATTAGGTGCCTTTGTCTTTGCTTCCCAAATGATTAATTTCACTATACCGGGAACAGGATCAAGCGGTCACATTGGAGGAGGCGTATTGCTGGCAATACTGCTTGGTCCTCATGCAGCCTTTTTAACAATTGCTTCTATACTTACGGTCCAGGCGTTATTCTTCGCTGATGGGGGGTTATTGGCGCTTGGCTGTAACATTTTCAACATGGGTTTTATTCCTTGCTATATAGCCTATCCATTTATCTATAAACCACTAGTCGGCACGACTCCCTCACAACGACGTATTATGCTTGGCTCTATCACAGCAGCAGTTGTCGGGCTTCAGCTAGGCGCCTTTAGCGTAGTGCTTGAAACCTTCTTTTCTGGAATATCAGCTCTGCCTTTTTCAACTTTTGTACTGCTCATGCAGCCCATTCACCTTGCTATTGGCCTGATTGAAGGCATTATTACCGCTGTGGTCATTGGATTCATTTATCAAGAAGCACCTCAGATCATTCAACCCAAGGCTTTCAATCAATCATTAGGTGCTACCTCTATAAAAAAAGTGGTTATCGTCTTGTTTATCCTTGCTTTAATCACAGGCGGCGCCTTATCTTGGTTTGCTTCCAGCAATCCCGATGGACTGGAGTGGTCGATTTCTGGAACAAACGGAGAAGAAAAACTGCAAGAAACAGATGAGATTCATGGCTTCTTCGCGGAAATACAGGAAAAGGTTGCCTTCCTTCCTGACTACAATTTTAAGGCTACCTCCCATCCAACGGCAGCTGAAGAAACCGAGGCAACATCAGAAGCAGCTTGGCCTGCGGTAGATCCAGGGACCTCGGTAGCTGGTCTCGTAGGATCTGTAATTACATTGATTTTAGCGTATTTTATTGGCAAAGGGCTACAAGTTGCAGCAAAACGCTAGTATACTATAAGGGATACGATGATACGTCGTGTCCCTTACTTTTTTGGATATGAAAATATTTTCTTCTTTGAGAGAGGTTACTATGATCAAACTAAAATCAACTTGGCTCGATCTGCGTACTATTGATGATCTTGCCGCTCAAAATACCTTCATTCACTCTTTGAATTCCTGTACGAAGCTGGTCACAACGTTAGCCTTTATTCTCTTTGTAACTTCATTTTCAAATTATGAAGTTACAAGTCTTATCCCCCTATTGTTTTATCCCGTTGCGTTAATGTCTCTAGGGAACCTTCCCTATAAACCGATCGCAAAGCGCTTGCTGCTGATTGCCCCTTTTATTGTTTTTATTGGCTTACTCAATCCAATCTTTGACAAGGCACCCATTGCAAAGCTCGGGCCCTTTTTGATAACTGGAGGCTGGCTATCCTTTTTATCCATTACCATCAAACTACTTTTAACAGTAACATCGGCATTAATTTTGGTTGCAACAACGGGTATGAATTCAATTTGCTCAGCCATGGCGCAAATTGGAGTTCCCAAACCAATTGTGATTCAAATTCTTTTCATGTATCGCTATCTTCACGTTTTACTTGAAGAGTTTCTAAAAACCAATCAGGCCTACGACCTTCGTTCTTTCAAGACAACTGGAATTCATTATAAGGCTTGGGGATCATTACTGGGACAATTGCTGCTTAGAACCATGGATCGAGCGCAACGAATCTATCAAGCTATGCTGTGTCGCGGCTTTGACGGAAAAGTCCCTTTACGATCCGCCGCAAGCTGGACAAAAAAAGAGTATGTCTATCTACTTTTTTGTCTATTTTTCTTTCTCTTCTGTCGTTTTATTAATATTCCGCAGACATTGGGAAGATTGCTAACAGGAGGTTTTCAATGAGTCATCACACAATCGATTTAACAAATGTATTCTATACTTATCCTGATGGCACAACTGCTTTAAGGAACCTTTCTCTTCATATCGGCCATGGGGAAGCGGTCGCAATCGTTGGTTCCAACGGTTCAGGTAAAACCACTTTGCTGTCTCATCTAAATGGCGTACTATTTCCCACGGAAGGAGCAGTGAATATTGGCGGTTATCCCGTTGTCAAAGAAACTCTAAGCCATATCCGTCGCACAGTTGGCATGATTTTTCAAAATCCTGACGATCAGCTGTTCATGCCAACGGTTTATGATGATGTAGCCTTTGGCCCCCTTAACTTAGGATATCCGCCTCTAGAAGTGGAAAAACGTGTAATGTCAGTATTAAAAACGGTAGGTGCTTATGCTTTAAAAGACCGCCCTCCTTATCGCCTTTCGGGAGGACAAAAACGAGCAGTAGCCATCGCAGCGGTATTAGCTATGGATCCAGCAATATTGGTAATGGACGAACCAACAGCAGCTCTTGACCCCTTGGCACGCCGCAAATTGATCACTCTTTTGCACACATTTAGTCATACAAAAATTATTGCAACTCATGATTTGGATATGGTACTGGATCTTTGCAAACGGACTATTGTCTTGCATAATGGCACCATTCTCGCTGATGGCCCTACCCTTGAAATCTTTCGAAACAAATTGATATTAGAGCAGGCTGGCTTAGAGCAGCCTTTCTCCATGCAAAACTGTCCGGTTTGCTCTAAATCTTGATAATCAGAATTCTTCAGGAATAAAATAACTAGTAACAATCCAATCTTTTCTTATTTTTCGGATAAAACTCCCTAACATGTATAAGTGCAGTAATGGAAACACTAACAAAAATACATGAAAGGAAGATTATATATGAAAAGTGTAATTCGCAGAAAACAAATAAAGAACCGCTCAAAGAAACTATTAGCTGCTGTTGCAGGAGCGGCGGTCATGTCTTCGGCAATGCTGCCTGGTCTTCCTGTCGCAAAAGTTTTTGCCGCTTCAAATGAAACCAACCAAACTCCTGAAATAGACCAAACCTCTAAATCCAAAAGTTGGTCAAACCCATACAAAATGGATCCTGTGAGAACGGTAAAGGAAAATGCCTATACCTATGGTTTTAATCCCTTTCGTGATAAATTTAGCATATTGGATCAATCTGCAAATAAAGCAACTGTTGAGGTACGAACTAGCGGTCAGACTTTTAAAGTAAACCTGGTTAAGACCCGCAATCAGGGATGGGAAATTACTGCAATACGTGGTATTGGTAATTCAAAGTACCCTGCTACCTATACTCCTGCTAGTTTTTTTACTCACCGTCCCATCACGGGCCCAGTAGTCGTGAACCCTAATGCCACCCAAACGTTATATCAAACCAATGATTTCCGTGAATGGACATGGTATAATAACACCTATCCCGCTGATATGACCTTTGGGGCTTTGGTTCAAGACCCCCGCTTGCGAGGCACAAACTTAGTCCCCGAAGATATCATTAACCAAATGAAAAATGTTGACTTTAGCCATCAAATCGTTGTATATACCCACCTTGGTACCGTGGATTCAACTGGTTACGGTATTGGTATTGAAAAGATCACGCAGTCAGGAAATGATCTAACGGTAACCGTCAGAACAAAAAGTCCTCGCCTTAGTGAGAGTGTAACGACTACCAAAGGTTATGACTATATCGCCATGGAACGTTCATTATTTGATACCCGCCGTCCAATTCGGGTAACCTTTATCAATCAGAATAATACCATGCTAACAAATTATAATGTTACGCTAAATCAATAAAATAATTCCATTAAACCAGAGAGAACAAAGATGAGGAGAATATGAATTCTCCTCATCTTTGTTCCCTCTGGTCAATTGCTTTTAAGCCTATTTTTTTATCCATTCGGTATGGAAAATACCAGGCTGATCTACTCGCTCATAAGTGTGAGCTCCAAAATAATCTCTTTGAGCCTGAATCAAGTTGGATGGAAGTACCGCCCTGCGATAGCTATCATAATAATCCAAGGAAGCACTAAAAGAAGGCGTCGGAATCCCTAGCTCCTTGCATGTTTTTACAACTAAACGCCAATTATTTTGAACTCGGCTTAGCGCCTCTTGGAAGTAAGGCGCCAACAGCAGATTGGGCAAATTAGAATCTTGTTGAAAAGACTCTTTAATCCGATCTAAAAATTGAGCCCGGATAATGCACCCTCCCCGCCAAAGAAGCGCTATATCACCATAGTTCAAGTTCCAAGCGTATTCCTTATCCGCTGCCTTTAAAAGAGCAAAACCTTGGGCATAAGAGCATATTTTAGAGGCATACAGCGCATCATGGATTGCTTTAATAAAGGCTTGCTTATCTCCCTTATACTGATCATCAGGGCCACTTAGGATACCAGATGCAGCTACTCGTTCTTCTTTATATGCGGACATACATCGCGCAAATACGGCCTCTGTAATTGTTGGCGTTGGTACTCCCAAATCCAAAGCACTTTGTGATGTCCATTTGCCAGTGCCCTTCTGTCCAGCTTTATCTAAAATCATTTCGACTAATGGTTTTCCTGTAATTTCATCCTTCTGCAAAAATACATCTCGAGTAATTTCAATTAAATACGAATCGAGCTCCCCTTTGTTCCACTCAGCAAAGACCTCATAAAGTTCTTCTGCTGACAACCCTAATGCAACTTTCATAATATAATATGCTTCACTAATGAGCTGCATATCACCATATTCGATCCCATTATGTACCATTTTCACATAATGACCAGCTCCGTCCCGTCCGACATAAGCGCAGCACGGTCCATCAGCAACTTGGGCAGCAATTGCTGTAAAAATCGATGCAACATCCTGATAAGCAGAAAGTTCAGCTCCAGGCATAAGACTTGGTCCCTTTAGTGCTCCTTCTTCTCCCCCAGAAACGCCCATGCCAATGAAACGAATCCCCTTATGAGAAAGTTCATCGAATCGCCTGCGAGTATCTTGAAAATAAGAATTGCCGCCATCAATAATGATATCTCCTTCATCTAGATAAGGCAGTAATTCCGCTATCATATCGTCTACGGGCTTACCAGCCTTAACCATGAGCATAATTTTCCGTGGCCTGATAAGCATCTTAGTGAGTTCCATTACCGAGTGAGCTCCGCCAATCTTCTTTCCCTCAGAATTTTGCAGCAGGAATTCATCCACCTTACTTACGGTACGATTATATACAGCCACACCAAAGCCTTTATTAGCCATATTCATCACTAGATTTTCACCCATAACAGCCAAACCAACTAATCCAATATCATATAACATCCCTTTTTTCCTCCCTTTCTGTAACAAATCGATTGCCCTTGATACTGTATTATTCTAGTGTAAGTCTAAGGATACCTGCTCATTCAGAAAATTTATTTCATTTTTTTTGTTTTTTTAGGGCATTATATTCATTCATTTTAGATCGCGTTACTTTAGCATCATTCCAGGCAGACTACAATTTTCCTAAGAGACTAGTAAGTTCTGCAACCGATGAGACGATATAATTAGGATCAGCAGCCGCCAACTCTTCTTGACTGCCATACCCATACGAAACTGCAATCACATCAATATGATTTTTCTTAGCGCCATCGACATCATACTTCCGGTCTCCAATCATTACCACTTTACTTAAATCAGTATCATTCTCACCTGCTAGAGCAAATTGGATCACATCGCTTTTCTCAGTCCTTGTTCCATCAAAATTACTTCCCACAATGACAGCAAAGTATTGTTTTAAACCAAAGTGTTCTAAAATCTTCACTGAAAACTCAGTAGGCTTTGATGTTGCTACAATTAGTTTTCTCCCTTGCTTCTTCAAACTATCTAATAGCTCCTCCATGCCTCCGTATACTTTGTTTTCATATAATCCCGTCACTGAGAAACGCTCCCGATAATATGCAATGGCCTGGGCCGCCTCTTGATCACTCATGTGATAAATCTCCTTAAAGGATTCTAACAAAGGCGGTCCGATAAAAGGAGTCAGCACATCTGGATCTTCTTCTTTAATTCCCATTTTCTCTAATGCATATTGAATGGATAAGGTAATACCAACTTTAGGATCTGTTAAGGTCCCATCTAAATCAAATAATATAATTTCATACATAACTGTCACCTTCCTATTTCTCAAACTTACTATATTTAAAATAAAAAGGCCTAAGGTCTCCGCTCTTATTAGCAGAGCAACACTCTTACGCCTTTTTTTCAATCAGCTAATCATAAGTTTTTATTCACTATTTCATAAGAAATCAGAATATCTTGGGATGTAGCCTGTAATTGAATTGTACATTATTCTATGCCAATATTTAATTCAATTACTAATGAGTCAGCAATCA
Source organism: Pelosinus propionicus DSM 13327 (assembly GCF_900114615.1). Taxonomy (GTDB): domain Bacteria; phylum Bacillota; class Negativicutes; order DSM-13327; family DSM-13327; genus Pelosinus; species Pelosinus propionicus. Next base: position 21,585 of record NZ_FOTS01000007.1, on the reverse strand, counting down.
TTTCCACTACTAAGAACTTTGCGCTGCTTACTTTCAGTTTGAACTTTTCTCCCACCACTAAGCTAGGAGGGGAAATATCCACTCGTAATCCATCTTTTTCAAAATGAGTTGCAGCATTTCCTGTAACCATATTCGTTAACTCAGAAATTGCACTTTGTGCCAAGTCATCTAAAGTTGCTACAGGCATCCCCATCATCATTTTAGATGCAATAGACATGGCCGTTACTTCTGTAAAATTATACGCGATATTACCTCGCAGCTGATCTGTTAATCCTACCAATACAGTAATTCCCTTACTCTCAACGAACTGCTCCCCTACTGAAAGTTTTCCCTTGACAACATTTTGAAAGCCTAATTGCGGCATAATATTCATAATTGCATCAATAAATGGATTAATCATTTTTACATCCAAGATTATTTCCCTCCTACAAACCCGACATTCATATGCAATGAACCAATGGCAGTCCTTGCTGTGACTGTATTTGAAGTCATTTTAGGATTAATAATAGCAATTGATTCACCAATTATAATGCTCGGCGGTGTAAGACGAATCTCAAATTCTTTTGCTTTTAATACATTATTAATCTCAGAAATACTATGCCCTGCAATAATATTAGTAAATTCAGAAATACTATTAAATACATCCTCATCTGTTACTACAGCATTTCCTAATAACTTCTTAGTGAACTGTTGCGCCACATCCATAGATACATCCAGCATAATCCGTCCTTGCTGGCTTCCTGTGATGCCAATGATCACACCTAATCCATGAGATACTAGAGCCTGATTCATACTATGATCTACGGAAAGAACCTCCATTCCCGTCATGTCTATAATATTTTTTGTAAAGGCTGCAATGAAATATTTCAAGAAATGCTGCTGATCTGCCGCATTGCCCTGTTGTGTAATAATCCTTTCCAAACCAGCAAGGAGATCCTCTGACTTTACTGGCTTCTGAAAAAAGGCTTTTACGCCAATCGCCGTCCCCCGATTGATAATAGCTTCATCCTTCATGGCACTTACTACGATGATTTTACTTGCCGGGTCAATCGTTAACAATTCACGGCAGCACTCCAACCCATCCATGTCAGGCAATGTCAAATCCATTGTTACCAAATCAGGCTGTAGTTCTCGGTATTGATGTATACCATCTCTGCCCGTACCAGCACAACCGCATACCTCATATTTTGATTCTTTTAAAGCATCTTTTATTAATCTCTGACTAAATGGAGAATCATCAACTATTAGTACTCGAATTTTTTTCATCGTCTCACCACCAGCATAAATTTTATGATTAAATTAAATAAGCTATATTACTTTATTCATTCTATATTTTTATCTTTTTACCTGCGCCAGTTGACAAATATAGCAATATATTTACAATAGTTTAACACTTCCTTTTTCTGCTTGCCTACTTCATCATCAGGCATTAGTGACGGTTCTTTCCCTAGACTTTACCATTAGAAGAATTTACGCTACCATAAAGAGTGATAAGTCTAAAATCGACTCCATCCAACACTATTTAGTAAGGAGGCAGCTATGCTTGTACATGAAATAATCCAACAAGACCTCATCCATCATAACCACATAGTATTTTTAGGAGAAAAGCCAGTTACCTACGGTGAATTATCCAATACAGTCGCAAACTATCGAAATTTCTTTTTTCAGCAAGGTATACGACCAGGAGAAAATGTAGGCCTGTGTTCTAAGAATTGTGTTGAATTTATTTATAGCTATTTAGCAATCACCAGCTTAGGAGCAGTCATTGTACCTCTTAATTTTCAATTTGTTCCCCGTGAAATTGCATATATTTTATTTAATGCCAATATAAAAAAATTAATTACCATGACGATACTTGATTTAAATATGGAACTCGCTCAATATGGCTATCAAGAAGAAGTAAGCCAGTTACTCATCACTGATATTTCTCATGCCATCTCTCAGCAATCCTTTCCTGTCCTCTCAATGCCTCAAGCTTTTGATGAAAATGAAGTTTGCACAATCATCTATACTTCTGGAACAACAGGAAACCCGAAAGGTGCGATGCTTACTCATAAAAATCTGGTTAGCAATGCCCAGGCTTTTTCAAAAGTATTCACCTATCAGCATGTGGATCGAATTCTTTGTGTTTTACCCATGTATCATTGCTTTGCCTGGACGGCTGCCGTATTGACCCCCTTATTAAACGGATCGTCAATCTTAATTTTAGATAATTTCTCCATTCGAGAAACCATTACAGCCATAAAGGACAATGCCTTAACCGTAATTTTTGGTATTCCCAATATGTTTCGTCTGCTTGCCCAAAGGGCACAAAAAGAAGACTTCTTTCATGTTAAGCTCTTTGTTTCAGGCGGTTCTTCCCTGCCGCAAGAAATTTCTGAGCAATTTATAAAGAAAATCGGCAAGCCAGTAGTAGAAGGCTATGGGCTATCAGAAGCATCGCCCATTGTCTCTTTAAATCCAATCCATAAGGTAAAATACTGCTCTATAGGCAAACCATTACCGGGTATTGAAGTAAAGATTGTGAATTCGGATAATCAACCCCTTCCCTTAGGCGAAGCAGGTGAACTAATAGTCCGCGGACCTAACGTAATGTACGGCTATTATCGCTTACCAGAAGAAACCTCTAAAGTCCTTCAAAATGGCTGGCTCCACACAGGAGATATAGCCTATATGGATCAGGAAGGCTATCTTTTTATTGTAGACCGATTAAAAGATATGATTGTAATTAACGGAGAAAATATCTATCCACGGGAAATTGAAGAACTTCTATATGCCTATCCTGCAATTGCCGAAGCTGCTGTCATCGGAATTCCCAATAAACAGCATGGTACTTTAGTCCAAGCCTATCTTACAGCCAATGAAGGATTCATTATCGACAAGAAATCCGTTAAATCCTATCTGCAAAAAAAACTTGCTTCTTACAAAATCCCTAAGGAGTTTATCATCGTAGACATTCTGCCTAAAAGTTCGACGGGAAAAATTCTAAAAACCAACTTACGCCAGCAAGCAATGGATATGCAAACTTTAATTTAATTGTATATATTTAACTTTTCTGAGATAATTGCGTAAAAAGTCAGTTAAATTTCACATGTTTATGATATAATTTCCATAAACGCTATCATAGACATGGCGAATCGATTTTTTACTGGAGGTTTACTGTATGAGCAAGTTGTTAACTCAGCTACATGAGCTAGCCACACAACTCACTATTTCCCCTGAGCAAATTTGTGACATCGCTGCTAAATTTCAACAAGCTATGGAAAATGGGCTACGCAAAGCACCTAGTTCATTAAAAATGTTACCCTCTTTTTTAAACAAACCTTCTCGAAAAGAAACAGGAATTTTTCTGGCTTTAGATTTCGGAGGAACCAATGTAAGAGTTTTATTAACGGAATTGCTCGGAGAAGGACAATATCGGGTACATGCACGAGCAGGAAGTCCACTTAAACAAGAAGCAGAACAATACAATCATATCTCAAAACACTCTACTGCGAATCACTTATTTGATTTTATTGCTCAGCAAATTTCCCCTCTTGTAAAACCCGATGAGATATACCCCTTAGGACATACTTTTTCCTTCCCTACAGACCAAAGAGGACTTAATACTGGAACATTAATACATTGGACAAAAGAAATTGAAACAACAGGTGTGGAAGGTGAAGACATTACAACCTTACTGCGCTCAGCCTTAGACAGACAGAATCTTCATAATGTAATACCTAAAGCCATCATTAATGATACCGTTGGCACCCTACTTGCTTCAGCCTATGAAGACCCCTACACGGACATTGGTTCGATTTGCGGCACGGGGCACAATACGGCTTATATTGAACCTTGCGCACCTAACACCAAAAGTCCAATGATTATCAACCTAGAATCAGGTAATTTCGATCAATTACCCTTTACCACTTATGATGCGCTATTGGATCAACAAAGTGAGAAGCCCGGCGAACAACGATTAGAAAAAATGGTCTCTGGTCACTACATTGGCGAGTTAGTGCGAATCATTGCATGCAGTTTATTTGACAGTGGATTACTGGCACAAAGCACCTCTGCAAAAAAAATCCTAACTACCCCCTATATCTTACAGGGTGCTCATATTTCACTCCTATTGGAAGATGACGGTGATAAGAAAGAACAAATTGCATCCTTTTTTGAAAATCAGCTAGGAATTACAAACTCCACTCTTGAAGATCGCCAAGCCTTAAAAAAGATTGCCTCTCTTGTATCGATTCGCTCTGCCCGCTTAGTCGCGGCTACTTATATCGGAATTTTGCATCACATTGATCCAGATTCTTCTCAAAATCATACTATTGCCATCGACGGCTCCCTATACGAGAAATCTCCCAATTATGCTAAAACCATTCAGAATACATTGGATGAAACACTTGGAACAAAGAAGAAATTTATTAGCAGACTTACAAAAGATGGCTCAGGTATTGGTGCTGCTATCGCTACCGCCATTGCGATACATACAGAAAGTTAAAAAATACAAGGGGTCTGTCTCAAATCTAAGACAGACCCCTTTTTTTCGTCTTTGGGCTTTATATTATCCACTACTTCTCATCTATAAGCGCTGCGTAACCCCTGGACCGGAAGGCCAGCCCATAAAATACCAGAAACTAAAGAGCAAGTACCACATCACAAGAAACGACACTGCGTAAGGCAGCATCAACGATAAGTACGTCCCTATACCAACATTCTTTTGATATTTTCCGAGCCCTTCCAAAAACAATGGAAGAAATGGATTAACAATTCCAACGGTATTGAGAGAACCGTCACCTGCACGAAAAGCCATTTGAATAAAGGCGGGATGATAGCCAAGTAACATGAACATTGGAACAAATACAGGTGAAAGCAGTGCCCATACAGCTGATCCACTTGCAGTAAACAGCCCCAAAAACTGAGCAAATAACATAAAACAGATAAATGCCGGCAACCCTGTCATATCAATACTCTTTAGAAAATCAGCACCACTTGTTGCAATTAATGTAGCCATATTCGTCCAGGTAAATGCTGCAATAAACTGAGCAATGGCGAAAGCCATAACCATAAAGCCAGAAAGTCCTTTCATTGCCTCACTCATCTTCTTGATTACATCATCAGCACTCGTAATTGAATCTGATTTAATCCCGAAGGTTAACCCCAGCGTAAGTAAAAACAAGAAAAGAAGTGGCACAATACCTTTCATCAAGGGAGACCCTAAGATTGCACCAGTTTGAGGATTACGTAAAATAGCTCCTTCCGGCACAACCATAAGCAAAAGGACTATGATAAAAGCCGCTGCCGCGTACCCCGTGGCTTTAAGAGCTTCCATTTGCTGAGTTGTCGGTCTTTCCAATGAAATTTCTTTAACAACACCAGTATACTTGCCCAAACGAGGTTCGACAAACTTCTCTGTGATAATCGTCGTAATTAATGTTAGATAAAATACCGAGAAACACATAAAATACCAATTATCGATAGCTGTAACTACGATCTTAGGATCAACAATCTGCGCTGCCTGTGTCGTGATTCCAGATAACAGGACATCAGTCGTAACAATCAAAATATTGGCTGTGAACCCGGAATAAATAGCTGCTAGAGAAGCTGCAAACCCAGCAAACGGATGCCTGCCTAATGAATAAAAAAGCATTGCCGCAATAGGCGGCACAACAACAATTGCCGCATCAGATGCAATATGGCTCATTAAGCTGATAAAAACAATAGCTGCCGTTACACAGCTTTTCGGAATAGAATGAATTGATGACTTGATCACACAATCCATCAAACCAACTTTTTCTGCCAGCCCAATCCCCAAAGTTAATACCATGATCATACCAAGTGGAGGGAAATTAATATAGTTAATAATCATTGAACTCATAATCCAGTGTAGACCTTCTCTACTAAGTAGATTTTGAATCTGAATGACTTTATGAGTTGCTGGATGAATAGCTGTTACATTCATAGATGAGAAAATTGCTGAAATAATTGCAAGAACCCCAATTAGATATAGGAACAGAACTGCTGGATTCGGCAATTTATTGCCTAATATTTCGAGTTTTTTCAAAAATCCGCCTGATGACTCTTTTATATTCGGTTGAGTAGCCATTTGTTTCATTGATGTTTCATCCCCCTCTGTAAAATAAGATTTACATAACAGCAACATATAAGACCAACTAATGGAAATATGATTCACTTAAGGAAATTTCCCTAATTTGAAATCCTGCGATAATGTTCAAGTGCAGCCAATCCTGTTTGATACATAACGCGAACCCCAATCAGCAACGCATCTTCATCAATATCAAAATCAGAACTGTGAAGCACACAGGCTTCTTGATCTGCTCTCCCACAACCGAGCCAGAAAAAAGCCCCAGGAGTCTGAGTTAGATATTTTGCGAAGTCTTCCGATGCCAATACTGGCTTGATTTGTGTATCGACTCCCGTATATCCCACAACTGTCCGTGCAGCGGCAACAACCAAATTAGTTGGTTCCTCCCAATTCTTGAGCACAGGATAGCCAAATTGATAAGACAGATCATAATCCCCCCCCTGGCTGGAGGCGATTCCTTTCAACATTCTTTCAATTTTTACTGGAAGCTCCTTACGAACTTCTTCGCCAAGTGTACGGGCAGTTCCATACAGAGTGACCTCTCTGGCTATGACATTGTATCTCTCACCACCTTGAATAGAGCCGATAGAAACAGTTGCCGTTTCCAACGGATCAAGCTGACGAGTTAAAATATGCCCTATTCCTTGTATCACATCCGCAGCAATGGTAATTGCATCGACTCCGTGCTGTGGCTGACCTGCATGAGCTCCATGTCCAAAAACTTTAATTGTCAATCGATCAGAAGCTGCCATTTGCGGCCCCTTGCGTATACCAATCCGTCCGCAGGGAAGATCCGGCCATAAGTGCATGCCAAAGATAACATCAGCATCAGCCAGAATTCCTTCATTTAGCATTAAATCAGCACCGCCACGCGGAGCATCCTCTTCCGCAGGCTGGAAAATGACTTTAACTGTACCTGTCAGTGTTTCCTTCACATTGAAGAACATTTTAGCCACTCCCAAAATAATAGACATATGTCCGTCATGTCCACACGCATGCATTACACCGTCATTAACTGATCGATATGGGACTTGATTTGTTTCAGCAACCGGCAAAGCATCCATATCAGCACGAAAAGCCACTACTGGCCCCGGCTTGCTCCCCTTGATGACAGCGCAAACCCCATAATGATCACTAAACGTCTCTGCTTCAATTCCCATCTCCTTTAACGCTTCGACAATCATCCAAGCTGTCCGTTTTTCCTTTCTGCTTACTTCCGGAAATTGGTGAAAATTTCGTCGCCATTTGACCAGCTGTTGACCAAGCGCGGGTAAACCGCTTTCATTTTCCATAGGACAACCATCCTCTCTTGACATACAAGTCAATTTTATGATTACGATATTATCTTATCATACATTATGGTCTATTAAAAGAAATTTCCTAAAATAAAACAGAATTAAGTTGATAAAAACTTTTTATCAACTTAATTCTGTTTTATTTTATCGACTGCACTAATTCTTTAAGTAAAACTTTATATATTTTACGCGGACGCCCCTTGCCAACTAATTCTTCCCCTTCTATTTTGGCAAACCCTTTATCTACAAGATTAGACAGCATCCGTCTGGCGCTGCGCGCTGTAATATTTAGATACATAGCCAGATCGTCGGCGGCAAGATTATTCTGTTCAAGTTTATCAATAATCGCCATAAGCCTATTTACAGTAGTTATGCTAATGTTTAACGTATCGGCAAGCTGTCGCAATCCATGATCATTGGTGCGGATCGAATACTTCAGGTGAACTCTAGAACTAAGAGGCCCAATGACGGTATGTTCATCAGTCACTACCATCCAGTGCCCCTTACCCGCTCCCAACCCCAATGCGGCAAAAGAATTTTCTTCAGCAGCATATGCGGTTAGCCCAAATCCAATCCCTCCACTTACCTTAGCGTTTACATTACGTGTTATCTCGTCCAAAATTGGCATTACGGTAAACTCATCAGTAAACTCAGTAAGAATGCCTCGGGTGGAATAAAGTGTAAATTGGCCATCTCCTCGCATAATGACCGATCCCTGCAATTGATGCGCATAATTGACTAGTATTTCATACAGCTTCAGCTCAACTTTCTTTACATTATAGCTTGAGCTAGCTCTCACAATATCCCCATAATCATCAATTACGATATGCTGTACAGCTAATTGACTGCCTTTGACTCGCTGGGCCTCAAATGATTTAATGGCAAACTCTAATGTTGTCCTGATATTGCAGCGAGTTGGCCATATCCGTACTACAGGCACTCCTAGTTTTTGCAAGTTTTTATACGTTGCCAAAAAACAAGTGATTGCAACATCCGTTTTTCCGTTCTTCCATAATGCATAATGCCATTCGGTGACTTCCTTGGCTGTAACAACACCTTTATATTGATTGGCATAAATTCGCGGCAGCGGCAATGCAGTATCCTTAAATGTTTCTACAATTTCTTTTTCACTAAAGGTATCAAAGCTAATACTTTCCATTACAATTTTTTGCGTATGGAGAATCTCAAGCAACGCTCTGTATAAACTGGATCCAGTATGTGGAATATAAAATAATGGCTGATTGCTATTAACAGCTACGGCACGCTGATAAGGAACAATCCCAGAAAATAGCCACATATCAAATTCGTTCATATTCTGCGCCAAAATATCAGCAACTTCTGAAGCATCCTCATAGGCCAATACCATTGGCACTAAATAATCTCTTCGTTCCAAAGCGACTTCATAGGCAATGGCTGCAGAATCAGCAGGTCCAACGATTGCCAGCCGTATCAATTTTTCCATCTTATTTTCTCCTAGCTAAACACACTTTATTATTATAAAAGCTTATGCCAAATTCCATTCATATGATCAGCAAAAGCCCTAATCTTCCTATTTCATATTACACTATTTTCTTAGAATTTGAAAGATTACCATCTTATTTTCACCTCACAGCCAAACTAATAGCAATCTGTTCTTTCGGCTTCTTTTCAAAGAATATTTTGAGGGCTGTCTCAAATTTTCATTTGAGACAGCCCTCTCATAATAACTGTTATGCACCAATGCTTTGTCGCTCAGCAATCAAATCTTCCAAACGCTCTTTTTGTCTCATTAACTCATCCACAGGAACCTCGGCCACTCCTTGAGCTACTGGAGGCTGCAATGTTGAAATACATTTTTGGGAATGCTCTTCCATTAATTTATAACCAAATGCGCCTGCCACTACACCAACTGCTAAGCCAATCCAAAAATCAGTTCTAGCAAACATTTATCATTCACCTCCTTTCAATATTTCCTTTTAATAATTCGTTAAGCCACAGCGAAAAGATGATGTTCCACTTCCTTGACGGTTTTTCAAAGGAGTCCAACCGATAATTTCCATAAAATTAAACAACCAAGTCATGAATAGACCTGCAAATGCTCGATTGGAACCAAGATTTAACACACTTACCAACCCTGCAATACTATCTAAATGCAGGGCTTTAGAAGAGCTATTTTGTCCACCGCAGTGAGTTACTACAGAATATGCTGTAATGCCAAAGGCAGCTGTTTCCAGCATACTGGCCGCTCCGCTATTGGGTGTAACTCTTCGCAAAGCAAAAGCCAAAGCAATCGCCCCTCCAGCCAAAAGCGACCAGAACAAATCATTGCTGCAGTTTTGTCCGCCAACTTTGTATCCCATTTCAGCAAAGATTTGATCAAATACGAGTACTACTTCTGATAACTCTAGGTTGGCAGCCGCATATTCAACAACGACCGAGCGAGTAATTGGATTCCAAATTACTTTATGAATGGCGCGGCTTGCTTCTAATCGCGATAAATGACTAGCAAATCCAGCTGACAACGAAGATGCTATTACAATTCTCACTCTTCCTGGAAGTACATGAACAACCTCATATGCTCTGCTTCTCATTTTTTCTTCTCCATTAGTAAAATGCGTGCGCTATTTAACACCACTCCAATTGTTGCAGCATTATGGATAAGAGCCGAAACCATAGGACTCGTTCTTCCGATAGCTCCCAGCAGCATTGCTGCTGTATTGACAGCAATTGTCGTAGTAAAATTTTGCTGCACAATTTTCATTGTATTCCGACCTAAATCAATCATTTCGGGAATAATTAAAGGTTCATCTGAATTAATCGTCATTGCCGCTGATTCAACTGCAATATCCGTACGCCGCCCGCCCATAGCTACACCTACATCAGCAAAAGCTAACGCCGGAGCATCATTAATACCATCACCAATCATCATGACTTGGGAACCTCTTTGCAATTTTGATACTAATAGAGCTTTATCCGCAGGCAGCACTTCGGCATGATAGGAATCAATATCCAATGTTGCAGCTACATGCTGTGCTACATTCTTACTGTCACCTGTAAGCATTACAATCTCGTCAATGCCAATGCGCCGTAAACGATTAATTGTCCTTTTCATATTGGGTCTGATAGGATCATTAATAACCAGCATCCCTAACAAAATGCCATCACGAGCTACATATACCACGTTATAGCCACAATCAGAATAAGTCTCTCCTCGCTCAACTGCCGATTGACATTCTACATGATTCTCACGCATAAAAGGAATGCTGCCAACTAGAATTTCACCACCAATGATTTTCTCATAATCAGGCACATTTGCCTGAATCCCCTTGGCTACAATCGTCTCTGTCGTAAGATGAGGCGGAACCTCCCATCCTTGCTCTCCTACGTAGTCTAATATGGCTGAGGCTAAAGGATGTGCAGAATGATATTCCGCAGCAGCTGCTAATAATACTAGCTCTTTCTCCTGTATTCCTGGAGCTGGTTCTACTAACATTACTTTAGGAGTACCAACAGTAATGGTGCCTGTTTTATCCAAAACGATAGTATCAATGCTGCCTAATGATTCTACATAATTCCCGCCCTTAATCAACACTCCTCGTTTAGCAGCATGTCCAATCGCCGCTGAAATCGCAGTGGCAGTAGATAATTTTAAGCCGCAGGAATAATCAATAAATAATATATTCAGTACCCGCTGCCAATCCTTAGTCAATCCATATACTAAGCCAGCTGCTATAAAGGAAATAGGAACTAGCTTAGTTGCCATTTGATCAGCAAAATTCTGCACGGGTGCACGTCTGGACTGCGCTTCTTCCACCATATGGACAATACGAGCAAGAGCCGTGGCATCTCCCACTTTTTCTACGATAATTTCTAAAAACCCATTTTTGACTACTGTTCCCGCATATACATAAGCCCCTCTGGATTTTTCTACAGGAATGTATTCACCGGTAATGGATGATTGATCAACCGCTGCTACACCATCTTTTACCCTGCCATCAACACAGATCTTTTCACCCAAGTGTACTCCAATGTGATCTCCGGGTTTTAAACTCTCAACAGATACTCTTCTTTCGTGTCCATCCTCTTCGATCTTCCAAGCATGAGGCTGATCCAAACGCAGCATATCTGAAATATGATTGCGAGCTTTCTCTGCAGTATAAGTTGTCAGCATTTCTGCTGCATTGGCCAGCATCAACAAAGTTAAACTTGACTCCGGTTTGCCAGATATAACCGATGCCAGAACCGCGGTAGCAGTAAGTGTATCCGCATTTGGCTGCCGATCTTTTATTAGTCCTTTAATACCATTGCTGATAAAATTCCGAGCGACAAATAAGGTAAAGGCACTTCTAGCAATATATATGCCATTAAAAGCCATAGGAGAATACATGCGCAGTAACTGAAGACCAACTAACCCCAGTCCTGCAGTAATCGCATCACGCCTGTATTCATTTACCTCAGAATGCTTTTCTTTTTTTCTCAAGCCTGCAGCATTCACCATCTTTTTTGAATAAAATGTGGCGTCTTGAATCAAGCGTCCAATACTCTTTTTGGAAGGAACACCACAAGATCGTACTGTCATGCCCCCCTTATCATCAACATAAGCACTAACGACTCCTGACAGCTTCCGAACCTGTATCTCCAGCATTGCTTTTTGTTGTACACTCATCCCAGCTGGAACAGAAAATATACTATATTGATACGTCATGAGTCTCGTCCTTTCAGTAGTGAATAGGACCACCAAAGCATTTGCGGCCCAGAAGGACGCTGCCCTAACGTCCACATTTTGTTGACACCCCAAGCCATTAGCCATAAAGATACTAGTGTACGCAGATCAAAAGTTAAACCTGTATTTTTCTTAATTTTTTTATTCATACTACTAAAACCACGACGAATATCACTGCCGATTTTTCCATAAGAGCTAGTAGGGCTAGGACGCTGTGCGATATCATCTAAGTAGCTGATAATCCTATCCATTTGCTCATCTTGGCATGTATATTCTAGTAATAGAGTTCCTGTTACCTGATTAATGGCAAAACAATGCAAAATAGAAGCACCTGCTAGCTGCTGCTCCAGTTTTTCAGCGAATTCAGCATTATGAACCAATTCTTCATGATAATAACGACGCCGCCCGCGACTTTTGTGCACCAACTGGAACCCCTTACTGCGATATAATTTTCCGACTTGCTTTCCTGCAGAAATTCCTAGAGCCAATCCGGTTAAATAACTCATCCTCTTATCTCCTCCTGTACTGCCTAACCACCAATTTTTCAACTTCTGTCAGCAATGGATTTCCTTCCACATCATTCGGCGAATACTGAATCAGAACAGAACCCGTCCCTGGATTAATGGAAAATGTCTGAATTTCAGAAATAGAATTCAAATAACTTTCCACCTGCTGCACATTGTCAGGATTGTTGATTAGCTGATTTGAATAAAGCCGTACCCTGCCTGGTACATAATGCAGTACTTCAACATTCTGAGATAAAAATGAGACAGCCGTTTTCTGGTTTAAAAAATTAGCGCAACCAGTAAATAACCCTCTCACATTGTTCACCTCCTTGGATATATTCTTCCTTAAGCTTTTGCGATGCTGCCAAGAATGTATCCCCGACCAAGCAGTAAGCAGAATACCAAAAGCAATATGATATTTTTTATTTAAAGGCAGTGTCAGCAAGCTCCCTGCTAAAGAAATAACTAATCCCAAACTGGGCTTTGAATTGCCTATGTCCATAATAGCCACCATCCTATAGTAGTACTTGTTCATCCTTATAAATTCGATAGTTTTACTAATTATGTCAAAATTCTTCCTAATTTTTCAATATAAATTTCTATCTTGTATTATTCTGTAATGTTTTGCTATTCCCTTCTGAAATTGATTGAATTTATATTTATTTTTAGAATGGTTGATGGCAAAAAAATAATTGAGCAGCCAAACATGCTCAATCATTTTTTTGCCATCAAGCTTTTCTACTCATTTCAATAAAGTATTTGTGGACTCGCTTATCAATAGTCAATTCAGGATGAAATGCAGTGACCAAGATATTATTTTGCCTAGCAAAAACAATTTTCTCTTCTACCCTTGCCATAATTTCTACATTCCGTCCTGCCCTTTCTATATAAGGTGCACGAATAAAAATAGCTTTTAAAGATTCTGCTCCAAGTTCAGACACTGTTATATCCCTTTCAAAGCTCTCACGTTGACGGCCAAAAGCATTACGAACAACAACAATATCCATAAGTCCTAAGCGAGGCTGATCGCTTTCTATAATGTTCTCTGCCAGCAAAATCATACCTGCGCAAGTTCCAAATACCGCCATACCTTGCTTCACTTTGGATTTAATCGTATCCATCAATCCCCACTGTACCATTAACTTGCCAATGGCGGTACTTTCTCCCCCAGGTATGATTAAACCATTAACCTTGTCTAATTCCTCTGACCTGCGAATCTCTACTGCTGTTACTCCACAGCCTTCCAGCATCCAGCAGTGTTCTCTAAAAGCGCCTTGCAATGCTAATACTCCGATCTTCATCATAACCCCTGCCTTCTATCTTGCTTACCAGCCACGATCCTGCATTCGCTCATGATCTGCTATTGCAGAAATCTCAATCCCCACCATAGCCTCTCCAAGATTGCAGGAAATTTCAGCCAAGATCTTAGGATCATTGTAATAGGTAGTAGCTGTTACAATTGCCTTTGCTCTTTTTACAGGATCACCTGACTTAAAGACTCCTGAACCAACAAAAATGCCATCGCAGCCTAGTTGCATCATCAGAGCTGCATCAGCAGGTGTCGCAATTCCTCCTGCGGCAAAATTAACAACTGGCAGGCGTCCTAGTTTTTTTACTTCCATAACAAGTTCTAACGGAGCTGCAATATTTTTGGCAAAGGCAGATACTTCTTCATTCGGCAGGTTCTGCAACTGGCGAATTTCACTCATAACCATACGAATATGCTTTACTGCTTCGACTACATTACCCGTTCCTGGTTCTCCTTTGGTACGAATCATTGCTGCCCCTTCACCAATACGGCGGAGTGCTTCACCAAGATTCTTAGCACCACATACAAAGGGAACTGTAAACTGATGCTTATCAATATGATATTTATCATCGGCAGGGGTTAGCACTTCACTTTCATCAATATAATCAACTCCTAACGACTCTATGATCTGCGCTTCTACAAAATGTCCAATTCGTCCTTTAGCCATAACCGGAATAGTAACAGCCTCCATGATCTTCAAGACAATCGTAGGATCAGCCATTCGGGCAACTCCGCCTGCGGCGCGAATATCTGCTGGAACACGTTCTAATGCCATTACAGCACAAGCTCCGGCTTCCTCAGCAATTTTGGCCTGTTCAGGCGTAGTCACATCCATAATCACTCCACCTTTAAGCATCTCTGCCAGCCCAGTCTTTACACGAAAAGTTCCTTGCTGCATATTGTTATGCCTCCTGTATTTGTTTTTATTTTTAGTCCTAGGATCGTCTATTTTTTGAGGACTTCTAAATTCTAATGCAATTATAAAACAAAATAGACCTCTTTGAAATATACAGAATTATATTTTTCAACAGGTACAGATTTTTAAAAAATCGAACCACAAAGACGCAATGCCGCTGCAGCGGCATTGCGTCTTTGTGGTTCATACTATTTCCTATCTTTTCACCCACTAAACTTATAAGCTTTGTGTCTCGCTTTTATTTTTCACAGATTGTACGATTTCCCTGGCAAAAGGTCCCAGGGTGCCATTAGCATAGGATTTCATCACTCCAGCGGCAACTTGCCCGACAGCACTTTTTATAATCCCTGGATCTGAAATCCCTTTTTTCTTTAAGATCTCCTCAATAGTCACGCCCGCTTCAATTGCTTTCTGAGCAGCTATCGTATTAATGGTATACACTAAATCTGCCTTGCCAACGATTACCTGTCCAGCTAATTGAAAGATTTCCACAGTCTGCCCAACTATCTCTACAGGAAACTGATTGACAATAATGACTGGAGAATGTCCTAATGCAATCTCACCTGCATGACCAATAAACTTAGCACAAATACACTTTACATGGGAATCCGCTATACTGTTTAGCATATCTTGGCTCACATTCGTCGCGATATTAATCACAGTTACGTTTTTTCCTATAGTATTAAATACTTTAATACTACTCACGACTTCCGAATCAGGGAGAGCCAAAATTACAATTCCCAATTCCGCCATCTCTCCTAATGAACTAACAGTAGAAACACTAAGTTCTTCTGCTGCTTTTTCCATCTTCTCTATATTTCGATCAAAGATAACTAAATCTACCTGACCCGCTAACAATCCTGCCAATACTCGTCCCATACGTCCAATCCCTACTAAACCAACCTTCACCTTAACCACTCCCTTGTTATTAATAAAATAACTTTCCAGCAACCTTCTATTAGTATATGACCAAACTCTTAAAATAGAGTTTTATTGATTGTATTATAAAAAGAATCACCTTCTCGTGTATAGAGAGGTGATTCTTTTTGCGACTTCATCAATGATTTCTAATATGACTACCATAATGATCAGTATTGCAATTACAAAACGCTCTTTCATCATTTTCCTTAAAACCAACTTTGGATAATGGGAACGACATAGGGATCATAAACATAATGTAAGAAGAAAAACATCAGTAAGCCAACTATGCCACCTACTATAGAACCATTAATACGAATCCATTGTAAATCATTCCCTGCTTTATCTTCGACAAAACGATTCAACTTATCATTGTTAAATTCCCCTAAAACACTTTGAACAATTTCACCAATGATATAATGTTCTTTTTCGATAAGCTCATCTATCATCTGTTTAATGCGAACTTCTAACCATTCTTGCAGCTCAATATTTCCCTTAAAGAACATCCAATAGTGATCCAATTGAATGTATATCCAATCCATGAGCTGAGAACTGAACTGAGGATTCGTTGTCTTTAGAAAATACTCCGTTATAGGAATTACTGCATCACCTAATTCTAGGTCTGTCGCCAATGCCATTTTCCAATTCTCCACTTGCTCTAACCAAGTATAATTCTTTTCAGATGCTTCAGCTATTGCTGTTAAAAATTCATGAATTTTATTATGTATAATATGATCAGGATTCTTTATCTCTTGCAAAATTGCCAGAATCTCTGCATAAAAGGCATCCGTAGCATCAGAAAGGCTTACACTATTAGTCTGCTCACCTAACCAAATAACAGCTCTTTCTAAGGGTGACCGATTCTTTGCCTGTGTCATTTCTTCTAAATATTGATAAATATTACCTTTTGCCTCATTTTTATCTAGCTGGATGATAAGTTCTTCTACAATGTACATTGTTAAAACTCGAGTACGGTCATTTTCTAATAACCATCTGACAACATTGTCCATTTGTGAAATAAGATCAATGTTTTTTATTTCTTTTCTAATAAAACTATCCATATGGTTCACTAAATCCCTAATATCAAGTTTATTGATCATATCTCTACAGAATCGCTCCAGCGATTTTCTAATGAACTCTCTTCCTCTCTCATTGTCTACAAAACCAATCAGCAACGTGACAAAACAAGTACTCTCTACTCTTTTTTTAATCGATTGTATCGTAAGTAAATCTTGGTCAATGATATTCCTAATGGATCGAATTACTTTTTCACGGTGCCTGGGAATTAATGCTGTATGCCAGGGGAAACCTAACGGTTTTTTAAATAGTGCAGTAATTGCAAACCAATCGGCAATCCCACCTACCAATGCCGCCTCCATTACAGAGAAGAGCATTTCTACAGCCAATATATCTTTATAGCAGTGTCTAAGCCATGCAGACAATAAAAATAGTAAAAATACCAATAATAAGACTTGATTTGCTATGCTTTTATTATTCATTTCTCTCACCTGCATTTATAACCAATAGGTCAATATATATAGTGCCATTCCTACCAAACCGCCAACGAATGAACCATTAATACGGATCATTTGCAAATCATTACCCATCTTGCTATCAATGAAATTTATTAATTTCTCATTGGTGAAGTCATTCAGGCTCTCTTTTACAATTCTTCCAATTTCATCGTGATTGCGATCTAGCCATTCCCCTAAAGCACTTTTAAGATACAAATCAGTTTTTACCCGATCTTCCTTATTTTTAGAGAAATCCGCCAGCATAATCTCAAACTGTGCCATGAGAGAATCCATCCCTCTAACTGCCAGTCTATTATCACGAATCACTTTATGAAATACAGCCACCATAGACCCTGCGATTTTTTCTCCTAGTTTAAATTTATAAATTATATTGAGCTGGAGCCATGACTC
Organism: Pelosinus propionicus DSM 13327; assembly: GCF_900114615.1. Taxonomy (GTDB): domain Bacteria; phylum Bacillota; class Negativicutes; order DSM-13327; family DSM-13327; genus Pelosinus; species Pelosinus propionicus. The sequence continues at coordinate 3,920 of NZ_FOTS01000007.1, read as the reverse complement.
GATCCGTTCCCCAAAATCAGCATCATTTCGCATTCTGTCAATAAACTGATGTAATTTTTCCTTCCCGTCTAACCTAAAAGGATGCTGGGGAGATTTCATTTCAAATAATATACTGACCAATCCATGCTGAGCTGCCTTGGCCAATTGTTTAGGGGATAAATCCATCAGCAAGTTAAATAATTTTCGCCTATTCATGCCATGCTCATATTTTTTAGTTACAGCAGAAAAAACGTTTGTCAGTAAATGAACAAACTTTTCATTTTGCGCAGCAAGGATGCATTGTTCAATGATAAAATCGAGTATTTGATCATCATATTCGTGCTCCATAAACCATTGAGCTACAGGAATCGCATAAGGAAGGATTTTAATATTTTCTATATTATTTTCTACAAAATCTTGAATTAATACTTCTAAATCCTCCGGATTCACTTGATAAGCAAAGTCCTGCCAAAAGCGATAGAGCATTTTTTTCACATCTTGCTTACTGCTACTCTCATTTATAAAATATAACAACGTTTCCGTTAAATCATATTGATCTAAGTTCTTCTTTATATTCTCTTTTATTAATATTTCATTCTCTACCATATCAATTAAAGCCTGAAAGATTCTTTCCCGATTTCGAGAAATTATCGCGGTACGGAAAGGTATGCCTAAGGGGCGACGGTATAAGGCAGACACAGCAAACCAATCCGCTAGACCTCCTATCATTGCAGCTCCAAAGCCTCTTGCTAAAAGCCCTCCAAAGAAAGTCTGAGAAAAAGGATAGCTTACTAAAAATCCGCAAGAGACAATCCCCAAGATACAAGTTGCCTTATATTTATTAGCGCTCATAATTTAGAATTAACCTCTTCCAATTCACTTTCATCTACCTCACCAAACCAAGACTCCAATCGGGATTTTGCTCGGGATTTCGTCTCTTTATCAATATAAATTGCAACTACTGCTAACGCCATCATTAACGCACCAAAATCATCAGTATATCCTATAATAGGTAAAAAATCAGTGATCACATCAAAAGGAGAAATAAAATACCCTAGTGCTCCAATAATAACCGCCTTCACCTTTTTCGGAACATTATCTTTTTGTAACGTATAATATAAAAGTAAAACAACATATACTAATTTTTTGCCAGCCTTCAGGGAAAATTTTTTTAGTTTCTCAAATAGTTTTTTATCTGTATATTTTGTCGAGTACTTCTCAAAATCAAAATTCATAGTAAAACCTCCTATAAAAGATACTGATTTATTCTTTTATAGTATCTCTCTTTAATACTACTATAATTTATCTACCATATAAAAGACAAGTCATCCTTCTACTTTTTGTAGCAGGATGACTTGTTTATTTAATAGCTCTCTCCTTTAAAATCAGTAATGCTTAATGTACTTTCTTTCGTATCATTGGCTGTTACGGATATAATATCTCCAACCTTGACTAAAGGAATTTTCGGTGACGTATTCGAACTCCCTACAAAAATACGATTATCTCCCTCAATCATAAAGTAAAAATAGGATTCCCCACCTTTGACGACTTGAGAAACACGGCTGATTTTACCTTGCAATTTCAAGGCTTTATTTTCCTGACTCGGAACAAATTGATTTCCCTTGCTAGCCAACACTTGCTGGTAAGCACGCAAACCGCTTTCAATGTCGGCTCCAACTCCAACCAAGTTGTAATTTTCTACTGAGATAAAAGATACAGCTTTTAATAATCCTTCTTTATCTTTTAATGGAGCAATATAAGTTGGCACACCACCAATATTATATAAAATAGGATATCCGGCACGATAGGATTTCTCCTGTACCTGACCTTCTGCAGATTTTTTAGCTCCGCCCTCATCAGCCCCAGACACCTTATACCATTTTGCTTCTTTCGTGCGCGAGTTAATTAAAATGAAGCCTACAGAACTTCCATCTTTTCCCGATGATGTAATCCCTGTGTACCAATATACACTATCATCATTGCCATAAATGAGATGAAGTTCATTTCCCGTTGGCTTCAATGTTCCCATTTTGGCGAATACGCTATTCCAAAAACCATTTATGTAATCGCCCCAATCCTTAACTTGCTTATATACATAGGACTCAGGCTGAACTCTGTCAATCCAGCGAGGCAGATCATCAATAGTATGACGGCTAATTTCACCTGTCTGAGCATTTACAATCACTGCACCGACTGCATCAGAACCGTGATACCCTACTTTATTTTTATATAATGTTACAACCCAATATGGATTAAGATCATCATCTATTTCAAAGGAAAAATCTGAAATACCAATATTAAAAAATCCATTGAAATATACATATCTAGGTAAATAATCAAATAGAAACCCCTTCATTTGATACTTTAAATATATCTCTTTGCCATTAACTGACTGCACTAAGTGTACATCTTGAGGATTTGTCGCAGATACCATCACAAATCCTTTACTTCCCTTAGTATAATTCGTCAACCATTGAAAGATACCGCGATGTTCTAAGGGTGCGACATAATATAATTTTTCTCGTACCTTTTGCAGCGATAATTCTCCAATTTGCACTTCACTACCTAAAGCAGGCACTTCACCAATGATTTTCTCAGCCAGCTTGCGAGCTGTTTCCTCATCTACAATTCGGATTTGTGATAAGTTTATCGGCTCAATATCAGAAGTAAACGAACTTTCCTTTACCTCCCCTAACAAACCTCTGTAAGAACTGCTATATAGCATTGGAGCGCTTGTTAATATCGGTAGAATCAGCAAATTACTCACACCAACGACTAATAATACAATCCCTACAAAGCCAAGCATTCTATATCGCTTATAATTTTGTCCTTGATTCTGATAGTTAGCAATATCAACAACATGTGGACGTTCCTGAAATAACTGCGGAAATAAATTTTTTAATACTTCCCCCCAAGCCGTTTTAGCAATAAATAGTCTAAATTTATTCAACAAAATCAACGCTGAAATAAACAAAAATAATATTCCCCAGGCTATAACCACATTCGACCAATCCGTAAAACCAAATGCTAATACGGGCATTTCCATAAAGAAATATAAAAAATTAATTACTAAGAATGCTATTATTAAAAATGGCAACACATTTAATCACTCCTTGCAAATTAAAGGTTCATTACTATTTTCTATTCGCCATAAAACAATGTTCATCCTGCTTTCTCCAATCAATCATATGTTTAATGATCTTTAAACTTTGCATCTTGCTTCCTTGACAATGAAAAGCAAGAAACTTGCTTATGATCAATTCGAAAAGGAACTTTCTGAAGCAATTAGCTAATGGATAAAAAATAACATTATGTTATTAACTTTAACATACTAGTAACAATAATTATGTTATAATTTATCTATCTATAATTGAGGTAGGTGTTGTCATGAAAACTGTTGCGTTAATTGCTCATGATCGTAAAAAAGAAACCATGTTGGAATTTGTTGTTAAACACCAAAAAATTCTAGCAAAACACCATTTAGTCGCTACTGCCACTACTGGTCGTCTAATTAAAGAATCTGTTGGACTCGATGTCACCACGTATCTATCCGGACCGCTTGGTGGTGATCAACAAATCGGAGCACGTATCGCCTGTGAAGAAATTGATCTGGTAATCTTTTTAAGAGATCCTCTTACGGCCCAACCCCATGAACCAGATATCACAGCCCTCCTTAGAATATGTGATGTACATAATATACCTGTTGCAACAAATGTAGTCTGCGCTCATTTACTGGTTTCTACACTAAACGAATCACTATAAGAATATTTTTATTTAGATAAAATTATGACCCATTGAAAAAGAAGGAACAGCTGCTTGAATTAGGCTGTTCCTTTTTATTACAAAATTTTAACTATAACTTAGTAACCTGTAACATAGTTATTAATAATATTCGCGGCGGTATAAAATAAGAATACAAAAACATTTACATTGTAACATTT
>NZ_FOTS01000009.1 GCF_900114615.1 Pelosinus propionicus DSM 13327 | reverse complement strand
CCGCAAGAATGAAGCAAAGCATGTCTAGAGTGGCGCACTGTATTGATAACGGTCCGATGGAAGGTTTTTGGGGCATTCTAAAACGTGAAATGTATTATGGGTACAAATTCACCAGCCGGGAACAGCTTGCGCAAACTATTTCTGACTACATCTACTATTACAATTACCAGCGTTTACAGCGTCGTTTGTCTGTCATGACACCGATGGAGTTCCACCAACAGTACGCAAAGGCTGCATAAAGAAATGCTGCCCACCATTTCGGTAGACAGCAATCAAATTCTTCTATTTTTTCATTGTCCTCTTGACGGGGTGCACAGCAATATCCGAGGGAGTTACGCTATTTACTATTCTTACTTATTATTAGAGACTGTGACTTTTGGTGGAGTATTCTTTTTTTGAATATTTTCATACACTTCTGCATATTTTTGCACAACATCATCGGCTATAATGGTAGCCGATGATGTTTCATTTGCTTCTTGGAAATCAAGTTGATTTAATACCAGCATAGTTAGTTCATGAATTTGGTTCTTAGATAAATTTTTAGCCATAGTACGACCTCCAGTAAAAATTCCTTATCATATCTAAGATACCCAAAAATCCTTACAATCATGAATCATAAAAATGAATATATATTAAACACGAACCAATGCGGCTATTCTAGATGATTCATTCTTCAATAAGTAGCAGGGCTAGGCTAATTCATATAAGTCTTTAACAGTGTGTAGCACTTTACGGATGGATATGTTTTGAGGACAATGGCTTTCACACTTACCGCATTCAATACATTTAGATGCATGTGCTTCTGTCCCAAGGCGGAAATTATATAGAAATTTATGTCGTTCTCTAACTGCGGGGCTATCACCAAAGATAAAATTATCATTAAGGATTGTAAAACACCCGGGGATATTCACGCCAGCAGGGCAAGGCATACAATAGGCACAAGCGGTACAATTGACTTTTATACGTTCCTTGAAAATAGACTTCACCTGATTAATAATAGTAATTTCTTTTTCAGTTAATGAATTTGCGTGAGCATCTTGCGCAATTTTAAGGTTTTCTGTGACATGCGCCATAGTAGACATGCCGCTTAAGGCAGTTGAGACTTCAGGATGATTCCACACCCAGCGCAGTGCCCATTCAACAGGCGTCCTTTTTTGATCCGCCTGATCAAAGAAAGAAAGAGCATCATTGGGAAGATTCTCAGCAATTTTTCCACCTCGCAGTGGCTCCATAATCGCAATACCCAATCCCTTTTTTGCTGCGTACTTCAAACCTTCTTTGCCGGCCTGATAATTTTCATCTAAGTAATTATATTGAATTTGGCAAAAAGACCAATCATAATAATCAACGATTTCTTTGAATAAACCAACTCTTTCATGGAATGAAAAACCTGCATGCTTGATTCTGCCATCTTGGATCGCCTGATCTAAAAACTCACTAATTCCTGCTTGTTTTAGGATGGGCCATGTAGAAGCACTAAGTGAGTGGACTAAATAAAAATCGATAGTATCTGTTTCAAGGCGTTTTAATTGTTCATTTAAGTACTTATCCATATCAGATCGTGTTTTAATTAACCAGCTAGGAAGTTTTGTAGCTAATTTAACACGTTCTCTATACCCATCTTTTAATGCTTTTGCCACAAACGGTTCGCTTGCTCCGCCATAGGCCATGCCCTTGCCATGATAAGGATATGCAGTATCTATATAGTTTACTCCTTCATCAATTGCATGGCGAATCATTGATATTGCTTGTTCTTCATCAATGTTAATAGGATCGCCGCCAATAACAGGAAGCCTCATACAGCCAAATCCCAAGACAGAGACCATTTCATTTGTCTTTCCATATTTCCTATATAACAACACAGTCACTCCTTTAAATATAGTTTTTATTTTCCATTTCGTTAAAATTCAGGTGAATCCTGCTTTGAAAGTCAATTAAATCCATGTTCTTTGGAGCTTAGGAGCATGCTTAAGTAAGTGCTGGATTTTTTGTTTTTCTATTAGTTTTTGGGGATTTATGTATGTTTAGGGACTTTACAGCGCAGTGTAGCGAATGGTACAATGTTGATTACTTTAAAATTGGTATATGGGCCACTTTTTAGTCAATTGCATCGTAGTTTTCTAATCTTTTCTTCCAAAGTAGGTATGATATGAATTAAGAATGATTCGCACCTGCACACCGCAGGTGTTTTTTTTCAGTAAAAGCTTTTTAGCAAAAAAAAACCACGCTTATAGTAACGTGGTTGCAAGAGGGATGAAGTTTGTTGAATGAGTTTTTTTAATTGATTAACAGCTAGAGGAACAATCATCATTGCAACAACAAAAGAATAGCAAAATAATCACTATAATAATAATAAAGCTACCACCACCGCGTCCGTTACCAAAACCACCGAAGCCCATAAGTATTCCTCCTTTATCATGCTTAGCCTTGTGACTTACTCTATTGTATGCTAAGTGAATACAGGAGGTACCAAGAGAAGATAGAATAAGGATGTAATTTTTAATAATAAAACGAAATGAATTTGAAATATTAAAGAACTAGGAGAATAAATGAATAACGTTCACGAACAGTTTTTACTTTCTTTGTTAATTATCATATTAGGATATGTTTTTAAAAGAATAAATTTAATTAGCGAACAAGATGGTCAGTGCTTGTCGCGACTTATTTTTAACATTACCCTTCCTGCTTTAATTATAAGTACTTTTAATACAATTATTATAGATTTTTCGCTGATTTTAATTACTATAATTGGTATTGTATATGGTATATTTATGGCGATATTAGGTGTAATTGTATTTAAAAATGAAGATCGAAAGGTTCGAGGGATGCTCTCTATGCTAATTCCTTCATTTAATATAGGATTGTTTGCGTATCCTCTTGTAGAGGCGATCTGGGGGCATGAGGGCATTAAATACTTTGGCATGTTTGACGTAGGTAATTCAATAGTCGTTTTTGGGGTAACTTATATTTTTGCCAGCTATTTTTCTTCTGAAAATGCAGATATAAAAGTTGCCAATATTTCGCGAAAATTACTAAAGTCTGTTCCACTGCTATCTTATATCATTGTTTTTTCTCTAGCTGTTTCAGACCTGCATTTTCCTAAGATCGTTCTTGATTGTACAAAAATTTTAGCAAGAGCCAATATGCCTTTATCTCTCCTGCTTTTAGGGATATACTTAAGTTTTTCTTTAAATAAATATCACTTAAAAAATATGATTAAAGTGTTAGCGGTGCGATATTTATTAGGGCTATTGGTGGGAACAACACTTTTCTTCATAATGCCCTTTGATCAGATGTTTAAATATACCATGTTAATTGGATTCTTACTTCCGATTCCCACGGCGGTAATTCAATATGCAATTGAATTTGATTATGATCAACATTTTGTAGGGACGGTAGCCAACGTAACAATATTGTTGAGTTTTTTCTTAGTATGGTTGATTGTTGGCATATTATAAAGCCAAAAACGACATCTCGCCAGAGATACTAAAATAGTAAGATAGCAAAGTGACTATGTAATTACAGCTGATTTGATTACATAGTCACTTTTTTGGTAGGATAGATTCTGTTCATGCGCAAACCGTTCTATCGTAATTTCCAATGAAACGTTCATTTTCTTAGTGAAATGGATATTTTTTCCTGGGAAATAACCATCGAAATATCGCTTATTATAAAGTGCATAGATTCTTAATAAATTTTTAAAATGCTAGAATTAGAAAATAACAAGTAGTCAAAGGTTACTAATTTATTGATGTAGCGATGTTGACTTTCAGCGCAAAGATTGTTACGATCTATATGATAATCAATATCAATTAATGATTATATAGATCGTAACAAGTAATGTCTTATCCTTAGATTAGGAAAAAAGAATTAGAATAAGTTATTGAGACTAGAAAGTGTAGCACACATTCCAAAAAGGCGGGATGGATATTGTTTGATGTACAGTTAAAACCATATGAAATGATAAATGTAATAAATGAAGATTGCCCTATCTGTGAAGGATTTGGGCAAATATATAATTTAGAAACCAGCGAATATGAATTCGTAATTCCAGCGGAAATGGGGCAAGGGTACTGTAAGCAGATTGCAGTCAATTCACAATTTCAAGTATTGTATTTTGACATGAATTTCTCGCAAACCATAGAAGTGCAGGGGATTTCCCGGATACCTCATATTGATTTGTTTTTTTGTTTTGAAGAAGGATTTCAATGGACATTTCACGGTAAGAAAACGCAATTGGGGATGTTAGCAGGTGAGAGTTTTTTAGTTAAAAGCAGAGAAAGCAGAAAGAAATGTATGTACCCATCAGCAGAAAAAATTCGTTTTATGCAAATCAAAATGAATTTGCATAAATTTGAAGAACTTATACAAAATGTTTGCAGTGACTGGGATATTTCAGGTATCGGAAAATGTGAGGAGATCTTTCAACGGAGTAGTATTAGTCCTGTAATATATGTGATTTTACAGCAAATTTTAAATTGTTCTTATAAAGGTGCGTTAAAAAATATGTTTATAGAAGGTAAGATCTTAGAGTTGTTTGCAGTATATTTTAATGAATCTTTACTTGAACAGGAGAGAAAAGAACATAAAATAAAACTTTCTACTAACGATATTAATAGTATTTATCAAGCTCGAAAAGTATTAGATGATCAAATTGTTGTTTCTCCGTCGTTAGCTTGCCTAGCTAAGCAAGTATGCTTAAATGAATTTAAACTAAAAAATGGTTTTAAAAGAATCTTTGGGGAAACGGTTCACGCGTATGTCATTGCTAAAAGACTAGAGCTGGCACGGCAACTTTTTGAAGAAGGGCAAATGTCAGTTAGTGAAGTTGCTGGGGCAAGCGGTTATGCAAACGTGAGTCATTTTGCTCAGGCTTTCCGTAAAAAATTTGGCGTGAATCCGAAGATTTATTTGCGGCACGTGGTAAAAGAATAGTATTTTGTGTAAGAAAGCTGTTTAGTTAATATACTAGCAGCTTTTTTATCCGTTTTTCGTCTTAAAAAATCCTTTTCTGAGTAGAGAGTGAACAGTTAAAATTTATATAATTTTGATAAAGAGAATCAATATCAAAATTATATAAAAAAGTGAGGAATTAATTTGAATTTACAACCTGCAAAGAGTCAAAATGAATTTTGGATTGTGATTTTGACAGGTATGCTGCTTATTATCACAACAACTGGCTTTGTACGTATGGCCTACGGAGTAGTTCTACCTTACATGCAAGTAAACCTGTCTTTATCATTTTCTGAAGTTGGGATGCTTGGAACCTTTATGTTTCTGGGATATTTGTTAACGGTTGGAATGTCGGGGGTCTTAGCCGTTCGATGGGGAGCGAAAGCTGTATTACTGCTAGGAGGATGGAGTGTTACGATTAGTTTATTTAGTTTAGCCTATGGATCATCCTTTTGGTGGGTTTCCTTATTCATGTTTACAGCTGGAGCTGGCAGTGCTCTTGTATTTACCCCGCTGATGTCGCTAACGATAGGATGCTTTCCAGATAGAAGGGGGATGGTCTTGGGATTTCTATTAAGCGGGGCGGGAATTGGCATGCTTTTAAATGGTATTTTGGTTCCTAATATAGTTAAACTATTTCCAGAACTGGGATGGCGTGCAGTATGGTTATTGTTTGGGATACTTTCTTTGAGCGTTATAATACTTGCCATTCAGGTTTTAAAAGATCCTAGTTATATAAATAAAAAAGACAGCAATGAAGGAAAACCAAAATGGTTGCACAATAAAGAATTGATTAAAATTGCCTGGCTATATTTTCTTGTAGGAGTAGGATATTTAATTCCAATTTTATATCAAACTATTTATATGATAGAACTTGGAATTTCTGATAAAATAGCGGGGGGAGTTTTCGCAGTAGCGGGAGTTTTTGCTATTATGGGAGGGCCTGCTTGGGGGGCAATTTCAGATAAAATAGGCTCACAAAAAACATTAATGATTGCCTTACTTTGGGCTATCATAGGAGATGTTATTCCTATTATATCTCATCATGTAGCGAGTTTTATCGTATCAGCTGTTATTTGGGGATCCTCCATAGGTGGAATTCTTGCGTTAATTCAAGTAAAGGCATCCCATCAAGTTCCTCAAAAGTATATTTCAGCAGCAATTGGTTTTATCTCTGCTTTTTATGCTATAGGACAAATGCTGGGACCTGGGCTTGCAGGATGGCTGATTGAGTATTACGGAGGTTTTGCATCTGCATATTGTTTCGGTGCATTGACATATTTTATAGGCTTACTTATGACGCTAAGCTTAAAGAAAGAGACAGAAAGGATGAATGTTGCGGGAGCGAAAGAGTCTCAACCTTAATATAAAGTAAAACCTCGCAGATGCGAGGTTTTACTTTATATTAAGGTTGATGCACAGTTTTAACTCCATATATGGTGCTATAAAAAGTACCGCCACGTATACCATCAGCTTGTACTACAATGGTTCCACTTCCATACGAAATGGGTACTTTAAATTGATATACCCATCCAGTATAAGGATTACCAATGCCTTCTCTGGCAAAAGGCTCAGTCACTAGGTCTGCTGAAATTTTGCTGCCATTTTGATATAGAAAAATACGATTAGGATCTGGATATCCAATAAAGCGAACAGCAATATAAAAATTTTGTCCATATAAGGTTGTTCTTGGAATGTCCCGTACCTCAATCCAATCCGTATTTTCAGCACCAACATGCGTAATTTGAACACTTGATAAATTAGGGGCTGGTCCAGCATTTACGATCGAAGTTACTAAAGAGAATAGGCAAAGAAATACAAACGACATAATAAACTTCTTCATATGTTTAGTACTCCGTTTCATGGTTTAATTAACATATTCTATACTTCTACAAAAAGTTTGTTTTTCCTTTGAAAAAGTGGATTTAAGGATAAGTTATAATTTTTCTTGAGATATTCCCCCTATGGGGGATATAATAAAAGCCATGGAGGGGTATTTTATGCAAAACCACAAACATGTTCATCAGAAGCAAATTATTAATAGACTAGCTAGAATAGAAGGTCATATTAGAGCCGTGAAGCAGATGGCTGTTGAAGAACGTGATTGCCCTGAAATATTGCTGCAGATTGCTGCTGTACGCAAAGCTCTTGATAACACTGCAAAACTTATTCTTAAAGATCATCTGGAGCACTGCCTGATTCACGCGGTTCAAGAAGGTGAGCAGGATAAGTTCTTGAAGAATTTGCAGGAGGCAATTGATCGTTACATCAAGTAAATGGACGAGAAAAAAGCAGTAAGATTCAAAACTACGCTGCTTATAAATTAAATTGAGAGGAAATTAGCTGCCATTGAAAATGGATATAATTTATTTGGAAAATAGCGGTTTTGTTGTACAAACGACACAACATACATTGGTATTTGATTATTATCAAGATACTTCCGATACCATTGCCAAACTGTTACAAAAGGGAACGATTCTACATGTATTTTCTTCTCATAGTCATCACGATCATTTTAATCCGATCATAAGTACATGGCAGGATCAGGTAGCTGCATTTTTCCTAAGTGATGATATTGGCAATGTGGGTATTCGCTCTGAAAAAATTATTTGGTTGCGGCCGAGTGAGACAAGTATTCATGGAAACTTGAAAGTGAAAGCTTATGGTTCTACTGATCTGGGAGTTTCTTTTCTAGTTGAAGTGGATGGATGGCGATTATTTCATGCTGGTGACTTAAATTGGTGGCATTGGAAATGGGATCATAAATATAATCAAGTATTAGCAAAGAATCTTTTTGAAAAAGAGATGGATAGATTGGAAGGTTTAGAATTAGATGTAGCCTTCTTCCCAGTGGATAGTCGATTAGAAGAGTATCGATCAATTGGGGTGAAAGAATTTTGTCATAGAGTGAGTCTAGAGCAATTAGTTGTGATGCATACTCGTGGAGAAAGATGGAGTCCCCCTCCTGGATTTTTTTCAAAGGGAAACGTTGTTGCTTCTTGGTGTCCTATTTTTTCTGGAGATCGGTTACAGATTAGTAAACCGCAAAGAACAGCCACTGCGTTTTGATAAGTGGCTGTTCTTTTTTATTGATTTATTTAACATAAAAAAATAAATGGAATAGAATAATATAGCTTAATAATTTGGATGCTAAGTGAAAAAAATTCATCCAGAATTTAAGATGGGTGTATTACTTATATGGCACGAGCTTATATTTAGTTTGGAGGGAAATTAAAGTGAGAAATTTTGGAAAGATCACTATCGGTCAGTTGATTGACTTTAGAGCAAAAGAAAATAGGAAGATAGAAGCTTTAGTGTATTCTGATTTAAATTTACGATATAATTACGAAGAATTCCGTGGCGCCTGCAATCAGGTGGCTAAAGGTTTAATGAAACTTGGCGTACAAAAGGGGGAGCATATTGCCATTTGGGCTACAAATGTGCCCCAGTGGGTTATTACTCAATTTGGCAGTGCTAAAATGGGAGCAGTATTAGTAACAGTAAATACGAATTATAAAATATTTGAATTAGAGTATTTATTAAAACAGTCAGATACAACGACCCTGATCTTAATTAAAGGAACAAAAAGCTCAGACTATATCAGTATGCTGTATCAACTTTGCCCAGAGCTGCATAACTGCAAACCAGGAGAACTTAAATCACAAAGATTACCTTTTTTGAAAAACATTATAGTAATTGATGAAGAAAAATATCCCGGCATGTTTACTTGGAATGAAGTACTTGATATAGGGAGCACGGTAACAAATGAAGAATTGGCATCACGTGAAGAGTCTTTAGATCCGGATGATGTGATTAGTATGATGTATACGTCAGGGACAACAGGATTTCCAAAAGGCGTTATGCTTACTCATAATAACTTGATTGGAAATGCATGCAGTCTTGCGGAGTGCTTGGACTTTACGGATAATGACCGATTATGCATTCCTGTTCCTTTTTTTCACTGCTTCGGATGTGTCCTGGGGACCATGGCATGTGTAGTATCTGGTGCTACAATGATTCCGATAGCAATTTTCAATCCTATTAAAGTACTTGAAACAATTGAAAAGGAAAGCTGCACCGCTGTCCATGGAGTGCCTACGATGTTCATAATGGAACTAGAAGAAATGGAAAGAAATCAATATGATACGTCATCTCTGCGGACTGGTATTATGGCTGGATCGCCCTGCCCCATTGAGGTAATGAAGAAAGTTGTAAATACGATGGGAGTGCGGGAGATCACAATCACATATGGTCAGACAGAAGCCTCACCAGGAATTACCATGACGAGAACCGATGACCCTCTTGAATTGCGGGTGACTACTGTAGGGCGAGCTCTGCCCAATGTCGAAGTGAAGATAATTGATTCAGAAACTGGCAAGCAGGTACCAGTAAATGTGCAGGGGGAGCTTTGCTCTAGAGGTTATAACACAATGAAGGGGTATTATAAAATGGCTGAAGCGACTGCGGCAGCTATCGATAACGATGGTTGGCTTCATACTGGGGATTTAGCAGTTATGGATGAAAATGGTTATTGCAAAATTACAGGTCGATTAAAGGATATGATTATTCGTGGTGGAGAAAATATCTATCCTCGTGAAATTGAGGAATTCATTTACACGCATCCAAAAGTGAAAGATGTACAAGTGGTAGGGGTACCTAGTGAAAAGTATGGAGAAGAAGTTATGGCGTTTATCCAAATTAAACAAGGCAATTCAATTACAGAAGAGGAACTAAAGGAATATTGCCGTGAGAAAATAGCCCGTTATAAGATACCTAAGTATATCGCCTTTATAGAGGAATATCCAATAACGGCCAGTGGCAAAATCCAAAAATATAAACTACGTGAACTGGCTATGGAATTATTAGATATGCATTGAGATCAAAACTATATAAAAAGCATCTGAAGTATGAACATTAAAAGCAGGGATGTTCCCTGCTTTTAAATTTCAATTAATTTCTTTAACATCAATTTGTAAGCTTGGTCTACGAGTCTTACCAAAATATTCAAAGATTATTTTGCTTTTACAAAAAGCAGCTTTTTATTTTGATGATAGAATTTTGTCGAAATGCTCATAATATCAAACTCCTGTTCAATTGCAGTAATCATAGCAGTATTATATGGATAAGTGACTTCAAGAGCGGCATACCTAAGTGTAAAAGCTTTTAACTTTTTGACTAATGGGGCAAAATCGATTGGGTTTATCGTTGTAAAGTGTTGGAATACAACGACCATTTCCGTAGCAAATCTTTCCTCTGCTTTGAGCCATCTAGGCTCATTATTTTTGCTATTAGGATTTAGGAAATCGATGTAAACCGGCGTAATGCTAATCGTTTTTCCTTTGATTTGCGAATAAAGAAAATCAACACATTCGGGATTTTCATGAAATACAGTAACAGAAAGATTGTTCTGAGCCAGAGGAAAACAAATGGTGGATAGATCTCCTGAGATAAGGAGAATATCTTTAATCTGAAAATCCTTAGCAAAATGCAAGAGTGGGGAGAGTACTGCCTCTGGTATGCTGGAATGATGCGAAACAATTTTCATTTTTCTTTCATAAAAATGAATCCATTGATAAAGTAATTGAGCAGCTTCTGCTACTGCCCCTTCATGAGCATACATTAGAACTTTAGTTCTTAAATGTGTATATTTCTTTTCATCTGTATCTGTTAAGTAGCTAGTGACATTGTCACTGTGATACGTTCCGTTTGCCATACAAATAATGGCATTGATGAATGCATCCATAAATTCTTCAAACATCCATGAAAATGTTTTATATTGAATAATAGAGCCAAAATCAATCCAGTGAAAATTTCCTTTATGATAAGCAATATTAAAGCGATGTCCGTCCTTTAGACCTAGGCCGATTTTATCAAGGGATGCTACCAAGTTTAAGGTTGTATATGCAGAATCAATTGCCATTAATAAAGTCCATTCAAATGGATAGGTGTAAGGCTTTACTTTTTCATGCTCAAAAATTAAAAAAAATGGATCTAATTTGAAATCATCTGCAATTTTGGTATTGATAATGTAACGTCCAAATAAATCATTTTGTAAGCAGTTATAATAAATCATCGTATATTCTATTACAAAATCTTTATTTATACCTCTGTACACTTTATCTTTACTTAAAATGATTTTACCAGCAGGGTCAGATCCATTTAAAATAGTTATATCGTTCATACAAATATTAACCTCCTATATCTTTGATATAACTGATATTTATGAAGAACAGCTCATAAAGAAAACTTAGCATTGCTATAGTCTATGTTTCGCAAATCTGATGTGCTAATCAATTTATGACTTTCATTATATAGTGGGAGTGCATTTCTGAAATAGCGAATTTAGTTATTTGCTAATGGACGTATCACTGAAGCATCATCCAAGGATATTGAAACGGTCACAAACCGTGTCTGCGGCAACAGAGGAGCAATCTGCATCTATGGAAGAAATTGCTACATTTTAGTGAGCATTTGGCTCATTTATCAAATGAGCTAAAAAATAGTTTAAATAAAATTCGAATTTAATTATATAAGATGTTTCTAATTAAACGACTAAAGTGTCTTTCAAATAATTTTGAATGGCACCGTAATCATTTAATCAGTAAAGTTCGCTATAACAATAAAGTCAATCACGGATTAAAAATAAAAATATAGTTAAAAGAGTGGATAATACGTTTTATCTGTCATAATTTTGTCATATTTGCATGTTATGGTAAAAGTAAAAAATCAATGAGGTATTAGGTGTAAAGATAATATAATAACAGAGTGATAGTTGCATGAGCAACTATTGCTCTGTTATTATATTACTTGAGGCTTCGCAGGAAAAACCTACAAATAACCTAGCATTTCGAAGGTAAAATGTTCAATCGCATTTATGATCACAGTACTTTTGCGCATATAAAAGAATTCACAGGAGAGTGAAACAGGTGGTACGACATTTAGCAAATAATAAGAAAAAAATAGCTATTATCGCAATTACAGCTATTTCGTTATTCTTTTCAGCTTATCAAGGACTTCATACAAAAAATGTAGCCAAAGGGCAAGATACCCGCGATACGAAGCCACTAGTTGATGTATTAACAGTTCAGCGCAAAGATATGATGAAAACAATTGATCTAACTGGGCAAACAGTGCCTGAATCCCAAGTCGATATTGCTGCAAAATATACAGGAAAAATTACGCAGGTCAATGTTGAGTTAGGGCAATATGTCACGCCGGGACAAATATTATTAAGTCAGGATAGCAGTGATATTGACATCTCTATAGTGCAAAATAATGCAAGTTTTCGTCAAGCCAATGCAGATGCGATTGAAAGCAACGCTGCTTTTGAAGCAAATTATCAAAAAGCACAATCAGATTATCAACATAGTGTAACTACATATCAAAGATATAAAACCTTATATTCACAAGGGGCTATTTCCAGAGAAGTACTTGACAATGCAGAACAGCAAATGATTTCATCTCAGTCAGCTATGGATACTTGGTCAAAGCAGCTTATGGCAGGAAGTGCAGCCTCTGTTGAATCGAAAAGAGCAAATCGAGACAAAGCGCAAAGTGTTATCGATGCATTAAAAAATCAAAAAGATGATCTTACATTGCGAGCTCCACGATCTGGTATGATTGGTTTTCGGCAGGCAGAAGTAGGTAATATCGTATCAGCCGGTCAGAAAGTATTATCTATTGTTGACAATAGCAATATCTACATAGACTGTTCTGTATCAGAACAAGATATTGGGCAAATGGTTCTAGGCTTACCTACGACGATCGGGATTGAATCTTTGGGCAAATCATTTAATGGAAGAATTATTTATATCAGCCCATCCATAGATAGTAAAACGCAAGCCTTTACCATTCGGATGATTCTTGATAAACCAGATGACAGTATCAGAAGTGGAATGTTTGCCCGCAGCACAATTAATACGATCTTAAGGTCACAAACTTTATACGTGCCCAAAGAAGCTGTTTTATCGCTAAATGGTAAAGATCGCATATTTGTAGTGAATAGCAGTAATCAAGTGGAAGAGCGCATCGTACAATTAGGCTTACGTAATGATAAAAGCATTGAAATTCTTAGTGGTATTCAAGAAGGGGAGACAATCGCTGTTAGTAACTTAGCAAGGCTCAAAACAGGCTCTGATATTACACCAAACATCCTTGCAGAATAGTGAAATCAGATAGGAGGTGTTATTTTGAATATTACAAAATTCTCTATTCAAAAACCAATTGGCATAACGATGATTATCTTATTCTTTGTTGTACTTGGTTTATATAGTCTCCATAGTATTGGTGTTGAACTGCTGCCAGCCTTAAATACTCCTTATGTTACTGTTTCTGTTCATTATGCTGGTGCAGGAACCGAAGAAATGGAACAGCAAGTCATAAAACCACTAGAGGATTCTCTGTCTTCTGTTGCCCATTTAAAGCATATGACATCTACTGCCAGACCAGAAAATGCGAATATCGTATTAGAATTTGACTTTTCAGCAAATGCAGATATTGCTTCTATCGATGCTACAAAGCAGGTGAACTCGGTACGACGAAAATTGCCAGATGGCATTGATGAGCCAGTTGTGGTAAAACGAGATATAAATGCTACTACGATTTTAGAAATTGCGGTAACATCCAGTCATCCTTTAGCTGAAGCCTACACCAAAGCTGATTCCGTTTTTAAAGAACGTTTACAGCGGGGCGATGGGGTCTCAGAAGTGGCCTTGTATGGTGGCAGAGATAAGGAAATTTCCATTGAGCTTGATAAAGATAAACTTCGTTTCTACAATATTGCCATCAACCAGATTGTAAGCAAGATAAAAAGTGAGAATACCTTGCTCCCTTCTGGCAGCGTATTCAATGATAAAACACAAGCCGATGTACGTTTGCTTGCTCAATATAAAACTCCTGATGAAATCACCAAATTACAAGTAACCAATGGGGATAGCATTCCGATACAATTGAAAGATGTTGCAACCATTCAAGAAAAAGATAAGCGAGTGAGCCGTTATAGTCGTGTAAACGGCTCAGATGCAATTTCATTATCGGTATATAAAAACAGTGATGCTAGTCTTGTCGATACGGTGAATTCGACTTTGCAGCAATTGGAGACGCTGCGTGCTGAATATCCTGATTATACCTTTACTGTTGTTACAGATGCATCAAAGTATGTTACCAATTCTTTACATAATACCTTTGGGAGTTTGGTAGAAGGGCTAATTACTACGGGTATTATTCTCTATCTTTTTCTGCGTGGCTGGAGATCTACTATTGCTGTAATAATTGCAATTCCCACATCGATGATATCTACATTTTTCATCATGTATATTGCAGGATTTTCCTTCAATATGATGTCTTTAATGGGAATGGCTCTTTGTATTGGTGTTCTAGTCGATGATTCTATTGTTGTACTCGAAAATATTCATCGTCACTTAAAAATGGGCAAAGATGCTGCCACTGCCGCTGAAGAAGGCCGTAATGAAATTGGTATGGCAGCCATTGCTATCACTCTCTGTGATGTTGTCGTATTTATGCCCATTGCATTCATGACAGGGATGACAGGTCAATTCTTTCGTCAATTTGGCTTAACAATCGTTTTTGCCACTTTATTTTCTATGCTTGTATCCTTCACTCTTACCCCAATGCTTGCTTCGCGCCTCTTTAAAGAGGGGGTGACCGAGCCTCGTGGTGCAGTCTGGAATTTTATGGATCGGATAGAACAAGGTGCAGTAGCTAAGTATGAGACGATTTTACGTTGGGGTTTAAATAATAGTAGAAAAGTCATTGCCGCCGTACTGGTTTTATTCTTTGCAACGATTTCCTTAATTCCTTTAGGAATTATCGGTTCAGAATATATGCCTCGCACGGATGAAGGAAGTTTTCGTATTTCTATAGAACTGCCAGTTGGTCAAAACATTCAGCAGTCAGATCTTGTTGTAAAAGAATTGGAAGAATATCTATCAACCATTCCTGAAGTAACAAATTATCTGTCCAGCGCTGGTACACCTTCCAGTAATAATGGTTCACTTAGCATACAATTAATTGATCGGAAAGATCGTGATCGGACGGTTTGGCAAATTACTGATCAAGTGCGAGCCTATGCAAAACAAAAATTGCCAAACGTCATTGTAAGGGTGAATGAATCTCAATCTTCTGTAGCTGGAGTTTCAGCCAGTGGCGGAGGGGGAGGCGGAGCTCCCGTACAAATTCAATTATTAGGATCTAATATGGATAATTTAGTTGCGTCTTCTTATCAAACACAAACCATACTTTCGCAAATACAGGGAATAAAAGACATTCGCAGTTCTTATACAGAAGGAATGCCTGAAATCCAAATGACGATTGATCGTGACAGATTAAAATTTTATAATAGCTCAGTAGCTGAAGTTGCAAATGTTTTTAATGCTGCAATTGCCGGACAGCAGGCTGGCGTATATGCCAATGATCCATTTAATGACGGTCAAGATACGGATATTACAGTTCGGATTAAAGGAAGTGATGGCTTTGCAATGCAGGATATCCGATCGCTGCCCGTTATGGCTGGTAACCATCAAATATCGTTAGGAGATATTGCTGTCCTGCGTGAGGGTACAGGCCCAGTCATGCTGCAGCGGGTAGATAAGCAGCGCTCTATAACAATCCAAGCTAATATTACCGATCGTCCACTAAATGAAGTATTACAAGAGATTTCAAAAAAACTAACGCCTAAAGACCTAGGGCCTGGTATTAGCTACCGTTACACGGGGCAGGCAAATAGTATGAGTGAAACGTTCGGCCAAATGTTTCAGGCACTAGCCTTATCGCTTATATTAGTATATATGTTGTTAGCTGTCCTATATGAATCGCTTTTAACTCCATTCATTCGAATGTTTTCTCTTCCACTAGGGATGATAGGATCACTGTTATTTCTACTTATTACCCATAACACTATCAATTTATACTCTCTGATTGGTATTTTGGTTATGGACGGTTTGGTTGCTAAAAATGGAACGCTGCTCCTCGATTATACAATAACGCTAATGGAGCGGGGGGTTGGGGCTTTTGATGCTATCATAGAAGCAGGGAAAACAAGATTGAAACCCATTTTTATGACGACAATCACCATGGTTGTCGGTATGTTGCCCACAGCTTTGGCAATCACAGAAGGCTCGGAAACAAGAGTAAGTATGGCATGGGTTTTAATTGGAGGCTTATTAAGCTCAACAGTGTTCACGCTGCTTATTATTCCGATTATCTTTCTATTCTTTCAGAACCATCCTATCAATTTAATGAAGAGACTAAGTCTTCTTTCGAATTGGATTAAAAATCAAAATAAGAAAACCAACTTCCCTTTCTTAAATGATAAAAAGGAACTTTAAATAAGTTCCTTTTTATTGTTTAAAATATTGTTTAATTCCGTTATAAATTCCCAAAGCTACCTTTTTATTAAACTCTCGATTGATAAGTAGTTTTTCCTCTTTTGGATTAGAAATAAAAGCAGCTTCTGTTAATATGGCCGGCATGTTTGTATTTTTAAGAACATAAAAATCACTTGGCTGAGAGCCTCTATCATACAAATTCAATTGACTCACCATATTGTCCTGAACAAAACGGGCAAGATCATCGTTGCTGCCTGGACAAAAATAAGTTGTAGTACCAGTTCCGTGTTCGGCAAAGGCATCGGTGTGAATGCTGACAAACAAGTCAGCATTCGCATGATTGGCAATATCGACGCGAGCTTGCAATTCATCAATGTCTGAAGATCCATTTATGGCAACATCTCGATCAGACGTTCGAGTCATAATGACAGTTGCTCCTCCGGCAGAAAGTAATTCACGTAAGTCGCGCGCGATTGCCAAAGTAACATTCTTTTCGGCAACATTGTTAGGACCAATGGCGCCAGCATCACTGCCCCCATGACCAGGGTCAACAACGATCACTTTGTTTTTAAGGATTTTCTTGCTTTGATATTCTTGAATCGTATTGATGTTTTGACTCTGGAAATCATATGCAGTGGCATTTGCTGCTGTGGATATTGAAGTCATTCCAAGCACCAGCAGAGCTATAAATGTAATCGGCAATCGTAGCTGTCTTTTCATTTATTCATCCTTACTCATTTTTTAGATTTTGGTCAGTTAAGTAAATTATACTCTATATTCGTTCCCGGTGGTTAACGTAATATTTCCCAACGATTAAGATAGAAACAGTGGGATACTTCAGAGAAGACTGCAAAAAATAGCCTGCAATATTTTGCAGGTGTGTTAAATATTGCAGAGAACTTGGTCAGGCCGATACTCCATTTTATAGTGATTTTGCTATAATGATCCATCAATTTCTAATATGGCATGTTTCTTGCAATTCATTTAAAAAGTTAGAATATTTTAAATATTAATTCAAGGGGGAACCAGTATGGAAATTATAAATTCTATGGAAAATTACGACTATGAGCAACTTGTATTTTGCCAAGATAAGGCATCGGGTTTGAAAGCCATTATTGCGATTCATGATACGACACTGGGACCAGCATTAGGCGGGACCAGAATGTGGCCTTATCCCAGTGAAGAAGAGGCTATTATTGATGCATTGCGGCTGGCTCGTGGTATGACTTTTAAAAATGCTGCAGCAGGTCTTAATTTTGGCGGCGGGAAAACAGTCATTATTGGAGATCCCAAAAAAGATAAAAGTGAGGCATTATTTAGAGCCTTCGGTCGATTTGTTGAAAGCCTCAATGGGCGTTATATCACAGCGGAGGATGTAGGAATCTGTGTTGAGGATATGGATATCGTGAGTCTTGAAACAAGGCATGTTAATGGTGTAGGAGCCATTGCTGGTTCGAGTGGCGATCCTTCTCCGATCACTGCATTTGGAGTATTAAAAGGCATACAGGCCTGCGCGAAAGAGGTCTGGGGAAGCGAACAGTTGAAAGGGAAAACTGTGGCACTTCAAGGACTTGGTCATGTGGGATATTATTTGGCTAAACATCTACATCAAGAAGGTGCTAATCTCATTGTAGCTGATATTAATGAACATAACGTAGAACGCGTGGTAAAAGAATTGGGAGCGACAGCAGTAAATCCCAATGATATTTACGGTGTTGACTGTGATATTTTTACTCCAACAGCTCTTGGTGCAATTATTAATGACCATACCATTCCGCAGTTTAAGTGTCGGATTATTGCAGGTGCTGCTAATAATCAACTGGCAGAAAATCGCCACGGAGATCTATTGCATAGTAAAGGAATCTTATACGCTCCTGATTATATCATCAATGCTGGAGGGGTAATTAATGTAGCAGATGAATTGAATGGTGAGTACAATAAGGAACGTGCCTTAAAAGCTGTAGAAATCATTTACAGAAATATTGAAGACATCATTGCCATTTCGAAGAGAGATAATATACCAACTTACAAGGCAGCTGATATTTTAGCTGAGCGGCGGATCGATACATTAGGAAAAGTGCGTAGTACTTTTTTATCACCTGCTAGAAAATAATAGTTAAAAAACCAGGCTGGAATAAAATTGTGGAGGTAGCAAATGAATTATATGCAAGATTATCGTGCTAAATTGACCACGGCAGAAAGAGCAGTTAAAGTCGTTCAGTCTGGTAATTGGGTTGATTATAATTTTACATTAGCCCAACCCGTGGCTTTAGATAAGGCACTCGCAGCGCGAAAAAATGAACTAGTAAATGTAAAGGTAAGAGGAGGCTTTTCATTAAGGCCTTTAGAAATCGTTAATACTGATCACCAAAGAGAACATTTCTTTTATAATAGTTGGCACTTTAGTCCGTATGAGAGAAAATTGAGTGATCGAGGTCTATGCAACTATATTCCAATGGTTTATCGCAATAAGCCTCTATTTTATCGTAAGAGTCTAGAAGTTGACGTGGCCATGTTTTCAGTTGCTCCAATGGATAGACATGGATACTTTAATTTTTCTCTTACTAACTCTGCATCTAGGGCTATTTGTGAGAAAGCTAAAATTATCATACTCGAAGTTAATGAAAAATTGCCAATTGCTTTAGGAGGACAAGAAAATTGTATTCATATTAGCGATGTTGACTACATAGTAGAAAGTAGTAACCCAGATTTGCCAGTTATTCAATCTGTGGAAGCTACAGATACAGATCAAAAGATTGCTAAGTTAATTATAAAAGAAATCAATAATGCATCTACAATTCAATTGGGTGTGGGGGGGTTACCCAATGCGGTAGGTACGATGATTGCAGAGTCTGATCTAAGAGATTTGGCTATACACACAGAAATGTTAGTGGATGCCTACTTGATAATGGCGAAAGCTGGCAAGATTACCAATCGATATAAGAACGTTGACAAAGGAAAAGGTGCTTGGTCTTTCTGCGCCGGAAGCCAGGAATTATATGATTGGGTTGATGGAAATAGCGGATTAGCCTCTTATCCAATTGATTATACGAATGACTCAACTGTTATGGCAAATATTGATAATCTTGTTACCATTAACAGTTGTGTTGAAGTTGACATTTTAGGACAAGTGACAGCTGAGACATCAGGTTCACGTCAGATTAGCGGCACGGGCGGGCAGCTTGATTTTTTAAGTGGAGGTTATTTGTCTAAAGAGGGAAAAAGCTTTATTTGTTTTAACTCTACCTTCATAGATAAAAAGACTGGGTTAATGAAATCAAGAGTAGTAGTAGACCTGCCCACGAATGCGGTAGTAACAGACCCCCGAACACAAGCCCATTATTTTGTAACAGAATGGGGCATGGCTAATTTGGCTGGACGATCAACTTGGGAGAGGGCAGAGAGGATTATTGAAATTGCTCATCCTAATTTTCGGGAAGAGTTAATCAAAGGTGCCGAGAAGTTAGGGATATGGCGTAAATCAAATAAAATCAGTTAATGAGTTGTGAATAGTCTGTGGGAAATCTCAATTAGGATGGTAAAGGATGATCATAACTAACGCTTCAACCTTCTTTTTACCAATGCTTTATAGTTATGCTTCTCCTTTGCCTGTCTACGGCTATACATTCTTATTTTGCTGAGAGTATAAGGCAGGTAGAAAAATCGGTATGGGGAAGAGGAGGAATGAATCATGCCAAAACCAGTATTTAATCAAGAACGATGTAAAGGCTGTGGACTTTGTGTTGTGGCCTGTAAAAAGAATATTATTATGATCAGCGATTCTCTAAATAGTAAAGGTTATCACCCAGCAGCTTGTTCCGATGAAGCGGCGTGCATCGGTTGCATAATGTGTGCTAGAGCTTGTCCGGATGTGGTAATTGAAATTCATAAATAGATGGAGAGTGGTGAATGTGTCTGAAACAAGATTAATGAAAGGGAATGAGGCGATCGGCGAAGCCGCAATTGTTGCTGGCTGCAGATACTATTTTGGATATCCGATCACGCCACAAACCGAGTTAATGGAATATATGGCAAAAAGAATGCCTCAAATTGAGGGAGTATTTTTGCAAGCAGAAAGTGAAATTGCAGCCATTAATATGGTATATGGAGCTGCTGGTGCTGGAGCACGTGTCATGACCTCGTCGTCCAGCCCAGGTATAAGCTTAAAAGCAGAAGGTATTTCATATTGTGCCGGTGCAGAACTTCCTTGTGTGATTGTTAATATTATGCGAGGTGGCCCTGGGCTTGGCAGCATTCAACCAGCTCAGGCCGATTACTTTCAGGCGACGAAAGGCGGAGGACACGGGGATCATCGGAATATTGTATTGGCTCCTAACTCGGTGCAAGAAATGGCAGATCTAACAATGTTATCCTTTGAGTTAGCAGATAAATATCGAAATCCAGTGATGCTGCTTGGTGATGGTGCTCTTGGACAGATGATGGAACCAGTGAACCTTGAAGAAAAACCTCTTGTTCCACAGGAAAAACCTTGGGCTGCTAATGGGCAGGGAGAACGAGCAAAGCCAAATGTCATTAATTCTTTATATCTAAAGCCAGAACAATTAGAGGCACATAATATTCATCTTCAGAATAAGTACCAAAAGATAATGGAACAAGAATGCCGTTGGGAAGAATTTAACGTAGAAGATGCAGAAGTAATCGTAGTGGCTTATGGCATTACTTCCAGGATAGCCAGGTCGGCTGTTGAAATGGCTAGACGAGATGGGCTTAAGGTGGGGCTCTTCCGACCAATAAGTTTATGGCCATTTCCTAGTGAACGTTTATTAACGTTGGCTCAGCAAACAAAGGCTTTCTTAGTATCAGAGCTTAGTGCTGGACAAATGATAGAAGATGTGCGTCTTGCTACAAAACAAATAAAACCAGTCCATTTTTATGGTCGTATGGGCGGTATGATGCCTAGCTCCAGAGAAATATATAATCAAATCAACCTTATTTTAAAAGAAAAGGAGGCAGTCAAATGAATTCTAAACTATATGCAAGACCAGAATCGTTAGCTGATGTTCCTTTTCATTACTGCCCTGGATGCCAGCACGGGATTGTTCATCGAATCATTGCTGAGGTTATTGATGAACTGGGAGTGCGGAAGCAAACAATTGGTGTTGCTCCTGTAGGATGCTCGGTATTGGCTTATGATTATTTTAATTTTGATATAGTTCAAGCATCTCATGGGCGTGCACCTGCGGTTGCAACAGGCGTAAAAAGAGTATGTCCAGACTCCACCGTATTCACCTACCAAGGCGATGGGGATCTTGCTTCAATTGGATGCGCTGAAATCGTGCATGCCGCTGCCAGGGGCGAAAAAATTACGACTATTTTTATAAATAATGCCATTTATGGGATGACTGGTGGGCAGATGGCCCCTACCACATTAGTAGATCAAGTAACGACGACTTCACCTTACGGGCGTAATGAGAATCAGGTTGGTACCCCTTTATGTATTTCCGAGATGTTATCTACGATACAAGGAGCACGATTCATTGCGCGGGTTGCCGTTAATAATCCGTCGAATATGGCAAAAGCAAAAGCTGCTATCAAAAAAGCATTTCAGCTACAAAATAGTGGAGAAGGTTTTTGCTTGATCGAAGTGCTGTCTACCTGTCCTACCAATTGGGGGATGACGCCTGTTGAAGCCGTCAAATGGTTAGAAACAAATATGATACCTCAATATCCTTTGGGTGTATTTAAAGATGCAGGAGGGGAGTAACATGACTCACGAGATGATTCTAGCAGGGTTCGGCGGGCAAGGTGTTATGGTTATGGGGCAATTATTGACCTACGCTGGAATGTTGGAGGGGGCGCATGTCTCCTGGATCCCTTCCTATGGTCCGGAAATGCGGGGTGGGACAGCAAACTGTTCAGTTATTATATCGCAAGAACCAATAGGCAGCCCTATTGTCACGGAAGCTACAGCAGTAGTAGCAATGAATTTACCTTCATTTGAAAAGTTTGAGTCTTCGCTGTCTCCAGGAGGTATATTAATATTAAATAGTTCTTTAATTGATCGAAAAAGTAAACGGGATGACATTAAGACCTACAATGTTCCTGCCAATGAAATTGCAAGTTCCTTGGGAGACGCAAGAATGGCAAATATGGTCGCTTTAGGAGCACTCAATGCAGCTCTTGGATATGTAGTAGATACTTCGCGAATCATGGAAGCATTCAAGAAGATTTTTGCAAAAAAACCTGCCATTATTGCACCAAATGAACTGGCAATACTAGCAGGAAACAAGCATATAGCAGTCTAGACACAGGAAAAATTAAAAATAAATATATATCATAAATACGCAATTTTTTGCAAACTTTGATGCAAAAAATTGCGTATTTATTTATATTAATTTGTAAAATAAAACAGGAATTTACAAGTTAGTATGGAAATATGCGCTATAATAGAGTCATTATTATAGATCTCATTTCTGGTACTATATTTGTGCGGGGGAGAAACTATGAAATGTATAAATAAAAGTGATATTAAAACTGCGTGGGACTTTGGCAGCCGTCAACTGCGAGATCTTTTTAATGCAGCGAGTGATGGGATGATTGTTATCAATGAAATGGGGGTCATCATTCTTATTAACATAGCAGCAGAGAGAATACTAGGCATACCAGTACAAGATGCATATGGACAACTTGCAAGAGACGTTATTAGTGGCAGCCGTCTCGATTATGTATTGGAGACTGGAATTGCTGAATTGAATCAAAAGCAAATGATCGGTGAAACATATATTGTCACGAATCGCGTACCACTGCGGGATGAAAAGGATCAAATTGTAGGTGTGGCTGCAGTGTTTCGAGAATTTACTGAAGTAGAGCAGTTAACGGAAGAACTTACTTCTAGGAATGAGATGCAGAAATTTTTAGAAACAATTATAGATGTTACCCAGGATGCTATTTCGGTGGCAGATCAAGAGGGTAAGATCATTATGGTGAACCAGGCTTATACTCAAGTCATTGGCATGCCTAAGGAGGAAGTAGTTGGCAAATTATCTACTGTTGATATCCGAGAAGGAGAGAGTATGCACTTACAGGTTGTGAAGACTTTAGATGCGGTACGTGGTATTCCCCTAAGGGTGGGACCAGGCAATCGAGAGGTTTTAGCAAGTGTCTCGCCAATTATTATTAAAGGGAAATTGTGTGGCAGTGTAGGTGTAGTTCATGATGTTTCGGAAATTAAACGGCTTAGTAAGGAGCTAGCCCGCACACGAATGCTGGTGAATCGATCGCAGCCGCGTTATACGTTTGAAACCATGGTAGCAATAGATGCGGCCATGTCTATTGCTGTAGAGCAATCTCGTCATGCTGCAACAACACCTGCGACGATACTGTTATCTGGAGAAAGCGGAACGGGAAAAGAAGTATTTGCTCATAGTATACATTATGCCAGCTACCGAAGTAATAAGCCTTTTGTTCGGGTGAATTGTGCAGCACTGCCTGAGACTTTATTTGAGAGTGAACTTTTTGGGTACGAAGCAGGGGCCTTTAGCGGCGCGTTGCGCAGCGGGAAGAAGGGACTATTTGAAGAAGCAAACGGTGGGACTATATTTCTAGATGAGATTGGTGAGATTCCTTTAATGGTTCAAGCAAAGCTCTTAAGAGTTTTACAAGAACGTGAGTTCACGAAGGTTGGTGGGGTAAAAGCTAGGAGTATTGATGTGCGGGTAATTGCTGCTACAAATCAAAATTTGGATGTTGCAGTGAAAAAGGGATCCTTTCGTGAAGACTTATACTATCGATTAAATGTTTTTCCTATTGTGATTCCGCCATTGCGTCACAGAATGGCAGATTTACCTCAGTTAATTGTGCATATATTAGAAAAACTAAATCAAGAATATGGAAGGAATGTAACCGCAGTTTCTTCTGAAGCTTTTGCCGTATTTCGTGAGTACCTGTGGCCAGGAAATGTAAGAGAGTTAGAAAATGTTCTTGGCCGAGCGCTGATAAACATGCAATTTTCTGAGACGATAATCTTAAATAGACATCTCCCACCATTTTTTCGAGAAATAAAATCTGCTCATGCTATGGATACGAACTTGATTCACAATAGCTTGCCTCAAATGTTAGAAGCTGTTGAACGTAAAATTATTGAAGATAGTTTGAAAAAAAATAATGGAAATCGAACACAGACTGCTCTCCAACTAGGAATTGCTATTCGTAGTTTGTACTATAAAATGGAAAAACTTAAAATTTAAAATGAAATGATAAGGCAAAAGAAAACTCAAAGGATCAAGGACTGTGTTTCAGCAGTCCTTGATCCTTAGTTAAGGCTGCATAAATGCAGTCTTTAGTCATTTTATTGGTATTGCATTTCTGACACGGGCTGATAAACATGCATATTGGAATGCATGGTATTTGCCTGCATTGTTGATACGTGGTGCATTGCTCTTTGGTGCATATGCATCAGCATGTCATAGACCATATTCATACATGAGGTACAACAATTCATAACCATTTTCCGCATAGTGTCATCAGAGCAAGACATAGTTGCAACACTTAAAGACATGACGCATGCTTTGAGTGAACTTGCCATACAACATACCATATCACGCTCATCTAGTCGATTGGTATTCATATTGATTGGTTGATGCATTTGATTGATATTGGACTGCCAGCCCATGATCCGCTCAGGCATAATCTGGTTAATTTCTTTGGTTTGCATATATTTGAGGATATTATTACACATGCTCATCATATGCTCTAGTTGTCTATCGATCATAGACGTTAGTTGAGACTCTCGAAGCTGAGGGCGGTACATACGAAATGTATTCATACAATTAACCATTGTTGTCATAGCTTCACCTACATGCACTAATTGATGAGCTTCAACCAACATATGTCCTCGTCCCATTTCTCCCATTTTTTGTGCTTGTAGTGATCGTTTCATTCCATAGTTCATAAAAATACCTCCTTAAATTTAGATCCTGTGACATTTTTCCCTATTACAGTTTAAAATATTCTCTAAATATTGAGAGAAGATAGAATTTTATAAGTGAATCTCACTAGATAGATATTGTAGAAGGGGAAGAATGAAATATGACGAATATTGGATTGTAGATAATAATATTTTACATTGAGTGAAGAATAAGATATTGAAATGAGGAGGATGACAATGAAAAAATGGAGGCTTCTAGTTTTTGCTTTGCTGGTTGCGCTTTGTGCTAACAGCTATGCAGTAGCGTCTTATTCTCCTAATACTGAGGAGAGGCCGATTACCTTTGAGCCAGGTAAAATCATAGGGTATTTCTTGTGGCAGGATAAAGATGGGCTACATCTAAGAATCACATCTGCTGGAATTCCTCATACTTTCAGTGGAACGATTCGTACGGATGGAAGATTTGAGAATGTTTTGGGGAAATATCAAGGCGGAAATGAAGACTATTTTGAAGTTAGTAAGAGCCAGAATAAAATTACATATAATTTTACGACTGCCCAAGACGAAAAGGGACTTGATTTTCAGCTTTCCTATGGGAGCTATGTGAAATTTAATCTATCCCTCGACGGTCAATCCATTGCCCCTGAGCGAATCTTTATTGGCAAAGATGGATGGCATCCTGCCAGATATGACTTTACACTTAGACAAGATGGTGAATATTTAAAATACGCTGACGGTGAAAAAGTTATAATCATTGGCGGTGGCTTTTGGTGGCCTAAAGGGGGCCATAAGTGATTACTTGCTTTGGGTTTAGGAATTTATACGCTCTATCGGCAAGGATAGCGCGTTTTTTATGTTTTACGATAGCAGGTGATTGATAATGGGAGTATCTTTTAGAATGAAATGAGAAGGTTATTTGACTCTTCTTGTTTTAATAATAAAAATTTGGGATAATAAGAAACAGAGTGGGGATTCAAGTACCTAATAGTAATTAAAGAGATTTTTATTAGTTTGAAAAGAGGACAATGAATGAACAAAGTATCCTTTTATGGATTGACATTAAATCAACTAGAAACATGGCTTATCGAACGTGGACATAAAAAATCACGTGCAGTGCAAGTATGGCAATGGGTTTATCGGAAAAGAGTAAAGCATTTTTCCGAAATGACGGATGTTAATAAAGAGTGTATTCAATTATTAACAGATCACTTTGTCATTGAAACATTAAAAGAAAACTGTAGGCAAGAAGCGGCAGATGGTACGGTAAAATTTTTATTTCAGCTGTTTGATGGCAATTTAATTGAGACTGTTCTCATGAGAAATAAATTTGGTTTGTCGGTTTGTGTTACAACACAAGTTGGCTGTAATATAGGGTGTAGTTTTTGTGCAAGTGGCTTATTAAAGAAGAAACGCGATTTGACCAGTGGTGAAATTGTGGAACAAATTATGAAAGTAGAACAGTACTTAGATCAAGAGAATCAAGAAGAAAGAGTCAGTCATGTTGTAGTGATGGGAATTGGCGAACCACTTGATAATTTTATAAATCTAATCGATTTTTTACTAATTATCAAAGAGCATAACGGGCTAGCAATTGCTGCAAGGCGGATCACCGTATCAACCAGTGGGCTTGCAGATCGAATTGTTGAGTTTGCTGATACGAATTTGCAGGTTAACTTAGCCATTTCTCTACATGCACCAAACAATGAACTTCGATCGCGTATCATGAAAATAAACCGTGTCTTTTCTATAGAAGAAATAATGAGGGCTGTTGATTACTACTTGTCAAAAACGAATAGGAGAATTACCTTAGAATACATTCTGCTAAAAAATATTAATGATAGTAGGGAGCATGCGCTTGAGCTTGCTGAACTGATTGGTGCTAAAAAGAAGAATGTAAATGTAAACCTAATACCCTATAATCCTGTGGATGAACATAGTCAGTATCAAAGAAGCGAATTAGAAGCCATGCGGACATTTTATGACATATTAAAAAAGCATGGTATTCATTGCAGCAAGCGTTTGGAGCATGGAACCGATATTGATGCTGCTTGTGGACAATTAAGAAGTAAACAGATCAAAAAATCTACAGAAAATAATTGTGGTTAATATACACATTAGTAAGGAAACCTCCTGCACCAATTCGAAAGGAATTTTTGGTAGGAGGTTTGCATTTTATAATCCCTAAAATTGAGCACAATAGCCAGAGGAAATAGATTATGATACAATCCTAGATATGATCTTTTCAGGTAACAGATTGACGGTACCTAAGTGTCATATAATCTTTTCTATATATGGAGGTCGAAATGGACGATCAAGAACGACAAAAAGAAGCCGTAAAACTAGAGGAAACTCTTGAAGAAATAAAGAAGCAACTGGCAAAAAGTGAAGAAGATTGCGTAGTAAAACAATCTGAGCTTAAAGAAACGTTATTGAATTATTGGGAGAAATGTGGAAGTGATGAAGCGCAATTGGTAGAAACTGCGAATCGTCAGAGAGCACTTTCTTCTTTAACTCATAGTACTCCTCTTAAATTAAGAAAGATGCTAAACTCCCCTTATTTCGGACGTATTGATTTTATAGAAGAAGATGCTGGGATAAAACCCCAGGAAGAAGAAGTATATATTGGTATTTCTACGTTAATGGATGAAGAAACAGGAGACTTTCTCATTTATGATTGGCGGGCACCGATTTCGAGCATGTTTTATGATTATGGATTAGGTGAAGCGGCTTATCATTGTTCAGAAGGAAACATCAATGGAAAGATCATACTAAAACGTCAATATAAAATAGCAAACGGTTGCATGCAGTATATGTTTAATGCGGATTTAAAAATAGATGATGAAGTTCTGCAAGAGATACTAGGGAAAAGTGTTGATGATAAAATGCATACCATTGTTAATAGCATTCAGCGTGAGCAAAATCAAATTATTCGAGATGCTAATCATAGAGCACTGTTTGTAGAGGGGCCAGCAGGTAGTGGCAAAACTTCTGTAGCCTTGCATCGGATTGCATTTTTACTTTATCGTGACAGAAAGAGTATTAATGAGAAAAATGTTCTGATTCTCTCACCAAACCATTTATTTAGCGATTACATTTCCAATGTTTTACCGGAGATGGGAGAAGAAAATGTGCTGCAAAAGACATTTCACGATTGTGTCTTTGAGGCAATGCACCAGCTTCCCATAAAACTTGAAACCCGTACGTTTCATCTGGAAACGGTATTGTCAAATGGGAGCGATCACCAGCAGACCCTGCGTGCAGAAAATATACGTTTTAAATCATCCTACAAATTTGAGAATATTCTACGAGAATATCTAGAATGGGTTCAAACAAGCTTAGTCGATGAATATCCAGATATTGAGTTTCGGAGGCAATTGATTTTTAAAAAAGAGGAGTGGAAACATTATTTTCTTGGGAATCTTTCTGAGATGCCAGTGAGGATTCGATTAGAAAAGATAAGAGCAGTGATCGAAAGCAGAATGCGTCCGCTGTTTCATGCTGTTCGAAAGGAAAAGGAAGCCGAGATTGTAAATCGCGCTGAAGAGGTTGATGAGAATACCATTAAAGCTTTGGCAAGAATTGCGGCCCGAGAAGAGTTTAGTTCCTTTTACGAGAAAATTGACAAATTGACGAAATTGAGTCCACTTGCAGAATATCGAAGACTATTTAAAGGAGGCTGGCTGCTTGCCAGATCATCAAATAAAGGTGATTTTCCTAAAGAATGGCAGTCGATTCAAAAACAAACCCTTTCTTACTTAAATAATGGTGTATTGCCATATGAAGATACTCCAGGATTTATTTATTTTCAAGGTGTCCTGCAAGGTTTCCCGATAAATCGGGATATTAAACATTTGATTATTGATGAAGCACAGGATTACACCAGAATGCAATATCAAATCCTTGTGACACTCTTTCCCAACTCTACTTGGACGGTAGTAGGAGATCCTGCACAAGCTGTACATCCATTTTTAAATACAGCAAGCTTTAACGATATGAGTGAAATTATCGGAAATGAAAAATCAATTGCCTTCCGGCTAACCCGTAGTTACCGATCGACAAAGCAAATTCAGGCATTTTGTCAGGCAATACTTTCTGATAAAATAAAGGTAGAATCAATCAATCGTTCAGGATCTTTACCTACAGTAACCCAAATTGAAAACTTCCATGAGTACACCTCTGTTCTCGTTCATACCATTAAAAAGATCCTTAAAGAAGGATGGCATTCAATAGGTATTATTTGTAAGAATACCTATCAATCGAAAAAAGTTTTTTCTGAACTAAAAGAACAAATCGACCTGAATCTTGTGATTGATGAAGAGGACTCATTCCATCAAGGTATTGTTGTAATTCCGTCTTATTTGGCAAAAGGATTAGAATTTGATGCGGTGTTGGTCGTAAATGCTGATACAATTAACTTTAGCAGTGAAGAAGAGCGCCATATATTATATACAATTTGCACACGTACATTGCATCGTTTGAATCTTTTTTATTATGGAAAGCCATCACCTTTCTTAAGAGAAATGGATAAGGAACTTTATGAAATCACGCCGATTTCTAAATAACATGTTTTGCTATACATTTACTTGTTTATAGACTAAAAACATATATAAAAGGAGGCTTTTAAATGGAAGATAATAAGAGCAAAGAAAATGAAATGATAGTAGCAAACAGCGAGCCTTCATTGGAAAATGAATTTACTGATAAAAAGAAAAGTAAATGGGGCTGGTTTACGAGCTTTGGAGGATTATTGCTGCTTTTCAAAGCAGGAAAGATATGGGCGCTCATTAAAGGAGCTTTTATATTTCTTAAATTTGGAAAGTTTCTTACGACTGGTTTGTCAATGATGCTAATGATCATCACATATACGTTTTTATATGGATGGAAATACGCTATTGGCATTGTTTTGTTGTTGTTTATTCATGAAATGGGACATCTGACTGCTTCAAGGCGTTTAGGAATTGATACAAGTCTGCCGATGTTTATCCC
This sequence comes from Pelosinus propionicus DSM 13327, assembly GCF_900114615.1. Taxonomy (GTDB): domain Bacteria; phylum Bacillota; class Negativicutes; order DSM-13327; family DSM-13327; genus Pelosinus; species Pelosinus propionicus. The sequence goes on along the minus strand of NZ_FOTS01000009.1, from coordinate 106,931 downwards.
CTTTATCGGTGCTATCATCCAGATGAAACAAGCGCCGAAGGATGCCAAGACAGAAGCAATTGTTGGTATTGCTGGACCGATCTTCGGAGCTCTTGGTGCATTTATCTGCCTCTTGCTTGGAGAAATATTTAATTCTGCATTATTGCTTGCATTAGCATATTTCGGATTTTTGTTAACGGTATTTAACCTTATTCCGGCCCATCCTCTTGATGGGGGAAGGATTGTTACTGCCATATCCCTAAAACTTTGGATAATTGGTATTCCTGTTATGGTATTGTTCTCCCTATATTTCTTTAACCCAATTGGTATTTTGATTTCGATATTGGCAATCAAAAAGGCATGGGAGGTATGGAAAGATCGAGAAAATCCCTATTATAATACCGATAATAGCTTCCGCCTTAAAATGGGATTATCTTATTTTTCCCTATTTGCTTTATCAGCTTATTACACGTATAGTATACATGAAGTCCTGAATCGATAATTTACTCCTATGGTGAAGTTAGGACCGAAGTTACACCTTGAACTATAAAACAAGCGGAAAAATCATTTTGTGATTTTCCGCTTGTTTTATATAGTATAGACTGCTTATTTAGCAGGATAATGAGAGTAATTGCAAGAAGATTCAGTATAATAGTTGTTTAGTATCGCAAGTTTTTTCAAAAGGGGATGAGTGGATGGCTAAATTACGTGCAGTACTATTTGAAAAACCAACAGTGTATTGGAATGATCAAAAAATGATATTCCCTTTTGCAAAAATGGAAGCCTTGTTGTACTATCTTTTGATTACTGGTGAAGCTACACGAGAGGAGTTGGCAGCCCTGCTCTGGGGGGATATGGGAGATCATGCCGCGAAACGAAATTTGCGAAATACGGTGTATATGTTAAAAAAAATGTTTTCCGTGGATTTACTGATTACTTCATCCCGGGCAAAGATTGCATTAAACCCAGACATAGTGACAGAGACAAATTTGGAGCTAATGACGGTAACTGATATTGTAAGTTTTTTAAAAAAGAATCCTGGTGAGTTTTTAGGAGGCTTTTATTGTAAAGATGCGGCCAGTTTTGACGAATGGGTTACTGAAAAACGCGAGCAGTTTAGGATGGATAGTATAAACCATTTGACGAAATATATCATAAAGCTAATAAATCAAAAAGAATATATGTTAGCCAAGAAGTATTTAAAGCAATTGATTGGAATGGATGCATATAACGAAAGCGCCTATCGTGTATTGATGAAAATCTATGAAAAAGAAGATTCGTATAAAGCAATGGAAATCTATCAAGATCTTGAGAGAAAGATGGCACAGGATTTGTCGTTGCTGCCCAGTCCTAAGACTCAGGAACTCTATAGGCGGATCAAGAACCGGAAAAGCAGCAGAACCATTGAAGAAGGAGCAGTTAGCAATCAGAAATTCTTTGGAAGAGAAAAAGAATTACTGCAATTGCGATTATGGATGGATGATTTTTATCATAAAGGCCATAGTAAGCAGATGATATTGCTCCAGGGAGACCAAGGTGTTGGCAAGTCAGCAATCGTTGAACAACTTTTTGCAAGCATTCCAATAAAGCATAGCAATATTTTTCGTACGCAATGCTATCAAGCTGAATATGAATATCTGTATAAGGCATGGAACAACATTTTTTTACAGGTAATGAGCTGCTTAATGCAAGCCGATATTCATTTGCCACTTCTTTGGCAACAAGTAATCGCTTATGTTTTTCCAACGACGAAAATAAGTGAAACTCTATTACATAAAGAAATAACAGTGGATGCTTATAAATTTAGTGCAACCATGGTTGAAGAGATTATGTGTGAGGTTTTGGGTAAAGCTGCTCATTTGAAGAAAACCATACTAGTGATTGAAGACATTCATTGGATGGATAAGCAAGGATGGCTGCTGTTGTGGCAGGTATTGCGTATTCATGGTAAACATATATTATGTATAGCAACTTGCCATGCTGAGTATTTACAGCAGATTGACAAAACCACGGAAGAATTTGAACGCAGCAATATGTTAGAACACTTAGAAATTGGCCGGTTCAGTGCGCACGACGTAAGGAAACTGTCTGCTTCACGACTGCCCGATATTAGTAAAGAAATGCAGTCTAGGCTATACGACTATACAGGCGGTAATGCGTTGTTTTTGATTGAATGTTTAAATTTAATTGCAGCTGGCAGAGATATTAGTCACGGTTCAATCCGATTAAACAGTGTATTAAAAGAACGGACTGGAAATGTTTCTGATAATGCCAGAAAAATTTTGGAGATTGCATCCGTTTTCTTTAGCAATGTGAATTATGTGGTGTTGCAGGCTATTTCTCAAATCAATGAATTTGATTTGGTAGAAGTGCTGGAAGAATTACAACAAAAACAATTACTGATGGAAGAGCTGGAGGCAGATAGAGGTGGGGCGGCTTATAAGTTTTATAATTTGCAGATTCGTAATTATGTATATAATCAAATGTCAACAATCAGACAACGAATGTTTCATAAGCAAGCAGCATCCTATTTAGAGCAACAGCTGCAAGATGGCATGCAAAGCAAAGACGTTTATGAACATATTTTATATCATTACACAAATGCTGACGAAAAATTGAAAATGTTGGATTATACTATTAAATTAACCGAAAAATATTTTTGTCCCCAATATGAAATGTTTCCGGAACTGAATCGTTACTATCCAACGGGATATGTTGATTTTCGAGAAAGCCGAAGCCAGATCACCATATATCTAGAGAAAATAAAAGAATTGCTGGATGTATTAGTCCATTCTAAAATGGCAAATAAACGATTGGATGCCTATAAAGTTGCATACTGGGAAATGTCTGGTCGCTATCATATTTGGCGGGGAGAGCACCTGTTGGGATTGAAACTAATTCACCAGATGCTGCGTTTAGCTTCAGTGCAAAAGCTTAGAGAGTATCAAATTAAAGGGTATCAACAAATTATTTATTGCGGTATTCAAACTCGGAGGGCATATTTGATCCGGGAATTTGCGCTCAAGTTATTGCATTTGACGGAGCATGATGAACTCCCAGATAAAAAAGCGACAGCTTTACGCTTTTTAGGAATTGCCTGTGCGTTAAAAGGGCAGTATCAAGAAGCCGAAAATTACTACAGACAATCATTAGCACTATTTAAAAAGTTAACAGCTCGCAATCGTTTTTACGCATTTACCATTGCAGCAGCCCAAAATTATATTGGCGATTTAAGACGAGAGAATTCTGATTATCAAGCAGCTTTACATCATTATGAGCAAGCTGTTAGAATCGCTGGACGTAAGAATATTAGCGAAGGAGTGGCCTTATTTTATATCAATGCCGGTTATACAGCCTTTCAAATCAATAATTACGTAAAAGCTATTGCATATCTTAAGGAAGCTTTGTCAGTGGCAGAAGGGTTTGGCGATCAAAAAGGCTATTGGTGCTTACGTGGTTATTGTACACTTAATTGTGTACTGGCATTGATCGCTGTCAGGCAGAATCGTCCTTATGAAGCAAGAATATATTTTGAGCAGGCTAAGGACTTCTTAAAAAAATATAATGATCAATATCAAAACGGGTTAATCTTTCGTACTCAAGCAGAAATAAAACTGCTGATGAAAGAGGATGCAAAAGTAGCAGAAGTATTTGAAGAGGATTTGCCTTTGCCTGCGGTTGCTTATTATCAGCAAGCCCGAAAGGTTTTTGATAAAATGGGCATGGCGGTTGAACTAAAATCTTTAGAAGACATGATGTCTGAATATAACTGCAAAAGATAAAAAATGCCATCTTCACTCAAATAAATGGATTATCAACATTGAGCTGTTGAGGCGGGAGTCTTAGAATAGTCCATCATCATAAAAAAGTTGAACGCCTGCAAGAGGAGTGTAACTCCTTTTAAGGGCGGCTTTTTATTGTTTGTGTAAGGGATGAATTTTGTTTTGCCGTATAAGGGCGGGTTGAAAATAAACCTAATGGATGATATGATTGTAAAAAAATGGAGGCTGTTAATGTATAAGAAATATTTTAGTTTTTTACATAAAGTCGATCAATCTACACATGAAAGTGCTCTGGTAGATAAATATGAGGATAGTAATCATTTAATTGAATTACGTCATGTAGAAAAGACATACCATACGGATGCAGGAGATTTTACGGCACTCCGGGGTGTTGATTTACAGGTTAATGCAGGTGAGTTCCTGGCAATTATTGGCAAGTCGGGTAGCGGGAAATCGACAATTCTTAACATGATTACAGGTGTCGATCGCCCTACGGCTGGTGAAGTAGTGATAAATGGTACGGCCGTGCATAAGATGCAAGAAAACCAAATGGCAGTGTGGCGTGGGCGCAATATCGGTATTGTATTTCAGTTTTTTCAATTACTGCCCACCTTATCCGTTTTAGAAAATATTATGCTGCCGATGGATTTCTGTAATACGTATAGACCTAATGAGCGGCAAGAACGGGCGATGTCATTATTAAAAATGGTTGAAATGACTGGTCAGGCGAATAAATTGCCTACTGAGCTTTCTGGCGGTCAGCAGCAGCGGGTAGCAATTGTACGTGCGTTGGCGAATGACCCGCCGATTATCGTAGCCGATGAACCAACGGGAAATTTAGATTCGAAAACAGCGGATGCTGTTTTTTCGTTATTTGATGAATTAGTTGGACGTGGGAAAACAATTTTAATGGTTACACATGATAGCGACATAGAAAGGCGCGTTGGGCGGTCAATTACAGTTGCGGATGGTGAGATAGTGAATCAAACTGGGGATTATAAAATTTTTAATCAGGCGTCCACAGTAGGCGGAAATCCGTCATGATGATTGGCGTGTGGTGGCGTAAGGTGCTTCGTGACCTATTGAATAATAAGATTCGCACGATGCTGGTAGTATTATCGATAGCAGTAGGTGTTTTTGCCATTGGCATGGTAGCAGGCACTTATGAGATTATATTACGGGATTTAAGCAGTAGTTATAAAGCGGTGAATCCGGCTATGGCAACCATTTATTCCAGCTCATTTAAAGAAGAATTTTTAGAATCCATTCGCAAGGTAAAAGGAGTTTCAGGAGCGCAAGGACAGCGGACACTATCTATGCGCGTAAAGGTGGGGCCAGATAAATGGCAAAAGCTAGAGATGGCTGTAATCCCTGATTATAAGGATATTCATATTAATAAGCTGAAACTGATTAGTGGTTCCTGGCCACCGCCAGAAAAACAGATGCTGATTGAACGCAGCGGATTGAGTGATATAAAGGCCAACGTGGGTGATGAGGTGGAGGTAGAGAGTCCGGATGGTAAAAAACGCAGCCTGCGTATTGCAGGAGTCGTTCATGATATTAACCAGAATCCCACAGCCTTTTCAGGCAGAATATATGGATATATCACGTTGGAAACGTTAGAGGCATTAGGATTGAAATGGGAACTAGATACCGTCAATATTACGGTTAATGGGGATCCCCCTTCGGAAGAATATATCGCTCAAGTTGGTCAAAAGGTATGGGATAAAATTGAAAAAAGTGGACGCAAGGTTTTCTGGATGTATAAAAATAAACCAGGTGAGCATCCGGCTCAATCCATGATCGATGCATTGTTGATGACTCTCGGTGCGATGGGGATATTGTCATTGATATTAAGCGGGTTTTTGCTGGTAAATACCATTTCTTCACTTTTAACCCAGCAGGTCAGGCAAATTGGGGTTATGAAGGCGATTGGTGCCTCCACGAAACAGATTATCAAAATGTATCTTATGTATGTGATTATTTATAGCCTGCTAGCATTGATGATAGCTGTGCCCCTTGGAATTTTAGCAGCGGGAGCTGTTTCGAAATTTATTGCCAGTTACATAAATTTTGATATTTCAGGTCTTGCCATTTCTTATCCTGTATTAGCTGCCGAAGTGGCCACAGGTTTATTGATTCCATTACTGGCTGCGATATTCCCAGTTGTTAGAGGGGCCAGAATTACCGTGCGGGAAGCCATGAATTCTTATGGAGTAGGCAGTGCAGGCGGTTTTGGTACAGGGATGATTGATCGAATTACCAGACGGATGAAAGGCGTGTCTCGTCCAGTTCTTTTATCCCTGAGGAATACATTTCGTCGTAAAGGGCGCTTGGCTCTCACTTTGATTACCCTAACTGTCAGCGGAGTTATTTTTATCTCCATATTCAGCGTGCGCGATTCTATGATGTTAACGCTCGATGATGCATTGGATTATTTTAAATATGATATAGAAATTGATGTTAAGAATTGGTCTAGAGTGGAACAACTCGAACAAACGGCGATGAATGTGCCAGGCGTGTCAAAAGCGGAAAGTTGGAGCTTTGACGGTGCAAGATTAATGAAAAGTGATGGCAGGGAGAGTGAAAGTACTGAGATTGTAATCATGGCGCCACCAAGCGGGACCAAGATGCTTAAACCGATTGTGCTGCAAGGGCGTTGGCTTGTACCTGAGGATGAAAGCGGAATTGTTATTAATACTGAGGTTTTGAAGGACCATCCAAATGTTAAGGTCGGCGATCGATTGGCGATTAAACTGAGTAAGTCTGATAAGCATAAAACTTATTGGACAGTAGTGGGAATTGTCAGGGGAGTTATGGCCGGACCTTTTGTGTATGCCAATTACTCCTATTTCTCAAATGTAGTAGGTAAACCGGGGCAAGGCATTAATGTTTTTGCAGTTACAGAAAGTCGTGATCCTGATGCTCAGATGCAAATCGCTAAAACCTTGGAAAAGCATTTTAAAGATTCGGGCATGCCAGTAAGTCGTATACAGACGATGTCGGATTTAAAGGTGCAAATCCAGTCTCAATTTAATGTAATTATTATATTCTTACTCGTGATGGCTTTGATGCTTGCTATTGTGGGCGGTTTAGGGTTGATGGGAACGATGAGTATTAATGTACTTGAACGTACCCGTGAGATTGGCATCATGAGGTCAATTGGCGCATCCAATTGGGCGGTACGAAGAATATTTATCATTGAAGGTGTGCTGATTGGGATATTAAGCTGGGGGCTGGCCATGATTATCGCGTTACCGACTAGTAAACTATTCAGCAATATGCTAGGGAATGCTTTTATGAATGCGCCCTTTAGTTTTACTTTTTCTATTGGTGGTGCTATATTGTGGCTCATCATTGTAATTGTTCTAGCTGCTGTAGCCAGCTTTTTACCGGCCTGGAATGCTTCTCGGTTAAGTATACGGGAGGTATTGGCCTATGAATAACGAATTGCAAAGGGGATTTCTAATGAATTTAAATAGCAAAGGTAAAAAATGGACAGCCGTTGTGTTAATGGTTATGATCTTAGCGGCTGGCGGCGGATATTATGCTTTCCATCGGGAAAGTACGCCAACGCAGCAGCCTGTACTGCCGCCAGTAAAGGCGAGCAATAAGGTAGTAGCAGAAGGAAAAGTGATTCCGGTAAAATATTCGGTGCTCAGTTTCTCGGTAAGTGGTATCATATCGGAGATTCTTGTGGCTGAGGGAGACAAGGTAGAAGCAGGGCAAGTTCTAGTTCGTCTGGATAGCCGGGAGCTTAAAGCCAAATCTCAGAGTGATCTAGCGGAATTGGCTAAAGCTGAGGCAAGTCATAGTAAAACTAGCGCTGGGCTAAGGCTACAGGAAGTAATGATGAAGCAGGCAGTAATGGAACAGAATCGTGCTTCGAGTGAAGAAGCAAAAGCAAACTTTGAGCGAACAAAGCGACTTTTTGAACAGGGTGCTGTTTCAGGGCAGCAGTTGGATAAAGACAAGACAGCCTATCTAAAAGCACTGGCCGAGTTGCGGCAGGCGGAGGCTGACCTCGACATGGCGAAAGCCGGTTCAAGATCGGAAGATATTGCAGTGTCAGCCGCGGATGTAGCTACTGCTAAAGCAAAATTGCTCGGAACACAGGAAAGTATCGTACTGACAGAACTTCGGGCGCCTTTTAGCGGTACCATAGCCTCGATAGATCTTAAAGTAGGTGAATTTGTTTCGATTGATCCGGCTAAACGTGATGAAAATGTAGAAATAACAGATAATGATAATATTCAGTTAGCAGATTTATCAAAATGGCAAATTAAAACTACGGATTTGACGGAGATAAATATTGCCCGTATCAAGCAGGGGGCGGAGGTGAAAATTACCTTTGATGCGATTCCAGGGCTGGAGCTTCCAGGGAAGGTAACACGAATCAGACCCTTTGGCGAGAAAAAGCGCGGTGACATGACTTACGCGGTATTCATTGAGCCTCTCCATATGGATGAGCGAATGCGTTGGAATATGACGGCATCGGTGTCGATTGACGCATCATAATCTAAATTGAACTCTTCTCATCCAGTGATTGGGCATAATAAAATACAAAGTGGCAGATACGGTTCTTATTTGTATCCATTGAAGACAGCTTAAAATCAAGAAAAGGGCACACAAAAATTTGAGGAAACGATTCCTCTATTTTTTCGTGTGCCCTTTTTCTTACTTATATAAGGTACCACTGCTATTTGACGATATTTAGACATTGCTTTTTATAGAATTCATATAAGCAGAATAACTTGAAAAAAGAAAGGGGAAAGCATATGTCTACCAGATGGGCAAAGGAATTGCCCTTTGCAGTTACCGTTACAGATAAGACTGGAAAAATTATAGAAATGAATGATTCCTCGGTTAAAGCTTTTGAAAAGTATGGCGGTAATTCTTTGATTGGAAAAAATGTAGCAGACATCCATCCTGACCATGCCTGTAAAAAAATCACGACGATTATTGAAACGAAAACTGCCAATAGTTATACCATTGAGAAAAATGGCGTAAAAAAGCTGATATATCAAACTCCTTGGTATCAAAATGGAGAATATGCGGGTCTGGTGGAATTATCGATGGTGATCCCAGCTGAAATGCCCCATTATGTAAGGAGCTAAATTTTTGAAAGAGGTGATTATAATGAAAAGTGATGTGGAAATTGCCCAGGAGGCAAGAATGCAGCCCATTACCAAAATTGCGGCTGATCTTGGTTTAAGTGAAGATGATATCGAACAGTATGGAAAATACAAAGCCAAAATTTCGCTGGCGGCGTGGGATAAAATGAAACAGCGTCCTAATGGGAAACTGGTATTAGTTAGTGCGATTAATCCAACCGCAGCCGGTGAGGGGAAAACAACTACGACTGTTGGATTGGGAGATGCCTTTCGAAGACTGGGGAAAAAGGCGATGATTGCCTTGAGGGAACCGTCGTTGGGGCCTTGTTTTGGCATGAAGGGTGGTGCAGCAGGCGGTGGGTATGCGCAGATTGTTCCAATGGAAGATATCAATTTGCATTTTACTGGTGATATTCATGCCGTGACTACGGCGCATAATTTGTTGTCCGCAATCATTGATAATCATATTCAACATGGCAATGTGCTGGGGATTGATCCTCGCCGCGTTACTTGGCGAAGAGTAGTCGATCTTAATGATCGGACATTGCGTCATATTGTGCTTGGGATAGGTGGAAAGGCTAATGGAGTACCAAGAGAGAGCGGCTTTGATATCACCGTTGCATCAGAATTAATGGCGATTTTGTGTTTAGCGAAAGATTTGGATGATATGAAACAACGAATTAGTAAAATCATTGTAGGCTATACCTATGACAATCAAGCGATTACGGCAGGGGATTTAAAAGTTGCTGGTGCGCTAACACTCTTATTCAAAGATGCTATTAAACCTAATTTAGTGCAGACGCTTGAACATACACCGGCTTTTGTGCACGGAGGTCCTTTTGCTAATATCGCTCATGGATGCAATAGCATAATGGCATCTAAATTTGCGTTAAAGCTATCCGATATATTGATTACCGAGGCTGGCTTTGGTGCTGATTTGGGGGCGGAGAAGTTTATTGACATAAAATGTCGCTTTGCCGGATTTATGCCTGATGCAGTGGTACTGGTTGCTACGGTAAGGGCACTTAAGGCACACGGTGGTATTGCTAAGACAGAATTGACGAAAGTCAATCAAAAGGCGCTAGAGCATGGATTGGAAAATTTAAAAAAACATATCGAGAATATGCAAAAATTTAATATTCCTACGGTGGTTGCCATCAATGCTTTTCCAACTGATACAGAAGAAGAACTATCATTCGTCAGAGAGCAGTGCAAGGAAATTGGTGTCACAGTAACGATTTCAAAAGTATGGGCTGAGGGTGGTGCTGGAGGAATAGAGCTGGCTGAGCAGCTTCTTGACATGTTTAAAGAGCCTAAACCTGTTAGATTTTTATATGATGAAACACTGCCTGTCAAAGAAAAAATTAGTGTGATTGCTAAAGAAATTTATGGTGCTGAAAACGTCAATTATAGCAAGGCAGCCGAAAAGACCATTCAGGATTTGAATGTGATGAGCCTTGATAAAACGCCAATATGCATTGCTAAGACGCAATATTCTTTGTCCGATGATGCAACACAGATTGGGCGACCAAAGGCTTTTACCATGACAGTTAGAGAAATACGAATAGCTGCTGGTGCTGGCTTTTTGGTAGTAATTACTGGTGATATTATGACAATGCCAGGACTTCCGAAAAAAACGGCAGCGGAAATGATGGACATTGATAATGATGGTAAAATTACTGGGTTATTTTAAGCCAATACAAATTGTAAATTAAACGATAAGAATGAGCAGGAGGATAAGTATGTTTCAGGATCGATACGAAACAGCAGATTTTACAATATGGCAGGGGCGGGTTGACAGCAAGGAAAATTTTGATGCATTCCGGTGGCACCAATGGATAAAACCACTGGATTTACGGCAGCCATTATGTAAATTCACGGGTAAAATAGGATTTGCTTTGCTGGGATTTTGCTGTGATGAGGGTATACGGAGGAATAACGGACGCCAAGGTGCTTCTTCGGGGCCGGAGGAGATACGACGTGAACTTACTAATTTACCTTGTTCTTTTTCTTCAGAGGTGTTGTTATTTGATGCAGGAAATATTACCTGTGCAGATGGAGAGTTAACGAGAAGCCAGATGGCACTAGAACAAGCAGTTATTTACCTCCGTCAAGCTGGACTGTTTCCTCTGGTTATGGGAGGCGGTCATGAAACTGCTTTGGGACATTTCCGGGGACAAGCTGACTTTCTGCGACAGAAAGATGGCAAATGTGATCTGGGGATTTTAAATTTTGATGCACACTTTGACCTTCGACCATTTATTGGAGAAGGAAATTCTGGGACGATGTTTCGGCAGATCGCTGAAGATGCACGCAAATGGGGAGAAGTATTCCATTACTTTTGCCTAGGCATCCAGCGCAGCAGCAATACACTTGAATTGTTTAAAACTGCCCAACAATTAGGAGCAGGTTACTTATTAGCAGGTGATATCTCCATGCAATATGAAGAGCATATCCTGGAGAAAATTGATTCTTTTGTGCAGTCGATACCCCATCTTTACGTAACAATTTGTGCGGATGTGTTTTCCTCTTCTTTTGCTCCCGGTGTCAGTGCACCACAGCCCTTGGGGCTGCATCCGGAGATAGTGCTGAAGTATTTAAAACATATACTGCGCACGCAAAAAGTCGTTGGATTTGACATTGCCGAAGTATCACCGCGGTTTGATCATGATAGAGCAACTGCGAGCTTAGCTAAAGTAATCATTTTTGCTGTAGTTGATACTCTTTGTCGACTGAAAGGGTTGGCTAGGTGAAAATGCATGGTACATGATTTGACGATATTTTGACAGTAGAAGCATTATAATCAGAATATAAAGATTATTTTAAATGAAAAATTGATGACTCATTGTATAGATATTTTAATACTATTTTGTGGAAGGAGACATGACGATGAAAATCGATAACAAAGAGATTGCCAGTGCAATGACCATTAAACTGGACAATGTATTACCAGAGCCGCCGATATTTAAGGAGGGGGTACGCAGAGCACCGGATAGAGGCTTTCGGTTAAACATCGAACAAAGTAAAGTTGCATTAAAAAATGCTCTACGGTATATCCCAGAGGAGTTACATAGTAATTTGGCAAGAGAATTTATGGAAGAACTAAAAACATATGGGCGGATTTATGGTTATAGGTATATGCCGAAAGAAGCTATTTACGGAAAACCTTTGGATGAATATAAAGGTCACTGCACCGAGGGAAAGGCATTTCAAGTCATGATTGACAATAACCTTGATCATGATGTTGCACTTTATCCCTATGAATTGGTCACGTATGGGGAGACGGGAAGCGTATGCCAAAATTGGATGCAATACCAATTAATAAAAAAATATCTGGAAGTAATGACGCAGGAGCAAACACTGGTAGTAGAGTCCGGACATCCCCTGGGACTGTTCCCATCAAAACCCGAAGCACCTAGAGTAATTATTACTAATGCTTTGATGGTAGGGATGTTTGATAATCAGAATGATTGGGAAGTCGCTGAACAGATGGGAGTTGCCAACTATGGACAGATGACGGCGGGCGGCTGGATGTATATTGGTCCACAAGGCATTGTACATGGAACTTTTAACACGTTGTTAACGGCAGGCAGGATTAAATTGGGCGTTGCGCCTCAGGATGATCTGCATGGGAAGTTGTTTGTTTCTTCCGGGTTGGGTGGTATGAGTGGTGCACAGCCTAAAGCAATAGAAATTGCTGGTGCAGTGGGGATTATTGCTGAGGTAGACTACTCTCGAATTCAGACACGTTTAGAGCAAGGATGGGTTAGAAAATGTAGTGATGATATTGAGAAAGTATTTAAAATGGCAGAAGAATATCAGGCTGCAGGCAAAGCGTTGTCGATCGCCTATCATGGCAATATTGTAGATTTGCTGGAATATGCAGTAGCCAATCGTAAGCAGATTGATTTGTTGTCTGATCAGACCTCCTGCCATGTAGCCTATGATGGTGGCTATTGTCCACAGGGGTTGACCTTTGAGGAAAGAACTGCACTTCTGACCAACAATCGCAGCAAATTTCATGAATTGGTTAACAAGAGCTTGCAGCGGCATTTTAGATTAATTAAAGAATTGGTAGAACAGGGAAGCTACTTCTTTGATTACGGAAATGCATTTATGAAGGCGGTCTATGATGCAGGAGTTACAGAAATTGCTAAAAATGGACATGATGAAAAAGATGGCTTCATCTTCCCTTCTTATGTGGAAGATATTATGGGACCGCAATTGTTTGATTACGGTTATGGCCCGTTCCGTTGGGTTTGCTTGAGCGGCAAACCAGAAGATTTGCATAAAACGGATCAAGCAGCGATGGAATGCATTGATCCTGAACGACGCGGTCAGGATAGAGATAATTATATTTGGATTCGTGATGCCCAAAAACATGAGTTGGTTGTAGGTACCCAGGCGCGCATTTTATATCAGGATGCAGAAGGACGTAAAAGTATTGCATTACGTTTTAATGAAATGGTGCGCCGCGGTGAGATCGGTCCGGTTATGCTAGGACGTGATCATCACGATGTCAGTGGCACAGACTCACCCTTTCGTGAAACGTCGAATATTAAGGATGGCAGCAATGTAATGGCGGATATGGCAGTACAATGTTTCGCAGGAAATGCTGCGAGAGGTATGAGCCTGGTAGCATTGCACAATGGGGGTGGTGTGGGAATTGGAAAATCAATTAACGGCGGATTTGGTATGGTGTTGGATGGCAGTGAGCGAGTAGACCAAATTTTGCAGTCGGCTATGCTATGGGATGTCATTGGGGGTGTAGCCCGTCGGTCATGGGCAAGAAATGAGCATTCAATTGAAACCATTATTGAATTTAACCGCGATTATGCAGGCAAAGCTCATGTAACAATTCCATATGTTCCAACAGAAGAACTGATCGAAAAAATTGTCGCTGCAATATTAAATAATTTTGAATAAAAAAGTGCCAAAAGGGGGAGATGCTTTGCGTAGTGAAGGTAGTATGTTATTAATTAAACATGCAGCAGAGATTGTTACCAGCACAGGGACAACAGCCAGAAAAGGAACTGACATGAATCGCTTGGAGAGAATCATTGATGGTGCATTATTGGCAAAAGACGGCATTGTTGAATGGGTGGGAAAAACTGCTGAGTTGCCCGAAATTTCCCGTGAAAATTTAACAATCATTGATGCGTCAGGGTGCAGTGTTATTCCAGGATTTGTAGATTCTCATACGCATTTTGTGTTTGGCGGTTATCGTCCAGAAGAATTCTTCTGGCGTCTTAGCGGAACCCCTTACTTGGAGATATTAGAGCGGGGCGGTGGTATTTTAAACACCGTGAAAGCCACCCAGTCTATGGACTATGATGCAATGTTTGAGAGTGCATCTAGGCGGTTAGATGACATGCTGCTTATGGGCGTTACTACTGTGGAAGGCAAGAGCGGTTATGGATTAGATTTTGATACGGAACTCATGCAATTAAAAGTTATGGGAAAATTAAATGCCGTGCATACTGTCGAAGTTGTGCCCACTTTTATGGGGGCTCATGCCATTCCTCCTAAATATCATGGGCGCGGAGATGACTATGTCACATTCATTGTGGAAGAACTTTTGCCAGCAGTGGTAGAGCAGTCAATAGCAGAGTTTTGCGACGTATTCTGCGAAAAGGGTGTATTTTCAGTTGATCAGACACGAAAGATTCTGCAGGCCGCAGGTGATTTAGGATTAAAAAGAAAAATTCATGCTGATGAGATTGTATCCTTTGGTGGAGCAGAGCTTGCCGCTGAACTTGGGGCTGTTTCTGCGGATCATTTGCTGCAGGCATCGGATAAAGGGATTGCTGATATGGCTGCCCGAGATGTAGTGGCGACAGTATTGCCAATTACGGCATTTTGTCTTAAGGAAAAATACGCCAGAGCTAGGTGGATCATCGATAATGGCGGAGCACTTGCACTAGCAACTGACTATAATCCAGGAAGTTGCTTTAGTCACTCAATTCCTATGCTGATTGCATTGGCTGCTATCCAGCTTACGTTATCGCCGGCAGAAATCCTGACGGCGTTGACGCTAAATGGTGCAGCTGCCGTTGGAAGAGCAGATCGCATTGGTACGTTAGAACCCGGGAAGCAAGCTGATATACTTATTCTAAAATATCCATCTTATTTATTTTTGAGTTATCATGCTGGAATGAATATCGTTGACCGGGTTATTAAGAAGGGGCAAGTGGTTGTAGATAAAGGATACAGTAATTTAGGAGGTATTAAATAAGATGAGCAAATTAGTAGAATGTGTACCTAACTTTAGTGAAGGACGTCGTTCAGAAGTAATAGAGGCTATCGTAAATGAAGTGAAAAAAATAGAAGGCATCAAGCTGCTGGATGTACAATCTGATGCCAGTCATAATCGCTCAGTGGTAACGTTTGTAGGCGAACCTCAAGCAGTTAAGCAAGCAGCCTTTTCCTCTTGTGCCAAAGCTGCGGAATTGATTGATATGGAACAGCATCATGGTGAGCATCCGCGCATGGGAGCTACTGATGTGATTCCTTTCATTCCAGTACGAGGAGTCAGCCTTGAAGAGTGCGTGGAACTAGCCAATGAATTAGGAAAAGAAATTGCTGAAAAATTAGACATTCCAGTGTATATGTATGAAGCAGCTGCGAAAAAGAGCGAGCGTAAGAATTTGCCGGATGTGCGTAAAGGGCAGTATGAAGGATTAAAAACAGCCATTACGGAGCCAGAAAGAAAGCCAGATTATGGTCCGGCCAAAATGCATCCTAGGGCTGGTGCTACAGTAGTAGGAGCTCGGCAGTGTTTAATTGCCTATAATATTAATCTAAATACCAGTGATGTTAATATAGCTAAAAAAATTGCAGCCGCTATTCGGGAAGCAAAAGGAGGTTTCAAATACTGCCGTGCTATGGGCATTATGATTGAAGAGCGCAATATTGCACAAGTTACTATCAATATGGTTAATTATGAAGGCACGCCACTACACCGGGTATTTGAAACGGTAAAAAATGAAGCAGCCCGATATGGTGTCAACATTATTGGCAGCGAAATAGTGGGACTGGTGCCAATGCAGGCACTTATTGATACAACTGACTATTACTTACGCCTAGAGGGCTTCCAACGCAAACAAGTGCTGGAAGAAAATATTTAGTTGCCAAACTATACAGCTAGTCTTTTAGGAAGTTTCATTTAGGAGCTAAAGATGAGCAAACTTTTACTTAATATGCATTAATCGTTATGCTTATCTTTTGCCTGTTATTTAGGCTTATATATGGTAGTTTTTTGAGAGTACACTGATAAAATTGGGAGGTAGTTAATAGTATGCTGATCGACAAAAGTATCACAGACTTTTTAGCAGAACTAAAATCAGACTCCCCGGCGCCAGGAGGTGGCAGCGCAGCAGCTTTAGCTGGAGCCATCGGGGCTGCGCTGGGGATTATGGTAGGAAACCTAACAGTAGGTAGTAAAAAATATGAAGTGGTGCATGAACAATGCAAGCGGTTATCATTAGATTTTGAAGAACGTTTGACGGCCCTGGAAAAATATATTGACGAGGATACAAAAGCTTTTAATCAGGTAATGAAGGCCTATAAATTATCTAAGAATACTGAAGAAGAAAAACAGATGCGTACAAAAGTCATTCAAGAATCCCTCAAGGCTGCATCTGCATTACCATTTACTGTTGCCGAGACTTGTCTGGATGTATTAGAGCTAGCAGGAAAAATTCTTTCTATTGGTAACATCAATGCGGCAAGTGATGCAGCTGTAGCAGGAAGAATGGCAGAAGCTGCTATGTGGTCTGCTATCTATAATGTACGAATTAATCTGGGGTCAATCAAAGATGATGATTTTGTTGCTGAGATGGCAAGCCGGGTTGAAACTATGGTGGCACGCTCAGAAGTGTTAATGGATCAACTCGTTAAAACTGCAAATGAAAAAATATGAAATGAAGTGCTGTAAATTTCTAAAAACGAGAAGATAATTAAAAACGAAAAAAGAATGTGGAGGGGATTATTGTGACAACGCTGAAAGGCCCCAAAAAGCAGGCGGTGGATACCGAAGCATTAGTTCCAGAAAAGAAAGGTCTCCATCGTGATTTGAAATCTCGGCATATGATGATGATTTCCATTGGTGGTACCATTGGTACGGGGTTATTTCTAGGTGCTGGGCAAGTGGTGAGTGAAGCGGGACCAATTGGTGCGGTGTTAGCTTTTCTATTTGGCGGGATGGTTATGTACTTGGCTCTCCTATGTTTAGGAGAACTTGCCGTGGCAATGCCTGTATCAGGATCATTTCAAAGTTATGCTATGAAATTTATTTCCCCCGGCGTTGGTTTTACAGTAGGATGGTTGTATTGGATTAACTGGGCAGTTTGTATTGCAGCTAACTTTACCGCATCTGCAATTATTATGTCATTGTGGTTTCCTGATGTATCTATTTGGATTTGGTGTGTATTATTTGCTGTATTAGTAACTGCTCTGAATCTAATTTCCGTTAAAGTTTATGGTGAAACTGAGTTTTGGTTTGCAGGTATCAAGGTTGCAGCTATTATTGCCTTTATTCTTGCTGGTGCAGGTTTGATGTTTGGTGCTGTTGGAAATGAAGGAGCGATTGGATTTTCCAACTTTAACACTGGGACTGGGTTATTTCCAAATGGCGGCTGGGCTTTGTTTTTGACTATGATTACGGTAGTCTATTCCTTCCAAGGATCGGAACTGGTAGGTGTGGCAGCTGGAGAATGTGAAGATCCTGGTAAAAATGTGCCTAAAGTTATTAAAGGTGTTGTTTTTCGCATCATTGTGTTCTATGTTCTGGCAATCATTGTATTGGGAGCAACCATTCCTTATAAAGAAGCAGGTGTGCTAGAAAGCCCCTTTGCCTATGTATTTGGTCGTATCGGAATCCCCATTGCAAAAGATATTATGAGCTTTGTTGTTCTTACTTCGGCCTTATCAGCCAGTAATTCTGCATTATATGTTTGTTCGCGTTTACTCTGGTCAATGTCTAAAGACGGCCATGCGCCAAAATGGTTAGGGCATTTAAATTCGGGGGGCGTGCCCACGAATGGTATTTTTTTGACACTGTTATTATCTGCATTATCATTGTTGACCAGTGAATATGCTGCTGACACTGTTTATATATGGCTGATGTCTAGTGTAGGTTTGACTGGCTGCTTGATCTGGATTGTCATCTCTTGGTGCCAAATTAATTTTCGTAAACATTTCCTTGAAATCGGCGGCAATTTGAATGATTTGGTTTTTAGAACGCCACTATATCCCGCGCTGCCAATTCTGGCAATAATCTTGAATATTTGTATTATCGCAAGTTTAGCCTTCATTGATGGACAGGAGATTGTCCTTTATACTGGTTTGCCAATTATCATAGCTATTTATTTGTATTACATCTTGATTCATAGTAAGCGTGAAGAAAAACCAGCAGAAATTAGCAAATAAATTAGCAGAAATTTTCGAAAAATGCGGAGGGGATTCAGGATGATTGTGTTAGATGGAAATTCCTTAACATTGGAAGATGTCATAAAGGTAGCACGCAATTATGAAGAAGTTAGACTCAGTAATAAAGGACGCGAACAAATTATTGCCAGCAGACAGATCGTTGATAAAATATTAGAAGAAGAAAAACCTGTTTATGGTATTTCCACTGGGTTTGGCGATTTCAGTACCATCTTTATTTCAAAAGATGAAAGGGCAAAGTTGCAGCGTAACCTGATTTTAAGTCATGCTACTGGTGTTGGCGATCATTTGTCAGAAGATGTTGTCCGCTCGGCTATGCTGCTGAGAGCGAATTCATTGGCAAAAGGTTATTCGGGGATTCGGTTGTCAACAGTAGAAATGCTGTTAAATCTTCTTAATAAACGAATATGTCCTGCAATCCCAGCTAAAGGATCAGTCGGTGCCAGCGGTGATTTAGCACCTCTTTCACATATGGTGCTAGTTATGCTAGGGGAAGGTGAGGCTTATCTGAGTGGTCAGTTGCTAGCAGGTGCTGATGCGTTAAAAGCTTGTGGTCTAGAGCCCATTGTATTGAGTGGCAAAGAAGGATTGGCATTGATAAATGGTACACAAATTATGACTGCGGTTGGTACGATTGCCTGGCATGATGCTGTTAATTTGATGAAGGCAGCAGATATTGCAGCAGGATTAAGTGTGGAAGCTTTAAAAGGTACTAGGGCGGCTTTTGATCTGCGCATTAGCCAAGTTAGAGCACATCCCGGTCAGGTTGCGACTACGCAAAATATGTTGCGCCTAACTGCCCATAGTGCTATAATTGCTTCTCATATTAATTGCAAAAAAGTACAGGATGCATATTCATTACGCTGTATACCTCAAGTGCATGGTGCCTCTAAAGATGCTCTTAGGCGTGCAGAGGAAACCTTAAATGTCGAAATTAATGCGGCAACAGATAACCCGCTCATTATGCCGGAAACAGGTGAAGCCATTTCCGGAGGAAATTTTCATGGACAGCCGATTGCTTTAGTCATGGATTATCTTAAACTGGCAATTGCTGAACTAGGCAATATTTCTGAACGGCGTACTAACCGTTTGTTAGATGTGCATTTAAGCGATTTGCCAGCATTTTTGACAGCTTTCCCAGGGGTTGACTCTGGTCTTATGATCACGCAATATGTTGCAGCTGCATTGGTATCGGAGAATAAAGTTCTGGTGCATCCAGCTAGTGCCGATTCCATTCCGACTTCTGCGAATCAGGAAGACCATGTAAGCATGGGAACGATTGCTGCTCGTCAAGCTAGAGAAATTTTGGATAATGTCTGCAACGTATTAGCGATTGAAATGCTGGCCGCTGCACAAGGTATTGACTTTTTAGCACCTCTTACAGCCGGTGATGGAACAGCTAAAGCTCATCAAACCATTCGTAGTGTTGTATCGCATTTAGATGAGGATCGGGTACCGGCACCCGACATTAAAACACTTCATAATTTAATTGCCAGCGGCAGAATCGTTCAAGAAGTAGAAGCGGTGGCTGGACAATTGAAAATTTATTAAAGCAAATGAAATCCTGCAATATAGGAGTGAAAATAATCTGGGGGATTTTATCAGATGGTGAAATGTGCTAAAATATTTTCAACTGCTAAACCAGTAATAGAATTGAAACTTAGGTGATGTAATGACGGTATCGGTTCGAAGTATTACGCTTATGGCCATTTTTATTGCTCTAAATATGATTTTAAGTAGAATTTGTAGCGTTCATATTCCATTTGAAGGTGTTGAAAGTATTAGAATCGGGTTTGGCACGCTGCCATTAGTACTGAGTGGTATTTTGTTAGGTGCAAGATTAGGTTTTCTTGCAGGCTTGATTGGTGATGTGCTGGGATTTATCCTGGCACCATCAGGTATATTTCTGCCAACTTTTACGATTGCTGCCGGATTACATGGTTTTCTTGCAGGGATCATTGCAGGAGGTGGCAATTATAAAGATTGTTTGCGATGGCGTATGTATTTAGCAATTGCTGTAAGTCAGATTTTAGTTGCCATGATCCTAGTGCCTTGTTTACTGCAATGGCATTTTGGTATTCCTTTTTGGGTTACACTGCCTGCAAGATTGATTACACAAGGTATTCTGATCCCGATATACTGCATGCTGATTTATGCTGTGGTAGACAGATTAAAATTCTGTTATCGTGAACAATCAGTAGGATCATCCCAATAGCCTGTTCTGGCATAAAACCTCCTATACGAATTCCAGCGAGAATTCGTATAGGAGGTTTGTCTTTTTATGATCGATATAAGTTGTTATTAGGTTAGTTTTGTCACAATTAGTACGCCAAATCTTACTCTTTTATGAGTGTCTTTCTGTGTTATATAATGGAAATGAAAAAGAGGTGATAGGTATTACACTCAATGAAATGTCTGCTCAATTATTTCAAATGATTACAAGCAGTGACCAGGCTGTAACGATTTCTGCTTTAGCAGAGGCTTTGCATAGCACTCCGCGACAAATTCGCTATAGCTTGGATAAAATAGATGAGTTTCTAGAATACAATAAGTTTCCACAATTTCTTCGTAAGCCTAATGTAGGAATCACTTATACTGCCTCTCCTCAGATTGTGGAAATGATTATGCAGAAACTGTTAGACCGGGAAAATTATCATTATATAGCTTCTCAAGAAGAACGAGTTGAAATAATTTTGGCTGTATTGCTGCAGCAGGAAAACTATATGACGATTGATGATCTTGGTGAAAGGTTAAAAACAAGCCGTAGTACCGTAATTAAAGATTTAAGTAAAGTAAGAGAAGTATTGAAAGACAATCACTTAACATTGATTTCCTCCACAAATCATGGGATAAAAATCATGGGAGAGGAAAGATATCTGCGTCGCGCATCCATTGAACTATTAATGAAATGTATAGAAGTGCGAGGTTTCTTAAATCAAGAAATATCACAAATGTTAAAAAATATGAATACGATTTTTTCTCAATCGGAAATTTCTAATATGTTTTCCAATATGAATATCCCTTTTATTGAGGGGTGCGTGATTGAGGCAGAAAAGCAGTTAGAAACCACTTTTTCTGATGAGGCATTTTATGGCTTGGTCATGCACATAGCAATTGCTATAAAAAGAATCAATTTAGGCAGAGATATTGTAATGCCGTATAACGAGCTTAAAAGCTATGAGACCACAAAGGAGTTTGCCGCTGCATCTTATGTCGCAAGCAAGCTGGAAGAAGAATTTAAGATTGAAGTTCCCTATGCTGAAATTGGATATATCACCATTCATCTGCTTGGCAGCAACGTATATGCATCAAATACCTCATCCAATGAAGATTGGCCGGCTCTTCAAATTGTAACAGGGAAGATTCTAGAAGAAGTAAGTCAAAGGTTGCAGCAGGAATCTTTGATTCAGGATGAAGACCTATTTAGCGGTTTGCTAGAGCATTTACGACCTGCCATCTATAGACTTAAAAATGATTTAAAATTAAAAAATCCAGTACTAGATGAAATTAAAGTAAGATATCATCAACTGTTTCAAATTGTAAAAAACAGTATGGCATCGGTAGAAGGTTATATCGGCAAATCATTTAAT
Source organism: Pelosinus propionicus DSM 13327 (assembly GCF_900114615.1). Taxonomy (GTDB): domain Bacteria; phylum Bacillota; class Negativicutes; order DSM-13327; family DSM-13327; genus Pelosinus; species Pelosinus propionicus. The sequence goes on along the minus strand of NZ_FOTS01000009.1, from coordinate 85,019 downwards.
GATGAAGAAATTGGGTATTTTACTTTACATTTTGGCGCGGCTTTAGAAAAATTAAAAGACAAGAATGAAATGGAAAAGAAAATTCTGGTGGTTTGTAGTACGGGGTTAGGTACTGCCAGATTATTATCTTCCAGATTACAGCAATTATTCTATGTGAAGATTGTGGATGTGATTGCTTATCGTCAAGTAAATCAAGTTCTCAGAGATCGGAAAGTTGATCTTATAGTAACAACACTACCCGTAAAAACTGATGTAGTTCCCTGTGTACAGGTCAATCCGATGCTTTTGGAAAAAGATGTTGAGAAATTAAAAAAATATTTAATCCAATATCACTTTCAGCCAAAGGATATTTTTCTCCAGACACTAACATTGATTGAAGAGCATTGTGACATAAAAAATTATGATGCATTAGTAGCAGGATTGGCGAAAATTTTAAAAGCAGACAATATAGGGAAGAAGGGAGTTGTACAACCATTGTTAAGAGAGCTATTAACAGCAGATATGATAGAGGTAAATGTAAAAACGAAGAGCTGGGAGGAAGTGATTTATAAAGGAGGAAAACTTTTAGAGGATTCTGGTTTGATTGAACATCGCTATGTGGATGCCATGGTGAGCACGGTAAAGAAAATGGGAGCCTATATCGTTATCGCAAAAGGGATTGCCATGCCTCATGCAAGGCCAGAAGATGGAGTAAAAAAAGTGGGAATGGCGTTGATAACTTTAAAGGCCCCAGTGAACTTTGGCAGTAAGGAGAATGATCCTGTTAGCGTAGCAGTTTTCTTGTGCGCCGTAGATAATACTACCCATTTAAAAGCGTTAGCTGAATTAATGCAATTATTAGATGATGAAGAGTTTAAAGCAACGGCGGATGCAGCGAGTAGTAAAGAAGAAATAGTAGCATATATCAACAGCAAAGAAGTAGATAGGAGGTGACCCAATGATGCTTACGATCTTAACCGTGTGTGGAAATGGGATTGGCAGCAGTATTATGTTGAAAATGAAAATTGATGAGATTTGTGAAGATCATCATATTAAAGCTTCTGTAGAATCAGCAGACTTTAATTCGGCCCAAGGGAAAAAGGCGGACCTGATTATTACGGTAAAAGAGTTGGCCTATCAATTTGAGGGGCGTAAAGTGGCGGTGGTTCGAAGCTACATTAATAAGAAAAAGATTGAAGAAGATGTACTTGAGATTCTAAAAAGAATACAAGAAAGTAAAATGTAGGGGGTATGATCTATGTCCACATTTACCATCATTCTAGAATTCTTTCGGGACGTACTAAAACAACCGGCATTATTAATGGGAATCATGGCACTTATCGGTCTAGTAGCCCTAAAAAGGCCTACGTTCAAAGTCATGACAGGAACCTTGAAACCAATTCTAGGCTATTTGATGCTAGGAGCGGGTGCTGATTTTATTGTTGCCAATTTGACACCCCTGGGAAAAATGATTGAAGAAGGTTTTCACATTACTGGTGTAGTTCCTAATAACGAAGCCATCGTTTCCGTAGCACAAAAAGTACTTGGCATTGAAACCATGTCCATTCTTGTAGCTGGTTTAGTAATTAATCTTCTTATTGCAAGATTTACCAAATATAAATATGTGTTTCTAACAGGGCATCATAGTTTTTTCATGGCGTGTCTTCTTTCAGCGGTTTTAGGTGCTTCAGGCATGAAAGGGGCTGAACTGATTTTTATTGGTGGTTTTATTCTTGGAGCGTGGAGTGCCATCTCACCAGCAATTGGTCAAAAATATACGTTAAAGGTGACAGATGGTGATGAAATTGCCATGGGACACTTTGGTAGCCTAGGTTATTATTTATCTGCATGGGTTGGCAAATTTGCTGGAAAACCAGAAGAGAGTACAGAAAAAATGGAAGTACCTGAACAATGGGGATTTCTCAGAGATACTACTATATCTACAGCTTTGACCATGATGATATTTTATTTAATTGCAGCTTTTGCTGCGGGAGCTAGCTATGTAAATACTTTATCTGGTGAAATGTCACCCTTTCTATTTGCAATCATGTCGGCTCTAAAATTTGCTGTTGGTGTTACCATTGTGTATGCAGGTGTTCGAATGATTCTTGGTGATTTAATTCCTGCTTTTCAAGGAATTGCAACGAAAATCATACCTAATGCGATTCCTGCTGTAGATTGCGCTGTATTCTTTACTTATGCCCCGACAGCTGTTGTAATCGGCTTTATTAGTTCCTTTATTGGCGGTATAATAGGTATGTTACTATTAGGAACCGCTGGAGGTGTGCTCATCATACCAGGGCTTGTTCCACATTTCTTCTGCGGTGCTACGGCTGGAATCTATGGAAATGCTACTGGCGGTAGAAAAGGAGCTGCATTGGGAGCTTTTGTAAATGGTTTGGCCATTACTTTTTTGCCTGCATTTCTACTTCCTGTTCTTGGGCAGTTAGGATTTCAGAACACAACTTTTGGTGATGCAGATTTTGGTTTTCTAGGAATTTTGTTAGGTAAAGCATATGATGCAGTAGGCCCAGCAGGGATTTATATCCTTGTTGCGATTCTAGTAATAGTACTGGTGATTCCAAATCATATAAAAACCAAAGCTCATGCCATTAACAACGTGCAGGGCTAGGCTGAAAAATCGAGAAAAGCGTGCCGTTCTAAAAAGTAAGAATAGCACGCTGCTTCTCTTTGTAGTATAGTAGATAATAAGTGAAAAGAGTGAGTGATGTTATGTATGATGAAGTAAATAACAAGGTGGATGTGGTAGGGATTGGGGTATCCACTATAGATATGTTTACTGTTGTGGATGCTTTTCCTAAGACCAGAGAAGTACAAAAGGCATCCAATATGGTTCTTGATGGCGGTGGACCGGTTGCCACAGCGATGGTGACGCTGGCAAAATTAGGAGCAAAGACGATAATGATTGATAATCTAGGGGATGATTGGAGCGGCTTACTGATTGCAGAAGACTTTAAAAAGTATAATGTGCAAACACACTGCCTTGAAATTTTCTCGGAACAGACTTCTTCAATAGCCAATATACTAGTGGAGAAAGACACTGGCATTCGTGCGATTCTCTATCATCCTGGATCAGTTCCAGAAATAAAGGACATTACAAAGTATACCCACATTATACAAGGAGCCAAAGTTCTTCATTTGAATGGTAGGCATTTAGAAGCTAGTTTAGCGGCTATCGATATTGCAAAACATGCGGGAGTTAAAATATCATTTGACGGTGGTGCAAATCGATATAATCAGAATATGCGGCAGATTGTACCAAAGGTAGATATTTGCATTTTGGCAAAAGAATTCGCTTTTGCCTATACAGGTGAAACTAAAATAGATCGAGCAGGCGAGACATTGATAAAATCCGGCTTAGAACTTGTTGGAATAACTGATGGAATCAATGGAAGCTGGGTCTTCGACAACGATATTGGTGTATTTCATCAACCTGCATTTAAAATGGACAATGTCGTAGATACCACAGGATGCGGGGATAGTTATCACGGAGGTTTCTTATATGGAATTCTCCACAACATGTCCCTGAAAAAATGTGCAGAATTTGCCAGTGCTGTAGCGGCTCTGAATACTCAGGCTCTTGGGGGAAGAAAGGGATTGCCATCTTTAAAAACCGTTGAAATGTTTTTACGAAATCATTGAGTCAGGCAGTAATCTGCTTGACCCTTTTTATTCAAGATCAGGCATTAGAGCAAATCCTGTTTCTTTAGGGTTGTGTATTTTCCAAATTATGCGATAATTAATATAATAAAAGGAGGGTTGGTTTTGAGTATCTTTTCGTGGTTATTTGCAAAAAATACGGAAAAAAATTCGATGGTTCGGAAATGGATACTACAAGAAATTAAGAAAGTGGACATTGAAAATCCAGATGTTTACGTGTTATTTCTAGGACTCATACAGACAGCTGTTTCTTGGGGAAAGCATGACATAAAAGGGCAGGATGACCAAATGTTAGAAGTATCCAAGCAATACCTAGGAGATGCTACGATCTTTGAAATTGCTGCGTATACCTATTATCGAGTTGAAATCTGGTTAGACAAGGAGCAGCCAGAGCTTGCAAAGCAAATTGCTCTTCCGATTCGCGAATGGATAGCAGAGAAGTTCCACACTGTACTTTATGTGGATGAAAGACTGTTTAATCAATTATTTGAAGAACAATTGATCCGGTATAAGAGCTTGACTGGTGCAGGTAAGACCCTTACTGATTTGCATTTGGAATTAGAACAGCGTATTTTATTGACAAGAGGAGATCGATTTAATAAACAATCGTTGTCCAAAGATTCTGCTAGTGCAGCTCTTGAGTCTCAATATATTAAAAAGAGTTTGGTAAAATATGAAGAAATCAATATACCAGAAGTAATTGCAAACATACAGCAATATTGTGAAAAGCAATCGAAAATAAAATTGGAGGAAAGAAAGAGCAAAGGTCAGCAATTAATGGAAAACCATGAACAGCGTGACTATTTATATGGAATGGCGCTAGTTGCACAGAACGATTGGGTAAGAGCCTGCAACGCTTTTACAAAGGTATTAGCTGCAAATCCTAAGCATTATGATGCGTTAATACAACGAGGTTTGTTGTACAGCACATTGCACCAATATGTAGATGCATTGGAAGATTTCACAGTGGCAATTGAGGTAAATCCGAATGAATCGGCAGCTTATATTCATCGAGGTAAATGCTACCACCGCAACTTGCGGGTAAAAGATAAATCGTTAGCCGATTATTCAGAGGCGATTCGACTGGCACCTAATCTTGCAGCTGGATATTTCGGGCGTGGTGAATTATATGACGAAATAGCATTACATAAAGAGAAACAAGCTCTTGAAAAACATGACCATCTCACATATGGACATCTTTCAGAAGAATTCTTGGCTGCGATCCATGATTATAGTCAAGTAATTGCATTAGAACCTGAATATGATGCTGCTTATGCAAATCGAGCATTGCTATATGCACGAAAGGCTCGTGCACATCAGCATATAGATGATATAACAAATGCGATTGCAGACTTTGAAAAGGCCATGAGTTTAAACTGGGAACATGGTTATTTATATAAACAACAAGATGAAATGAAAGAATTATTAGAGGAAAGCCAATTAGAGAAAGAAGCTTAATTTGAAACTGACCAGAGTTATGTTTGCGGTCAAAATAAATCGGAGGCAACGGATATGCATCGTCGACTTATACTATTATTTTTATGCATGATCTTAGGGGTAAATATTGCTTTTGCCGCTCCAGCGCCCCCTCAAGTAGAGGCTGAAGCGGCCATCGTAATAATGGTCAATACCAATCAGGTTTTATTTGAAAAGAATTCAAAAGGTATTATGTATCCAGCAAGTACTACTAAGATCATGACATTGATTACTGCGTTAGAAAAAGGCAATTTGAATGATATCATTACTGTAAGTTCTAGTGAGGCAGCTTGTGAAGGGTCAAGCCTCGAACTTAAAGCAGGGAATCAATTAACGCTAAAAAATGCATTGTACGGTATGATGTTGGTGTCAGGTAATGATGCAGCAGAAGCTATCGCTGATCATATAGCAGGATCAATACCCGCTTTCGTGGAGATCATGAATAACAACGCAGAAAAAATCGGAGCAACAAATACTCATTTTACCAATCCTCATGGACTGCCTGATCCAATAAATCATTTTACTACTGCTTATGATCTTGGATTAATTACAGCATATGGGATGAAAAATCCTGATTTTGCAAAAATTGTATCCACTCAAGAATATGATGTTAACTTTCTAAACCGAAGTACAATTCATGTACGCAATACGAATAAATTATTAAAGACATATTTGGGGAGCAATGGAGTGAAAACAGGCTATACTAATGATGCAGGTGATTGCTTAGTGGCTTCTGCAAAACGAGGCGATGTACAATTAATAGCCGTTATATTAAATAGCGATTACCGCTGGACAGACGCTTCTAAACTGCTTGACTATGGCTTTGAGCAAATAGCGTTACAACGAACTAAATAACACAAGAATTAGAATAATATAAAGAGTGGGCATGTCAGCTAAGTTGCTGATATGCTCTCTTAGTAAACGTAGGATGCCCTATATATTACACAAGGGAGTGAAAATGATGTCAATTAGTAAGCGACTATTTGGCAAGGTAGAAAAACAAGAGATATACGAATATGTGTTTAAAAATGATAATGGTGTAGAGATTTCTTGTTTGAATTATGGGTGCATTATTACTAAGATTATAATACCTGACCGTAAGGGCAATTATGAAAATATTGTAATTGGATTTCAAGACCTAGCAGATTACCAAAGAAGTTCGTTATTTGCTGGTGCAGCTGTGGGAAGAGTAGCTGGTAGAATACGTGATGCACAGTTTGTATTAGAGGGAAAAAAACATATCTTGCCCCAAAATGATGGCCCCAATAATCTACATAGTGGTCCAAAGGGGTTTCATAATGCAATATGGGATGCAGTGGTGATTGATAAAGTACAAGAAGATACGATCAAATTTTCACATACTAGTTTAGACGAGATAGAGGGATATCCAGGAGTATTAACAACCCAAATCACCTATACATTAAATAACAAGAATGAATTCATCATTCATTATCGGGGGCAGTCAGATAAAACTACGTTGTTCAATCCTACAAATCATACATATTTTAATTTAAGCGGTAATTGCAAACATGATATCTCTCAGCACAGTTTAAAAATAAACAGTAGTCGCTTTTTAGAATTAACACAGCAGCTGCTTCCTACTGGTAAGCTGCTGGATGTTACAGATACTGTTTTTGACTTTAGAAATAGCCGGAAAATAATGGAGGGAATTAATTCGGATCATCCCCAAAATACGATAGCCGGCCAAGGCTATGACCATCCTTTTATTTTAGACAGTAATCATGATAGCGAAATTGTCTTACAGGATGAGGAAAGCGGACGCATTTTGACAATTGAAACAGATGCAGTGGGTGTAGTACTCTATACGGGAAATTACATACCAAATGATTTTGATATCTATGGGGTAAAATCTCGACGTTATTTAGGATTGTGTCTTGAAACTCAGGGGCTTCCTGACGCAATTCATCATTCGGATTTTCCACCCTGCATTCTGCAGAAAGATCAAATTTCTACCACAACGACGAAATACACTTTTAATGTAGCACTGTAATGACGATGTGATTGAGCAGATGTGTGTACGGACCTAAATACGAAAAAAGAGTTTAAACAAGAAATGTATAATAGATGCTCCCTCTACAAACAGGGTTATTAAACCAATACCTGTCTATAGAGGGAGATTTATTATATTTAAGAAAAAATGTTGTGCAAAAGGAGGAAATCCAAAATATATAGCGTATTTATAAAACAATTAATTTAATATTTAATTAATTGTTTTATAATATGGACGCGTATTATAAATATTATGGAATTATACAAGTTATGAAGAATATAATTCCATATAACAAATTCAAAATTAAATAATATAATAAATTTAATTTATTAACTATTGGATTGTGTTTCCATTTCCGAGAAAAAGCATTTATTCCTAACACCAATCGTTTTCTAAAATATTAAATTGGTTAGCCTTTGTGAAGTTGAACTAATAAACAATATTTTTTAATGTTAGTGTCACGATTTAATAAAAGGAGGTCAGTGATATGGGAAATAAAAAGTATAGTATTGGAATTGATTATGGGACGCAGTCCGGTAGAGCCATGCTTGTTGAGGTGGAAACTGGCAAGGAAATTGCGACTGCAGTAGTACCCTATGCCGATGGTGTAATTGACAAACAATTACCAGGCACTGCTATTCAGTTAGAGCATGATTGGGCATTGCAAAATCCAGAGGACTATTTAGATGTTTTGTATCAAGCAGTACCACAGGTTTTAAAGGATTCTCAGATAGATTCAGCAGATGTAATTGGCCTGGGAATTGACTTTACTGCTTGTACGATGCTTCCTGTAGCTAAAGATGGTAGGGCCTTATGTCAGCTTCCAGAGTATCGAAATAATCCTCACGCTTGGGTTAAACTGTGGAAGCATCATGCTGCGCAAGATGAAGCTAATTCGTTAAATCGCATTGCAGCTAGCCGTGGAGAGACGTTCTTAGCTCGGTACGGCGGCAAGATTTCTTCTGAATGGATAATTCCGAAAATTTGGCAAATTCTTGACGAGGCTCCTGAGATTTATGAAGCAGCTGATCGGTTTATGGAAGCTACTGACTGGGTAACCATGCAAATGACCGGAATTGATGTACGTAATAGCTGCACTGCTGGCTATAAGGCAATATGGCATAAAAAAGACGGATATCCTGGAAAGGATTTTTTTAAAGCCTTGGATCCTAGATTGGAAAATCTAGTGGCAGAAAAATTAAGCAGCGATATTATTGCGATTGGCAGTAAAGCCGGAGGCTTGATTTCTGGTATGGCCAAACAAATGGGACTAAAAGCAGGAACGGCTGTAGCAGTAGGTAATGTAGATGCTCATGCTGCTGTTCCAGCGGCAGGGGTTGTTACACCAGGAAAAATGGTCATGAGTATGGGAACATCCATTTGTCATTTAGTCTTAGGTGAAGAAGAAAAAAACGTGGATGGTATGTGTGGTGTAGTCGAGGATGGTATTGTTGGCGGCTATTTTGGTTATGAGGCTGGTCAGTCTGCTGTAGGAGATATTTTTGAATGGTTTGTAGCAAACTGCGTCCCTGGCAGCTACTTTGCTCAAGCAAGTGAGAGAAATATTAATATTCATCACTTACTTGAAGAGAAAGCTAGCAAATTTGTACCTGGGGAAAGTGGCTTATTAGCTCTTGATTGGTGGAATGGGAATCGTTCGGTACTTGTTGATACGAATCTTACGGGAGTTTTGCTAGGAGCTACCTTACTTACCAAACCAGAAGAAATTTATCGGGCACTGATAGAAGCCACTGCCTTTGGAACCAATATGATTGTCGAAACATTTATCAATGCAGGGGTGCCAATTGAACAATTGTATGCATGTGGTGGTTTATCTCAAAAAAATAATATGCTAATGCAAATTTATGCAGATGCAACGGGCTTAGAGATTCGTGTTGCTACCTCTTTGCAGACGCCTGCACTAGGAGCTGCGATGTTTGGTGCAGTTGCAGCAGGCAAAGAAGCTGGGGGATATGACACTATTTTTGATGCAGCCGCTAAGATGACGAGTATAAAACAGGTTTATACACCGAATCCAGAAAATGTTGCTCGTTATAAAAAGCTGTATGCAGAATATAAAATCCTACATGACTATTTTGGCCGTGGTGCTAATGATGTTATGAAGCGACTCAAAGAAATTAAGAAAAATACAAAAGTTATAAAAAGTAAAATGCTTGAGAAGTAAGAGAAGGAGGTTCAGATTGTTGTGTTAGAGGAACTGAAAGATCAAGTATGGCAAGCAAATATGAATTTACAAAAACACGGATTAGTTGTATTTACATGGGGGAATGCCAGTGGCATTGACAGGGAAAAGGGCTTGATCGTGATCAAGCCTAGTGGTGTAGAATATGATGCGATGCGGCCTCAGGATATGGTCGTTCTGGACTTGGAGGGAAACCAGGTGGAGGGAAGCCTCAGACCTTCTTCAGATACGCCCACTCATTTAGTCTTATATCGTAACTTTTCTGCTATTGGCGGTGTTGTTCATACTCATTCTACCTGCGCTACAGCGTGGGCCCAGGCAGGAAAATCGATTCCAGCATTTGGTACCACTCACGCAGATTATTTTTATGGCGAAGTTCCTTGTACGCGTAATCTAACTAAAGAAGAAATTCAAGGGGAATATGAAGAAGAAACAGGTAATGTGATTGTGGAACAATTTGAGCAGAAAAAGCCGCTTCATGTTCCGGGGGTTCTAGTTGCCAATCATGGACCTTTTTCCTGGGGAAAAGATGTTCATGATGCAGTCTATCATGCTGTAGTTTTAGAAGAGTTGGCAAAAATGGCCTTTTATACTTGTTCAACGAATCCAGAGGTCAAAGCTATGGATAAGCTGTTATTGGATAAACACTTTTTAAGAAAACATGGCGAAAACGCTTATTATGGACAAAACAAGATGTAATAATATGGGATAAGAAAAAGGAGGACTGCAATAATGTTTACAAATCTAAAAAACAAAGAAGTATGGTTTATAACTGGCAGCCAGCATCTTTATGGTGAGGAAACGCTAAAAGAGGTAGCAAAGCATTCACAGACGATTGCTGCATCACTTGGGGAAAATGAGAAAATACCTGTAAAGGTTATCTTTAAACCTGTATTAACCAGTTCAGATGCCATATATGATCTTTGCGTTGAAGCCAATACCTCGAAAAATTGTATTGGACTGATTGCCTGGATGCACACCTTCTCACCAGCCAAAATGTGGATTAATGGCCTGAATATATTAAATAAGCCATTGGCTCATCTTGATACCCAGTACAATCGTGATATTCCTTGGTCAGACATCGATATGAACTTCATGAATAGCAATCAATCTGCTCATGGGGATCGAGAATTTGGATTTATTTGCACCAGAATGAAAAGAGCGCGTAAAGTTATTGTTGGATACTGGAAGGATGAAGCTGTCATTCAGAAGCTGGCTGTTTGGTGTGGAGCAGCGTTAGCGTGGAATGATTTACAGGGGGCTAAATTTGCTCGCTTTGGTGATAATATGCGAGAAGTTGCCGTGACGGAAGGTGACAAGGTTGAGGCACAGATGAAGTTTGGATACTCCGTCAATGGATATGCCCTAGGGGATCTTATTAAATATGTGGATGGTGTCAGCAATGCGGAAATTCGCTCATTGGTTGCTGAATATGAAGAATCCTATGAGATACAGCCTGAATTAGCGCAAGACGGGGCAAAGCGGGCTTCCTTAAAAGATGCCGCTAAGATTGAATTAGGTATGAGGCAATTCCTGGAAGAAGGTAATTTCAAAGGATTTACCTCAAATTTTGAAAATTTATATGGTTTATCACAATTACCAGGATTGGCTTGCCAGCGCTTAATGGCAGCTGGGTATGGTTTTGGCGGTGAAGGAGATTGGAAGACGGCAGTGCTCATTAGAGCCATGAAAGTAATGTCTTATGGTCTTATAGGCGGAACCTCTTTCATGGAAGATTACACCTATCACTTAGAAGATGGCAATATGAAGGTACTTGGTTCTCATATGCTGGAAGTATGTCCATCAATTGCAAATAAAAAACCTTCAATGGAAATTCATCCCCTCTCTATTGGCGGTAAGGATGATCCTGTTAGATTAGTGTTCAATGTAGCCGCTGGCAGGGGGCTTAATGCAACAATTATTGATATGGGCAGTCGTTTTAGATTGATAGTTAATGAACTAGATGTAGTGAATCCCGATTATGATTTACCCAAGCTGCCAGTTGCTAGAGCCTTATGGGTGCCACAGCCTGATCTTAAGGTTGGTACACAAGCTTGGATTTTGGCAGGTGGAGCCCATCATAGCGGCTTTAGCCAAGCGGTAACGAAGGAACATTTAGAAGATTTTAGTGAAATAGCTGGAATCGAATTCGTTTTGATTAATCATGAGACTAAAATTCATGAACTCAAGAAAGAGCTTCGGTGGAACGATTTATATTATCATTTGGCAAAATAACTGATTGAAGAACAATGAATAATCTAAGAGCAAATGATAAAGGAGATCATGACAATGATTAATATCCCAAAGGTAAAGCTTGGCATAGTTGCTGTCAGTCGGGATTGTTTCCCCCTGGAGCTTAGCAAGCAACGAAGAAAAGCTGTTGTAGAGGCGTGTAAGAATGAGAAGATAGAAATTTTTGAAGCACAAACTGCTGTTGAAAATGAGAAAGATGTACTTAAAGCCTTGGAAGAATTGCAAATAGCAGGTGTAAATGCATTGGTTATTTATCTCGGAAATTTCGGACCGGAAGGACCAGAAACAATTCTTGCTCAAAAGTTTAGGGGACCTGCAATGTTTGTTGCAGCGGCAGAAGAGACAGAGGCTAATTTGATTAAGGGTCGTGGTGATGCATACTGCGGTATGCTTAATGCCTCTTATAATCTATCATTACGAAAGTTAGTTCCCTATATTCCTGAGTATCCTGTTGGTATTGCTGATGAACTTGCCGTGATGATTGGGGACTTCGAAAATATTGCCAGAGTCATATTAGGACTAGGAAAATTGAAGGTATTTAGTTTTGGACCGAGACCACATGATTTTTTAGCCTGTAATGCTCCAATTAAACCTCTATATGATGTAGGCATTGAAATTATGGAAAATTCAGAATTAGATCTATTTGAATCTTTTATAAAACATGAAAATGATCGAAGAATTCCTACAATCATAGAAGAAATGAACGATGAGCTTAAGGAAGGAAATGGTTATCCAGGGATACTTCCCAAACTTGCTCAGTATGAGCTGACACTGCTGGATTGGATGGGAAATAATCTTGGGGCATCAGAATATGCTGTATTTGCCAATAAATGTTGGCCAGCTTTCCAGACTCAATTCAAGTTTGTTCCCTGTTATGTAAATTCAAGACTGGCGGCTAAGGGAATTCCTGCAGCTTGTGAAACCGATATTTATGGTGCAGTAAGTGAATACATTATTACTTGTGCGACGCATATGCCTGCTACCTTACTTGATATTAATAACAGCGTTCCCAAGGACATGTATGATAAGAATAAGGTGAAGTTTGCCAAGTATCAACTGACCGATCTCTTCATGGGTTTCCATTGTGGAAATACGCCTTCTTGCTGTATGAAAGATTCGGCGATGAAGTATCAACTCATCATGCATAGATTATTAGAACCAAGCAAAGAGCCTGATATTACCAGAGGAACGTTAGAAGGAGCCATAAGACCAGGGGATATTAGCTTATTTCGCCTTCAAAGTACATCTGACTGTCAGCTGCGAAGTTATATAGCCAATGGGGCAATAATAGACGTGGATCCTAAATCCTTTGGCGGTATTGGCATTTTTGCCATACAGGAAATGGGTAGATTTTATCGCCATGTATTAATCGGTAAGCAGTTTCCTCACCATGCAGGCGTTGCCTTTAAGCATGCGGGTAAAATTCTCTTTGCAGCAATGAAGATGCTCGGTGTGGCGGATATTGCTTTTAATCAGCCACCTTCTATGATGTATAAAGACGAAAATCCTTTTCAGTAAAATACGGTATATGGTTGGTTGAATTCACTTTTTAAAAATTGTTATTTAGGTTAGCAGGCGAATTTGCTAGAGAAAGTAGGTGATGGAGAGTTAACAAGAAGTAGTGGATTGAGGCTGCCAAGAATAAAAAGAAGGGGAGATTTCAATGAAAAAGGTAGTAGCTTTTTTTCTGATGTTTGCCATGGTATTAATGTTGACCGCATGTGGTTCAAGCCCTAGTACAGCTCCCAATAGCTCCGATAAGAAGAAAGTAGGTATTGCAATGCCTACGAAGTCGTCATCTCGATGGATAGCAGATGGTGACAATATTGTCAAACAACTAAAAGCAAAAGGATATGAAACGGATTTACAGTATGGCGAAGACAATGTTGAAAACCAGCTTGCACAAATTGAAAATATGATTACAAAAGGGGCTAACGTATTGGTAATCGCCAATATCGATGGTGAATCCTTAACAACGGTATTGCAAAAAGCCAAAGATAAAAATATTCCCGTTATCGCTTATGACCGTTTGATTAAAAAGACTGCAAATGTAGATTACTATGCAACTTTTGATAATTTTCAAGTTGGAGTTCTTCAAGCTGCTTATATTGAAAAAAGCTTAGGCTTAAAAGAAGGTAAAGGTCCATTTAATATTGAGATCTTTGGCGGTTCACCGGATGACAATAATGCGTATATGTTTTTTGATGGTGCGATGTCAATTTTAAAGCCTTATATTGAATCGAAGAAACTAGTTGTAAAAAGCGGGCAAATGGACATGGGGGTCTGTGCTACATTACGATGGGATGGCGCTACTGCTCAGGCAAGAATGGATAACCTGCTAAGTAAGAACTATACGGGAACAAAAATAGATGCGGTTCTATCTCCTTATGATGGTATTAGTATCGGCGTTCTTTCTTCCTTGAAGGCAGTTGGATATGGAACGCCAGCGCAGCCAATGCCGATCGTTACGGGACAAGATGCGGAAGCCCCTTCCATTAAATCTATTATTAAGGGTGAACAAGCTCAAACAGTATTTAAAGATACTAGGGATCTTGCTAAAGTAGCTGTTGATATGGTAGATGCAGTACTTAGCGGTAAAAAAGCAGCAACTAATGATGATAAGACCTACAACAATGGTGTTAAAGTGGTGCCTTCCTACTTATTAGTTCCTGTTTCTGTTGATAAATCAAATTATGAAAAAGTATTGGTTGAAAGTGGATATTATACTGCAGATCAACTTAAATAGTAAACAGCAGAAAGGCCAGAATGATTTAGTGATGACTATAAAGTCATTACTAAATCACTCTATGGCCGAGTTTAGAGAGTGATATGCAAGGAGTTGAGGATACATGGAAGATGTCATTTTAGAAATGATCAATATAACTAAAGTATTTCCAGGTGTTAAAGCTCTAAATAATGTGAACTTACAAGTACAAAAAGGTGAGATTCATGCATTAGTTGGGGAAAATGGTGCGGGAAAATCAACCTTAATGAAAGTATTAAGTGGCGTATATCCTTACGAGACTTATACGGGGGATATTCGTTATAAAGGGAAACGATGTGAATTCAAAAATATTAAAGAAAGTGAAAAATTAGGCATTGTTATTATTCATCAGGAATTAGCCCTCATCCCGTATCTATCGATCGAAGAGAATATATTTCTTGGTAATGAACAAGGCAAACATGGTCTTATTGACTGGCATGCAACTACTATGCATACTCAAAAGCTGCTGGCAACAGTGGGGCTCAAAGAATTGCCAAGTACTTTGGTTACCAATATAGGCGTTGGTAAACAGCAATTAGTGGAGATTGCCAAAGCCTTATCAAAGGAAGTTGAATTGTTAATTCTGGATGAACCCACGGCAGCATTGAATGAAGATGATAGTGATAATCTCTTAGAATTATTGTTGGAATTTAAAAGACAAGGAATATCCTCGATTATTATTTCACATAAATTAAATGAAATTTCAAGAATTGCTGATTCCATCACTGTGCTGCGTGATGGAGCTACCATTGAAACCTTAAATGTAAGAAACGATCATATTACAGAAGAGCGAATTATCAAAGGCATGGTAGGACGAGAACTAACTGAGCTATACCCTAAACGAGATTCAGCCATTGGCGAGATCATCTTTGAAGTTCAGAATTGGACTGCATACCATCATCTACATAGTAGCCGTAAAGTGATTGATCATGTTAACTTTCACGTTAAACAAGGTGAAGTTGTAGGAATTGCAGGACTCATGGGGGCAGGGAGAACAGAGCTTGCTATGAGTATTTTTGGCAGATCCTATGGGCAAAAAATAAGTGGACAGATCTATAAGAATGGGGTAGAAGTACATTTGAAAAATGTAAGCCAGGCGATTGAGCAAGGTATTGCATATGTAACAGAAGATCGAAAACAGTACGGTTTAATACTAAATAATGATATTAAACGAAATATTACCTTGGCGAATTTAAAAAATATCGCAAACCATTCTGTAATTAATGAGAATAAAGAAATTTTGGTGGCGGAGAAAAGTCGTCAGCAGATGAATATTAAATGTTCTAGCGTTTTGCAAAACACTGTAAATTTGAGCGGTGGAAATCAGCAAAAAGTTGTTTTGAGTAAATGGATTTTTACAGAGCCAGATGTTCTAATTTTAGATGAACCTACCCGGGGAATTGATGTAGGAGCTAAATTTGAAATTTATAGCATCATTAATAAGCTGGCTAAAGATGGAAAAGGCATTGTATTGATTTCTTCAGAACTTCCTGAATTATTGGGAATGTGTGATCGAATCTATGTTATGAGTGAAGGCAGCATTACTGGAGAACTTGCAGGGGCGGAAGCATCACAAGAAAGAATTATGCAATATGTAATGAGCAAATAAAGGAGGGATCGTCATGGAAACTCTAAAGCAGATGTTTAAAAGTAATATTAGAGAATATGGTATGGTTATTGCATTAGTGTCGATTGTACTATTCTTTGAAATTGTCAGCAAAGGTGTACTCCTACAACCGCTAAATGTAACCAACTTAATTCAGCAGAATAGTTATATACTCATATTGGCGATCGGTATGCTGTTAGTGATCGTTGCTTTTCAGATTGATTTATCTGTAGGATCTATCGCTGCTTTTGTTGGTGCCGTTTCTGCAATTTTGATGATCGATTATCATATTGGTGTTGTGCCTGGAATATTGATTTCTTTGCTGATAGGAGGTCTTGCTGGAGCTTTTCAAGGATATTGGGTTTCCTATTTTAAAATCCCTGGATTTATTGTTACATTAGCAGGAATGTTAATTTTTAGAGGGTTAACTATGACTGCTCTAGAGGGGCAATCAAAAGCTCCTTTTCCAGAGGTTTTTCAGAAAATGAGTAATGGATTTATACCCGATATATTAAGTGGAACATCTATACATATTACAACCCTTGTGGTTGGGATTATTTTGACATTGGTATATATTTTTTTTGAATTAAGTCATAGAAAAGCTAAGCTAGAGTATAATTTCGAGGTAATCCCGGTACAGTTTTTAGTTGCAAAATTAGCTTTTGTTGGCATAGCAATTAACTGGTTTATGTATTTGCTAGCCTCATATAAAGGAATTCCTAATGTGTTGATATTATTATTTATTCTAATTGTATTTTATACCTTTATAACGACTAAAACAGTGGTAGGGCGTCATATTTACGCATTAGGCGGTAATGAAAAAGCGGCAAAGCTATCAGGGGTTAAAACCGAACGTATTGTATTTTGGGTTTTTGTAAATATGGGAGTATTATCAGCCCTTTCGGGTCTTGTTTTTGCAGCTCGCCTTAATGCAGCAACACCAAAAGCAGGTACAGGTTTTGAATTAGATGCGATTGCTGCTTGTTTTATTGGCGGAGCCTCCACGGCAGGAGGAATTGGTGTTGTTATGGGGGCCATTATTGGTGGGCTGGTTATGGGGGTTATGAATAATGGAATGTCTTTAATTGGAGTTACCATTGATATGCAGCAGACCATTAAAGGCTTAGTATTATTATTAGCTGTAGCTTTTGATATTTATACAAAATCAAAACAAACATAAGACTTATCATGTAAGAGCAGTCGAAGCAATTCTCTCATTAGTAAATTTCTCTTATGTAGTAGAAGTATAAATCATTAATTAAAAATTTAATTAGGCATTTTAGCTTTTGATATTATATAATGATTAAATAAATCTTTCATGTCTTTGATATAGTAAAAAGCAAATGAATATAAAGGGTGTCTATAAAAATATTGAAAGCAAGAGTGTAGGTGTTTTATGGAAGGTGTAAATACGATTAATTCAAAAGCTGTAGGTGGAGGGGCAAATGAATCACTAATTATTAATGCGATTCGTAGACGGGGCCCAATATCTCGTGTTGATATTGCAAAATTAACGGGTTTAACAGCACCAACTGTAACCAATATATCAAGTAAACTTATTGAAAATGGATTGATTCATGAGTATATGGTTGGTGAATATAGTGGAGGCAGGCGTCCTGTGCTGCTTAAAGTTCATTCCGAAATAGCGAATATGATTATTGTAGATATTCGCTCCAAGGAAATGATCGGTTATCTGATCAATGGAGGCTTAGAGATAAAGGAAGAGATATGTCATGATATTCAACATCTTAAGGAAGAAAAGATTTTGTCTTTTTTGGAAAATACAATTGCGCAATGCTATGCTTCAGAGGATGGCAAATTGGCCTTAGCGATTGGTATAATTGTACGAGGACCTGTTATGTCCAAAGAAGGGCTTTCCTTATTTTCTCCTAGTGCTGGCTGGCGCAATGTTCCACTAAAATATCTTGTAGAAAAGCAGTTTCAATTGCCCGTTTTTGTTGAGAATGATATGCGTGCTATGGCATTAGGAGCCTATCACTATGGTCCATACCGCGATATTAAAAATGCAGTTTTTCTGGGAGTCGGGGGTGGAATTGGCTCCGGCATTATTTTAAATGGTGAACTATATCGAGGCTTAGGTGATAGTGCAGGGGAAATAGGTCATACGGTTGTAGATGTTCATGGTCCTTTATGCAGCTGCGGAAATCACGGATGCTTAGAAGCCATGGCATCTGAGACCGCATTGGTAAGTAGTATGATTCAGTCAATTACCGAAGGCAAACATTCTGTAGTATCAGATATGGTAAAAGGCAATCTAGATGCCATTAGACCAAAACACATTTACGCTGCGGCTGAAGAGGGAGATCTGCTCTCAATAAATACTCTCCAGCAAATTGCTCAATATATTGGTATGGGTGCTGCCAATATCATTAATATTTTTAATCCCCAGCTGGTGCTCATAGGCGGGGGCATTGTTAAGGGACGAAGATTCATAGAGGAGACAATCATGCAAGTTATAAAAGAAAAAGCGTTAGCAAGCTGTTATTCGTTAGCTCGCATTGAGTTTTCCTCGGAAGGCAGGCAAGATGCGCTAAAGGGCATTGTTGATGTGGTAATGGAAGGGATTTATTTACGGTAATATGACAAAATGCTCTCTATGTTGGCAGGGGTGTAAAAAGTACCCTAAAAACTGCTCATATAGAGAGCTTTTTGCTAAGCAAATTTCCTCATAGACTAGCCTAAACACCTTTCACCCCTTGTCTCTTTTTCTGTTTAAATATTGATTTTATTTAACAAGAAAAAATTACCAATTTTGGAACTCTATTGTGTATAATAAAGAAGTAGTAGAAAAACTGAGTGCTAGGATGGTGCAATATTGGACTTTTTTCGCAAGTTACTTAAGATAGAAGATATACGTTCAAAATTGTTATTCTATTTTTTCACTCTTATTTTACTGCCCATTGTGACACTTGGAGTATTAGGTAATGTTATCTATAGCAAATCGATTGAAGAACAGGCCAATGAACATACAGAACAAATGATTGAGCAAGTCACTCGCAACGTTGAGTTTTATATTCATGATATGGAAAATATAGTATCGTATCTTCTGGGAGATCCTCAGATCATTGCATTTTTACAAATTACGAAAGAGGATGAGAAAGAGGCATTGCTAGAGAAGGAAGTTCGGCGAATTTTAAGCACGTATACCAATGTGCATCCAGAAATTGCCGGAATACTCATTGTAAATGAGAATAATCTGTATATTAGTAATGAAATGCATCGAATTTCACGTGATCCTCTTACGGATGAAAATTGGTACAAAAGAGCAATTCTATCTCCTAATGCAATGCAATTATTTAGTAAACCGATTGGCCGCAATATAACAACAACTCTAAACTATAGTGCAGATGAAGTAGTTTCGATTGCAAAAGCGGTTATTGATCCGAAGACCAGTCAGCGTCTTGGTGTCATACTGATTGATCTGAAATTGAATAAAATTAAAGAAGTAATTGAGACGATTACATTGGGGAAAAATGGCTTTTTGTATATTATGGATGCAAATGGTGGAATTGTATATGCACCAGTCAATCCAATTGTATATCGCGTAAAAAATGAGTGGTTCAATCCTTCTGTCAATAATATTGTTAAAACCATTCAGGGAAGTGAATTTCAGATTATCTATAAAGATTCAGCTTATACAAAATGGAAGACTATCGGTGTTTTCTCTCTTAGCGAGACGCTAAAAGAGGTAACGATTCTGCGTCATTACTCCATACTTATTGGGCTTATCACCTTAATATTAGCAGTAGCCGCCGCCTTCTTTTTTACTGCTTCCATTGCCAAACCTTTAAGTAAACTTCGCAGTTTAATGAAAAAAGCTGAGGAAGGTGATCTTAGTGTGCGATTTAACAGTAAATATAACGATGAAATTGGACAGCTTGGTAAAAGTTTTAATACGATGATCAAAGAAATTAGTAATTTGGTGGATATGGTATATACAGAACAAAAACGAAAACGAGAAGCAGAGCTGAAAACTTTGCAAGCTCAAATAAAACCACACTTTTTGTATAATACTCTTTATACGATTCAGTGGATGGCTGGAGAACATGGTGCACAGGAAGTGGTTCGTATTGTGGGGGCACTTGCAAACTTATTCCGCATTGGTTTAAGTAAAGGGAAAGAGATGATTCCAGTTCACGAAGAATTAGAGCATGTACGGAGTTATCTAATGATTCAGAAAGCTCGTTATGAGGATAAACTGATGTATGAAATAAATTACGACGAAGATTTATTAAATTACAAGGTACTTAAACTGATATTACAACCTCTTGTTGAAAATGCAATTTACCATGGTATTAATGCGAAAAGAGGAGGTGGAACCATCACCATTACCGCTCGTATTGATAAGGAAAAATTATTTTTTAGCGTAGTCGATGATGGTATTGGCATGAAAGCGGAAAGACTCGAAGACTTAAGAAAGTCATTAGATAATCAGCATGGAGAGGCAGCAAGGAATGGCTTTGGGATCTTTAATGTTAATGAACGAATTCGTTTATCGTTTGGTTTAGAATACGGTTTACGATATACTAGCGTGGATCAAGAAGGTACGAAGGTAGAAGTTTGGCATCCAATATGTTAAATAGGGAGTGGTTCGATGTTGAAAGTCGTAATCATCGATGATGAGCCAAAGATTCGCCGTGGTCTCAAAAGTCTAGTTGAGAAAGCAAGGCTTGATTTGGAGGTTGTAGGTGAGGCTGAAGATGGAGAAATGGCATTGGAAATGGCGAGAAAAACCCTTCCAGACATTCTACTAGTTGATATATGCATGCCTTTTTTAAATGGATTGCAGTTTATTGAACAAATAAACTGCATACTACAAGATTGCATCATCATTGTCATTACTGGACATGATGAGTTTTCTTATGCTCATAAGGCAATTAAGTTGCAAGTATTTGATTACTTATTAAAACCTGTTTTTGAAGAACAGTTGGAAAATGTGTTAAAACGAGCTAAACAGCAATTATTAAATTCTCGCCTGCAGAATCATTATTTAAATTGGACCAATCAAGAAACAAAAAAGCATTTGCCGCTGTTAAGAGAAGCTTTTTGTAAGGATTGGGTAACTGGCCTATTAAGTGAGGGATACATTAGAGATCAGCTCTCCTTTTTAGAATTAGATTTTTCGCCAATATCCGGAATGATTGCTCTGAAAGTGGCTGGACAGTACACCCGTGGGCAGCTTCTCAAAGATTGGGATCGAGAATTGCTGGTGTTTTCCATAGAAAATATTTGTAAAGATTTATTAGAGAAATGGCAGCCTTATATCATTTTTCATGATAGCGCGGATCAGCTGATTGCGATAACACCCATTCTTAATCCAAGTGATTGGTATGAACTTAGTGCTTCTTTACAGCAGGTTATTGAGCAGAATTTAGAGCAAGTCGTAATTGTCGCTCAACAACCATTAATGGATTTACTAAGTAGTGTTTCCGCCGTTTATCATGAATTAACCTTAGAGCTAAACCGTAAGGTTAGTTATACTCCCGCTGTACTTCTTTCCCAGAAGCACATAGAAGCCAATTATTACAAGGAAGACTTTTCACTTCAGAATCTAGCGGAAATGATTAAGATTAGTCCTACGTATCTAAGCCGTTTATTAAAAAATGAAATTGGTGTTTCTTTCGTCGAGTATTTAACGCAGGTGAGAATCGAAAAAGCCATTCAAATGATGGGGGATCCTACGATTAAACTGTATGAAGTGGCAGAAAGAGTAGGATACAGTAATCAACATTATTTCAGTAATACCTTTAAGAAAGTCGTGGGATTATCTCCGGCAGAATATCGTAAAAAAGGCAACTGGCGGTGAATTGGGTGTTTAGAGTCAAGCAGAGTATGATTGTTCTTTTGGTTACAATGACAATGATGGCAGGGTGTTATCATCCATCAAGCCAAGTAGCAAGTTCCGATCAGGTGAAGTTTGTAATTGGTGTTTCCCAGGCTAATTTAGTTGAGCCTTGGAGAGTGATTATGAATGAAGAAATCAAAGAAGAAGCACTAAAACATGCAGATGTTAAAATCGTTTTTACAGATGCCGTACAAAACAGTGATAAGCAGATTCGAGATGTAGAAGAACTGCTGGAAGCGGGAATTGATTTATTAATTATTTCACCCAATGATTCTGCGGATCTGACACCAATTGTAGCAAAGGCTTATAAAAAGATTCCAGTCATTGTATTGGATCGAGCAGTTGAAGGATATGCGTACACATTATATATCGGACCTGATAATAAATCTCTTGGTAAAGAAGCAGGGAAATACATCGCAGATCTATTGCATAATGGCGGGAATGTAGTAGAAATTCAGGGGCCAGCAGGATTACCTTCTCTTAAAGAAAGAAGTGCTGGATTTCGGGAAGTCCTGGGACAGTATAACAATATTAAAATTGTTGCAACTGTAATTGCTGATTGGCAAAGAGACAAAGCAGAAGATGAAATGGAAAAACTGCTGCAGCAGTACCCCCAGATTGACGTTGTTTTTGCTCATAGCGACTATATGGCGCTGGGGGCTTACAAAGCTGCAAAAAAGCATGGGGCTAATGGAATACAGTTTGTTGGAGTAGACGGTTTTTCGGGTCCTAATGGGGGATTGCAATTGGTAGAAAAAGGTATATTGGAAGGGACATTTACTTGTCTCACAGGTGGACGAGAGGCTATTTTATATGCTGTGGATATATTAAATCATGAGAAGGGAATACCAAAGAAGATTATCCCTCGGAGCAATAAAATTACCCGTTACAATGTCTTGGAATATTTGAAAGCAGGGAATGAACCTAAAAAAGAAAATCGAAGCAAAAAAATTGTATTGGGATTTTCTCAGCTTGGGGCGGAGAGCGATTGGCGCAGGGCAAATTCTCAATCCATAAAGAATGCAGCATTAGAGGCAGGTATTGAGCTTATTTTTTTAGAGGCTGATCAAAAACAAGACATGCAGATTCACGCCATACGATCTTTTATTACCCAGGGGGTGGATGTGATTGCTTTTTCTCCTGTTGTAGAAGGAGGCTGGGATGAGGTATTGGAAGAAGCTAAAATGGCAGGAATTCCTGTTCTTTTATCGGATCGAGCAATTAAACCTGATGATAATTCGCTATATGCTACTTTTATTGGCAGCGATTTTCTTGAAGAAGGGCGCAGAGCTGCCCGATGGCTCGTGGAAAAAAAAATAGCTAAAAAATCAGTCAATGTGATTGAATTGGAAGGAACAATTGATTCGGCGCCGGCTATTGATAGAAAAAAAGGATTTGCTGAAATTATTGCTAATTATCCTCAATTTCAAGTGATTTATTCTGCATCTGGCGATTTTACCGAGGCTGGCGGGCAGGAGATCATGAAAGCTGCGTTAGCCATATATGGCAATCAAATTCATGTTGTTTATGCTCATAATGATGACATGGCTCTTGGTGCCATTAAGGCGATTGAGGAATTTGGACTTAGACCGGGCAAGGATATTCTGATTGTCTCTGTTGATGCTACAGCAGCGGCTTTTAAAGCGATGATGGCAGGTAAGTTAAACAGTACTGTGGAGTGTAATCCTCTTCTTGGTCCCCAGCTTATGCAAGCGGTAAAAAGTTTGATGGCAGGGCGGCAGCTCCCAATGAGGATTATTACTTCTGAAGGCGTATTTTCTGCAGAAACGGCAAGGCAAGACTATCTGCATCGCAGGTACTAAAACAGTGCGGAAAAATATAAGAAATTACTGATTATTCTAAATACGAACAAACGCTGCCGCCTTATAATAAAACCAGTACATTGGTCATATAAAACATTGGATAAGTGTGCAAATATTCTTTCGATCAGCGAGGCGAAAAAAGAATGCAAATTTACCATTGCTTTTAGGTGACGCATGAACTAGCACTACTGGTTCTAAAAAATAAGGAGGGTAAGAAACATGGCAAAGTGGAAAAAGGTTACGATTGCCTTGAGTGTCGGAATTATGATGTTAGCTCTGGCAGGCTGTTCAGGAGCTAAGCAGGAAACAACAACTAAGCCGGCAGACAAAAAAATCGTTCTGGGATTCTCCCAAATCGGTGCAGAAAGTGAATGGCGCACAGCAAATACCGAATCCATAAAAGCATCTGCACAAGCGGCTGGTATTGAACTTAAGTTTTCGGATGCCCAGCAAAAACAAGAAAATCAAATAAAAGCCATACGGTCATTTATACAGCAAAAAGTGGATGTAATTGCTTTTTCTCCTGTTGTAGAAACAGGCTGGGATGCAGTACTGCAAGAAGCAAAGGCTGCTAAAATACCTGTAATCTTAACAGATCGGTCCATTAAAATGAGCAGTGGCAATGCAGAAGATTATTATGTTACCTTTATGGGCTCCGATTTTGTGGAAGAAGGCAGACGAGCTGGTAAATGGCTAGTTGATTTCATGAAAAAAGATAATGAGGCTGTAAATATTGTTGAATTGCAAGGAACCGTTGGCTCTGCTCCTGCGATTGATCGTAAAGCTGGTTTTGAAGAAATCTTAAAACAACACGCCAACTATAAAGTCATTAAATCGCAAACTGGTGATTTTACACGTGCCAAAGGTAAAGAAGTGATGGAATCATTCCTAAAATCAGCCAAAGCTGATGGACAAAAAATTGATGTATTATATGCCCATAATGATGATATGGCAATTGGTGCGATTCAAGCAATTGAAGAAGCTGGACTAAAACCAGGCAAAGATATTATCATTGTTTCGATTGACGGAGTTAAAGGTGCATTTGAGGCTATGATTGCAGGAAAATTAAATGCAACGATTGAATGCAGCCCACTGCTCGGCGATCAATTGATGACAGCTACAAAAGACTTGGTGGCAGGTAAGACCCTTGACAAACGCATTGTCACAAAAGAAGGTGTGTTCCCTGCAGAAGTGGCTTCCAAAGAATTACCAAATCGTAAATACTAAAATTATACAGATATACCGATCCACCCCACCAGTTCTATGTAAAATAGAAACAATCAGGGGTTATCTTTACAAGATAACCCCTGGAGGAGTGGGTTTTTCTTTTATCGATTACTGATTTTGATACGGAGGTGAAATGACAATGGATGATGCAAATTCTTTATTAAAGGCAAAGGGGATTTGTAAAGCATTTCCTGGGGTTAAAGCTCTCAACAATGTAGATTTTGAACTAAAACCTGGAGAAATTCACTGTTTAATGGGAGAAAATGGAGCTGGAAAATCGACTTTGATTAAAGTGTTGACAGGTGTTGATCCTCTTGATGCTGGAGATATCTTTTTAGACGGTAAAGCCATTGCGCCCAAGTCGCCTCATCATGCCCAGCAGCTAGGAATTAGTACAGTTTATCAAGAGGTTAATCTTTGTGCCAATTTATCAGTTGCCGAAAATATTTTTATAGGCAGAGAGCCATTGCGCTTTGGCAGTATTGATTGGAAGGAAATGAATCGCAAATCGCAGGAGCTATTGGCGCGCTTGAGCCTTGGGATTGATGTTACCCAGCCTTTAGAGCGTTACTCTGTTGCAATACAGCAAATGGTAGCGATTGCAAGAGCACTTGACATATCGGCTAAAGTGTTAATATTGGATGAACCGACTTCGAGTTTGGATGCTCAAGAAGTTGAAAAACTGTTTGGACTTATGCGTAAGTTAAAAAAGCAAGGTTTAGGAATTATTTTTGTAACTCATTTTATTGAGCAAGTTTATGACGTTTCCGATAAGATTACCATATTACGTAATGGTGAATTGGTTGGTTCCTATGAGACTGTAAATCTGCCCCGTGTTCAGTTGATTGCAAAAATGATTGGCAAAGCGTTTGATGGATTTGAAAGTAGCTGCAAGACACTAAAACTGGATATTCTTCAAGAACGGCGTAATAATTTTTTGCAGGTGCGTGGTCTTGGTCACAAAGGTTCGATTCATCCCTTTGACCTAGATATATGTAAAGGTGAAGTGCTTGGTCTTGTAGGTTTATTAGGATCTGGTCGAACAGAAGTTGCCCGTACTATTTTTGGTATTGATAAAGCCGATAGCGGAGAAATCGTCATTGAAGGACAAACTGTTGCCATACAAAGCCCCGCTGATGCAATTCAATATGGCCTGGCGTATTGTTCTGAAAATAGAAAAACGGAAGGGATTATCGAAAATCTTTCTGTAAGAGAAAACATTATTTTGGCATTACAAGCCAAGTTAGGGTGGATGAAACACATAACGAAAAAAAGACAGGATGAGATTTCAAAAAAATATATTGCATTACTAAATATTAAGACTGCTGGACCCGAACAACTAATCAAAAATTTAAGCGGAGGAAATCAGCAAAAAGTAATATTAGCCAGATGGCTGCTGACAGAACCTAAGCTTTTAATACTGGATGAGCCTACACGTGGGATTGATGTAGGTGCTAAAGTTGAGATTCAAAAATTAATACTGTCTCTGGCAGAAACCGGCATGTCCGTTGTATTTATATCTTCAGAACTGGATGAATCGGTTCGATGCTCCAGTCGTATGGCAGTTTTAAGAGATAGAGTAAAGATAGCAGAGATTTCAGGTGAAGAAATGGAAGAAAAATATATTATGCAGACGATTGCAGGGGTGTAGAAGGATGGAGAAAATACAGTCTAATTGGAATCGATTTACAAGTTCTAGACTCTGTTGGCCTCTAGCAGCATTATTTTTTGTCTTACTTTTCAATTTCTTTTTTACGAAGGATTTTTTTATGATTGAAATGAAAGATGGACATTTCTACGGGGTTACCATTGACATTTTAAATCGTGCCGCACCTTTAATGTTGCTGGCCATTGGTATGACCTTGGTCATTGCTACAAAAGGAATTGATATATCTGTAGGATCGATGATTGCTATTTCTGGAGCGGTAGTAGCTTCCCTAATTGGTGGAAAATTAGAATACGTAGATGGCGTTAAAACACTCATTACACTTGTTCCCATGCCTGTTGCCATCATTACTGCACTTTTGGTTACCACTCTTTTAGGAATGTGGAATGGATTATTAATTTCTAAAGTGGGAATTCAGCCGATTGTTGCCACGCTGATTCTACTGGTTGCTGGTCGAGGAATCGCTCAGCTGATTACGCAAGGACAAATTATTACAGTATATTATAAACCCTTTCAATTTATTGGCACTGGATATATATTGGGTTTGCCTTTTTCCCTCTTTGTTGTAGGGCTGGTTTTCGGCATTACCTTTTATGCAGTACGAAAGACAGCTTTAGGTATGTTTATTGAATCAATCGGAATTAACGCTGTTGCTAGTAGGTTTGCAGGAATCAAAGTGAGTAAATATATCTTTTCTGTCTATGCCTTCTCTGGATTGTGTGCTGGCTTGGCAGGACTTATTATCTGCTCCAATGTAAGTTCAGCGGATGGAAATAATGCGGGGTTATTTATCGAGCTAGATGCCATTTTAGCAGTCTCACTTGGTGGGAATTCTCTTGATGGTGGTCGATTTTCCTTGGTAGGAAGTTTGATTGGAGCTCTAGTGATTCAAAGTATTACAACGACAATTTATGCCTTAGGAGTACCTCCAGAGATTACACTAGTGGTCAAATCCATTGTTGTCATTATTATCTGCTTACTGCAATCTGCTAAATTTCGAAAAATTGTATTTTCTAAATGGGCTCAAAAGAGGGGGATTCCAAGTGAAAAAAATGCAGCTAAGTTATAAGTATATTAATCTAATAATTACGGTTGTATTGTTTTTTGCTTTATTTGCTGCGGGCTCTGTATTGTATAATGGATTTTTTTCCACACAAGTGCTGCTCAACATGCTTATTGATAATGCCTTTCTAATTATTACTGCAATCGGTATGACCTTTGTACTTATTATTGGCGGAATTGATATTTCAGTAGGGTCTGTAATTGCATTAGTATGTATGCTTTCCGCATATTTGCTGGAAATACAGCACCTTAGTGCATTGATTGTTATACCATTAATGCTGCTTATGGGATTTTTATTTGGGATTGTGCAAGGTAGCTTTATTCATTTCTTTACGATACAGCCATTTATTGTAACTCTTGCAGGTATGTTTTTAGCTAGAGGACTATGCTATGTAATCAGCATTGATACCATAATGATTACCAATTCCTTTTATCAATTTATAGCAACCTACCGAATACCACTACCTTTTGACAATTATATTTCAATTAGCGTTATGATTGCTCTTGCATTAGTAGCAGCAGCATTATATCTTAACAATTATACTAAATTC
This sequence comes from Pelosinus propionicus DSM 13327, assembly GCF_900114615.1. Taxonomy (GTDB): domain Bacteria; phylum Bacillota; class Negativicutes; order DSM-13327; family DSM-13327; genus Pelosinus; species Pelosinus propionicus. The sequence goes on along the minus strand of NZ_FOTS01000009.1, from coordinate 56,851 downwards.
GGACGTGCAGTATATGCGATCGGCGGCAATGCTCAATCAGCAATGCTGATGGGACTTCCGGTTGGCAGGACAAAAGTGTTAGTATATGGTCTAAGTGGATTTTGTTCCGCACTGTCAGGGGTTGTGTTTAGTTTTTATATGCTTTCGGGTTATGGACTGCATGCTATGGGATTAGAAATGGATGCGATTGCATCTGCTGTAATTGGTGGAACACCTTTAACAGGCGGTGTTGGATTTATCACAGGAACAGTTTTCGGGGTTTTGATACAAGGGGTCATTCAAACTCTAATCATGTTTCAAGGAACATTAAGTTCTTGGTGGACCAAAATTGCTGTTGCATTTTTACTCTGTCTATTTATTGTACTGCAAAGAATCGTTGTTTCTAGAAAGGAGCGTACTAAATCAATCTCATAGAATAGATCTAACAGAAGTAGTTTATCAACCTGAATACATGATTGGAGTTTTCTTAAAAAATCCTGCCAAGTTTTGTAGAAATTTGGCAGGATTTTCATGTTATATGGTAAATATAGTTATTATAAAATAATGATTCATAATTATTAAAAAGCGAATAGAAAAGTCTTTCCATAAGGCAAAGGGGGAGATTTATAACATAATGTTACGAATTGCATGCAACATACGTACAACTTGTAATAGTGATAAAACAAAAAAAAGAATGATATTGCTGCTAATGGTTGCAATTATTAATACTCTTATTGTGAATATGGCAATTGCCAGCGAGAAAAACTCTTATTCAGCAACTAATTTTCAAATTTTAGAAGATGTAAATGGTAGCTATCGTTTTTCTGAGATAATTTCACCAGAATGGAATGAAAGATATCTAGATTATCCTGAGGAAATACTGTCTTTGGGGATCACCAAATCAGTTTATTGGGTACGTTTCAAGTTACCTGCAGAGGTAATTGGAAAATCACCAGAGGACTATTTTTTACAATTAAATAACCCGAACATAGATAAAATTGATTTATATATGCCTACGATAGATAAGGAAGTTAATTATTTAATATCAGAAATAGGGGTAAGCAGGCCAGCTGCAAATAAAGAAATTACTCACAATACATGGGTATTTTCACTTCCTCATCAATTTAGCGAAAGCAACTATTTATATCTTCGCTTAGAAAGTACATCAGCTCTTCGCTTACCAGTGATACTTTGGCAAAAAGAAGCTTTTTTAAAAGAATCTTTCTTAAAACAGTCAGGTTTTGGTGTAGTTTATGGTGTTCTTCTGGCTATGGTATTATTAAATCTTTTTATTTTCTTCGCTTTACGTGAGAAGGTTTATTTATTTTACGTTTTATATATGGGTTCTATGTTTTTCTATCAATTTCAAGTACATGGTTATTTAAAGCTGTTTGTAGATATTCCTTATGGGCTGTATAATCGTATTTTCTGGATTCTCCTAGGGGCAACCTTTATTTTTTCTGTTTACTTTACACGTGAATTCCTTCAGGTTCGGGCTAATGCTCCTGTATTTGATAAAATTCTGACTGGAATTATGTTGTTAGCTGTACTACAGGGAGCGTTAGGTGCTTACGGATGGAATGTTTGGGCCAATCATATTGCTCATGGATTGGGACTTTTAGGTCCTATCTTTATGATGATATTAGCAGCCATTCGTTTTAGACAGGGATTTAAGCCTGCGCGCTATTATTTATTTGCCTGGGGTCTGCTGCTTATGGGAGTATTGCTATGGTCCCTTGCCGCCTATATTGATAATCCCTTTCCCGCTGTTAATTACTTATTAGTGGCTACAGCAGGGGAATCCATTTTACTTACCTTTGCCCTAGCAGATCGGGTAAGAATTTTACGTTTAAAAAAGGATGAGCTGGATGAAAAGGTAGAACATTATCGAGACCTTAGCCTAACAGATGAATTGACAGGTTTGTATAATAAAAGATACTTACATAAAAGATTGGCTGAAGAGATAACTGCTGCGGCAAAAAATAATGGCTCTTTGTCTTTAATGGTAATTGATATTGATTATTTTAAATACTACAATGATAATTATGGACATTGGGAAGGAGATAAGGTTCTTGCCAAGCTAGGCCAGATATTTATGTTCTTGCTAACAGAACCAAATGAAGCTTTTCGTTATGGTGGTGAAGAATTTACTATATTGTTGCCGAACACAAACTATAACGAAGCTTTACCAATTGCCGAGAATATTCGTGAAAGATTACGAATGGAATCTTTTACACCTGCATCAGATATAAAAGTAACAGTGACAGTTAGCATTGGAGTAACTGAAATGAATCCTGGTGATGATATTGCAAGTTTATTCCAGCGTGCTGACGAGGCACTATATAAAGCGAAAACCCAAGGACGAAATCGGACGGTAGTAGTAGCGTGACGCATACGTTAGGTACAATAAAATAGTTTAGAAAAGCCACTCATACGGAGTGGCTTTTTTGGCATTGGCTCATATAATAGTTGGGATAAAGAAAATATAAACTTACGAGGCCAACGAATAGGCAATATTGTGAAGAAGTAGGATTGAACCTCGAAAATTGTCAATAAATAAAATTAATAACTTCCCATGGCATTACATATTTTTACAGTAATGATTTGATATTATATTGAATTGTAATTGCTTTAACGTAGTAGAGGAGGTAGTTCGATGCTGCTAGATATTTTATACGGATCATTTTGTGTTGGTGCGATCACGTTAGGTACTGTATTGTGCATGTACTTTAAATTGCCATAAGCATGGCATTGTTAATAGTAGGAAATGAGGAAAGAGGTGTTTAATTTGAATAATTGCGACTGGAAAGAACATCCTATCGTATTCATTGCAGGATTATTAGTAGTGTATACTGCAGGTAACACAATTATGGCTTTATTAAATTTATAGTATTCTTCCCTTTGTTTTAGTAAAAGATATGAGAAGAAAGTCGTCCTAAACGGACGACTTTCTTTTCATTATGTTACGATAACGGCATCATAAAAGTATAGTAATCTAGAATAAGATGAATAACTTAAAGTTATCATTTGATGAATATTCGATATTATCATTATATTCTAATAAAACGTATAATGTGGATGAAGTCATTACTTGTTTATTGAGTTAGAAGGAGAGATAAATATGAATTTACATGATGAGGCTTTACAATATCATCGAGAAAATAATGGCAAATTAGGCGTAATAGCCAAGGCTCCTATAAGAAATGGTTATGATCTGAGTCTAGCATATACTCCGGGAGTAGCTGAGCCCTGTATGGAGATCCACCGTGAGAAAGATTTGTCCTTTGAATATACCTGTCGAGGTAATATGGTGGCAGTGATTACCGATGGTACTAGAGTATTAGGACTTGGGGATATTGGTCCAGAGGCAGCTATACCTGTAATGGAAGGAAAAGCTGTGCTATATAAAACCTTTGCTGATGTAGATGCGATTCCTTTATCCATTGAGACGAAGGATGCAGATGAATTTATTAAAACAGTTCGTATGCTGCAGCCTAATTTTGCAGGGATTAATTTAGAAGATATTTCTTCTCCTAAATGCTATGATATTGAGGATGCGTTAAAAAAAGAAATGGATATTCCAGTGTTTCATGATGACCAGCATGGCACGGCTATTGCTGCTGTAGCGGCTACTATTGGTGCGTTGCGATTAGTAAAAAAACAATTGTCCGATGTTAAAGTTGTCGTTAATGGTGCTGGTGCAGCAGGCACCGCCATTGTACAGTTATTACTCAATGCTGGCGTAGGACATGTTATTATGATGAACTCTAAAGGTGCTATGTATGAAGGGATGGAAATGTCCCGGGTAAATCGGGTTCAGGAGTCATTGTTATCGAAAACCAACTTAAACAAGGAGAAAGGGAGTCTCGCTGATGTTGCGAAAGGTGCCGATGTGCTGATCGGTGTTTCCCAGCCTGGTTCCTTTACCGCAGAAATTGTTCAGAGCATGAAGGAAAATTCTATTGTATTTTCCTTGTGCAATCCAGAGCCAGAAATTAGCTATAAAGATGCTAAAGCTGCTGGGGTAAAAGTAGCTGGTACGGGCCGTTCAGATTCTCCAAATCAAGTGAATAATGTTTCGGTCTTTCCAGGAGTTTTCCGAGGAGCAATCGATGTTAGGGCTCGTCAAATTAATGAAGAAATGAAATTGGCAGCAGTGTATGCGATTTCTGAGCTAATAACAGAAGAAGAATTGCGGGAAGATTATGTTGTTCCTGATGTGTTTGATAAACGTGTTGCTCCAGCCGTGGCAGCAGCCGTGGCAAAAGCCGCCATAAAAACTGGTGTTGCTAGAATTGTTGTTGATCCAGAAGAAGTAAAGGCTAAGACGGCAGCGAGAATAGAACACTCTTAAAAAAATGAGTAGTAGGATGTATTTGACATTTCTAATCCCATGATTTAATATTTGTAGTACTACTACATGTTGGGAGGGATATTGATTGAACGAAGTTCTACAGAATATTTTAACCCGCAGAAGCATTAGAAGTTATCAGAGTGAACAAATTACAGATGCAGAGCTTGAGGCAATTATAGAAACTGCTAAATACGCGCCAAGCGGCAGTAATTCTCAATCTTGGCACTTTAGTGTTGTACAAAGTGAAGAAAAGCTGCTGCAGCTTAATACTTGTATTCGAGACGCCTTTAAAGATCTGGTAGTTGATGAAACAACATATCGTGCAAAGGTAGCAGGTAAAAAGGCGGCAGAAAGTGACAGCTATAATTTTTATTACCATGCGCCGACTCTGATTATAGTGTCAAATGATCGGCAGTATTCAAATGCAATGGCTGATTCGTCACTGGCCCTTCAGAATATCTTCTTAGCTGCTCATTCACTGCATATCGGTTCATGTTGGATCAATCAATTGGCTTGGTTTGGTGATGAACCCGTCGTGCGAGACGTATTAACGACACTGGCAGTTCCGCAAAATTATAAAGTATACGGTGCTGCGGCGCTAGGATACATTTCAGGCAATCAGCCGAAAGCTGCTCCACGTAAAGAAGGTACTGTAAGTATAATAAAATAATAATCCAGACTCCCTGCAATATTCTAAGTTAAGAAACATTACAGGAAGTCTGGATTATTATCATTTATACTAAATCTTAAGGTATCAGTAAAAAAAAAACTTGCATAGAATTACAAAAAATGTAATTTTATTGCAGGATTTTGAGACTTAATGGTAAATAGAATATAAACAGGCATTTTTATTTTATATAAAGAACTAAGTGAAACGGAGGTAAGAATATATGAGTCATGATAGTTCTGAAAAAGATTCTAATAGAAGCTTTGGAGCAGATAATTCGAATACAAGCTTTAGTGGCGGTTTTGGATTAGAGCTCTTAAATAATAGTTCTAATGGTGGATTTGGAGTAGAGAAGCCTAGCGGTAATTACAAGGCAGTTTTAGGAAGCGAAATTGCTATAGAATCAGTTGGGAGTATATTAGATATTCATACTGAGACTAGGGGGGGGATTGCAGGAGGAGCTGTCTATTTAGGAAATGTGAATCGTTATTTTGCAAATAATTCAATAGAAGAAATCTGTGATACTCGTGAAATTGGCAATGTTCAAAGCTGGTTTGAACGTGGAAGTGTAATTGGATCGATAGTGAAAGTCGTCACTGATCTATATTATAAATATGTATCACCAGAAATGAAAAGTGTGGAGAAAGTTATTACTGATATAGATAATAAAATTGTAACAAAAATTGAAGAAATTTCATCTGGGGGCTGGGATAGTCCTTACCGAAATATCCAATTGGATGGCTGTATCAAAGGAGATATGGCAGAGTCTGATCAAAGCAATATATTTTACCGAAATGATGAACGCAGGGAAAACCAAATGGATATATCTGAAGGAGAGGTTTTTAGGACAAATAACAAGAAGGATTAAAGTTAAAGTTTATTAATTAGATTCTTTAGTGAAGATAATCTTAAAGTCCGAATCTTGAGTTCCTTTCATTAAGCAGTTTATAAGTTCAGTTTTTATATTCTCTTTAATTTTAATATCTTCATATGGAGGTTCCCAATAGTTCATTGTATCACTAAAGGCAATGAATCCGTCTGTAAGCATTTTTCCTTGAATGATTGTTTCTTTATCAGCGATTTCTACCTTAAGATAGGAAGTTGTTGCGGTTATTTTCATGTTGTCACCTCTTCAATAGATTTGTTTTATAATTGACAATTATTCGTTATGATTCTTAGATTTTTCCAATTTTGGTGTTCTGTTGTTATAATATAAGAAAAATATGACAGATTTATGACAAGCTTATGATTGACGAACTTCCGTTATTAAGCATCATATTGTCTTTAAAATAGATTGCTGCCTTTCAGAATGTACTGAGAGTAGCAATTTTTTTGTTATACAAAAAGTGTTACTTTAGTCCTCTTGTTGCTTTAAAGTCTTGCCAGGATACTGAATATGTGACAAAATCTATACGTATATAGTGATGTTATAAAACTGGAAATAAGAGATGTTTTGATTCCAAAGAAAGGAGCAGCGATGGAAGAAAAAATAAGCATGGAAAAAGAACCATTAACATACATTAACACCGGGAAAATTTGTTTAGCTGTGATAGCAAAAGGCTTCGGAATGCCAATTGACGAAGAAAAATTAACAAAAGAATATGGGATTAGTGACGATCTCTCTGATCCAAAGGACTTAATAAAAGCTGCAAAAAAGATTGATTTAAAAGCAAAAGTAGTAAAATTAGGGAAAAGAGGGTTTTCTGCTATTCAGTCTCCTGCAATTGCGAAGATGAATAACGGCGATTATATAGTAATTGGGGAAAATAATGCAAAGAAAATAGCACTGTACTCACCAAGGCATGGACACTCCATTGTGATGCCTTTAGAAGAATTTCTTCTTGGTTGGACGGGGCAAGCAATTATATGTAAGCGCTCCTTTAATTTAAAAGACATCAGTAGACAATTTAATTTAATTTGGTTTATACCTGTTATAGTCCGCTATAAGCGCTACTTCATAGAAATTTTGGGAGCTGCATTCTTTTTTCAATTATTTGGACTAGTAATACCGTTATGTACACAGGTGATCATTGACAAAGTAATCATTAATCATGGAACAGTTACGTTAAATATACTTGTCATGGGTATGGTGTTTGTCGTTCTTTTTCAGACGATAATGAACCTGATAAGGACGTATCTATTTACCCATACCACAAATAAAATTGATGTAATTTTAGGTACTAGAATGTTTCGTCTTTTAATGCATCTACCTATACAATTCTTTGAAAAGAGACGAGTAGGAGATACTCTAATGAGAGTGTCTGCTTTAAATAATATTCGCGAATTTTTAACTGGTACCGCTGTGACGGTATTGATTGACTTAGGTTTTTCTATGATATTTTTTGCTGTAATGTTTTATTATAGTGCACCGTTGACTTTAATCGCTATTGCTGCTATACCCATTCAATTCGCAATCAATATAATAGGAACGCCAATGTATCAAAAAAGGCTGCAAGATTCTTGGAATGCCAGCGCAGAGAATAATGCTTTTGTTGTTGAAGCGATAACGGGCATTCATACTGTAAAGTCTTTAGCAGTGGAGCCGCAATTTAATTTTAAATGGGAGAGATTGTTATCTAAAAGCGTTAGTACTAATTTAGATAAGGCGCAGTTCAGCGTTGTGTTAAATAACGGGGGGAGCCTTACACAAAAACTGATTGCATACTTGCTTATCTGGTTTGGCGGATTTATGGTAATTGATGGAGCGGTAACAATTGGTCAGTTTATTGCATTTCAAATGATGGCGAATCAGGCTGGTGCACCTTTATTACGTTTAGTAGGCATGTGGCAATCTTTTCAGCAGACAAAGCTCGCTGTAACAAGAATTGGAGATATATTAAATGCAGCACCAGAGCCAACCAGTTTGCCAGATGCAATTCGATTATCAGAAATCAAAGGCGAAATAAAACTTGAAAATATAACCTTTAGATATTACATTGAGAATGATGAAGTACTCCGAAAAATCAATCTGCACATAAGACCAGGTATGAAGATCGGTATCGTAGGACGATCGGGCTCGGGGAAAAGTACCCTAACCAAAATTATTCAGCGATTATATATTCCAGAAGCGGGGCGGGTTTTGATTGATGGCGTAGATATAACGCAAGCTGATCCGGCTTGGTTAAGACAACAAATAGGTGTAGTGCTGCAGGATAACTACCTGTTCAATGGCAGTGTCAGGGATAATATCGCTCTTGCCCGTCAAGGGGTAAACATGGAAGAGATTAATCGGGTTGCTAAACTGGCAGGTGCTCACGATTTTATTCTTGAACTCCCTGAAGGATATGACACGATTGTAGGAGAACGAGGGACTGCATTATCCGGTGGACAGCGCCAGAGAATTGCAATTGCTCGAGCGCTAATTTCCAATCCAAAGATTGTAATATTTGATGAAGCTACCAGTTCCTTAGATTATCAGTCGGAGCGGATTATCATGGGGAATTTAAAGCAAATTGCAGATGGACGTACGATGATCATCGTTGCTCATCGTTTGGCGAATGTGAAAGAGTGTGATGCAATCATTGTTATGGAGCGTGGTCAAATTATAGAGCACGGGACACATGTACAGCTCGTAGAAAACAGAGGCGTGTATTATAATCTCTATCAACAGCAAGGAGACAGCCATGTTTAATAAAATGTTTGGTTTTATAAAGAATCATGAAGACTTACAGACGATTTTGGAAAAGATAAAGGAATTTTATGAAAGAGTAAAAATTAAGAACATCGAAAAATTTCAAAGTAAAGAAGCTGAATTTTTACCTGCAGCATTGGAAATTGTTGAATCGCCGCCATCTTATGGCAGTCGAACTGTATTATGGACATTTTTCATACTAGCAATTATTGGATTGCTGTGGGTGACATTTGGCAGTGTAGATGAAGTCGCGATAGCGCCAGGAAAAATCATCCCTAATGGCTATGTTCGAGTACTTCAAGCGGAAGATAAGGGGATCATTAAAAAGATTTATGTAGTAGATGGACAAAAAGTCCAAAAAGGTGACTTGTTGTTAGAGTTAGATACTACATATTCTGCAGATGATTTAGCGAAAGTGAGAAGAGAAGCGATTAACGCCAGTCTTGAAGTAGAACGCTTGACAGCCGAAAAAGAAAATCGAGCCTTTCTGCCGCACACGATACCCCAAGCAGATGACAAAGATATACAAGCGCAGATCAATCTTTATAATAGTCGAAAATTTGAATATCAGACAAGAATTGAAGAGGCTCGGCATACAATGGAGCAATATCAGCAAAATTTGCAAAGTGCTCAAACAGAGAAGAAGAAACTAACAAAGTTGCATCAGCTTGCCGAAGAAAAAGAGGGCAAATTAGAGCAATTAGTAAATGAGAATGCGATATCAAAACTCACTTTGATCGATCAGCAAAGTAAACGTGAAGAAATGGAACAAAATTTAACAGAGCAAGAATCCATAATCAAAGCACAAGAATCCTTGTTAGCGAAAAGTCAGGCATCGTTAGCACGGGTTATAGCAGAAAAAAATGTGGATCTTGATACAAAACTGGTTGAGGCAAGACAAAAACTGTTCTATCTCAGGGAAACATTGAAAAAGGCAGAAGAAAAGAATCGTTTAGCAACTATCGTTGCTCCAGATGATGGATATGTAAGCAATTTAGCAGTGCATACGATTGGAGGTATAGTAACACCAGCCCAAGTACTGCTAGAGGTAGTGCCTGATAAAGTCAGCTTAGAAGTTGAGGCGTGGGTGGCGAATAAAGATATTGGCTTTATACGACAAGGACAGTCTGCTGAGATTAAGATTGAATCCTTTAATTTTCAAAAATACGGAACGGTGCCTGCAATCGTCACTACGATTAGCCCGAATGCAGTAGAAGACCGAGAAAAAGGCAATGTATATCGAGTTCTTTTGCAAATGGACAAAGACTATGTAGTAGTGAATAATCAGGAGACACGTCTTAATAGTGGTATGACGGTTAACGCTGAAATTAAAACCCAGCAAAAGCAAATCTATGAATTTTTCTTAGAACCCTTTAAAAAATACCAAAGCGAATCTTTGAGAGAGAGATAAGATATGGCTAAACAAAACAGACAAGAAGAAGTGAATAAACAAGAAGGTATTTTTGTTGATTCAGCATTGAAATGCTTACTAATGATAGCTCAAATGATTGGTATTGCAGCTGATGAAAGACAAATACGTCGTGCGCATATCATAGGCGATACCGGAATGGATCTGACGACTCTCATTCGAACAGCGAAAGAAATGGGACTAAAAGCTCATTTCACGGATTACAATAATAAAAAAAGTAAAGCATCTTTCCCCCTGCCTGCAATGGGGATCTTAAAAAATGGATGTTATATAATCATACTGAATCGAGATGGGAAAAATACGATTGTATTTGACCCTTATAAGAACCATCCAGTAAGTATTGAAGAAAGTATTTTCTTAGACCAATGGAGTGGCAAAATTATCCTGATTGCAAAACAGCCTAGTTTTATTGAAACGGAAGAGCCTAAATTTGGTTTAGCTTGGTTTCTTCCTATTATTGTGAAATATAAAAAAGCCTTTGGGAAAATACTGCTGCTTTCATTAGTGTTACAGATCTTCGGACTTGTAAGCCCTTTATTTACCCAGGTGATTATTAATAAAGTTTTAGTACATCACGGTCTTAGTACCCTCAATATATTTATTGTCGGTATGATAATCCTTTGCATATTTGAAGCGTGGATTAATGGCTTAAGAAGTTGTATGTTTAATCATCATGTAAGTAAAATCGATGTTACACTTAGTGCTAGAATTTTTCATCATGTTATGGCATTACCAATACGGTTTTTCGAAAAATATAAAGTTGGTGAGATTGTATCTCGCATTCGAGAGTTGGATACAATTCGAGGGTTTATTGTCGGATCTGCTTTCACTGCGGTTCTCGACAGTGCGTTTTCAATAATCTATCTTGTGATCATGCTAACGTACAGTACTTATCTTACTGGAGTAACAGTAGTAGCTCTAGGCCTTTATATTGTGCTTAATTTAATTTTAACTCCTTTATTTCGGCGAAAATTGAAAGAAAAATTTAAACTTGAGACTGCAAACCAAACCTTTATGATAGAAGCCATTACTGGCATTCAAACCATAAAATCATTGGCGGTAGAAAAATATTTTATTCAAAAGTGGGATGAAATGTTATCAAGATATATTAAATCGGTTTTTGTCACTGCCAATATAAACAATATCGGTCATAATGCAGCAGCGTTAATACAGCAGCTTTGCATGATTGGCATACTGTGGGTTGGTATCAATCAAGTTATGGAGAACCGGTTAACAGTTGGAGAATTAATTGCTTTTCAAATGTATTCCAGTTTTGTAGTTTCTCCAGTGTTGCGATTAGTGGATATTTGGCAGAATTTCCAACAGACAAGAGTATCGATTAATCAGCTCGATGATATTATGAGTGAAAAATCAGAACCTGTTTTTGATCCAAATCGAACGACCCTATCAACGATTCGTGGAGAAATTGTATTAGATCGAGTCACTTTCCGCTATCGTGAAGATACAAATGAGATACTAAGCCAGATTAATCTCAAAATAGATGCTGGAGCTAGTGTAGGAATTGTTGGCAGATCGGGATCAGGTAAAAGCACCTTGACTAAAATCATTCAAAGGCTGTATGTGCCAGAAACAGGCAGAATACTAATTGATGGTGTAGATATGGCTCAAGTCGAACCGGCTTGGTTGAGGCGGCAGGTAGGGGTAGTATTGCAAGAAACTTATCTGTTCAATGGAAGCATTAAAGATAACATTGCGTTAGCGAAATTGGATGCGAGTATGGAGGAAATACAAAAGGTTGCACAAATTGCAGGGGTAGATGAATTTGCCAAAGAAATGCCCAATGGTTATAACACGATTGTTGGTGAACGCGGCACTACATTATCGGGTGGTCAAAAACAACGTATCGCCATCGCCAGGGCACTGCTTACAGATCCAAGAATTCTTATATTTGATGAGGCTACCAGTGCATTAGATAATGAATCAGAAAATATTATAAAAGCAAATCTCGGCCAAATGGCAGCAGGACGAACATTAATTATGATCGCTCATCGACTAACGACCATACGTGACTGCGATACTATTATCGTAATGGAGCAGGGGAAGATTGTTGAACAAGGATCGCATCTTGAGCTCCTAAGCCAAAAAGGTAGTTATTATGAATTATATAAGTTGCAAGAAGTTGAGAGTAAAAATGTAAGTTGAGAATCAGGACTCCCTCATTAGATGAAGGAGTCCTGATTTTTTAAATAATTAAATTAACGCAAAATAACATAATAGAACAAATGTAAAAGTGAATAATTGCACAAAAATACTTTTACGTATGTTCTAGTTGTGATAGATTGATAAAGTGATAGTGGTAATGTATAATTATGAACTGTAAAGACAAATAGTATACCATGGCAAAGAGATACGGAAGATTGGTGGGGGGTGTTTCTATCAAAAAGATTATTGATGACACAAGGCTCATTTTTAAGTGCTGCAGCCTCTACTATGATGATAAAATGAGCCAGCAAGAAATTTGTGATCAGCTAAATATTTCTAGGCCATCTGTTTCAAGGATGATTAAATTAGGGGAAGAACTTGGCATTGTGAAAATTGAAGTCACGAATCCCTACAACTTAACATTTGGAAAATTAGAGCGAGAATTAGAAAAAAAGTTTAACCTGAAAGAAGTTATTGTAGTCGAGTCCAGTCCGATTGAAACAGGTACAGAACGGATTAGCAGCAGCTTAGGAGAAGAAACATTAAATTTTTTATCCAGAACGTTAGATGATGGCGATATTGTAGGGGTTTCGATGGGAATGACGCTGCAAAATGTGATTAGAGCAAAGCGTAATATTGAAGAGCCCATTCGATGTACCTTTGTACCTATCGTTGGTGGTATTGGTGAAAGTAGATTGGACATCCATTCCAACTATATTGCTGGTGAATTTGCGAAATTATTTGGTGGTGATTGTGTGCAATTTTTTTCTCCGGCAATTTTTTCGAATGTAACTGTACTAGAAGGATTCCTCAACGAAAAATCAGTGAGAAGTATCTTTAATCTGTATCGAAATGTAGGAACTGTCATTATGGGAATTGGCATACCGGAGCGAGGACGTTCAACCCTGTTGACTACTGGTTATATTGATGGAGAGGTGTTGGATAGTTTCGCTGCAGCTGGAGCCGTCGGAGATATTTCGCTGCAATTTTTTGATCAATCTGGCAGCACAGAAAACTTCAGAGAGTTTAATGATCGGGTGGCGGGAATGCCAATCGAACTATTGAAAAAAGTACAAAAACGGATTGGTATAGCAGGCGGCAGTCAGAAAGCACAAGCCGTACTGGGTGCGATTAATGGTGGATTCTTAAATATATTGATTACTGATCTTGATTGTGCAAATGCTTTGATTGAGATGTGAATGATAGAAGATAGGAGGTTGTTTGCAATGAATTTGAGCAATTTATTTTTGGGATTGATAATTCTTATGATGATTCAAGCAATTGGCACATATATACAAGTTCAGCAATATAAAAAGGCAGTTCGAAGAGTGCATAAAATGGGTAATGTTGGTATCGGAAGCAAAAAAGGCAGGTTTAGACCTGGCAACATAGTTGTAATTGCTTGTAATAGTGAGGGTATTATTACAGCAGGTGAAATTATGGAAGGATATACTGTTTTTAATGGCTTCAAAGAGGTTGCTGGGATAATTGGTAAAAGTATTTACCAATTGCGAGCAGAATATGGACAGTTGCCGGAAAAAAAACAGAAAGCATATAAAGCACACATGCAGGCATTAGATGCTTTGAATGTCAGATTGAATCCTGTAGAAGTGTAAAAGGATCATTCCTTTATGATGTTCTAATGATTTTCGCCATATATGTACTAGATTGAAAAAATAAACTACAAAATGGAGGCGCAGAATATGGAATTAATAGCAGAATTGGCAAATGGGTTTATGGAGCTTTTTAAAGCAGGAGCAGATACTTTTGCAGGATGGGTAATGGGGATTATTCCGCTCATCGTTGTACTGATGACGGCAGTGAGTGCTGTTATTAAATTAATTGGTGAAGAACGTGTGCAGAGATTGGCACAGAAAGCAACCACTAATATTATTACTCGTTATACAATATTGCCTATATTATCCGTTTTATTTTTAGGGAATCCTATGTGCTATAGCTTTGGACGATTTGTAGAAGAAAAACATAAGCCTGCCTTTTATGATGCGACAGTTAGTTTTCTGCATCCGGTAACAGGATTGTTCCCTCATGCTAATGGTGGTGAGCTGTTTGTTTATATGGGAATTGCTGCAGGTGTTACAGCCCTTGGTTTTCCTTTAGGTTCCTTAGCTGTTAGGTACTTCTTAGTTGGGATTATTGTCATCTTTATACGCGGTTTTGTTACTGAAAAGATTTATGCCTCAATGAAAGCAAGAGAACAATAAACATCACTGTCATTATTAATAGAGAGGAATGATTTTATGTATAAATCGATTACCATTTCAAAAGGAAACGGCGGCTGGGGTGGTCCTTTAACAATCATGCCGACTGATACGTGCAATAAAATTGTGAGTGTAACTGGTGGCGGTATCCATCCAGTAGCTGCTAAAATAGCAGAAATGACGGGGTGCCAAGCGATTGATGGGTTTGTAACATCCGTCCCGGATCATGAGATGCTGGTTGCTGTTGTGGATTGTGGGGGCACAGCGCGTTGTGGTGTTTACCCAAAAAAGAAAGTGTTTACAGTAAATTTGACACCCGTTGGAAAAGTAGGGCCTCTTGCTCAATTTATTACCGAAAACTTATATGTTTCAGCAGTCACCGAAAAAACACTGGCATATGCTGCGGAAGATGCGGTTTTAACAAGCAAAGAAGGAACTGCTGTTGAGACTAAAAAAACTAGTTCTGAGCCAAAAACAAAAGCGCAGGCAAGAGCGGAACTTGCAGCAATGAATGCTGGGAAAAAGAAAAATATAATTACTCGCCTTGGAATTGGTGTTGGCGGAGTTGTGAATAAATTCTATCAAGCTGGTCGCGACACCATTGATATGGTCATAAAAAGTATATTGCCCTTTATGGCATTTGTAAGTATGATCATTGGGATTATTAAAGTATCTGGTATTGGAACCCTAATTGCAACTACCATTTCGCCGTTGGCAAGTACGCTGCCAGGGATGCTGGTCATTTCTGTTGTGTGCTCCCTGCCATTTATATCACCAGTTATTGGACCAGGTGCAGTTATTGCGCAAGTTGTGGGAACCTTATTGGGAGTTGAAATTGGATTAGGTCATATTCCCGTGCAATATGCATTGCCTGCTTTGTTTGCAATCAATGCACAAGTAGGCGGAGATTTTGTTCCCGTAGGATTAAGCCTCGGAGAAGCTGAACCTGAAACAATTGAACTTGGTGTGCCGGCAGTGTTATATTCACGCATCATTACCGGACCTTTGTCAGTCGTTATTGCATATTTATTCAGCTTTGGCATGTACTAAAGAAAGCAAAAGGATACAGGGAGGATAAGAAATGAAATATCATTCTGCGATTACTGGCTGGGGAACAGGTGCTTTAGAGTTTCTCAGTGATAAGGACTTAAATTTTATCATCCTTTTTAATGAAGGAGCACCACTAGAATTGCAAGAGATAGCGGTTTTGCACAAGCCTGCACCACTCCTTGCAGATTTAGCAGTAGGCGATACTGTAATTATTTGCGATAAGGCATTTACCATAACTGCAATTGGCTCGGAAGCGCCACATACATTAAAAGAACTTGGTCATTGCACCTTGAGCTTTAAAGGTGGGACAGAACCGGAACGTCCTGGTTGCATTATGCTGGAGGGGGAAGATATTAACCCCGAAGATATTACCCTAGGTGGTATTATTGAAATTTTTTAACGATTAAATTTTGCAGGAAGCTGAACTATTTAACTTGTTGTGAATTTTAAAATAATTAAACTAAAAGGAGCTTTACTATGTTAAATATGAATCAGAAACTAATTAAACGTCAACAAGAAGGAAAAATCATCCGCACAGGTATTGTAGGAGCAGGACAAATGGGTAGGGGAATGGTGACACAAATGGTATTGATGCAAGGTATCATGCCGGCCATTGTTTCTGACATTAATATTGAAAATGCTGTGCATGCCTTTCACTATGCAGGTATAAAAGATGATCAAATTGCCATAGTTGATACACTTGCAGATGCAAATAAATGGATAGAAGCTGGTAAATATGTTGCTACTGTCAATGCAGATCTTATTTCTCAAGCTAATTTGGTAGAATGTGCAATTGATGCTACTGGAGTTCCTGATGTAGGTGCAAAAGTTGCAACAGATGCCATGAGAAATGGCAAGCATGTAGTTATGCTGAATGTAGAAACCGATGTTGTTATTGGACCGTACCTTAAGCGATTAGCGGCACAACAAGGTGTTATTTATACCGGTTCAGCTGGTGATGAGCCAGGTGCTGTTATGGAGTTATATTGTTTTGCAAAAGCAATGGGTATGGATGTCAAAGTCATGGGTAAAGGTAAAAACAACAAATTGGATTATGCATGTAATCCGGACAGCGTGTTAGAAGAAGCAACTCGCCGTAAAATGAGTCCTAAGATGCTTTGTTCTTTTAAAGATGGTACAAAGACAATGGTAGAAATGACAGCTATGTCAAATGCTACAGGGTTAGTTCCAGATGTAATTGGCGGACATGGTATTGCAGCAACAGTGAAAGAGCTGCCAGATCTATATAAACTTAAACAAGATGGCGGTATCTTAAATAAACATGGTGTTGTTGAATATGTAAACGGCATTGCTCCAGGGGTATTTGTTGCTGTTTCTACTGAAAATGAAGAAATTGCTTATCAAATGCGCTATCACAGCATGGGTAATGGCCCATTATGGATTTTGTATCGCCCATATCATTTATGCAATTTAGAAACGCCATTAACAGTCGCTAAAGCAGTTATTGATGGAGAATCTACTATAGTTCCAATCGATGGACTTGTTAGTGAATGTATTACCGTTGCAAAAACAGATTTGAAAGCAGGTCAATATATTGATGGTATCGGTTGTTACACAACTTATGGATCAATTGCTAGCGCTGCAGAATCTGATGCGAAAGGTTATGTTCCTTACGGTTTGGTATCGAATAAGACACGTATGCTAAAAGATGCGAAAAAAGGCCAGCTTTTAACCCTCGATATGGTAGAATTAGATCAAACAACATTAATTTATAAACTTCGTAAAGAACAAGATGCGATTTATAACAAGTAGAATATTTATTGATTAAGAGTTACAATAAAAGCTGGTATGAAAATTCATATCAGCTTTTATTGTAAAATACAGTATGTAAAAGGGAGAGAAACAAATGAGCAATATTGATGAGATGTCAGTTAATGCAATTCGAATTCTATCGGCAGATTCTGTACAAAAAGCCAATTCCGGTCATCCTGGTCTACCTCTTGGCTGCGCAGCCATGGCTTATGAATTGTGGGCTAATCAGATGAGGCACAATCCTAAAAATCCAAAATGGATCAATCGGGACCGCTTTGTTTTATCAGCCGGACATGGTTCAGCCTTACTCTATTCTTTATTACATTTATTTGGTTATGGTAATTTATCAATTGAAGATTTAGCGCAATTTAGGCAAGAAGATTCATTAACTCCAGGTCATCCAGAATATGGCCATACCGTAGGAGTGGAGGCTACCACTGGACCACTTGGCGCTGGTATGGGTATGTCCGTTGGTATGGCAATGGCGGAAGCTCATCTTTCTTCTATCTTTAATAAAGAGGGATTTCCGATTGTAGATCATTATACCTATGTATTAGGTGGTGATGGATGCATGATGGAGGGAATCACATCAGAAGCATTTTCATTAGCTGGAACGTTAGGTTTAAGTAAGTTAATTGTAATTTATGATAGCAACAACATTACCATAGAAGGCAGTACAGACATCGCCTTTACAGAAGATGTGGAAAAAAGAATGCAGGCATTTGGTTTTCAGACCCTTGTAGTCGAGGATGGAAATGATCTTGGGAAAATTGGCAAAGCAATTCAAACGGCGAAAGCAGAAACCAATAAGCCTTCCTTTATCATAGTAAGAACACAAATTGGCTATGGCTGCCCTGCGAAACAATGTCAAGCAAGTGCTCATGGGGAACCCTTAGGTGTAGAAAATGTTGTAGCGTTGAAAGAAAATCTCGGATGGGAAAAACAAGATGCATTTTATGTGCCTGATGCAGTATATCATCATTACAAAAAGATTGCTGAAAAAAAGGCCGAAGATGAAGTAGCTTGGAATGCTCTGTTTTCGACTTATAGTAAAAAATATCCTGAGATGAACACTCTTTGGCAGCAATATTTTGATGGTAACGCATTAACAAATCTCATGGATAACGATGAGTTTTGGGCATACGCTGATAAAGCAGATGCGACAAGAAACCTGTCTGGAATTATGATTAATCGTATTAAGGATATATTGCCGAATTTTATTGGCGGTAGTGCTGACCTTGCGCCTTCCAACAAAACGAATATGAAAGATGCTGGAGATTTTTCAAAAGCAAACTATAGTGGCAGAAATATTCATTATGGTGTAAGAGAGCTTGCAATGGCCGCCATCAGTAATGGGCTTGCTTTACATGGAGGACTAAAAACGTTTGTTGGGACATTTTTTGTATTTAGTGATTATGTGAAACCAATGGCAAGATTGGCATCATTAATGGAATTACCAGTTACATATGTATTGACTCATGACAGTATCGGTGTTGGTGAAGATGGTCCTACTCATGAGCCTATTGAACAACTAGCCATGCTGAGAGCAATGCCAAACTTCACGGTATTTAGACCAGCAGATGCAACGGAAACATGTGCTGCGTGGTACTATGCTATTACTTCGGTAAAAACACCAACTGCTTTAGTCTTATCGAGACAAAACCTGCCACAATTAAAAGGGGCAAGCAAAGAAGCGTTAAAAGGTGGTTATATTCTAGCTGATTCCAGCAAAGCGATGCCAGATGGAATTATTATAGCAAGCGGATCAGAAGTGGAATTGGCAGTCAATGCTAAAATAGAATTAGCGAAAGAAAATATTGACATAAGAGTTGTAAGTATGCCGTCTGTAGATGTTTTTGAGGAGCAGTCAGACGAATATAAAGAAAGCGTGCTGCCAAAAGCCGTAAGAGGGAGAGTAGTGGTAGAAGCAGCCAGCGATTTTGGTTGGGGCAAGTATGTTGGACTTGATGGTGGGTATGTCACCATGAAAGGTTTTGGAGCATCAGCGCCAGCAAAAACACTATTTAATAAATTTGGTTTTACAACAGAAAATGTTGTTGCAGTAACCAAAAAGGTAGTGAAAGGCAAATAACGGAAGAAATAATAGAAGCTGTAGTGTTAAAGGAGAACGGTTTCATGAAAAAGATAGGAGTGTTAACCAGCGGAGGAGATGCCCCAGGCATGAATGCAGCCATTCGAGCTATAGTGAGGACTGGGATTTATCATGGTCTCAAAGTCGTTGGAATCCAAAGAGGGTATACGGGGCTATTACATGGTGAAATAAAAGAAATGCATATAGCATCGGTTGGCGATATCATTCATCGAGGCGGAACGATTCTTAAAACTTCTAGATGTGAAGAAATGAAAACAGAAGCTGGTATCAATAAGGCAATAGAGATAGTAGAGAAGCATGAAATTGACGGCCTCGTCGTAATCGGTGGAGATGGTTCTTTTCAAGGAGTCAATAAACTTGGCCGTGGAAATATAAAAGTGATGGGAATTCCCGGTACGATTGATAACGATTTAGCATACACCGATTATACAATTGGTTTTGATACGGCAATTAATACAGTGCTCGATTCTATCAGCAAAATAAGAGATACATCTATGTCTCATGAGAAAGTAACCATTATTGAAGTGATGGGGAGGCACTGCGGAGATATTGCGCTTTACGCAGGTCTTGCTGGAGGGGCGGAAAGTATCTTAGTTCCAGAAGAACAATATGAAGTGAAGAAAATCTGCGAGAAAATGCTGCAAGGCAGAAAGCGCGGCAAAGCCCATAATATTATTATGCTGGCCGAAGGCAGAGGATCTGCTGCAGAGTTACAAAATGAAATATTGAATAATACTGGTATTGAATCAAGAGTTACTGTGCTAGGATATCTTCAACGTGGCGGAGTACCCACCGCTGTTGATCGAATATTAGCAAGCAAAATGGGAGCTATGGCTGTTAATCTGTTGATAGAGGGAAAAACGAATCGTGCCATTGGCATAAAAGACAATCACTTGATTAACATAGATATTATGGAAGCCCTTACAAAACGGAAAGTATTTGATCAAGAAATGTACAATTTATCTCAAATATTGTCAATTTAATGGACGGTAAGGGTAAGGTGAAAAAATGAAAAAAATCGAAGTAATAAGCGGAAAAAACATTAAATTGGCATTAGGCAATTCAAAGCGTCAATACCTAGTGGGCGAATTAGCCTTGCCTCAGGAACTGGAATATTTACGTGACCCCCATGTGGAAGCTGGCATTACAGAGTACACAGAGTATACAATTGAAAAACCGCATTATCATACAACGACAACGGAATATGCCTACGTATTAGCAGGGGAAAGTAAATATATGAACGTAAATACAAGAGAAGAAACCTTCGTAAAAGAAGGAGACTTTTACTTAATTCATCAAGGGATTACCTACGCACAAAAATCCAAAGCAGGATTTAAATTATTGTTTTTTAAATATCCTTCCGGTAACGATAAAGTTACCGTTGAAGATGATGGAAGTCTAGATGAGTGGTATAGCAGCTTTTAAAAAATGATCTGTTATGATAAAAGCCTAACAGGCAGATATTATTTTTCGTAATTTGCAATTAAACGTGAAATATATGACAGGGGAGCAGTGCTGCTCTGCACAGATGCTAAATCCTCCTCCTGCCGTAATGCACGTAATCCTTGGACACTAATCTCAACGATGTCTTCTTGGGGTTGTGCATTGGCTGAGTCGTAATTACGCTTATAATCGTTACTGCTTTTTTGTATATGAATCATCTGATTTTGCCTAGAGATTTGGAGATAGGCAGCGTCCATTTTTCGTATAGGAGAGATTTTATTGATTGGCTGCATTTATGATAAACTCCTTTCCTTTGGAATTTACTTGAAATACTAATAGTAGAATAGTACATAAATGTGACAAAATAATGACGGTTGGAACCAATATACAAATATTGAAATCTTTGTTACATTCGTAAACGATTTAATGTAAGAGATTCGATGCTTTTAACTATAGCAATTTCGATAGAAAATAAATTTTTAACAATAACCCATATCTTTTTTTGCAGAAACAAACACTAAGAGTATATAGACTACTAATATAGAACGATTTATAAAGTAATTCACGTTTAAGTAGTTAGTGATAAAAACGTATAGTTGAAGGGTTAAAAAAATAAGAAAGGATAAAATGAAATGAAGATAGAGTCCAATATTCATGGAATCATTGTACCTCATATTCCGATATTGCTAGCAAAGGAAATGAACGATCAATCCTCTTCTACTATAAAAGCACTCCGAGATTGTGGAATGAGAATGCAAGAGTGGGGTGTGGAGGCCGTAGTTGCGGTCACAACTCATTGGCAGACAAAAGAATCTTTTTTTATCGATAACTCATTGCATCATGAAAGCATTATGGATAATAGTGGAGTTCAAGGTAAAAGTAAATATAGTGTCGCTGGGCATCCTGAATTGGCAAATTTACTCTTACAAGCGGGTGAAAAAAGCTTGATCTATCCTAGTATTGGCAAATATTGTGCAAACCATACTATCGCCATTCCATTACAATTTATGTTTCCAGAAGGAAATATACCGATTGTTCCACTTTCAGTGTCGGGATCAATGCTTTGTGCTTTCCGCTGGGGAAGGACCTTAGGGAATACGCTAAGAAGTTGGCGGGGGAAAGTATTATTTCTTGTTTTAGGTGCCTTTTCTCAAAGGCATGCCCGTTTTATGGATGATGGATGGTTAATCGAACACGAGAATTTTGATCAGTTAATTGTTAAGCTGCTTTCAGAGGGGAAAGGGATGGAGCTTTTAACATTGGATCAGGAACGAATTGAAAATGTAAAACCGAAATCTGCCTTCCTCGGTTTGTTTATGTTACTTGGAGTAATGGGATCAGAGAGTCCTGGGTATATTCGAGAAAATGAACACCTGTCTTACGGAGGAATGAGAATCATTGAATTTACAGATTTTCAACCTTCCAATGTGCTTCATTAAAGAAAGGAGGAAAAAGTAATTATGGATGAAAATGTAAATTTAACGGATGAGGAAATTCTTCGTTTTTTTAATGAAGGAGATAAGGAAAGAGCATTAAAGTTGTTTATAAATCAATATCAGGCAAGACTTTATTCTTTAACGTATCGTATGCTTGGAAATCATGATGATGCAATGGATGCATTACAAGAGATTTTTATCCAGATTAATCGGTCATTACAAACCTTTAAGGGACGTTCAAGTTTATATACTTGGGTCTATCGATTAAGTTCTAATATATGTTTTAACTTTCGTAAGAAAAGAAGTAAAACGAATCGTCAGATGGAGTGGGATGAAGGACTCCAAAGCGCAATGCTGCCAATTGAGCGCCCCAATGAAGATCCTGACACGATGTGTGAGACGAAGTACAATCAATTTCTCGTTCAGCAAGCAATATTGAAACTGCCGGAAACCCAGCGAGTACTTCTTATATTACATGATCTCGAGGGACTTTCAGTTCCAGATGCGGCTAGTATTTTGAATATCAATACGAATGCAGCAAAATCAAGAATTCATCGTGCCAGAGCCGCCCTGCGCAATATTATAAGTAAAGGATTTGTAGTAAAGGGAATGGAAGGCGTTGGTGTTTTCACAAGTGAAGATGTTAGTAAAATGATATAAAAAAATTAAAAGAAGCCGTATCTATAATCAAAAATACATTGTCTAAACTAATAAACAATTAATAGGGGGAATCTAGATCATGTCAAAACGTTATTATGAATGGAGTATGCTTGTACTTCGTGTTTCTTTAGGAGCCATCTTTTTAGCTCATGGATTGCAAAAAATATCTGGAATGGATGGGATTGTGCAGTGGTTTGCTTCAATCGGACTGCCGCCTTTACTCGCCTATGTAGTAGCGGCCATTGAAACCGTAGGCGGCGCCTTCCTGATTCTTGGACTATTTACACGCCTTGCAGCGTTGGGAATTGTATTTGTTATGTTAGGGGCAATCTTTTCCGTCAAAATAAGTAAAGGATTTATTGGCGGCTATGAATTTGACGTATCATTACTTGCGGCTGCAATATCATTGATTTTGTCAGGAAGTCACACCTTTACTTTAGGAAATCTATTGCGTTCATTAACAGGTTCTGCGACAAACCAGACAGTTGAAAAATAACGACAATATCCTACTACTATTTACGAATATCTGCTTATCGTATTAAATTGATGTATGACTTACTAAGCAATGCGCTATTGGCTTACTCCATAGCGCGTTGTTTATTGTTAGGTATAATTAATATGGCAGGGGTTTGTTGAATTCTCGCGAATCTCAATATATGGACAAAATTAGGTTATACTACAGGATAACTGGCTTACATACTGCATAAATTGGGAGGCGTAACTTTGGCAAGTGGAGTAAATGAAAAATCAATTTCTTTTAATTCATATGAGACAATGGCGGACTATTATTTTGAATGTGTGGATACGAAACCATTTAATGCGTATTATGAAAGACCGGCTACCTTGTCATTGCTTCCTAGTGTAGCAGGGAAAAAGGTATTAGATGCGGGATGTGCGGCTGGGTGGTATAGTAAATGGCTGCTGGATAAGGGAGCAGATGTAACAGCCATCGATTTTAGCCCCAGCATGATAGAAATGACAAAGAAAAGAATAGGTGATCATGCTGATATTATAAGAGCCGATTTGAATGAACCCTTAAGCTTCATTAGAGACCAGTCCATAGACATTGTAGTATCATCCCTGACACTTCATTATGTTAAAGACTGGAATCTTGTCATGGATGAGTTTAATCGCGTAATAAAGCCTTTGGGAACACTCGTTTTCTCTGTGCATCATCCATTTATGGACTTTACATATTTTAATAGAGAAAACTACTTTCTAACGGAAATTATTGAAGATGAATGGGAGACGAATAAAGGAAAAGTCAAAGTTCAATTCTATAGGAGACCTTTGTGTGACATCATTTCACCTGTCATTAATGCTGGTTTCAGGATTGAGAAACTAATAGAACCGATGCCGACAGAAAAATTTAGAGAAGCACATCCACACGCTTATGAACGCCTCACTCAAAAACCTCAGTTTCTTTTTTTGCGTGCAAGAAAAGCGTAGGATTGAAGTGTTAGGAGCAAACGAATGGTGTTTATCGACAAATATAAAATCACAAGTTTATTTTAAGCATCTTTTTGAAAATGCAGTGTATAAGAATTTGGTCACAGGACAATAACTAATCATGCGGTAACTGGTAGCATAAGCACAGCAAGGGAGGTTTGAAGCATGAGAGAAAAATTGATATCTGGCATGTTTTCCACTGTGTCTGAAGCTGAATTGATGATGTTATTAGCTGCTGAGTCTGGGGCTGAAGAGGCATCGGCCGAGCAGCAAGAAGTCAATATCCAAGACCATACAACTAGCAGCAGCTGATCTTTTACCGCCGGAGCTTTGTTTTGCAGGATAGCTGTTTTTCAACGCAATTGTAGCGCTGATTTCCTAGCATACTGCACCAGTGCCGCAAAACAAGAGAGAACGTTCCTGATTTTTAGGAACGTTCTCTCTTACTTATAGATAGGCACTAGCGTCTTTAGTTAAATAATATAAACAAGGAAAAGCAGAGAATGACTTTAAGGTATAATACAAGAGAAAAAATTGGAGAGGAAATAATAGCATAAAGAAGAGGGGGAAACGGATTGCAAAATACAGCTGAAGTTCTCTTGCAACGGAGTAGGCAGTGCTTGTAAAAAAATAGCAAAGCTGTTGACAGAGGCTTAAAATGGAAATATACTTGTAATTAGTAAAGTCTGACATTAGGGCAGTAGTGAAATTGTATTCTCCCCTACGATACGTCGTTTGGGGGGATTTTTATTTGAGCAAAAAACAAGTAGCAGTACTATATAAGGTGAAAGAGGCACAAGATGAAGTACACAATAAAATTAATTTGGATGGTAATGGCGATTGTAATGCTAGGAAATGAAGCCATTGCTGCGAACTATGGCGAAATTAAGTTGGATAAAATCGAAAGGCTTCCCGAGTGGGAAATGAAAAGTACTTCTCAGGAGGGAACTCTGCTGCTTTCAGACAGTCCTGAAATGGTCGAGGAAGATGGGATTTTGTATCAGGATAAGGTGGAAGGAAAGGCTCGTCTATTTTTCTATCATGTGAACGCTTCCAAAACTGCAAAAACGATGGAAGTCTTGTTAGAAAACAAAGGACCAGAAGTCGCTCATGTCAATGTTAGTAATTCGAGTTTGGGTGGGCCAGGCTACGC
The DNA here is from genome assembly GCF_900114615.1 of Pelosinus propionicus DSM 13327. Classification (GTDB taxonomy): domain Bacteria; phylum Bacillota; class Negativicutes; order DSM-13327; family DSM-13327; genus Pelosinus; species Pelosinus propionicus. The sequence goes on along the minus strand of NZ_FOTS01000009.1, from coordinate 31,332 downwards.
CTGGTTGGCAGTAGGAAAAGAAACACAGATGAAATATCTTTCTGGTACACCATCTTATCAGATAACGATTCCGCCAGGTGGAGTGGTACCCCTATCGGCAAAAATAAGTGAGACTGCAGTATTGCCGAATATGTTGATTCATGGCATTTACGACTTAACAGCAGATCATCCCATTCATATAAAAGTCATGATGTTGTCCTTATTTGAAGATAGTGTTAATTTTTCTAAAACAGCGCAAGTACTGCCTGCCGATCAATGGCATTTGCGCGGTACCTTCGAGGGGGCAAATCGTAAACTTTCCTCAGCGGAGCCTTATGATCCCATACTTTATAGAGCCGTAGGGATAACCCTGGCTGACAACGTAATTGACCGTTATTTGCAGGGAATTGACGCAACGGATGGATCGCAAGTGATCAATTATGGGAATTATGGTGTAGTCTATGATATTGTACCGCCCGGCAGAAACGGACGGAAAATTTCATACTATTTAGTGCCGCTAGGCGGATATTATGCCGGCGGCTTAGGGATACACCACCCGGAGGTTGATTGGAGTCCTATGCCAACACCGCGCGGAAAAGTACATTTTGAGGATAACAAATGGAAAGAATTCTCTTTCTTAGGCACTTACGACAAAAGTGAAGCGCTATCGTTTACCTTTAGTCCTCCAGGTGCATCCAACTTACCTGTAAAACTAGTAATTATATCACAGTAATTACGGATATGAGAAACATGTTCATTCATTTGTTTGGTATTGACTTTCGGGTTGATAGAATGATATGGTAAATAAAATGTGGATAGTCATCTGATAACAGAAACGATTTTTATATAAGGAGTGAAGATAAATGTACAAAGTAGCGCATATTGGACTAGTAGTGAAAGATGCTGATCGATCAAGCTTATTTTATCAGCAGGTTTTAGACTGTGAAGTGGTAAACTCATACCAAGATGAACGCGTTAAGTTGATTTTTCTCAATTCTGGCGGGCAAATCATTGAACTGGTACAACGCTTGCAAGAAAGTGCGTCGGAGCGTGCTGCTGGTATTGTAGATCACATTGCCTTTGAGGTAGAAGATGTATACGCAGAAATGGAAAGACTCCATGCTGCTGGGGTAGTAACGTTGTCTGATACGCCTGCAGGGATAGGAAGAAGCTTGAAAAATTTCTTTTTTCTTGGGCCTGATGGAGAACGGTTAGAATTTTTGCAAGGGGTTATATAAAGAGTTATACATAATAGTAGAACTGAAGCGTCCAAAAGAGGCGCTTTTCTTATATACGCTTTTAAATGTGAATGTAAAATTTGCAAGAAGATTGAGATTGAGATTGAGATTGAGGCGCAACTGAGTGTTTCCGATAGCAATTGTAAAGGCGATTTGCCATGCGTGACGATTGCGGAAGTAAGGATTCGAGAAAATATTTTTGTAGAAAGCATAAATTGAAAAATTGGGTATATGTTTTGATGACAATACCTGTTAAAATCAAAATATAATAAAAAGGAGGAACAAAAGTGAGACACCTTAAGCAAGAGAAACAACTACAAATGAATGATAAACCAGTAATTAAAAATGATAATAAAATATACCGTTTACAGAATCCTGTCCGCAGTGAATTATCAATGACTGTTCTATTTTTATTTAAGGGACATATTACTAAAAGTGTGAAAAAAACAGCAGAGAAATATCCCCAGACGAACATCATTTTTGATAAGGTTGGTGGATCGTGGTGGAAGCCGGAATACCATATCATAGTTGGCGGGAAAACGAAAAAGGCTGTCCAGGCCTCCGCTGAAATGCTGCAAAATACTTTAAATTTCAAAAAAGAAAGCTGAAATATTGAGTAAGAAAATGCCTGAACCTTTGCAACTAGCGAAGATTCAGGCATTTTTTGCATAAACACAACAAAAAATGAAAAAAGCTCTAATTAATGCTTCTAAATTCTTAAAAAGTTCATAACTAAAGAATGATGAGGTAAATTGACTCAAGTGTCAATGAGGGGGAATCCCTTGGAACATATTTGTTTTAGAGAAGAAAGGAGGTTTATTTATTGTCGCATCTATCAAATCACGATCTTCCTAGATTAAAAAAGAACCTTGCAGGCAGACAGGAACATAATTCTCTGAAGCGGTACATCGAAAGAACCAGAGAGAGAGAGTATATTGCTGCAAAACTTTCGACGCACAGTCCTATTGAGGTAGATACATCCTATCGAGTGGCTGTTCGCAAAACACTCATCAATCCTCGAGATGGTTTGTCGATGAAACGGATCATCGGAGAAAGTGACTTATTACCCGTCTCTTATATGCAAGCGGGGATGAAAGCGAGTAAATCGGTGTGTAGAATTGAAATACGTGATTCGGTCGGTAGAGTGCTTGGTCATGGTACAGGATTTCTCATTGCGCCTTGTTTGCTGCTGACCAATCATCATATCTTAGAGTGTGAAGAAGCAGCTCAGTTTAGCCTCGCTCAATTTAGCTATGAGGTTGATCTCAACTTAATGCCATTGCAGATTAAGAGTTTTCGTTTTGTGCCGGAACATTTGTTTATAACGGATGCAAAACTAGACTTTACAGTAGTTGCATTAGAAAATGACTCTGCAGAGGGAACGACATTAAGTGAATTTGGATTCTTACCTTTGTACCCGGAATCAGGAAAGGCACTTTTAGGTGAGTCGATTTCAATCATTCAGCACCCTTCAGGAGCACCTAAAGTAGTCGCTGTCAGGGAGAAAAAAATCATTGACGTATACGACGATTTTATCAACTATACAAGCGGCATTTTGCCAGGGGCATCAGGGTCTCCTGTTTTTAATGACGAGTGGGTGACGATCGCTCTTCACCATACAGGCGTTCCTGATCCTGATGATAGTAGCAAATATATTGTAAATGAAGGCGTTCGTATCAGTAGTATTATGAAATATCTTAATAGACTAAAGCCCACACTGCTTGAAGAGCAGCAAGTTTTACTTGATAGTATTTTTGCCGGCTCAGAGTTAGCAAATTATGATAGAAACCCGATGGTAATAGGAAATTTAGATATGGAATGGTATGAAAGATCTGCAGGTTATGATGCGATCTTCCTTGGTGAAAATTACGCAGTACCTCTTCCCACGCTGCGGCCGGATCTAAGGCGAGATGTTGCTAAGCTAACAAACGGAAAAACAGTATTAGATTATACCCATTTCTCGATTGTTATGAGTAAATCACGTCGTTTAGCGTATTATACGGCAGTCAATATTGATGGAGGACACCTCGTTTCTGTACCGCGTGCCCGCAAATGGTATTATGATTCTCGTCTTAACCGCAAATACCAATGTGGTCCTGAATTGTATAACAACAATGATATCGACCGGGGTCATCTGGTTCGTAGACGGGATCCCGTATGGGGCTCACTTGCCAAGAAAGCCAACGAAGATACCTTTCATTTCACAAATTGCTCTCCCCAGCATAAGAACTTTAATCAAATGATATGGCTAGATTTAGAAAACTATATTTTAAGTAACACGGAAACCTATAATCTAAAAGTAACTGTATTCACAGGACCGGTCTTTCGCGAGGACGATGTCCTATACCGTGGTGTGAAAATTCCCGCTGAATTCTGGAAAATAGCGATTATGGTGAAAAGGGATGGCAATCTATCAGTAACTGCCTATTTGCAGACGCAAAAAAATCTGATTAGAGACTTGGATTTTGCATTTGGCAGTTATAAAACGTATCAAGTAGCTGTCAGCAATATCGAAATTTTAACGGGACTTGATTTTGGTGATTTACGAAATTATGATCCTTTTAGAACCATTACGGCGGTTACCGGGGATATTGAGCCTGCAATTGTCAATGTGATCAACATTCCTTCCGATATTAGAATCTGATTAAGGTCAAACATTGTCAAATTCCTTTTAGAGACTAATGGGTAATAAAACAGTTTAAGGTAGAAGCGACAGTCTGTTGCTTCTACCTTAAATGTGTAATAGGTGAAAGTATTATAGTTTATTAATCGATAATGGCGTATGTGCATCGTACATATTACATACAAAATAACCTGAGCATTACAATGTTATTTAGAAAGGATCTCGTTAATTTTATTTATATATTGATCTGGTACTGACATAGCAGTAGTATTCAATTTCCAATCATGACTTACAAAGTCGTGGTAACTTAAAATGTATGGGTGAAGCTGATCGGCCCAAGCTTGATATGAGCCATTTATATGAATATTAAATTCAGCAGGCAATAACTGTATATCTATTTTTTGATGGGCAAGAGCTAAGGAGAGTGCAAATTGATCTGTGAAATATTTGTGCTGCCCCAATTTACTCCATTGATCATTGGAGAAAAAGGTGTCAGTAATTAGGTTTGCATAGTACAACCAGGTAATTCGTAATGCTTTGACATATTTTTGGGGAATAAAGAGAACCGCACTATTCGCATGAATTTTCTTTTCATCATCTGGCATAGACAGGTTAAAGTAGTTATACAAATATCGCCATTCGTGAATGGTAAGCGGATCCAACAATGAATCGCAGCGACGGAAACTCTCGGACGATATTTCGGAGGTAAAATCCCGTGTAACTGCAGTATCGCAGTCTAATGCCACTAAAACATCATACTCTTCTTCAATTTCAAGCATTCTAATTTTGTTGCAGTGCCTTTGTAATTTTGGATCATAAGGCTTAACAATCTTTACTTGTACGCCCATAGCTGTTAAGGTTTCATAAATATTTTTATCGATGGCATCAACGAAATTTGCTCGTAATTTTGCCTCGGCTAAATGGCCTCCAAACGTTTTGATCGTTTTAAATAAAGTAATGATTCTAAAGTGGAATGTTTCATTATTTTCCCCAAGACAAGTAATTAATAACTTGGTCAAAATTGCACCTCCTCAGATTGACAATGTAACTACTAACGTTAGTCACTATATATGTGATACTATGCAACCTTCATGAAGAGTATACTGATAGACATTTGACGTTGATAATGAAATTTCAAATCGTATTGTGAAGGAAACGATGAAAGTGAAAAATAGAAACAGTAACAAAAGGAAGAAGCTTTTAATATCATATTTTGTAGTTCATTTTTTGCAAGAATAGACGCCAGAGGCAATGTGAGAATTGGCAATAAAGAGTCTTAAAATTGTGCTAATGAGAGTGATTACCAGCATTTCGTGAATAGAGGTGTTTTATGAAAAAACTCTTGGTTCTGAATCATTTTCCCACAATTTTTCCTCCCAACACGGGTGGGGTACTTCGGTATTTTCACCTTTATAATCAGCTGAGTAACGATTATGACATTACTTTACTATCGCAAAAATATACCCCTGAAGTGGAGAACGTTACATATTCTGATACCTTTAGAGAATACAAAATCCCTACAAATGAGATTCAGCATGAAATCGATAAAATGCTGATGGGTGAAGGGATTGGACCACGATTTTCAACCCATGCTGCATTAAGCTGCTCATTAATTCATGAGCCTCCAACCTCATTCCTCAAGTATTATTATCAGTTTTATGAAGCTAGTGATATTATCATTCATGAATCTCCTTTCATGCTTAAATATGATATCTATTTTGGTTTGAAAAGGAAGCCAAGAATTTACAATAGCCATAACCATGAATCAGAATTTGCTAAACATGTTTGGCGTGGCAACCGCTCCCATGAATATGTAAATTATATTACAAAACTAGAAGAAATTTTAATTAAAAATGCTGCAATTGTTTTCGCAACATCAGAGGAGGAGCGAGAAAGCTTTTTAAAAGCTTTCTCTGTTGATAATCAAAAAATTAAACTTTCACCAAATGGAATCAATCCTGAAGAATGGCACCAAAGGGTAAGTAAGTCATTGACGAATCAAAAGGGTACAGCTTTTTTCATTGGAAGTATGCATGAGCCGAATATCGAGATTGTAAAATTTATCGTGTATCAATTGGCCCCAAAATGTAAACACATCGATTTTATAATTGCTGGTCAATGTGGTCTTGAATTCTCTAAAATAAATATTCCAAATGTAAAAATTTTAGGTGAAATTGATCATAAACAGAAAGTTAGACTTTTTTCAGAGGTAGATATTGCCATTAATCCCGCATTTTTTGGTACAGGAACAAAAATTAAAACGTTAGAATTTCTGTCTGCTGGAATCCCATTACTATCAACCGACATAGGCGTAAAAGGAATCAATCTTGCCCAAGGTACACACTATTTTCATGCTGCACATGAAAATTTCGCTTTGACATTAAACGAGGTTTTAAGAGATAGACAACGATTAGAATCAGTTGCCGATAATGGTCAAAAATATGTAAACCAACAATATTCTTGGGAAGGTATAGCGAAAATGATGAAAAAGCAGATTGATGTTTTGTAACATAGGAAAGGCTTGAAGATCAAGAAAGGAGTTTTTTATGCCAATCAAAAGTATTTACGAGCTGCTCTCAATTGTAGAAGGTATTGAAGGGTGGCTGTCTCCGTGTGAGCAAATTGCATTATTACATTTACCTTCAATGGTTGATCACGTATCCGGAGCGATAGTTGAAATCGGTTCATATAAAGGAAAGAGTACAACGGCGTTAGCGCTTGGAAGTTCTTTGTTAAGTAAGACGAAACGTCCGGTTTATGCCGTAGATCCATTTGTTGTACCCCCTTATGATTTTTTTGAGAATAATATGAAGAAGCATGGACTAGGGGAATTTGTCATTCCAATAAAGAAGCATAGCTTTGAAGCGTATGAGGATTGTCCTGAATCTATTTCTGCATTATTTATAGACGGCGATCACGAATATACAAGTGTCAAACATGACATTATTCAGTATGTACCAAGAGTCGCGGCAGGGGGATTCATTGCTTTTCATGATTATTCCGAGTATTGGCCTGGAGTCATGAAAGCCGTAAACGAACTTTGTAAAAGAAATCAATTTGAGTTTGTAACGATATATGACAATTTATTGTTTGTACGAAAACTGTAATTTCATTAGAACTTAAGTTTTACAAATGGAGTGACTATTTTAAAGAGGTGATGCTTACATGGATTGCACAATAAAGCAATTATTTGATACCTTTCTTCCGATCTATAGGAAAAAAGAAGTTTCAGAGCTTGTGGATAACCCGGATTCAAGAAAATGCTTTATGAGGAAGTTAAGAGAGATATGCGCTAAGGAAGTAATGAAAAGTACTTCGATTGTGACTTGCACAAATAAACCTCATTGCATGGATAATATATTTCAAAACTATCAAAACCAAGTTTGGGGGAAAAAAGAACTTATAATCATTTTAAACCGAGATGATATCGATAGGTATAAGTGGGAAAAAAAGGCGGAAAATTATAAAAATGTTTATATTTATCAAGTGCCACAAGAGAAATCCTTAGGATACTGTTACAATTTTTCTATTAAAAAAGCGAATTATGATTATATTGCAACATTTGATGATGATGATTACTATGCTCCCAATTATTTGACGGACCTAATGCATGCGTTTTTATATACGGATGCTGATATCGTTGGCAAACTTACATATTATACTTACCTTGAAGAAAAACGGCTTCTTATACTTCGGAATCCTTTTCAAGAATATAGATACCTAGATGATAAGTTGTCATTCTTAGATGGTGGTAAGAAAATTATAAAAAGAAAAGTTTTTGACCACGTTCAATTTCGAGATATTTCTAATCTAGAAGATGTATATATGTCTCAAGATTGCATGAAAAAAGGGTTTAAAATATTTTCTACCGATAAATATAACATTACATACATGAGAAATACGAATAAAGATAATCATACCTGGAAAGAAAATGATGATAAAATACTATCATGGGGATGTTCCATTATTGGGCAAACCAACGACTATAAAACCAGTGTAATCATTTAAAATACGTCAATATAAAGCAAGGAAAATGCAGTAAGTTTTTTCAGAACTTAAAATAGAAACAAAAGTGATCTTTAATAAAGCAGCCCTGAGTCCAAGTAATTAGACTCAGGGCTGCTTTATTAAGGCGAATACTTTTAGGTTGCTAGAATCGATAGCTTTTAAAATCCTTCAAAAAGATGATTTGAATTGTAAAATATTGCAGGTTTTTTGTATTTATGTGGTAAATATGTATAAGAATAAGCTATAGTATCTTATAGCGTTGCATACAGTTAGTCTGATTAGAATGTATCTGAAAGAATGTATCAAATACAATCCTTGATAAGGATATAAGCAGTGTAGTGTTAAGCAGTATATACATATGCGAGGTGTAAAATGAAAACGGTTGATCGCATCTTAGCCACTTCAGACTTACATGGGCAAAACAAGAGATTCTTAGATTTAATAGGAAAAGCAGACTACAATTCGGATCAAGATTTACTAATTGTATGTGGGGATTTAATTGATCGGGGAAATGAAAATTTAGATTGCCTTGCTACTTGTGAAGTTTTGCAGAAGAAGGGAGCAATCATACTCAAAGGCAATCATGAGCAGTTTTTAGAAAAAAGTATCATCGAAATGCTGACAACGGACACTTGGCGAGAACGCCCATCGAACGATTTATATAATTGGATACATCATAATGGTGGTAGAGAAATGTATGAGGAAATCAAGAATCTATCTAGCGAAAAACTTTCACATATACTGCGATTCGTCCAACGTTTACCTGCTTATTTTGTAGTTGGCAAATATATCTTTAGCCATGCAGGGGCTAATAGCCAAAAGCCCGTTGAAGTAAATACCGAGGATGAATTAGTATGGATGAAAAAAGAATTTCCTTGGTGCCCAGCATATCCTGATAAAATATTGATATTCGGACATACTCCCACTTGGTTGCTTCATGGCAGCAATACTGTAAAGGATAAGAAAAAGGCGAAAGTTTGGTATGACAAAGTAAATAAAGATAAGATCTGTGTAGACTGTGGAGGAATTTTTGGAGGACGACTAGCGGCGATAGAATTGCCAACGTATCTGGAATTCTATAATTAGCCAGAGTAAACACAATGTGGCTATTGACCGGGGAAAATACTGAGTAGAAAATACACCAATTGCTCAATCATTAAAGCAATTTTTATCAAGAGGAAATTTGGCTACTAAAGGCCTCAGATATCAGAATATTTTTTTCCACTATATCTTTAGGAAGATGAAATTAATCCTAAAATGTTTTATACTATGAAATGAGCTTTTTTAGTAAAATTTTACTGTACTAGTAAAGGAGAAAATTATGAAGAAATTATTATTGTTAGCAGTAGGTATATGCTTATTGCTTTTGCCGAACTTGAGTTTTGCAGAAGCACCAATTGCTCCGAAAAAAATTGGCGTTTTAGAATTAGAAAACAAAACGCAGTTTCCGTTAACTGGAGAATCAGCTGCAGATGCAATCATGGTGCATCTTTTACAAGCTAAATCTTGTGACGTTATCGAACGAGAATATCTCAATCAAACGTTTATACAAAATGGCTTACAACCAAAGGGTGTTATAGATCCTGCTATCATTTCTTCTGTTGGGAATCAGCTAGGTCTGGATTATATTCTAATGGGGAATATTGTTTCTGCAAAGACAAAAACAACTCCTGCACGTTGGCAACAAGTCAAAATGGGGCAGATGCGGGTTCCGCAGCTTGTTCCAGGCTATAGTAACTCTTATGCGGATTTTGAGGTTATGTTGGTCGATGTAAAAACGTCAAAAATCGTTTGGAATGGAAATTATACTGGTAGTAGTGGCACCGCTGATGTTCGGGATGCCCTAAAGGATGGTGGTCGACAAACCGTTCGTAGAATATACAATTTTATACCTCTACAGGGTTCTATTACTAAGATAGATGGTAATAAAATACATATCAATTTAGGAAAAGAAAATGGAATCGGACCAAAAGACACGTTCACGCTAGCAAAGCAAAATAATGCAATTGATAGCAAAAAGCCTACAAAACTGAAAGTTCTAGAAGTGAGTGAGCTATCTTGTATTGCAATTTTAAAAGATACGAATCGTGTTATAGAAACGGGCGATATTGTTATAAAATCCCTTTAGTAATAGTATTGTTTATTCAGGTAAGTTTATATAATCAAATAGAAAAGCACAAAAAGAATGAGAATCTTTTTGTGCTTTATTTATTATTTTTTTACAACAATGTAGACAATAGACTGTTTTGCGATATCTGCAACTTGTGATGCATCTAGATTCTGGGGTGAGGCACTTTCAGAAAGTGTCACCTCTTCAGGTAACATAGTGATAAGATTATTTAAATAATTACTCTTCATTGCGTAGCCTAAATTCTGAGGCACTATATTTTTCTTATTCAAGAAGTGAGAACTTGCTAAAGTGGATGTGACAATACCGATCACCTGTCCTCTAACATTAAAAACAGGACTGCCACTGTTTCCAGGGAGAGCTGGTATGCTGATTTGCAACATTCGAAAGTCATCTTGTAATCCAGTAAGACTATTGACGATGCCTTCATTAATTTTGGCACGGGTGCCTAGTTCACTAGATAAAGGAAATCCTACGGTGAAAACTTGATTACCCTCTTTTACATCTCGAGACGGACCAATTGCTGCAGGCGTTACAATGTTTTCTAGCCCATTGACTCTTAATAATGCCAGATCATTTGCGGGATCCTTGGCTACGATTGTTGCGGGAAGCTTTGTGTCATTCTGGTAAGTAATTTCAATATCCTTGGCATCTGATACCATGTTATAATTTGTGGCTACTAATGTTTTTGAGATGAAGAAGCCAGTTCCACTACTCTTCATGGTGGTCACATTTAAAGAATCGTATGCAGGGTAGGTTCGAAGAAAGGTAGTTTTAACGGGCAACCCATATATTCCAGTAGGAAGGTAACATTCAATTAAATTATTGCTAGACAAGGTAAAGGTGGATCCGTAATCTTTCTTTCCATTACCCCACATGCTAGTAGTTTCCACGTAATAACTTCCTGTATAAAGCTGAGATGAGGCTGTCTTTCTTAATAAAAGCTTGATTTCTCCTAATTTCCATCTGCTTTCCGAACTACGTGTAATAACTCCAATGTAGTCAGAGTCAGTAAAAGTACCAGATGTATTTTTAAGTATAGTTATTTCATACTTATTATCTGTAGTAGTCCAAATACCTTCGATAATATCGATCGTCTTTCCGTTAAAATAACGCTCAATAGCTTGATCTCTGTTAAGCTTTCCTAATGGCTGCGGTAAAGCAAAGCAGACCGTTGAAAACATAAATACTAAGACAATACTAAGTAGCAGAATACTTCTTCTTTTAATCAATATATAGAATCCTCCTAATCAAGTATATAAAAGAAATCTCAATAGTATATGAGCTTTTCTTTTATATTTGTATATGTTAGATTCGATATGATAAAAATCCTTTAAGTTTCATACAAATCTGTAAAATTTTGCAGTTTTATTGTATTTAAATGGCAAGTAGGAGCAAAGAAGAAGATATTCGGTGCAACATATTGCGATGTACAAAAAGAGGTGAGGCGCAGTAAATAGAAATTTGCCTAAAATAGAGCGTGATACTCTGATTAAGCAAATTTTCCTCTGAGGGGTAATGTTAATGGAAGAGTAAGAAGTACAACGAAAGCAATCAGTACGACAGCAATGTTTACCCCAACCATATCACTTGCTAATCCGTAAAGAAACGGGGATATGGCTCCTGAACCAATGGTTGCTGTATAAAAAATAGCAAATGCCTGCTTGCATTGTTCCTCAGAAACCAATTCCGGTACACTGCCATACAATACCGATGAAGTACCATTTAATGCAATACCAAGAATTGGCGCAAGCAAGAGGACGGGCTCTAAAGGAAGAAGCAGTATTCCTAAAATACACAAAGTTGTAACCATCTCCGTAGTCACTACTGTTCGCAATATACCAAATCTCGTAGCCAGCTTTCCACAGATATATTTACCAGCTGCACCTCCTGCAAACACAAGAGACAATGCCAATCCAATCAAACTAACCTGTGCACCTTTTTCTTGCAATAAGAATGGGAAAAAAGTAAGAAATCCCATTCGAGTTGCACTATCAATCACTCCGATCATCGACAAGGACCAAAAAGACTGATTTCCCTTCCACGCAAAACAGCCAAGTGCTGCTGTCTTCGTTTTTCCCTCATTCGATGAAGATTGCTGCCGAATGTTTTTTGTAATTAGAAAAATGACAATGACACTTATCATACCCAGAATACCTAAGACATGGCTTGCAGTCATCCAGTCATATTGCGTAATGAGCAGGGCGGTCATGCCCGGTAACAACAGTTTACCAAAATCACCAGCTACATTGAACGTACTAAGAGCTGTCCTGCGTTCTGCTTTATCAGGATAAGCACTCGATATTAAGGAAGACGATAAGGGATGCTGCGTACTTGATCCCAATCCGCCAATGACTAATAAACAGCCAACCATTATGGGTGCTGCTGCCCAGCCGAGGAGAAAAACGGCAGCACTGGTGAGAATCGTCCCAAGGAGCAGCAACTTAACTTCGCCCATACGGGAAGCTAAATAGCCTGCTGGCACCTGAAATCCTGCCAAGGAACCGGAAAACAATGTTTTTAGAAGACCAATTTCCGCAAAGGTTAAAGAAAACTGGACTTGCCAGATTGGGAAAAAAATGTAGAGCATGTCACTAAATCCATCGTGTATCAGATGTGCGAGGCATCCAGCAAATAAGACTTTCTTACCCGTTGTCATTTCTGTACTGTCACAACTTTTATTCATGTTGTTTTTACCTTTCCTCTATGCAGTGATGCTACATAGATGATAAATACTCGGATAAACCACCATTGATATTGGCATGCTCAGAAATTGCCATTAGTAACGTACGCATTGCCAGGGTAAAGGTCTTATCCTTATGAAATATTACCGAAAAATCAATCTCTAACTTTGGTGCATCACAGAATTCGTGAAGGATTCCATCTTCGATATGAGATCGAACCAGCACCTCGGGCAGTACGCCAATACCTAACCCGTTTAGAACAGCCTGTCGAACTGCCTCAGAATCGCTATATTCTAAAATAGGTATGATTGCATGTTGCCGTAAGTAAGGATTGTATTTTTCCCGATAGACACTGCCTTGTTTTAAAGCAATAAAAGGGTGCTGCTGCAGAGTATCGCCATATGTATCGAGAAGACTCGCATGAGTAACCCATAGCAATTTCTCGGCTACAACATTGAACTGCAGAATTCTGCTGTTCGAGATCTTGTCATGCACCAGCGCTAAATCAAAGCTATTATCTAAGATACCTTTGACGGTAATCGGTATATTGAAACAATGCTCAATGCTAACTGATACATTGGGAACCCGCTCTTGAAACTCTCGCAGGATGGGGGATAGTGTATGTGCTGCCACAGCCGTACCAAGACCTACCTTAATCGTTCTATCATGAGAAAATTCCTGTACGCTTGCTCGCGCTTCCCCATACAATAACAATAGCTTCTCTGCATAATCAATAAGACGCAAACCTGCTTTCGTTATATAAAGCTTTTTACCGACCCTTTCAAATAAAAGCACTTCGAAATGTTCTTCCAGTGCTCGAATTTGAGCTGTTACTGTTGGCTGACTAAAATTGAGCTGTTCTGCCGCTTGTGTTACATTGCCTAATTTTGCAACTAAGAGAAAAGTTTGTAATAACCGTATATCCATCCAATTGCCACATCCCCGATTTTCACTCTGTATTTATTGTAGTATAATAGTTGCTTCCTGACAATTGATCATCTGTCTGGCCTTTTCTCTTTCTTAATGATACCCTTCTCTTACGCAAAAGAGAAATTGGATATATCTATTGCGTCAATAGGCTTTTTTAATTATGCAGTAAACAGGACTGGATAATCATGATACTGTATTCTCCAGTCCTATCGTATAGAATTAAGTTTTTTGACTGATCGCATAACATATTGTTAGCATTAACCTATTTCTACATGATAATCCTTCAGCCAAGTGTTGATTTGTATAATCCGTTCCAATGGATTTATATTGAACACGTGAGTTAATTTAGCGGTCTTATCTCCAACGATGTCTTTTATCATGGGGACGTTAAGAAAGGGCTGAACGGGTGCATTGGGATCATTCAGGATCTCTAGCACTAATCCTTTTACTCCCTTTACATAGTCAGGATGCTGAGAGGTAGGATAGCCGCTTTTTCGGCGGTTGCGGGCATCTTCGGGTAATACATCTGCAAAAGCACGACGTAAAATTCCTTTTTCGATGTTATCAACAAATTTCATTTCCCACGGTACATTCCAAGCGTATTCTACCAGACGATAATCGCAAAAAGGCACCCGAACTTCAAAACCGGCAGCCATGCTTAACCGATCCTTTCGATCTAACAGCACTGGAAGAAAGCGAGTCAGATTCAAGTAAAAGCTTTCACGCTGTTTGGCTGCCAAAGCATTTTCTCCTTGTAAACGAGGAACCTCTGCAACAGCCTCTTGATACCGCTGGGCAATATATTCTTTAAAATTAATCTTTTCCAGTACCTCGGGAGATAACCAGGAAAGTATTGTTTGAGCGACTTCTATTTTCCCAAAGGCAGCAATCCAGGGAAAGGTAGATATCTGCAGTAAATCCTCACTGCCGAACCAACTATAGCCACCAAAAATTTCATCGGCAGACTCTCCCGATAAAGCAACCGTTGCATCCTGTTTAATTGCTTTAAACAGACGATACATTGAAGTTTCGATTTGACCAAAAGCAGGATAATCATGGGCATACATAGGTGCCAGGATATTTTCCAGCAGTTCTGCAGTATCCACCGTAATGATATGATGCTGAGTTCCAACATGCTCGGACACACGTTTTACCCAAGGAGCATCTAGGCTTTCATGTATGGCGCTAGATACGAAATATTGCTTACTATCCTCGAAATCAACAGAATACGTGTGAAGCTGCTTTCCTTCCCGCTGAAACTCTTTGGCAGCTAATGCTGTCAAGCCACTTGAATCCAAGCCGCCAGACAATAACGTGACAATGGGCACATCGGCAATCAATTGCCGTTTTACAGTATCTTTCAGCAAGTCACGAATATGTTCCGTGGTACCTTGCAAGTCGTCGGTATGAGGTGCACTCTGCAAAGACCAATACTGGGTCATATGTTTCCCGCTTTGATTAAAAATGGCAGAATATCCTGGGCGAATTTCATATACGTCATGGAACATACCGAAACCCGGCGTATGCAGTGGAAAAACATTAAACAGTTCGACGAGTCCTTCCTTGTCGATCCTTGCCTTGACCAGCGGATGGGCTAGTAGTGCTTTCGGTTCTGATCCAAATAAGACCGCACTGCCGCGCTGCGCATAAAATAAGGGCTTTACACCCATATGATCTCGCGCTAAAAATAAATGCTGCTGACGATCATCCCATATGCCAAAAGCAAAAATGCCATTCAAATGAGAAACACAGTCTTCTTTCCATTCTAAATAAGAATGCAATAATACTTCGGTATCGGATTGCGTGGAAAAAGTGTGACCAAGTGTCTTTAGCTCTCGCTGCAATTCTTGATAATTATAAATTTCTCCATTAAAAGTGATGGCGTAGGTAAAATCACCTGCTTTATAAACCATTGGCTGCAAGCCACATTCCGGATCAATTACGCTAAGACGGCGATGCCCAAATGCAGCTCGAGTCGAAAGCCAAATACCTTCTGCATCTGGACCGCGATGACGTAACGTGCTGTTCATTTTTTCAATGACTTGTCTTTGTTGGTTCAAATCTTTCTCCCAATCAATCCATCCTACGATTCCGCACATATGATATGAACCTCCTATTTCATAAACTGTCCGTTAACAAAGATCATAATAATTACAGATCAATTACATTTATTGTCCGCAAAAATCTTGCGAAAATACAAGTTATAATGTGGGTGCTGCCAATGAAATGTGAGAAATTTCTACAATTCTAAGAAATATAGGAAAAAACAAAGGGAATCAATGGAAGAAGTTGAAATATATTATAGATAGTAAATCCACGATTGAGTCATTTGCGTTTTCATTGTTGAACAGGCAGCCCCAAACGATATATAGGATGCAGAAAGAAATAAGAAGGAGATGTCATAATGATAAAAAAACGCTTATTATGGATTACTTTTTTAATGGTGACCTTTTTTTCAATCAACTTCGTATCAGGTCAACAAGCCCCATACCAAATTACCTCGCAGCCGATCCTTGCGAAAGATGGGGCAACGATACCAGCAGAGGAAAGAGAAATGATACGGGCGCTGGTGCCTTTCTTTACCGCAATAACGAATAAAGACGTGAAAACCATAAAAAGCATGAACCCAGGTTTGCGGTATCTATCTGATGAACAATTACGTGCAAATTTTGTTTCACTGAAAAGCTATACACTGCAAGGATTGGAAAATGTCACTTATGATGGAGAAAAACTGAAGGCGACGGCGGTCTATTCTGCGGAGATTATAAAGCCTGGTACCATAGGAACCAATATTGCTCCGTATCAGTCGAACATTGGGTTAGTACGAGAGGGAGATACTTGGATTATAAGTGAATGGGAGCAAATAAAAGGGGATAGCGATGATATGAAGTACTTTATGGACATCTTTTCGCGATCTGACAAGGCAGAAAAACGTTATGGAGTAAAAGATTTAGCAAAGTGGGACGGACTATAAATAAAGATGACAAACAGGTAGAAACGACGTTGCTGTTGTTTCTACCTGTTGTATTTACATGGCAGCAATTTAGAAAGTTAGGGACGTTTCTTTTTTGGGCAGTGGTCATTTGCATGAAAATGCACGTTTCGCTTTACTCCAGCGCTGTTGGCAGATGGCCAATAATGATACAACGATAGGAAAAAATGAAAACCAGCCAGCAAATATATAAATAGCACCTGATAAAATTGCGCTGATCCAGGCTGAGACCTTTCCAAGCCTATTGGGGAGGGTGCGAGCCACGGCTGCCATTCCAAGCATATAGACAACAAGAAAGTTGACGCAAGGAATACTAATTAATGATTCTAAATTCCAAGAAAGTACATAACTAAATAAAAGAATAACGAAGTAAATTGGCGCGAAGACAAGCAAGGCGATGTGGGGAGTTTGGAAGCGTCGATGTAGTTGGCCCCAATATGGAGGAAAATGACCATCTCTAGTTTGTGCATATACAAGACGGGAAAAACCAGCGATGAAAGTATGAACAGGACAATAACACACAACAAACCCCAATAGTGCTACCAGCGTACCCGCCATATCACCCCAGCGATAGGCTATCAATGTTACCATTGCTGTAATAGGATTTCCAGAAAGGTAAACTTCTGTTCCTATAGTGACGAAAGCAACAGCGAAGTATAATAAATTGGTCAACAATACGGCTGCTCCCAAACTCAGAGGGATATCCCGCACTGGGTTCTTGAATTCTTCAGATAAATTTCCAATCATTTCCCAGCCCATAAAAGCAAAAAACAAAAGAGTCATTGCTTCACCTACAGGAAACCAACCATGCGGGAGAAACGGCGTGAATGCTGATATCTGTACTTGGGGGATAGCTGACCAAACAGCAAATGTAAGAATGAAAAGGATGGCAGAAACGACAAAGACTTGTGTATAACTAGAAAGGTTAATACCTCTATAATTAAGCGTAATAGCAATCAGTAAAAGTCCTGCTGCTGCCAAGTGTATACTCGCTGACGTCCAAGCCAAAATACTGCCAAGATAATGTGCACCCACCAATGCTGTTACTGGCATACCAAATGGCATAGCCGTTAACATTAGGATTCCAGTAATATAGCTGGCCTGCTCACCGAATCCTTGACGGACATAGGCGGCCATTCCTCCTGAATCAGGAAAGCGTGATGACATGGAACCGATGGCAATAACCATTGGAAGTGAGAAAAGTCCCATTAACAGCCAACTCATCAGAGCTGCTGGTCCAGCGATATTGGCTGTCATAGCTGGCAGTACTAGAATTCCTGCTCCCAGTACAGCGCCAATGGTCATGGCCGCCCCCTGAATCCAGGTAATACTTTTTCTAAGTTCGACTTGTTGACGCATGCAGTACTCCTTCCTAACCAAATTTTTCTTGCCCAGAAGTTGGTTATATCTTATCATAAGAGCATAACTTTTGATAAGTCGACTGTTTTGATCAAAACAATCGGCTTTACCGATGGATGTGATGATATGAATGTGAAGCACTTAGAAGCCTTTTTAACCGTTGCTCGCCTGCTCAATTTTGGAGAGGCTGCCAGAACACTCAATTATTCTCAGTCAACAATATCAGAGCAAATTAGTGGCTTAGAAGAATATCTTGGTACAAAATTATTTGAACGAATTGGCAGAAGAGTATTTTTAACAGAACAAGGAAAGAAGCTTTTCCCCTTTGCTGAGCGTATTGTCAGGGATGCCGAAGAACTGAAAAATTTATTCAATGATAGTACAATCATTTCAGGTTCCTTACATATCGGAGCCGCTGAAACACTTTGTGCATTCTGGCTTCCTCCTTTATTGAAAGAGTATCGGCAGCTTTATCCCAAAGTGGAAATCAATATTAAAGTAGGTAACTGTGTTGATTTTCCGCAATGGTTACAACAGAATAGTATAGATGTTGCTTTTAGTCTTAACGATGAATCCAAGCAGCAGCAGCTACGACAAATAGAGTTATTTCATGGTGAAACGGTGTTTATTACATCACCAGACCATGAGCTGTCCACGGGATTAGTGCTGGAACTCGAAAATCTTGCCGGGCAAACCCTCCTTCTGCCAGAAGGATATTGTGGATATCCGATGGATTTGAAGAATCTATTGGAAAAAGAAGGCGTGAAGGCCAATATGATTATGCAGTTTGGTAGTCTCGAATCTATTAAGCAGTGTATAAAAAATGGGCTGGGCGTATCCCTTCTGCCTAAAATTGCTGTAGAAGAAGAAATAAAACGTGGTGAAATCATTAGCCTTGCTTGGAATGGTCAGGACATTCCAATTCAAGCGCAGGTGCTTTTTCATCGTGACAAGTGGTTATCACCTCCTTTAGCAGCTCTAGAAAAATTAATATTGGCTAAAATCGGAAAGAAAAAGGATCAATAGAATCGGTAGAACAATGATGCCTGATGATTCGCAGTATCTTCTCTTTTGTTTTGACATAGTAATGAATAAGAACGAGATGACAATTGAAAAAAGGAGGAGCCGTATCGTTATGATAAGATACGTACTATTTGACTTTGATGGTACTTTGGTAGATTCACAAAATATCGTGATCGAAGGGTATAACCAGCTTGCAGAAAAGTATCATTCCAAGAAGATAGAGCAAAAAGATATTGCATATCTAAAAGGGTTATCGATTATAGAAAGATCTAAATTTCTAGATTTTAAATTATATAAATTTCCACTTCTAGCATTGGATATTTATAAATTATATAAGCACTCCATAAAAGACCTTCGTTTGTTTGATGGTATTAAGGAATTGCTGGAGGAATTGAACAGCTGCGGCTTTCGCCTCGCAATTGTCTCAACCAACTCGGAGCAGAATATAAGAGAATGTCTTCACCATAACCAGATTGACGTGATTCATGACGTTATTTGTTCCAACAATATGTTTGGCAAGAATGAAGATATTAAAAGATTTCTAAAAACGCACAAACTGGAAGAGTCCGAAGTGATTTATGTTGGAGATGAAGTTAGAGACATCATTGCGGGCAAAAAAAGTGGTGTTAAGGTGATCTGGGTAAGTTGGGGATACGATCAGATTGATAATGCGAAGAAGGAACAGCCAAACTATATCGTTGATAAACCTCATGAAATTTTACCTATTTCGCAGTCGATTTAGCGTAAGCGACTTCTGCCTTATACTCAAGTGCTTCATAAAAAGCAAAAAAGCGAGCGTATGAAACGCCCGCTAGGAATGGATTCGTTATTATCGTAAAGTAAACGTATTGTCTTTAGGATGCCAGCCTTTTTTACCGATGAATATTTGATCGGTTGGCATGTCATGACCGTCTTTATTGATATCAAAAGTTAAGGTATCTCCTCCTCTGATTTTGAAATCTAATCCATCAATCCCGCGCCCTGTGAAACGGAAGCGAATGCTGTTGCGGTCACGGTCTACTTTAACGAAATCACCGTTTTCCAGATTTTTCTCTTCAATGCCGTAGAACCGGCCATCTGTACGAATCACGCCAGAAAATACATGCGGTTTACGAAAGTTCGTTGTTTTCACATGAAACTCGTCATTTCGATCATGCCATACGGACAGGCTGGAGAGACTCTGTGTTGGACGTCCCTCAGAACGGTCACTCCAGGCAAAAGCGGTTCCAGATAAGGTGACAAGGAAGCAGGTGAGTAGTGCGAAGCAAGGTAACTTTTTCATATGTAACATCTCCTTAATCTCAGTCTGATATTACTATATTACAAAACTTTGACAAAATTATGACAATGAAAAGAATGAAATGAGGTAACCTTGTATAATACTCTCTCCATTGACAAGCAAAGCAATACGGTATAAAGTATAATTTAATGAAGAGGTGATGTATGTCCGGCGCTTCACAAAACCACCGAATCGGTGGTGTAGATGTGACTGGAAAAGAGTAAATAGAATCAATTCAATAGGTAAGAAGCAGCCGTTTGACGGTTTTGTTTTTGTGCCTACTGTTTGGTTTTATTTTACTCTTAAACGTATCTTCGCCTCAAGAAGATTAGCCGTAGAGTAAAATCTACGGCTTTTTTTTATTTACTAATTTAAAGGGGTGTTATTATGTATAACAATATTTTCATGTATTTGGAGCGTCCATCGCTCTATAAGCAAAGCGAGGTTAATTTCTGGAATGATGAACATATTTCAAAACATATGCTCACAGCCCACCTTAATCCAGATTACGAAGGAGCAAGCCGCAAATTGCGCTTTATTGAGCAGTCTGTAAAGTGGATTCAAGAAACCGCACCACCTTCCGAATATCCTCAATTATTAGACATCGGCTGTGGTCCAGGGCTATATACTGAACGGTTTTGCAAAGCTGGTTATAGAGTAACAGGGCTTGATTTCTCTAAGCGGTCAATAGAGTATGCAAACAGCTCCGCTAACCAACAAGACTTAGACATAACTTATATTTATCAGGATTATCTGAAAATGGATTATAACAATGTGTTTGATTTAGCAACGTTTATTTACTGTGATTATGGTGCTCTGTCAAATGAAAACAGGGCGTTAATACTACAAAAACTATACCATAGTCTAAAAAGCGGCGGAAAGCTCCTATTGGATGTATTTTCCATGGTGACGTACGATGCGTTTGAAGAATTAAATACTTGGAAAGTTCATGAAAATGGAGGATTTTGGAGTGCAGAAAAATACCTTTCATTGAATGCACAGTACAAGTATTCCGACAATGTGACACTAGAGCAAACCTCTGTAATTACGGATAACAAAATCAAAGAATATTGTATATGGAATTGCTGCTTTACTCCAGAAACCCTGACAAAAGAAGTACATGGAGCAGGGTTTAAGAAATTGGAAGTATTCAGTGACGTTACGGGCAAACCTTATAGGAAAGATAGTCCGACTATTGCAGTTTTTCTAGAAAAATAGCAGGATTTGTCATTTAACTAAGAGAAGATAACCATAATCTAGTAACAGGTAGATTATGGTTATCTTTTCTTACATTAAATAAATATAGATGATGTAATAACACTTACGAATCTTTAAATGCTACTGGTAAAAAATCTGCATAAGGAATGGTTATATATGAAACAATACGAAGCCGCTACAGCATTTGTTATAAATGATGAAAATAGGGATATGTTATACACTGAATTATCTCAAAGTCTAAGAACAGGCTTTATAGATAATTTTCACCCTTCTAAACAAGAGTATTTGCCGAAGTTAGTGTTAAATGACAAAATAAATGGCAAGAAAGTATTAACAACCGTAGATAAAGATTTAAAAAGTTGTGATGAATTTTGGTTCTCAGTTGCATTTTTGACAAAGAGTGGCGTTACAGTACTAATTAATTCGTTAAAGGAACTAGAGCAAAAAAAGATTAATGGTAAAATATTGGTTTCTCAATATCAAAATTTCACAGAACCAGAGGCATTAAGAACCTTATTAAAGTTTAGAAATATTGAATTAAGAATGGTAACTACAGGGAATTTCCATGCAAAAGGGTATCTTTTTAAAAAAGGAAATAGTTATGATTTAATTATTGGAAGTAGCAATCTAACTGCGAGTGCTCTATGTACAAATAAAGAGTGGAATTTAAGAATATCATCAACCAATAAAGGAAAGCTCATAATCGATGCGATCAAAGAGTTTAATAATGAATTTGAAGACGCTGAAATTGTAAATTCGGAATTTATTGATCAATATGAAAAACTATATAAAGCGCAGAGGGCTTTTTTCAAGAAAAATCAAAATAAGCTTACTGTACTGCAAAAAAATACTCTTAAGCCGAATGCCATGCAAGTTGAAGCACTAAAGAGTTTGAAAAAATTAAGATCTGAAAGTAAAAATAAAGCCTTATTAATTTCGGCAACGGGAACGGGAAAAACCTATTTATCGGCAT
This sequence comes from Pelosinus propionicus DSM 13327, assembly GCF_900114615.1. Classification (GTDB taxonomy): domain Bacteria; phylum Bacillota; class Negativicutes; order DSM-13327; family DSM-13327; genus Pelosinus; species Pelosinus propionicus. Next base: position 8,898 of record NZ_FOTS01000009.1, on the reverse strand, counting down.
TTGATGTAAAAGAAGTAAATCCTAAAAAGTTTTTATTTATTGTTCATAGAGCAAATATTGCTAATAAAGCAATGGAAAGTTATATAAAAGTTTTTGGTATAGACAAGAGCATGGGGATGTACTCTGGAAACAAAAAAGAGATTGAAGCCGATTTTTTATTTTCAACAATACAGACCATTTCTATCGAAAACAACTTGAACCAGTTTGATAAGCATCATTTTGATTATATCGTTATAGATGAAACACATCGCGCTGGTGCCCCTACGTATCAGAAAATATTAAACCATTTTCAGCCTAGGTTTTTGCTAGGGATGACAGCTACACCAGAAAGAATGGATGGTTTTGATATCTTCAAGGAGTTTGATTATAATATTGCATACGAAATACGTCTACATAGAGCTTTGGAAGAACAAATGCTTTGTATGTTTCATTATTTTGGTGTAACTGATATTACCGTAGACGGAAAAGTACTAGACGAAAATGCAGCTTTTAATTTATTATCAGCAACCCAACGTGTTAATAACATTATTGAAAAAGCAGAATTTTACGGATGTGATAATGGCTGTGTAAGAGGGCTGGTTTTTTGTAGCTCTCTGCAAGAAAGTGATGAGCTCTCAAAGGTCTTCAATAGTAGAGGGTATAAATCGGTCTCCTTGAGTGGTAGCAGTAGTGAGGAGGAAAGAATTGCTGCAATTAATGGCTTAGAGAGTAATCGTCCAGAGGATAAATTAGATTATATTTTTACGGTAGATATATTTAACGAAGGTATTGATATTCCGAAAGTGAATCAGATCATCATGCTGAGACCTACTCAATCAGCGATAATATTTGTGCAACAATTAGGCAGAGGTTTACGAAAAGCTGATAGTAAAGAATATGTAACGATCATTGATTTTATTGGCAATTACAGCAAGAGCTACTTAGTTCCCGTCGCCTTGTACGGTAATACTTCCTACAATAAAGATACGCTGCGTAAATTAATGGTTAGTGGAAGTAGTGTAATACCAGGAGCTTCTACTGTTAATTTTGATAAGATTGCTCAAGATCGAATTTTTGAAGCGATTGATAGCGCCAATATGCAGCTTAAACAAGATCTTGTGAAAGATTATGAGCTGTTGAAATTTAAGATCGGGAAGGTTCCGATGATGGTAGATTTTCTAGAGCATGGTTCTAGAGATCCACAACTTTATGCGGAGTATTCAAGATCCTATTTTAATTTTGTCGCAGGCCAAGAAGTTACCTTGAAAAATCGATTATCATCAGAAGAAGTGAAGCTACTGGAACTGTTTTCTAATGAAATTGCAAACACGAAACGAATCGAAGAAGTCATTATTCTTAAAGAACTAATACAAACAGAATCAATTAAAAAAGAAAAAGTTAAAAGTGTTGCTTTAGCTACGTATGGAATTGAAATTTCGAATGAGACGCTAGAATCTTGTATTAAAAACATCAACTTTGAGTTTGTGACTGAAAAGAAAAATAAGAAACTAATGAGTGTAAGAGAAGCACATGATCTCAACATTATTTCTGATAACAAGGAAGAGATATTCTGTGAACAGGATTTCAAAAATTCATTGAAAAAGGAAACGTTTAAGAGCTTTCTTAGGGATATGTTATATTACTCTGAAATCGTATATGATAAGTTTTTTAATCAAGACAAATATATCAATGGCTTTATATTGTACCGAAAGTATTCAAGAAAAGATGTTTTTCGAATTTTAAACTGGGATCAGAATCCTGTTGCACAAAATGTTGGAGGCTATATTGTTAGTAGTAATAAGAGTAACTGTCCGATATTTGTTACGTATGATAAAGATGAAAATATATCGGATACCACTAAATACAATGATGGTTTTATCAATAATTATGAATTTGAATGGATGACAAAATCGAAGAGAACATTAAATAGTCCTGAAGTTCGTACTATTCGTAACTATAAACAGGGACTAAGAATTCCGTTATTTATTAAAAAAAGTAATGGGGAAAGTAGCGATTTTTATTATATGGGTGAGATAACACCAATTGTTGAAAGTATTGAGCAAACAACTATGCCAGATGGAAAAGGTAAATATGTTTCAGTTGTTAAAATGCGGTTTCTTATGAACCAGCCCGTTGAAGATTCTATCTATGAATATTTAACAAGAGCCAATGTCTAGTTAGTCGAAATAATAGATTCAATAAAAAAAGTATAGTAATCTCAAATCGAGAAAACTATACTTTTTCGTTTACGAGTTGTTCTACAGCAGGAATATCAGCAGGAGCCCATTGTAATGATAGGAGATTTTCTCTTTTTAGCCAGAGAAGCTTTGAATGCTCTGTTGTTACTGGAGAACCAGAAATCAATTTACATTTCAAAGTTATTAAATTTACGATGAATGTATCATATTCATGAGTATTATCATTAAAAAGCTCTTTAAATTGAATAGCGCACTTAAGTTCCTCTTGAATTTCTCTAACGATAGCTTCCGAAAGATTTTCGTTTTCCTCTACTTTCCCACCAGGAAATTCCCAATGGTTAGGTATGTTCATTTTCGGAGAACGCAAAGCACAAAGAATTTCATTATTGTCATTTTCGATAATTGCTCCAACTACTTTAATTAACTTTTTCATGTAAATCACCCCTAGGGTAGAGTAACATATTATGGCATAGAATTCAATTTATAATGACAATTTCAACTGTGTGATAACATTAAAGTAAAAAAATGTCCCCCATATTTCTCTAAAATGCCATTTAAATGAGAAACGCAGTCTTCCTTCCATTCTAAATATAAATACAATAGTAATTCTGTATCTGGCATGTTGGTATATGTCAAAACTATGCTAGGAAGGAATAGTCAAAATGCTGGAGAAATATAGATTTAGCGGCTTTCAAGGCTATGTGCATGATGGGCATTGACGGATACAGCCTTTTTAGGGGACTGTTAGGCAGAGATAGAACAACTCTTACATCCCTTTGATTTTCTTTTAAAGTAGAAATAGTTTGATCAGAGTTATTAAACTTAAGAAGATATCAAAGCATTTAAAGGAAGTTCCTAATATTTTGAAGATGTATATATATTAGTGTCGATTTAAGAAGGAAAATTCGGAATATTAGCATATATTTATTTATGGCAGTAAAGATTGGAGGGGGCAGAGTAATGAAAAATCATTTATACTACTTAGAGCTAAATGCAGAACAATTAGGAAAATCAAGTGCTAATCTTGAAAGATTGGGTAAATTGTTACGTCCAGATAGAGACATTGATATTAAGGTAAAAGAGATGTTTCCAATATCTAATTTGGGACATCCAACTAAAGAACTAAAAATTAAAGGGTCAAAAGTTTTACTAACTGAATTTAAGCAAATAGATATAGAAGCGAAGTTCGATAAAATAGAAGCGCTCTCAAATATTGATTATATTGGTTTGACGGATAAAGGAGAAATAATACTTAATTTTAAAGATGATAAAAGTTCATCTACAGGTATTTATGATTTTACTTATGAGTTCTTTGAAGTACATTTTCATATGGGCAAATATGCTAATTTTTGCATAAAGAATAACTTTGAAGACTTAATAAAAGAAAATGTACAAGAATTGCTAGTAAAGCTTGGTTCAGTAGAAAAACAATACAGATTTATTGTAAAAAATGATGAGGTCTTTCTACGTGGACTGACGTCAAAAACATATCGAAATTACAATAATAATATTGCATTATTTATATCCTTATTATATTTAAATAAGTTTGCAATAGAAAATGAAATAGTATTTTCTATTGAGCATGCAAGAATTAGTGATTCAGCGATTAAGATTATACTTGAACAAGAAAATGCAGTTAGTATTCCAGGGGTAGGTAAAGTATACTTTGGTATAGTTATTTCTAATAGTGAAATAAAACAGAGTACATTTTCTCTAGAAATAAGATATAAGTTAGTAGATGAAGAAGATAGTACAAAGTCATTTACAGCGATACCTGTACTTCGTGATTCGATTTTTAATGTGTATCATAATACTGGTATTGCTAAATTAGAAGAAAAAGTTGGAGATATTAATACTCTGAAAAATGCCCAGAATTCAATATTAACATTAATAAAAGAAATAAAAGAAATTAGAACAATTTCAGATGATACTATTTTCAATTTGTTTAGAAAAATAACAAATAATCAGCAAAATTTTAAAGCTGAAACAAGACAAAATATGCAAGAACTATATGAAAAAAATATTATTAATAATACATTAAATTTAATTCAAGCGTTTGATAAAACTACATCAATCACATCTGACTTTGACGAAAGAGTTTTTCTTGAAAGAATTTATCACGAATTAATAAGTGATCTAATTAAAAGAAAACAAAAAAATAAAGAAAAACCAGTATAGGAAAGCATTTTAGTTTTCAAGATTTGTAACTATTTATTAACTCTCTAACTTGTCCTTGAAGACAGTTGGGTAGACTGTCAATAAAGAATTGCAAAAACATTTGGTCTTTATCTTCTTTCAGCACTATTCTTTGGATGATCAATAGTATCATCAGTCGCTGAATGACACCTAAGTTCATCCTTTCATCGCGACATTGATAAAATGTTTGCGCATTACTTCTATTGATGGTTGTGTACAACTACCTATTATAGAATCTAGAAAGGGCTTGAATTTTCTTTAGGCAAAAGCTAAATGGAAGTTACAGAAACCTTCTTCAATAGGATGTATGATATAAAATATAGTTAGAAGTTTATTGCAACGTTCTAAAAACAGACGTTGTATTTTTTTGTCAAACAAGGAAAATCAATGATTGAAGGTGAAATGTAAATAAGAAGTTTTTTGAAAATGAGTAAGATACATTCCAATAGGTCATGGAGCTAAGTCACAGTTGATAATGGGTAGTTCTTGTTCATTTTTAAAGATTATTAGTGACTAATTGTACTCGCAAAGGGGCGGAAAATCAAAATACGTACTTTTAATACATCTTTAGAGAGGAGAAGATGAAGTAGTGAATAAAGAACTGATAGAAAAAATCTTAAAGTTTAGGGATGAACGTAATTGGAAGCAGTTTCATAATCCTAAAGATTTAGCAATATCCATTAATTTGGAGGCTGCTGAGTTGTTGGAGAATTTCCAATGGACAGGAAGTGATACAGAGGTATCAGCAGAAAAGCTTGAGAACATATCAGAAGAATTGGCTGATGTAGTTATTTACTGCATTTATATGGCAAATGTACTAGGATTAGATATGGATACAATGATATTGAATAAGCTCTCAAAAAATGGTGAGAAATATAAAGTAAATAATTCGTATGGAAATAAAAATAAATACACAAGATTGGAAATATTATCATGATAATTTACCAGAATGATGCTATTGGGTTTCGTACGGCAGTAGATGAAAATCGAATTGCAGACGATATTGAATTAAAATTTCAGTCAAATTATGGGCGCAAAGTTGGCGATTCTGAGAGGGATTCATGGGCAAAATCATTAAAGTATATGGAAAGCATATTAAGGAATTCAAAAGTGCCAGATGACTGTGGAGTATTGATAGAATATAATATACCGTCAACTAACAAAAGGATAGATTTTATCATTTCTGGATATGACCAAGATGGTAATGCTAACTTTATTATTGTCGAGTTAAAGCAATGGAGTGTGGCTAATGCTACGGATAAAGAGGATATTGTCACAACTTCAATCGGGAAGAAGGTAAGGGAAGTGGCACATCCATCTTATCAGGCTTATTCGTATGTGAAATATTTATCAGATATGAATGAAGCCATTTACAAAGATAATCTAAAACCTTACTCTTGTGCTTATCTCCACAATTATAAGAGAAAGAATTCCGAGCCTTTGTTATTTGAGCAATACAAAACTATAATTGAAGAAACACCAATTTTCTTTGCTAAAGATACTAAAAAACTGGAAGAGTTTATTAATAAATATGTCGGGAAAGGCAATGGTTTAGATATTCTCTATCAGATAGAAAATGGAAAGATTAGGCCATCTAAAAAATTCGTGGAATATGTTTCGGAAATCTTTGATGGTAATAAAGTATATACTTTGCTGGATGAACAGAAGGTGGCGTATGAAAGCATTATTGCGTGTGTAAAAAGTGCAACTGCTAAAACCACCATAATAGTAGATGGGGGACCAGGCACTGGAAAATCAGTAGTTGCTATGAATGCGTTTGTTGAACTTCTAAAAAGAAAAAAGAATTTAAAATTTGTTGCTCCTAATGCTTCTTTTAGAGGGGTAATGATTGACATGCTTTCTAACAACAATAAACGCAGCAAAAAAAGATTAGGAGCTCTATTTTCTGGCTCTGCTTCTTTTTATGATGCGAAGAATGATGTATTCGATGTGTTAGTCGTAGATGAGGCTCACCGACTAAAGAAAAAGGGGGCGTTTATGTATAAAGGAGAAAATCAGGTAGAAGATGTGGTCAAAGCTTCAAGGATAAATGTATTTTTTATAGATGATAATCAAAGAATACGCCCTGAAGATGTAGGAACTGTTGCGGAAATTAAATCTACTGCAGCTAAGTATAAATCTGAAGTGGTAGAAGTAAAATTAGAAGCACAATTCCGTTGCGCCGGAGCAGAAGGCTTTTTAAATTGGGTCGATCACAATCTTCAGATAAAAGAGACAGCAAATTTCGATGGATGGGATAGGGATACTTTTGATTTTATGATAGTAGATGATCCTAATATTCTCCTAGAAAAAATAAATAAGAAGAATGAGGAAGGATTCAAGTCAAGAATATTAGCTGGTTATGCATGGCCATGGACATCAGAAAAAAATGGAAATCCTAATGCAGAAATCGATGATGTAAAAATGCAAGAATTTGATTTTAGTATGCCGTGGAATAGCAGATCTACTCAGTCTCCATGGGCGATAGATGATGAAAAAATGAATCAGATTGGTTGTGTACATACATCACAAGGATTAGAATTTGACTACGTTGGAGTCATTATCGGAAATGATTTAAGACATGATCCGGATACGATGAAAATTTATTCCAGTTATGATGACTATTATGATGTAATGGGGAAGACTGGCCTAAAAGAAAAACCAGAAGAGTTAACCTATTTAATTAAAAATGTTTATAAGGTTTTAATGTCTAGAGGCATGAAAGGTTGCTATGTTTTTTGTCGAGATAAAAATCTTCAAGATTATTTATGTAATAGGTTTGGTAAATAAGTAAGATAAATAAGTAAGAATATTGTGTGCATAACTACGAAGGTTCTTTGACTTTAATATATGTGGCTACCTTCTTTTATTAGTGTTGCCTTAGTTCACCAGCTTATGTAAGAATTTAGATCAAAGGAAGACGCTAAAAGAAAAAAGAATTAACATTATGAGGGAATAATATATAAGTTCATTTTCAAGTTAGTTCCAATAGAGAAATATCTAAAATGGCTATAGATGAGAAACCTTACAAAGGAGTCTGAATTTATGAGAATCAGCGAAATATTTAAATTAGAAGTTAGTCAGATTCAATTAGATTTTGTTGATATTGATACTGATGTTGATTATCCGTTATATCTTGACCCTTATTTAATTTCAAAAAGGAATGATCCATGGTCAATTGAGGTGGATCGAACTATTAAAAGCTTTTTTTCAAGGGTAAGAGGCCATATAATTGATAAGGAATATGATAAAGCCAAAGACTTGTTTGAATTTATGTCAGAATCGAAAGAAAATTGTTTTGGGGTTAGTAAACGGGGAACAAAAAATGGAAAAGGCATAGGGAAATATAATGCAAGTGATATTGTTGAAGAAATTATTAAGAGTAGGGCTATTGAAAATGAAACTGTAAAAAACATTGAAGATATTATTGTATTTGTAGATAACGTAGATAAAGATAAATTGTCAGATATGGTAACAAACATCATTAGAAGACATCTAATTGATTATACAAAATCGCAATGTGATATTTGGGATATTCCTATGAAGCATGAAGAAACATTACCTTATTGGAATGCTTCTATTGATGATTGGGATAGTTCAATTGAAGATTTGTTATTCTATGAAGGAAGAGAATTATTATTAGTTCCAAAATCGATAGTAACATATATTTCTGAATATAATGCACGAAAATATGACTGGGATTTTGTAATAAATCGAGAAAGAGATGAGCATTTAAGAAGAATGTCTTCATTGGTAAAATTTAAAAAATACAAAAGCGGTAAAGAGATAGCCAGATTACCTAAGAAAGACGTATTTGAATATATTAATGATAAAATAAAAAAAGATGAGTTTGTTAATAAGAAAGACTATCTAAGACAATATACACAAAAGCATCCTGAATTATTTGAGAAGTTTAGAGAATCAACATCGAATAAAGTTAAGTCACTAACTAACCAAGACTTCATGGAATATACAGGAAATATAGATATAGGACGATTAATAGATGATTTAATTGATAATCTCAAGAGAATTCCTTATGGTATTAAGAATGCATCTCAATATCATAAATTTGTGAAGTGTATTCTTGAAATGTTGTTTTATCCTTTTTTAACTAATCCTACAATCGAAGAAAAACTCCACCAAGGTAGAAAAAGAGTAGATATAGTTATGAATAATTGAACTGAGCCCCTTGTATTGGACATTTTAGAAAAAGTCCAATACAAGGGGTATTTTTGAGTTTATAATCAATAGTATTAAATCTTTCGGAGGATAATAATGAGCAAGATCTTGTACAACAATTTAGAGCAAAGCCTATTACTGAAAAATTCGAATGTGATTAAAGTATCTGACCGTTCCATATCCTATCATACTGATTTTAAAGTTAAAGCTGTTCGAGAGTATTTAACCGGAAAAACACCTAATCAAATTTTTATCGAAAATGGATTTAATCTTGAACTTATAGGATATGAAAAGCCTAAGGGATGCTTACGCCGTTGGCGCGCAATCTATAAAGCATTCGGAGAGC